>JBJEBV010000114.1:0-78180 GCA_051870395.1 Candidatus Cryptobacteroides sp. | reverse complement strand
CGGCCGCAACGCTTCGCCCGGGAGGCAGGCTCGTGGTCATCACCTACCATTCCCTTGAGGACAGGATGGTCAAGAACTTCATCAAGGCAGGCAATATCAGGGGTGAGGTGGAGAAGGATTTCTACGGCAATGTCAACGCCCCTCTGCGGGCTGTCAACAGGAAACCGGTTCTTCCGTCCGAGGAGGAGATTTCTTCCAATACCAGGGCGAGGAGCGCGAAGCTGAGAATTGCAGAGAAAATTGGGGAGGACGAGGTATGAGTTTCAGGAAAATTATGATATTCCTCGGCCAGGTGTTCAAGTCCATCCTTGAGGGAAAGCTCCTTATGAGGCTCGGCGCGGAGAAACTCTTTCCGTATTTCCTCTACGTTTTCGTGCTTTTCTGGCTTGCGATTCTTTTTGACATGGCATCGGAGAATGTAATCGCAAGGGCTGAGAAGAACAGGGCCGTGATTAAGGAACTGTCAATCAAGCATGCGCAGAAGATGGTGATTCTCAAGGGATTCGACAGGGCGAGTACCGTGGATGCCATTCTGGATGACCTCAATTCGGGGGTAGGGGTGCCGGAGAAGCCGGCCGTGGTAATCGACAAGAGGAGGAGATGATGATGAGAAACAAGGAGAATATAAAGAAAACCGACAGGGAGGGATTCCTGCTCTGGCTTCTCTACATCGTCTTCATCATTGCTTCCGTCGCTGTGATTCTGAGGGTGATTTATCTGCAGAATACCTTCGTGGACAGCGACCCGTACATTGCGAAATACTATATGAACAAGAGTACGAGGCAGCCGATTGAGCCGAGAAGGGGAGACATCATATCGTCGGAAGGAAGGCTTCTTGCCACTTCCATTCCGATGTACCAGATTTTTATGGACTGCACTGTCAGAAAGCAGGAGTTCATTGACTATGGCAAGACAAAGGGACGTGAGAAGGGAGAGGCGAAGGAGAATGAGTGGAGGGCCAAGGCTCGCGAACTGTCGAAAAGCCTTGCCGCCGCAGTTCCTGAGAAGAGTGCCGACGGATGGTACAAGTCCATTGTCGCCGGCAGGGAGAAAGGCAATACCTATATGAAGGTCAGTGGTCTGGTGGACCATGCCACAATGCTGAAATTCAGGCAGATGCCTTTGTTCTGCGAAGGAGGAAACAAGGGCGGGATCATTGTCGTGAACAGGGACAAGAGGAGTTATCCATACGGGTCACTTGCCCGCAGGGTAATAGGATATGTCGAGGATGGCAAGACAGCTAAGGGATTGGAGGGGGCATACGACTACTATCTCCACGGCAGCAGCGGCTACAGATGGATGAGAAAGAGTGACAAGGCAATGATTCTCGACAAGGACAGCAGCTGGGTCAATGCGACAGACGGCTATGATGTCAGGACGACAATCAACATTGACCTTCAGGATATTGCGGACAAGTCGCTGAGGTCCAGGATTACGGACCAGCCGGATATCGAGGGTGGCTGCGTGATGGTGATGGATGTTGAGACCGGAGCTATCTGCACTATGGTGAACCTGTTGAGGGACTCGGTTTCGAAGGCATTGGGGGAGACCTACAATCTGGCAATTGGACGAAAGGGCAATCCGGGTTCAGTGTTCAAGACTGCAATCCTGATGAGCGTGATGGAGGATGCCGGAGTCAAGCTCTCGGACGAGATACCGACGGACGGGGGAGATGTGAAGATTGCAAAAATCAAGGCTGACGATCACGTGAGGGATTATGAGCGGAGGACCGGAAAGAAGACGATGTCGGTGAGGAAAGGATATGAGATGTCATCGAACTACATATTCCAGAGACTGGTGAAGGACAACTACGCTTCCGAGCCGAAAAAACTGATCGACAACCTTTATCGCTATCGTCTCGGCGAGGCCTTTGACTTTGACCTTCAGGGACTTGCAACACCGGTGCTGCCTTCTCCGGATTCCAGGTACTGGACAATGACAGACCTTGCGTCAGTAGCGATTGGATATGCGGTGGCGGAGACCCCGCTCCACATATTGACATTCTACAATGCCATCGCCAACAAGGGGAGGATGATGCGCCCGTATATCGTGGAGTCGGTGGAGAAAGACGGGAAGGTTATCAAGAAGAAAGGCCCTTCGGTGCTGAATGGAGCGGTATGCTCAAGGGCGGTTGCCGACAGCCTGACCAGCGGACTTCTTTCCATTACTTCGGAAGGTACGGCGGCGAGGCTCAAGGATGCCAGACTCAGGGTTGCCGGAAAGACCGGAACGGCCTGGGTATATATGGACCCGACGCAGGCCAGCAAGACGGATCCGTTCAAGGACAGGGAGGGAAGGCGCAAATATCAGGCGACTTTCGTGGGATTTTTCCCGGCGGAGCAGCCGAAATATACGGCAATTGTGGTGCTTTATTCCTATCCTACAAGCAAGGCCGTTTTCGGAGGTTCAATCCCTGCGGCCGTGTACAAGGATATTGTGGACAACCTCTACGTGATGGACGGCACATTCCGGGAGGTTTACGGGGATAAGTCCCAGATGCCGGACATAAAGGTGGACAAACCGGTCACGTCCCGGGACGGAAGGGTGCCGAACGTGATGGGGATGGGGCTGAAAGATGCCCTCTATGCTATCGAGAATGATGGCTACAGATGCTCATATTCGGGTTGCGGACACGTGGTTTCACAGAGCCCGGCACAGGGTACGGCATTGAAGACAGGAGAAACAGTTACATTGAAATTACAATAGAATGATATTGAAGGACATTATATCACAGTGCAGGGCGGTCGAGGTTTCCGGCCCGTCCGGAATATCCGTGACGGCGGTCTGCAGCGATTCCAGGAAGGTGATTCCCGGCGCGGCCTTCATTGCGGTACGCGGTTTTGCGGGCGATGGACATGAATTCATTGCCTCGGCCATCGAAAAAGGTGCCTCAGCCGTATTGTACGAGGATGAGGAGGCTCTCCGGGAGCAGCTGGAAGGTCTTGATCCTTCCCTCCAGGACAAAGTGGCGTTTGTACGTGTCCCTGATTCGAGATATGCGGTGGCGATGGCGGCGGACGCCTTTTACGGGCATCCTTCCCGTTTCCTGACCCTTGTCGGCATCACCGGAACCAACGGCAAGACCACTACGGTGACATTGCTGTACCATCTCTTCACGAATCTCGGCTACAGGTGCGGACTGCTCTCCACAATTGCCAACTATGTGGGTGACAGGATGCTGGAGACAGCAAACACGACTGCGGACCCGATCACCATCAATTCCCTGATGAGGGAGATGGTGGATGAGGGCTGCGAATACTGTTTCATGGAGGTCAGCTCAATCGGAATGGAGCAGGAGCGTGTGACCGGTCTGGATTTCAATATAGGAATCTTCTCCAACCTCACTCACGACCATCTGGACTATCACAAGACCTTCGCCGAGTATCTCCGTTGCAAGAAACTCTTCTTCGACAGACTCCCGGCAGGTGCCTATGCGGTTACCAATGCCGATGACCGGAACGGAATGGTGATGGTGCAGAACACTGCAGCAAAGGTGGTTACCTACTCCTGCAGGGGCATTGCTGATCATACCTGCCGCATTGTGGAGGAAAGTTTCGACGGCATGCAGCTCAGGATTGACGGCAGGGAGGTGTGGACAAGGCTTATCGGCCAGCACAATGCCTACAATCTCCTGGCAATCTACACGGCGGCCGTCATCTGCGGGGCCACTGAGGACGAGGCCTTGCTCCAGATCAGCAGTCTGGAATCCGCCAAGGGCAGGCTGGAGACACTCAGAGGCCCGAAAGACATTACAGTGATAATAGATTACGCCCACACTCCGGATGCGATGGAGAATGTTCTCCGTACCCTCAGGGAGATCGGGCCGAAGAAGAATATCGTCTGTCTCTTCGGATGCGGAGGAGACAGGGACAAGACCAAGAGACCTGAGATGGCAGCCGTTGCGGAGAAGTACTCCGACAGGGTTTTCGTTACTTCGGACAACAGCAGGACCGAGAGGACCGAGGATATCCTGGAGGATATCAGGAAGGGATTCAGCCCGGAGGGACTTGCCAGGGCATTGTTCATCGCGGACAGGAAGGAGGCAATCAGGGCGGCAGTTACACTTTCTCCGGCAGGCTCAGTCATCCTGCTTGCGGGCAAGGGACACGAGACATATCAGATAATAGGTACCGAACACAGACATTTTGACGAAAGGGAGATTGTCAGCGAGGTCTTCAAAACGATGGGACAATTATGATTTATGCACTTTTCCAGGCATTGAAGGAATACGACATTCCGGGACAGGGCCTTATGACTTATCTGTCATTCAGGGCCATGCTCGGTTGTGTCACCGCCATGCTCATATCCCTTTTCGTGGGAAGAAGAATCATCCGCTGGCTGCAGAGGAAACAGATCGGGGAGACAATCCGTGACCTCGGCCTTGAGGGACAGATGCAGAAGAAGGGCACTCCTACAATGGGCGGAGTCATCATTCTGCTCGCCATCATTGTGCCGGTGCTGCTTTTCTGCGACCTGACCAACATTTATACCCAGCTCCTGCTTCTCACCACCCTCTGGTGTGGCGGAATGGGCTTTGTCGATGACTATATCAAGGTCTTCAGGCACGACAAGGAAGGAATGAGCGAGAAGATGAAGCTCATTCTCCAGATTGCCCTTGGCTTCGTGGTAGGCCTCACGGTATGCTTCAGTGACCAGATTGTCGTCAGGGAGAAGGTTGAGGTCAAGCCTGAGCAGACCCTCAATGTGGACACCGAGACCCTTGTCGAGGACAGTGTCTGGGAAACGGAGAATGTGGTCAAGAGCACCAAGACCACAATTCCTTTCATCAAGGACCATGAGTTCGACTACAAGGCTTTCTCTCCTTTCAAGGGCGCCTGGGGCTGGTATTGCAAGTGGGCAATCTACGTGCTGATGATTGTCATTGTCATCACTGCCTGCTCCAACGGAACCAATCTCACTGACGGAATGGACGGCCTTGCCGCAGGAACATCAGCAATTGTCGGTGTGGTGATAGGAATCCTCGCCTGGCTCAGCGGCAATATCCTCAATTCGGAATATCTCAACATAATGTTCATTCCGGGTACCGGAGAGGTGGCCATCTTCATGGCCATCTTCGTGGGTGCCCTCTGCGGTTTCCTGTGGTACAATTCATACCCTGCCCAGGTATTCATGGGAGATACCGGAAGCCTTGCCGTCGGAGGAATCATCGGTGTAAGCGCCATCCTCATAAGGAAGGAGCTCCTGCTGCCGATTCTCTGCGGAGTATTCTTCGTGGAGAGCCTCTCGGTACTGATGCAGAGATTTTATTTCAAATACACGAAACATAAATACGGAGCCGGCCGCAGGATTTTCAGGATGGCGCCTCTTCACCATCATTACCAGAAGATTGACGTTCCTGCCCTCATCAGCTGGCCTTCGCACCCAATCCCGGAAGCAAAGATTGTCGCCCGCTTCTGGCTGGTTGAGCTGATATTGGCTGTGGCGACATTGGCATTGTTGAAAATCAGATAGTTATGAATAATCGTATTGTTGTTCTTGGAGGAGGAGAAAGCGGTGTTGGTGCCGCAGTTCTCGCAAAGGTCAAGGGCTTTGACGTTTTCCTTTCCGACAAGGGTAAGATTGAGGACAAGTATGTGGAGATGCTCGAGCAATGGGAAATCCCTTTCGAGCAGGGCGGTCATACAGAGGATTTGATTCTCAATGCTTCCGAGGTCATCAAAAGCCCGGGCATCCCGTCCACAGTGCCTCTCGTGAAGAAAATCGAGGCGGCCGGAATCGGTATTGTCTCCGAGATTGAGTTCGCTGGCCGTTATGACAATGCGAAGAAAATATGCATTACCGGAAGCAATGGCAAGACCACCACTACCTCATTGATTTACTATCTCCTTCAGGAGGCGGGGCTCAATGTGGGTCTCGGCGGCAATATCGGCAAGAGCTACGCGCTTCAGGTCGCTACCGAGCATTATGATTATTATGTCCTGGAAATCAGCAGCTTCCAGCTTGACAACTGCTATGAGTTCAGGCCTGATATTGCCGTGATTACCAACATTACTCCAGACCACCTCGACAGGTATGGCTACGACATGGAGAACTACGTGAGGGCCAAGTTCCGCATTATCAGGAACTTGAGGCCTGAGGACTGCTTCATCTTCGACTCGGATGACGAAATCACCATCAACCATCTCGACAAAATCGTCACTGAGGCCAAGAAACTGCCGTTCACCCAGAAGGACAAGGTCGAGCAGGGTGCTTATATCGAGGATGACCGCATCATTGTCAAGTATGAGGATGAGGAATGTGACATTTTCCTGAAGGAACTTGCTCTCGGCGGCATTCACAATGTTTACAATTCAATGGCTGCGGCTCTCGCTGCGAAGGCCACCGGCATTGACAATGCTGTAATCCGCGAGTCTCTCGAGACATTCAAGCCTATTGAGCACAGGCTGGAGCCGGTGATGAGTGTCGGGGGAGTGCTGTATATCAATGATTCCAAGGCCACCAATGTGGATGCTGCCTGGTATGCTCTCGAATGCCAGGCCCGCCCTGTGGTGTGGATAGTCGGAGGTACCGACAAGGGCAATGACTACAAGGTGCTTGAGCCGCTTGTGAGGGAGAAGGTCAAGGCAATCGTATGCCTGGGCGTGGACAACCGGAAGATTCACGAGGCTTTCGAGGATATCGTGGGCAAGGAATATATCAAGGATACCACTTCCGCCGGGGAGGCCGTCAGGACATCCGCAGCATTCGCGGAAGACGGTGACGTGGTTCTCCTCAGCCCTTGCTGCGCAAGTTTCGACCTGTTCACCTGCTACGAAGATAGGGGCGAGCAGTTCAAGGCTGCCGTGAGACAATTGTAATTACCTGGATGGCAATGGCGAAGGCGACTGCGAAAAAACGAAGTTTCAGCGACCTGTTTGACAGGCTTGAAGGCGATAAGATTATCTGGATTATCGTCTTCTGCATCATTGCTTTTTCCATTGTGAGCATGGCCTCTTCCACATCGCTTCTTGCGAAACACAACGCTGCTTCCAGATTTGACTACGCCATACAGCAGGTTTATGTGGCCGTCGGCGGACTTGCCCTGATCTGGCTCATCTGCAAGTTCGGAAAAGTGGGGCTCCTGAAATTCCTGTCCAAACTAGGATTCATCGCCTCGGTATTCCTGCTGGTACTTCTGGACTCGCATTTCGATAAGATTCCTTTCCTCAAGCCGATAGAGACCGTCACGGGTTCCGGGACCTGGCGAACTATAGTGATGTTCGGTGTGCCGGTCATGGTTTATGAGGTGGTGAAGGTGGCGATGGTGATGTACCTGGCCTGGGCTCTCCAGGCATTGAAGCAGAAAGAGACACAGCTTGCCGACAAACTCTCCAGTTTCAGGTGGCTGCGCTTCCTGTCAGGCGAGGAGGGCAAGGTGATGTTCTATATCGGGGTCCCGATGGTCATTGTCTTCCTTCTGGAACTTGTCGGAAGTAACTCCAGTGCCATATTCCTCGGGCTCGTGATGGGGTTCACCGTCATTGTCGGGAGGATGAAGTGGAAGTACATATTCCATCTTGTGCTGGCCGGGGTCATTGCGCTCGCCATGGTTTTCGCATTGCAGAAGCTTACAGGCTGGACACTTCTGACCAGGCTGACTACAGCCATCTCGCGAGTCAGCGATTTCCAGGGCGACCCGATCAAGGAACTGCATAAGCTCAAGCCGAACACATTGGCATTCCAGAAAGTGTTAGACGGCTCGAAGCAGGTTATCAGCGCCAAGGTGGCTGTGAGCACGGGCGGAATGCTCGGCAAAGGGCCGGGAAAGAGTACCCAGCGCTATATCGTCGCAGTTATGTATGAGGACTATATGTTCAGTTTCATTATTGAGGAATACGGCCTGGCCGGAGGTTTGCTGCTGCTGATGTTGTACGGGACGCTGCTGGCAAGAGGCTCCATCATTGTCAGGAACTGCGACACGGTCTATGCCAAGTGTACGGTCGCCGGGCTTGTGGCCCTGATTTCCTGCCAGGCGCTGCTGCATATCCTGGTCAATGTGGACCTGATTCCGATGACAGGACAGAACCTGCCGATGATAAGTCACGGAAACAGTTCGTTCCTGTGCTTCAGCGTCGCTTTCGGAGTCATTCTCTCCATCAGCCGCATGGCGAAGAAGAAGATAGCCAGGGAGACGGCCGAGGAAATGCAGGCGTCCCATTTCGGTACCGGTGACGAGCGGAAGGACTCATTGAATGATTTGGAGGATTTAGAAACTATGGTGCAATGAAACAATACAGACCATTGAGAATATTGATTAGCGGCGGCGGTACGGGAGGACATATTTTCCCGGCCATATCCATCGCTGACGAGATGCGCAGGCTGAATCCCGACAGTGAAATACTTTTCGTCGGGGCCGAAGGGAAGATGGAGATGGAGAAGGTCCCTGCTGCCGGTTACAGGATTGTAGGCCTTCCGGTGGTGGGCCTGCAGCGTCAGTTGAACTTCAAGAATATCATCAACGACCTCCAGGCTCCGTTCAAGATTCTCAGGAGCATTTCCAAGGCCGGGGATGTAATAAGGGATTTCCGGCCGGATGTGGCGGTCGGCGTGGGAGGCTATGCAAGTGCCCCCCTGCTGTGGTCTGCCCAGAGACGGGGAATACCGACATTGATTCAGGAGCAGAACGGATTTGCTGGCCTGACCAACAAAATCCTCGGGAAGAAGGCCGATGTGATATGTGTGGCTTACGAGGGGATGGAGCGTTTCTTTCCTGCCGGCAGGATAGTGATGACCGGCAATCCTATCAGGAAGGGGATTGTCCCCGCTACCGGGGAAATGCGGAAGGAGGGAATGGAGTTCTATGGCCTGGACCCGGCGAAGAAGCATATTCTCATTGTCGGGGGAAGTCTCGGAAGCGGTACTCTGAACAAGTCAATGATGAACTGGATTGGCAGAGGCTGCCCGGGCGGCGGGAACGTGGAGATAATCTGGCAGTGCGGCAAGTATTACAAGCCCCAGGTAGAGGCATTTATGTCGAATGTCGACAAAGAGGTCGCGGCTCTGGTACATTGGAATGATTTCATCTCCAGGATGGACTTGGCATACGCAGTGTCTGACCTTGTGATATCCCGTTCCGGTGCCAGCACCGTATCGGAGTTGTGCGCAGTCGGAAAGGCGGCCCTTTTCGTGCCTTCTCCCAATGTCGCCGAAGATCACCAGACCCACAATGCGATGGCTCTGGTCAGGAAGGATGCGGCAGCCCTCGTGAAGGATGCCGATGCACCCGGGACATTGATGGACAAGGCTTTGTCGCTTGTTTCAGACAGTGAGGCGATTGCATTGATGGAGAAAAACATCGCAGCCCTGGCCCTGCCTGACGCAGCGTCCAGGATTGCAGGGAAAATATACGAATTAGTCGACAGGAGGAATCAGAATGGCTGATTGGTCACATATCTATCTCATTGGCATTGGCGGCATCGGAATGAGCGCCATAGCCAGATATTACAAATTCAAGGGATACGAGGTCTCGGGCTATGACAAGACCCCGTCGGACCTTACATCCAAGCTTCAGGAGGAGGGTATCCCGGTACATTTTGAGGACAGGCCTGACCTCATTCCGGAAGATATTGACGGTACCCTGGTCATATATACGCCGGCCATTCCGGATTCCCTCGGGGAGATGGCCAAGGTCAGGGAGAAGGGCTACAAGCTCGTGAAGCGTTCCAGGGTCCTCGGGGAGATTACCAGAGGAAAACGTTGTCTCGCCGTAGCGGGAACCCACGGAAAGACCACTACAAGTACATTGACGGCACATATCCTCACCGACAGCGGTGAGGGTTGCACGGCCTTCCTCGGGGGAATTTCGAAGAATTACGGGACGAATCTGCTCATGAGCCACAGCGATGCGGTAGTAGCGGAGGCCGACGAGTTCGACAGGTCCTTCCTCCAATTGTATCCGGAGGTAGCGGTAATCACCGCAATGGATGCCGACCATCTGGACATCTACGGTGATATAAGCCACGTCCGCAGGGCCTTCAAGGACTTCGCATCCCAGGTCAGCGGGAGGGTGATTGCCAAATATGGTATCGACATCAATGCCGGAGATACCGGAGCGGAGGTCCTTACCTATCATCTGGACAATCCTGAAGCCGATTTCCATTCAGAGAATGCGGCTCCGGACAATCTCGGTTACTTTACCTTCGACCTGGTATATCCCGGCGGGGTAATCAAGGCAGTGAAATGCGGGGTGCCGGGCTGGGTCAATGTCGAAAACAGCATTGCCGCCGCCGCAATATGCCTCAGTTACGGGCTTGGGCCTGGGGCCATAAAGAAGGCAATAGGCACATTCTCGGGGGTGAAGAGGCGTCTTGACATCCATTTGAATACCCCGGGCCTTTCCTATATTGACGATTACGCCCATCATCCTGAAGAACTCGCCACGGCAATCAGTTCGATGCGTGACATTTTCCCGGGCAGGAAAATTACGGCTGTCTTCCAGCCTCATCTTTACACCAGGACAAGGGACTTCGCGGACGGATTTGCCGAGTCCTTGAGCCTGGTGGACAAACTCATCCTGCTGGATATATATCCTGCCAGGGAGGAACCGATTCCGGGTGTGGGCTCAGGCATTATCTTCGACAAGGTGACCGCACAGGAGAAGGTCATGCTTCACAGGGATGAACTCATGGGCTACCTCGAAAAAGAGCCGCTTGATGTACTTGTGACATTCGGGGCGGGCAATATTGACAGATTTGTGGAACCGATAACGAAGATGCTTGAGTCAAGGCTGTAGATGAACAGGCTGTGGAAATACTTGTTGGTGACGGCGTTCCTGGTTGCCGTGCTGGTATTCTTGGTTTTCCTGGACAGAAAAGGAGTCGAGGAATATCATGCCCGTACCTGCGAGGGCATCAGGGTGGAGTTCGATGCCGGGGTCGACAAGTCTTTCATCACTGGGGCGGATGTGAAGGGCTACATCTCGAAGGGTTATGGCGACTGCTTCGGGAAACGTCTCGAAGACATTGACCTTCAGAAGGTTGAGGATATGCTGAACGGCAAGGGCCCGATTCTGAGGGCTGACGCCTACGTGACGAATGACGGTTACCTCAATGTGGCCATTTCGCAGCGTTGTCCCGTCGTGAGGCTCATTTCCGGTCCGAACAGCTGGTATGCGGATGCCACAGGCTACATTTTCCCGACACAGAGGAACTATACCTCCAGGGTACCCGTGGTTGACGGGCGGATTCCGCTCAAGATAACTGCCGGCTTCAAGGGAATGCCGGAGAGCGAGGCGGAGAAGGCCTGGATGGGCGGCATTCTGGAACTGGTGGATTTCCTGTCGGACAACAGGGACTGGGCTGATGCCATTTCGCAGATTTATGTGGACTCAGGAGGCAGCCTGGTTCTCGTGCCGGGGAAGGGAAAAGAAAAATTCATCATCGGGCGTCCGGAAGACTACCGGAAGAAGTTCGCCAGGATTGAGAAGTATTACAGATATGTCAAAAACAGGAAGGATGAGGGTTACTATTCCACTGTGGACGTATCATACTCCGGGCAGATTGTATGTAGGAAACAGAAATAAGATATATTATATGAGTACACTCAATGAAGATATGGAGAGATATCTTGCGGTGATAGACCTGGGAACGAGCAAGACGGCCCTGGCTGTGGCCAAGGTTACCGGGGACAACATCCAGATATTGTTTTACCGTACGGCTCCTTCCGCCGGAATGAGGAACAGTGCCGTCCTCAATATAGCCAAGGTGGAGAAAGTCGTGGGAGGGCTTGTCTCCGAGGCTGAGAACGAACTGAAAATCAAGATTCTCCAGGTGGCCGTAGGGCTTCCGAGATGTGATGTCCAGCAGAGAATGGCCTCCGGCGAGTTTCCCCGGGCCAATGCGGAAGAATGCATCACCGAGGAGGAAATCAGGATGCTCAAGGAGTTGGCGATGGACGACAGCAAGCTTGACAGGCCTGGGAATGAGATGATATACGGGGCTGTGGCGCAGTCATTTGCGACTCCGGAGTATATCCAGCTAAGCGAGAATGACATAGTGGGAATGGTCAGCCCTTCCATTACTGGCAATTTCAAGATTTTCATCGGAAAGAGGAGCTCAGTGAACATGCTTTACAAAGTCTTCTCTGACCTGGGGATTGCCATTGTCAGGACATATTTCAGCCCGATTGCCACGGCCAAGGCGGTATTGACGGACGAGGAGTTGCAGAATGGCGTCGCCCTCATTGACCTGGGCGCAGGTGCGACTTCCGTGTCCATTTACACCAACAGGATACTTTCCCATTATTCCTCAATCCCGTTCGGAGGCGATGTCGTCACCTCTGACATCAGGTCCGAATGTACGATTTCAGACCGGCTTGCCGAGAATATCAAGAAGGCATTCGGAGGCTGCATGCCTGATAAGCTCCAGACTCTCGGGGACAAGATTATCCAGGTGGAGACTGACAGCCGCAATATCTCGAACCAGATTCCGGTGAGATATCTTTCCCAGATTATTACTGCGCGGGAGCAGGAGATTCTGGACGCAATGCTCTATTTCATCCAGGAAAGCGGTCTTTCGGAATATCTCCGCAAGGGTGTAGTCATTACCGGAGGCGGGGCCGAGATGCTGCATATAGGCAATTTCCTCCGCGAGATTTCCGGCTATACCGTGAGAACAGGCTATCCGAAGGGAGGTTTCGTGGCCACCGGTTGCGAAGGCATTCTTGCCACTGAGGCTGTATGCGCCGCAGGAATGATTCTCCTGGCCAAGGAGGATAACCTGAACTGCTGTGCGCCATCCGATGACGTGGAGGAGGAAGCCGTTGAGGAAGAGGCTGTTGTGGTGGAAGAACCTGTACAGGATGTAAGTGAAGGAGCGGCCGGCGAAACCCCTGCTCCAGGAGAGGAGGACAAAGAGGAGTCCGGTGAACACGGGGAAGAAAAGGAGGAAGAGACCGGTAAAGAAGAGAAAGCCGCTGATACTGAGGAGAAAAAGTCCAAGAGCGGCCTGCTCAGCAAGGTCCGTTGGAAATTTGCCAAGATGTTCGATGAGATGAATAATGAGAATGTTTAAACAAGGCAGGCTATGACAGACTATATAAGTGATACCAATATTGTGACCCCGACTGACTGGGAGCAGCAGAAGACAATGATTAAAGTCATTGGTGTCGGAGGCGGAGGCTGCAATGCCGTGACTTATATGTACCGGCAGAAGATTCAGGGTTGCGGATTCGTGGTCTGCAACACCGATTCGCAGGCGCTTTTCAAGAGCGAAGTGCCGATAAAACTTCAGCTTGGCAACGGGCTGGGAGCCGGAACCGACCCTGATGTGGCCCGGAAGGCCGCGATAGACAGCCAGGATGAAATTCTGGCCAGGATTACCGAGGGCGGTACCAGGATGCTTTTCATCACTGCCGGTCTTGGCGGCGGCACAGGTACGGGAGCATCTCCCGTGATTGCGAGGCTGGCCAAGGAAAACGGAATCCTCACTGTGGGCGTGGTGACCCTGCCTTTCCGCAACGAGGGCCGTCTGGCATTGTCCAAGGCCGCTGACGGCATTCACGAACTGGAAAGGAACGTGGACAGCCTCCTCATCATCAACAATGAGAAACTCTACGCCTACTTCGGGGACGAACTTGTGCAGAATGCCTTCCCGAAGGCCGACGAGGTGCTGGCCACTGCGGTGAGGGGCATCATTGAAATCATCAACAAGCCCGGCTACATCAATGTGGATTTCCAGGATGTCGTGACAATGATGAAGAACAGCGGGATGGCCCTAATGGGCTGCGGCTGGGGAAGCGGTCCTGAACGTATCGAGAAGGCTGTTACCCAGGCACTTGAATCTCCGCTTCTCAATGATTTCGACCTCTCCACTGCCAAGAATCTTCTCATTAATGTCACCGCTGCAAACAACGAGAATGGCCTGAAGATGCAGCAGTTCGGCGCCATTACTGACCTCATTACCGAGAGAACCGGGCTGGTGGACAAATCCAAGAGGGGACTGATCTGGTTCGACGACCCCAATGCGGATGACACTATCAGCATCACCGTCATTGCTACCGGATTCAAGAAGACCCTCACGGAGCTTACAGGCGATGACCTGAGCAAACTGATTATCATTGACAGGGACTTCACCTACAAGGGCAGGGATATGGAGGCCGGCGGAGAAATACAACTCCGCGACGAGACCTATATCAACAAGATAAGTTACAATACCTCCGAGAATGTCCCGCATTTCAGTTACGGGGACAAGCCGGCCCTCGTGGTCAGCGGCTCGCAGGAAATCAGCGACCTCACCAACAATGCCGCAATCCGGAGGTCAATCAAGCATACCAAGCCGGCCGAATGAATTCTTGCCGGGCGGAATTCTTGCGTAATAGAATGAAACGTAGTAATTTTGCCGCGCTGAAACAGACGTAACATCATGGAAAGAAGAACAAGAGTAAGATTTGCGCCGTCACCTACCGGGCCTCTCCACATGGGAGGAGTCAGGACGGCTCTCTATAACTATCTGTATGCCAAGCAGAACGGCGGAGATTTCATCATCCGTATCGAGGATACCGACTCCCACAGGTTCGTGCCGGGAGCGGAGAAATACATCATTGAGGCACTGAACTGGTGCGGCATCCATCCGGACGAGGGAGTGGACGAGAACGGCAATGTGGTAGAGGTGGCTTCAGGGAAGCATCCTCACGCACCGTACAGGCAGTCCCAGCGCAAGGGAATCTACCGCCGCTATGCGGACCAGCTCATCGCCAACGGCTATGCCTACTATGCTTTCGACACTGCCGGGGAACTTGAGGCGAAGAGGACTGAGGCCGAGTCCGCCGGCGGCACATTCATCTACAACCAGAAGACGAGACTCGAGCTCCGCAATTCCCTTACCCTTCCTGAGGATGAGGTGAAGAACCTTCTCGAGACTACAGATACCTGGACCATCAGGTTCAAGATGCCTGGGAATGTGGTAGTCAAGATGGATGACCTTATCAGGGGCCATATTGAAGTGAATACCGACACACTTGACGACAAGGTCCTCTGGAAGAGGGCTGACGAACTCCCGACCTACCATCTCGCCAATATCGTGGATGACCATCTCATGGAAATCAGCGAGGTCATCAGGGGAGAGGAGTGGCTGCCGTCACTGCCGCTTCACTATATGCTCTACAAGGCATTCGGATGGGAGGACACCATGCCCCGCTTTGCACATCTCTCCCTCCTCCTGAAACCGGACGGAAAGGGCAAGCTCAGCAAGCGTGACGGGGACCGTCTCGGGTTCCCGGTGTTCCCGCTGAAGTGGGTCAATGCCGCCGGAGAGGAGTCCCGGGGCTACCGTGAGGACGGTTATTTCCCGGAGGCCTTCGTAAATATGCTCGCAATGCTGGGATGGAATCCGGGTGATGACAGGGAACTCTTCACGATGGATGAACTCATCGGGGCATTCTCGCTCGACCGCGTCATCAAGTCCGGGGCCAGGTTCAATCCTGACAAGGCCAGGTGGTACAACAAGGAGTATCTCAGGATGCGTACTGACAAGGAAATCACCGACCTCTTCATCCCTGTTCTTGAGTCCCACGGGTTCAATGTCGTTGACTGCCCGGCCTGCGCATTGACGGCAGGGGCCGAGTTTGCAGGCAAAGGCATTGACTTCAAGAATCATATCGTTACTCATGAATATGTTTCAGAGGTGGTCTCCCTGGTAAAGGAAAGGGCTACCTTCGTGAAGGATATCTGGGAGATTGCAGCCTGCCTCTTCCTGTCCCCGTCCGACTATCAGGCATTCGGGGTGAAGGCCGGCGGACCGGAAATCCAGAAGCCTGTGGACCTGCGCCGCGCCGCAGACCCGAGAGTCAAGGTATTCGATGACAGTCTTACGGCTCCGTTCCTTGCCAAGGACGTGGACAAGTTCTGGAAAGAGGAGAACTACGCTCCGGCATTCCAGGCCCTGGAGCACGTCTGCGCATCAGGCTGCGCCTTCACCAAGGAGGGTATTGAGCCTGTGCTGGAGGACTATATCCGTGAGCAGGGCTGGCCGATGGGCAAGGTAATGAACTGCATCCGCCTGGCATTGACCGGCGCCTCAAGCGGACTTGGCATTGCCGACATTCTCTCCTTCATTGGAAGCAGGGAGTTTGCGGCCAGGATGGCATTTGCAGCTGGGAGGCTTGGCAAGTAACCTTCAAAATCAAGAATATATGAAAATCGGAATCTGCAGCGACCACGCCGGCGTGGATTACAAGACCAGGCTTATCCCTTACCTTGAGAAGAAGGGGTTTGAAGTCGTCAATTTCGGAACTGACACGGCGGACAGCATGGATTATCCTGATGTAGCCCACCCTCTGGCTGAAGCCGTGGAGAAGGGCGAAGTGGATTGCGGAATCGCAATGTGCGGAACCGGCAACGGCATGGCAATGACATTGAACAAGCACCGCGGAATCCGTGCGGGCCTGGCATGGGGCACCGAGATTGCCCGTCTGGTCAAGGCTCACAACAATGCCAATATCCTCGTGATGCCTGCCCGTTTCGTCTCTTTCAGGATGATCCAGATGATGACGATGACCTGGCTTGGGACAGAGTTCGAGGGTGGCCGCCATCAGCGCCGCATTGACAAGATACCGGTTCAATGATACTGGACAACAGACATTTGGACATAGTACTCTCCGACAGTATTGACGACTATCCGGAGGGCATTGTCGTTCCTGTGGACAAGCCATACAGATGGACATCCGCCGATGTTATCAGGAAACTGAAGTATTGTGCCTGCCGGCATTTCCACAAGAAAAACCTCAAGGTAGGCCACGCCGGGACATTGGACCCGCTTGCGACAGGTGTCCTTCTGGTTTGCATCGGAAAGGCAACGAGGCAGGCCGAGGAGTTCCAGCGCCACGAGAAGGAATATGTGGCAGGGGTGGCATTCGGGGCCACTACACCTTCATACGACCTTGAAAAAGAGATAGATGCGAGATATGCTACCGATGGTGTCAATGAGGAGGCTCTCACTGCGTTGCTCCCGTCATTCATCGGTGTACAGGAGCAGGTCGCACCGCTTTTTTCCGCCAAGTCAGTGGACGGGGTCAGGGCCTACGAACTTGCCAGGAAGGAATGGAAGAAGATGGTGAATGAAGGCTCCGCAGGGTTTGACCATTCAGTCGCTGACCTGCTTTCCAGGCAGACCATTGAAATCAGGGAGATGGAACTCCTGCGTTTCTGGCCGGAGGGTGTGCCTGCCATGCCGAAAGAAACGTCTGGGGAAGACGGCCGGAATCTCAGGATCAATGTCACTGACAATTCACACCTCCATCTTCCCCAGGCAGATATACGTATTGTATGTTCGAAGGGGACCTACGTCCGGGCCCTTGCACGTGACCTGGGAGAGGCTTTGGGTTCCGGTGCCCACCTCGCATCCCTGCGCCGTACCCGGACAGGCGGTTTCAGGGTCGGGGATGCACTGGGCGTGGACGAAGCCGTGGCAATACTTACCCGTTAGCCTTGTCCAGTCCCAGGCCGGGATTCTTGTCTGATGACCTTGCAAAAAGCAGGGACACAATTATCGCCAGCAGGCACAATGCCAGGAAAACATATTCTGAATGGAGAGCCGCAAGCTTTCCTGATCCAGTGTTCCTGAATATGAATCCCACGACTATCGGCACCAGCAGCATTCCCATGTTCTGTATCCAGTAAATGAGGGAGTAGGCCGTTCCGAGGTTCTTCTCCGGGACGATTTTCGACACGGTAGGCCAGAGGGCCGCCGGCACGAGGGAGTATCCCACCCCGAGGATTGCGATTCCCGCATAGCCGAAGCCGCTCACCCCTTCCGGAGCAAATGCAATGATGATATGTGCAATGAAGACCAGGACAGAGCCGGCCACCATCCATCTCGTACCCTTGCCGACCTTGTCCACCAGCGAGCCGAATAGAGGGGCGAAGATTACCGTGGAGAACGGAATCAGGGACACCATCAGGCTGGCGCTTCCGGCCGGGAGGTCAAATCTCGGAATCAATATTGACGTGGCGAATTTCTTGAACGAGATAATGCTGCAGTAGAAGAAGACGCAGAGCAGGGCCGACATTATGAAGTGCTTGTTGGACAGTACCTTGAATATGTCGGAGAACTTGAACTCGTCCTCCTCTTTCCTCTCCTTCCTGTCAGTCAGCCCGTTCTGTGCGTCGAACCTGGCATCCATCATCACGAACACTGCCCAGAGGACCGTGCCGAGCAGGAGCAATGCCAGTCCGAAGAATGCAGGCCTGGCCGTTTCGAGCAGGGTGTAGATTTCCCCTTCGCCCTTGGCCTTAACCAGCATTGGTGAAAGAATCAATGCCAGGGCGGTTCCCAGCCTGGCGATTGCCAGCTGAAGACCCATTGCAAATGCCATATTCCTGCCCTTGAACCATTTGGCTATGGACCTGGTGACTCCGACACCGGCAATCTCGCTGCCCAGCCCGAAGAGCATGCAGCCCACGTAGGCTACTGACAATGAGGTTTTCGGCGGCATTCCCGAGGTGATGGCGAAGGTGACGAGGGCTGCCCCGGCTGTCATCATTCCCACGAAGATGGAGCCTGTAACCCTCACTCCCCATTTGTCAAGCAGCATTCCGCAGACAATGAGGCCTCCCCACACGCAGAGGAATGAATAGCCTCCGGCGTAGAATCCGTAATCAGCAGAATCCCATCCCAGTTCCAGGAGTTCCGGGTTGCGGAACAGCTGGGAGAGGGATGAGAACATGTCATCGAAGAAATACGATGCGAACATCGGTACGACGAGGCAGGCCAATGCAGCCCAGCACGATACCGATGCCGCCGTTTTCCTGTTATTCATCTTTCTTTGCAACGTTAGGCTCCTCAAGCCTGTAACCCTTTCTCTTGTCCTCAATCTTGAGGAGGAAGGTGAGGATGAATGCGAGGACGCCGAATGAAGAGAATATAATCATAGGAGCGGTGTATCCGCCGGTGCCTTCCAGAACGACTCCGATGAGGAGAGGCACGAGGCAGAGTCCGATGTTCTGGACCCAGAAGATGAGGCAGTATGCGGAACCGAGAATCTTCTCGTCAATGATTTTCGGAACTGATGGCCAGAGGGCTGCCGGCACAAGGGAGAATGATACGCCCAGGGTCACGATGAGGATGAGGGCGAGTGCCTTGCTAGGGAATGCCGGGAGAATGAATGCGAAACACAGGTGGCAGACAATCATGATGATGGCACCGAGCATAAGCATTGAGGCTCCCTTGCCCTTGAAGTCGAGGAAGGCTCCGAGGAACGGCGTGAGGACCATTGCGAGAATAGGGAAGCAGCTGAAGAGTCTTGAAGCGGTTTCCGCATCCACGTTGAGGGTAACCTCAAGATAGTTTGGCGCATATCTCTGGAATGGGAATATGGCACTGTAGTAGAGCACGCAGAGCAGGGCTACAATCCAGAACATCTTGCTGGAGAAAATCTTGCCGAGGTCGCTGATGTGGAACTCGTCCTCCGGGGATTTCTCCGCCGTGAGCAGGCCGGCCTCCATGAGCTGGGAGTCGAACTTCCTGTCCATGAATGTGAAAATGAGGAAGAAGAGGAGACCTACCACGAGGAGGGCTGTGCAGAAACCTACAGGGGCTACCACTGAACCGTTGAACTTGCCCGCAATCATAGGGGATATCCACATTACTGCGAATACTCCGAGCCTGGCGATTGCCATCTCAAGTCCCATTGCAAGAGCCATTTCCTTGCCCTTGAACCATTTTGCGATTGCCTTGGAGACGGTGGTTCCGGCCATTTCACAGCCGCAGCCGAAGATCATGAATCCGAGGCAGGCCATCTTTGCGCTTCCAGGAAGGGCTACCCACCAGCTGTCAAGCCAGCCGCAGAGAGCGGATGTCTGGAAGGCATCGCTGATACCTATGTACTTGATGACAGCTCCACCCACCATCAGGGATGCGGAGAGGAGACCGGTGAATCTTACGCCCATCTTGTCGAGGATGATACCTGCGAAGATGAGGAAGAAGCAGAATACATTGAGGAAGTACTCGGATGCGGCGTATGTGCCGAAAACGGATGAGTTCCAGCCTCTTGTGGCCTCTATCATTGTCTTGAGAGGGGACATGACGTCCACAAACATATAGCCGAAGAACATCATCAGTGCTATCAGTACGAGCACTGTCCAGCGGGCTATCGCGCTGTCATTCATTAATTTTTGAGCCTTTGTCATATTTGTGTTAGTTTGATTTCCTCCAAAAATCCCCGCAATTTATTGAAATAATGACAAAATCGCAAAATTTTGGATTTGGTTTTGTATATTTGCGATTCGGGCAGGCATTGGAACTGTCCCTCTTTCAATTGGAATTATGCTGGAGAATATAAACACACCTGAGGACCTTCGACGGCTTGAACCCGGTCAACTTGCCGGACTCTGCGCCGAAATCCGTCAGTATATAATAGAATGCTGTGCTGCCAATCCCGGACATCTCGGCTCCAGCCTTGGGGCCGTGGAACTGATTGTGGGGCTGCATTATGTGTTCAATACCCCTGAGGACAAGATTGTATTCGATGTCGGACATCAGGCATACGCCCACAAGATATTGACAGGCAGGCGGGATGCTTTCAGGAAAAACAGGATGAGGGACGGGTTGAGCGGCTTCCCGAAGATGTCGGAGAGCCCTTACGATGCGTTCGGTGCCGGGCATTCTTCTACCTCCATTTCAGCAGCCCTCGGATATTCGTATGCGGCGAAGGTGCAGGGGCTGAATTACAAGTCCATTGCGCTGATAGGTGACGGCGCCCTGACCGGCGGACTGGCCCTTGAGGGCCTGAACAATGCCGGGGCAAGCCGCAGCGACATTCTCATTATCCTGAATGACAACAACATATCCATTGACAATAACATTGGCGGCATCCACAATCATCTGCTGAAACTCACCACTGACCCGAGATATCTCCGTCTCAAGGACAAGATCTGGAACAGTATAGGGGAGGGAAGGTTCAGGGATAAAATGCAGAAAGTGGTGCGGGGTACCAAGTCCTCCATTCTCGGCGGATACCACGGGGCCTTCTTCGAGGCGCTGGGATTCAGGTATTTCGGCCCGATTGACGGAAATGACATAAATGCGGTTCTCGATGCGCTCCGCAGGCTGAAGGACATCAAGGGGCCGCGGATTCTGCATACAATCACCAAGAAGGGCAAGGGCTATGCTCCAGCCGAGAATAACCCTGTGGTATGGCATGCTCCGGGCAAATTCGACCCTGCTACAGGTGAGAGGATTACCGGCGAGCGCAATGCTGACAGGTACCAGGACGTGTTCGGGGAAGTGCTTCTGGACCTCGCCCGCAGGGATGAACGCATTGTCGGCATCACTCCTGCAATGTCGACAGGCTGTGGCATGAACCTCCTGGCCAAGGAGATTCCCGGGCGGTTCTTCGATGTGGGCATAGAGGAGGAGCACGCCGTCACATTCTCAGCCGGGCTGGCAGCCGGAGGGATGAGGCCGTTCTGCAATATTTATTCGTCATTCTCCCAGAGGGCATACGATGAGATTATCCACGATGTGGCAATGCAGAACCTGCCTGTAGTCCTTTGTTTCGACAGGGCGGGGCTGGTTGGAGAAGACGGCTCCACGCATCACGGATGCCTGGACCTTGCTGCATACAGGCCGGTTCCGAATGCGGTCATTTCCGCTCCGCGCAATGAAATTGAACTCAAGAGGCTGATGTACACTGCCTCGCAGTATACCGGAGGCCCGTTCATCATCCGTTATCCGAGGGGTTGCGGGGAAGGAGCGGACTGGCGGAATGCTGGATATGCTGTCCTGGAACCCGGCCGCGGTGAATGTCTCCGGGAGGGTGACGGCAGGTTTGCCGTGATTTCTGCCGGCCCTATGGCGTCTTCGGCTCTCAAGGCGGCTGACGACGTGGAGAAGGAGACCGGGGTGAGTCCGGCCGTTTACGATATCAGGTACATAAAGCCGATAGACAGGTCTATCCTGGAGGCTGCCGCAGCCACCGGGAACGTCCTTACCGTGGAGGACGGATCTCTTGCGGGCGGCCTTTTCGGGGCTGTAGCCGAATATATGGCAATGTCGGGATGCAAGGCCAATCTTCGCGGCCTGGGAATTCCGGACAAATATATAGGTCAGGACAGGCAGGCCTCACAGCGTTCCGAATGCGGTCTTGATGCCGCCGGAATATCCGGGAAAATTGTGGAAATGTTGAAAATTGCAGAAAAAAGTCAAAAAATTTTGGAGAATCAGAATTAATGTCTATCTTTGCAATCCCTTCGGAAACGTAGGGCGACAACGCCGATGTAGCTCAGTTGGCCAGAGCACGTGATTTGTAATCTCGGGGTCGTGGGTTCGACTCCCTCCATCGGCTCAGAAGTTCTTTGTAAGATAATTCAATGCGTCTCCGCAGGGAGCGCAACCAACAATGGGAGAATACCAGAGTGGCCAAATGGGGCAGACTGTAAATCTGCTGGCTTATGCCTTCGGTGGTTCGAATCCATCTTCTCCCACCAATAAATGCGGAAGTAGCTCAGTTGGTAGAGCATCAGCCTTCCAAGCTGAGGGTCGCGAGTTCGAACCTCGTTTTCCGCTCCAATTACAGGTCGCCGGTGTAGCTCAGGGGTAGAGCGCATCCTTGGTAAGGATGAGGTCATGAGTTCAAATCCCATCACCGGCTCTAAATGTGTTTATACAGCAATAACATATTAAAAACATAATATTATGGCAAAAGAAACATTTGTAAGAACCAAACCGCACGTCAACATCGGTACTATCGGCCACGTTGACCACGGTAAGACTACTCTTACCGCAGCCATCTCCAAGGTACTCCACGAGAGAGGTTTCGGTAGCGAGGAGATCAAGTCTTTCGACCAGATCGACAACGCTCCAGAGGAGAAGGAGCGTGGTATCACCATCAACTCTTCACACATCGAGTACGAGACTGCGACACGTCACTATGCGCACGTTGACTGTCCAGGCCACGCTGACTACGTGAAGAACATGGTTACCGGTGCTGCCCAGATGGACGGTGCAATCCTTGTTTGTGCTGCTACTGACGGTCCTATGCCTCAGACCCGTGAGCACATCCTCCTTGCAAAGCAGGTAAACGTTCCTAAGATTGTCGTTTTCCTCAACAAGGTTGACCTCGTTGACGATCCTGAGATGCTTGACCTCGTCGAGATGGAGGTTCGCGACCTTCTCGGATTCTATGATTTCGATGAGGACTGCCCTATCATCCGCGGCTCCGCTCTCGGTGCACTTAACGGAGAGAAAGAGTGGGAGGACAAGGTTATGGAACTTATGGATGCAGTTGATTCATACATTCCGATTCCAGTTCGTGAGAACGAGAAGCCATTCCTCATGCCTATCGAGGACATCTTCTCAATCACTGGTCGTGGTACCGTTGTTACCGGCCGTATCGAGACTGGTACTATCCACGTGAACGATCCTGTTGAGCTCGTAGGTTTCGGTGACGCTCCTAGGTCAACTACCGTTACCGGTGTCGAGATGTTCCGCAAGCTCCTCGATCAGGGTGAGGCTGGTGACAACGTAGGTCTCCTCCTCCGTGGTATCGACAAGAAGGATGTCAAGAGAGGTGAGGTTGTTGCCAAGCCAGGCTCTATCACTCCTCACACTGACTTCACAGCCCAGATTTACGTCCTCAAGAAAGAGGAAGGTGGACGTCACACTCCGTTCCACAACCACTACCGTCCTCAGTTCTTCATCCGTACACTCGATGTTACCGGTGAGATTACTCTTCCAGAGGGAACTGAGATGGTTATGCCGGGCGATCACGTAGAGATCAAGGTACACCTCATCACTCCAGTAGCGCTTAACGAGGGTCTTCGTTTCGCTATCCGTGAGGGTGGACGTACAGTCGGCGCAGGCCAGGTTGGTAAGATTATCGAATAATCTATCATACCATAAATCGAGAGTGTCTTCAAGGGACACTCTCTTATACAGGGGCATAGTATAAGGGTTAGTATAGTGGTCTCCAAAACCATTGATGGGAGTTCGAATCTCTCTGCCCCTGCTGATATCAAAGGTTACGATTTGATAATGTTTAACAGACTCTGCTACAGCTTCCAACAGGCAGTGTCCATTAAAAGAAAAGATGAGAAAGTTCATTAACTATGTGAAAGGGTCTTTCGAGGAGCTCACCAAGAAGGTGACCTGGCCGTCCTGGGCAAAGTTGCAGAGTTCTGCATTGCTCGTCATGGTGGCTACCGTCATCATCGCAGTTGCGCTTTTCCTGATTGACTACATTTTCCAGAATCTGATGACAGTAATCTACACATTGTAATTTGATTCATCACTATGGGCGAGAAGAAATGGTACGTCCTCAGGACCGCAGGAAGCAAAGAGAAGAAAGTCAAAGAATACCTTGATAAAGAAATCGAAAGAGATGTTGATCTGCAGAAAGAAATTTCGCAGGTACTCGTCCCTGTAGAGAAGAAGTTCACAGTTAAGAACGGAAAAAGGGTTGCATCAGAGAAGATCCTTTTCCCGGGCTATGTGTTTATTGAGGCTGAACTTGGCAAGGACTCTGAATATCTTATCCGCAGCCACGTGATACCTGGCCTTGCCGGATTCCTCACTGAGAGGGCAACCGGCAGCGACTCGGACAAGAAGGGCACGGAGATGAAGGCTGTTCCGCTCCGCGACGAGGAAGTCAAGAGACTTCTCGGCAAACAAGATGAACAAGTTGAGAATGAGGCCGCAACCGAGGTTGATTACCAGGTTGGTGATTCAGTCAAGATTACCGATGGCCCATTCAATGGCTTCGACGGTACTGTCGATGAGATTGCAGTTGACAGAAGCAAGATCAAGGTAATAGTTATGATTTTCGGCAGGAAGACCCTGCTCGAGCTCAGCTTTAATCAAGTAACTAAGGAATAAATTATGGCAAAAGAAGTAACCGGATTCATTAAGCTCCAGATTAAGGGCGGAGCAGCGAATCCTGCGCCTCCTGTTGGACCGGCTCTCGGTTCCAAGGGTCTGAATATCATGGACTTCTGCAAGCAGTTCAATGCAGCCACACAGGCTTCTGCAGGCAAGGTTCTCCCAGTGGTCATCACTGTTTATTCAGACAAGTCTTTTTCATTTGTTGTAAAGCAGCCGCCGGTTGCCGTTTCTCTCAAGGAAGCAGCCAAGATCCAGAAGGGTTCAGGCGAGCCTAACAGGAACAAGGTAGCTACCATTACCTGGGATCAGGTAAGGACAATCGCTGAGGGTAAGATTCAGGACATGAACGCCTTCACTCTCAAGTCAGCTATGTCCATGGTTGCTGGTACAGCAAGAAGTATGGGTATCCAAGTGACCGGTGCATTCCCGGAGGATGTTAAATAATTTTCTGCGAGATGAGTAAACTTTCAAAAAACATGAAGGCTGCTGTGGCCAAGTATGACCCGAAGAAGCAGTACGCACTCGCTGAAGCGTGCGGTATCCTCAAGGATATTACCTATACCAAGTTTGATTCTTCAGTAGAACTCGCAGTCAACCTCGGTGTTGACCCTCGCAAGGCAAACCAGATGATTCGTGGTGTCGTATCTCTTCCTCACGGAACAGGTAAGGTTACCAGGGTACTCGTTCTCTGTACTCCTGACAAGGAGGCTGAGGCCAAGGAGGCAGGCGCAGACTACGTAGGTCTCGATGAGTATATCGAGAAGATCAAGGGTGGCTGGACTGACGTTGACGTCATCATCTGTACCCCTTCCGTAATGGCCAAGATCGGTGCCATCGGACGTATCCTCGGACCTAGAGGCCTCATGCCTAACCCTAAGACTGGTACTGTGACAATGGCTGTCGGCAATGCTGTAAAGGAAGTAAAGGCAGGTAAGATTGATTTCAAGGTTGACAAGACCGGTATCATCCACACCGCCATCGGAAAGGCTTCCTTCACTCCAGAGCAGATTTATGACAATGCGAAGACAGTTCTCTCCGCTATCATCAAGCTCAAGCCGCAGACCCTCAAGGGAACATACCTTCTCGGCGCTTCGATTTGTACTACAATGAGCCCGGGTGTAACTATTGATGTTAAAGCATTCAGTGCTGAATTATAAAAATTCAATGTTATGAGAAAAGAAATCAAAGCCCAGATAATTGAATCAATCTCAGCACAGCTTCAGGAGACTCCTAACTTCTACATTACGGATATATCCGGACTGAATGCCGAGCAGACTACAAAGCTCCGTCGTGCCTGCTTCGAGGCCGGCATCAAGCTCACTGTAGTGAAGAACACCTTGTTCAACCACGTTCTTGAGTCCCTCGACAATGAGGAGATCAAACTTCTCATCCCGACCCTCGTAGGCAACACCGCAATCATGTATACCGAGGTTGCCAACGCTCCTGCAAAGCTCATCAAGAAGCTTCAGAAGGAAGGATTCGAGAAACCGGTTCTCAAAGGTGCCTATGTACAGGAATGTGCTTTCGTCGGTGTCGACAAACTCGATGAACTCGCATCCATCAAATCCAAGGAAGAACTCATTGGCGATATCATCGGACTTCTCCAGTCCCCTGCACGCAACGTCATCTCCGCTCTTCAGTCAGCAGGTGGCACTATCGCAGGTCTCGTCAAGACACTTTCAGAGAAAGAAGAGAAATAATATAAACAATTTAATCAATATCATTTATTATGGCAGATGTAAAAGCACTTGCAGAAGAGTTGGTTAACCTTTCTGTAAAAGACGTTCAGGAACTTGCTAAAGTTCTCAAGGAAGAGTACGGTATCGAGCCAGCAGCTGCAGCTGTAGCTGTAGCAGGCCCTGCAGCAGCAGCTGAGGCAGCTCCTGCTGAGCAGACAGAGTTCGACGTTATCCTCAAGTCAGCCGGCGCCGCCAAGCTCGGTGTCATCAAGGCTGTGAAGGACCTCCTCGGTCTCGGACTTAAGGAGGCCAAGGACCTCGTTGACAAGGCTCCAGACGCAACTTTGAAAGAGAAAGTATCCAAGGCTGAAGCAGAGCAGATCAAATCTACTCTCGAAGAGGCTGGTGCAGAAGTTGAGGTTAAATAACTTCGCTTCTCCCCATGATGGGAACGAAATCAGGTTTAGAGTCATCTAACAGGCTCTAAACCTTTTTGTCGTATTTAAGTTTTTCTCTATTCAAAGGCAGAATATGTCAAATAAGACTACCAACAAACGAATTAATTTCGCCACTTCCAAAATCCTGGATTATCCGGATCTCCTCGAGGTGCAGTTGAAGTCGTTCAGAGACTTCTTCCAGCTCGATACGACCCCGGAGAACAGAAAGAACGAAGGGTTGTATCAGGTATTCCAGGAAATATTCCCAATCGAAGATACGAGGAACAACTATATGCTTGAGTTCATCGATTATTTCATCGATCCTCCTCAGTATTCGATTGAAGAGTGTCTTGAAAGAGGGCTCACATACAACGTCCCTCTGAAGGCAAAACTCCGCCTTTCTTGCAGTGATCCGGAACACGAGGATTTTGATACGAGAGTACAGGACGTATATCTCGGCAATATCCCGTATATGACACCTGCCGGTACTTTCGTGATCAATGGCTCGGAGCGTATCATCGTCTCCCAGCTTCACAGGTCTCCGGGCGTATTCTTCGACCAGACTCTTCACGCCAACGGAACCAAGCTTTACTCCGCCAGAATTATCCCGTTCAAGGGTTCATGGATTGAGTTCGCAACTGACATCAACAATGTGATGTACGCTTACATCGACAGGAAGAAGAAACTTCCTGTGACCACATTGTTGAGAGCAATTGGCTTCAATTCCGACAAGGACATCATCGACATCTTCGGCCTGGCCGAGGAAATCGAGGCGACCCCAGAGAACCTCAAGGCCAACGAAGGACGCAAGTTCGCCGCCAAGGTGCTCAAGACTTGGAACGAGGACTTCGTGGATGAGGATACAGGAGAGGTTATTCCTATCGAGCGTACCACACCTGTCGTAGAGCGCGGTGAGGTCATCGATGAGGACACAATCCAGAAACTTGCAGATGCAGAGGTGAAGACCATTCTCCTCCAGAAGGATGAGGCCAGCGACAATGAGTACGCCATCATCTACAACACTCTGCAGAAAGATCCGACAAATACGGAAAAAGAGGCCGTCAACTACATCTACAAACAGCTCCGCAACTCGGAACCGCCTGATGAGGCTACTGCCAGGGATGTCATTGACAAGCTTTTCTTCTCCGAAAAGAGATATGATCTCGGTATAGTCGGCAGATACCGTCTTAACAAGAAGCTGAGTCTCACCATTGACCCGGCTCTCCGCGTTTTGACCAACACCGACATCATTGAGATTATCAAATATCTCATCCAGCTGATCAATTCCAAGGCTTCAGTGGATGATATCGACCATTTGAGCAACCGTAGGGTACGCACTGTAGGCGAACAGCTCGCCAACCAGTTCAGCGTGGGTCTCTCCAGAATGGCCAGGACCATCCGCGAAAAGATGAACGTAAGGGACAGCGAGCAGTTCAACCCTGTTGACCTTATCAACTCCAAGACACTCTCTTCCGTCATCAATTCATTCTTCGGAACCAGCCAGCTTTCACAGTTCATGGACCAGACCAACCCTCTTGCCGAGGTTACTCACAAGAGGCGTCTTTCAGCCCTCGGCCCGGGAGGTCTTTCCAGGGACAGGGCAGGATTCGAGGTCAGGGACGTGCACTATACCCATTACGGAAG
Source organism: Candidatus Cryptobacteroides sp. (assembly GCA_051870395.1). Classification (GTDB taxonomy): domain Bacteria; phylum Bacteroidota; class Bacteroidia; order Bacteroidales; family UBA932; genus Cryptobacteroides. The sequence goes on along the minus strand of JBJEBV010000114.1, from coordinate 49,608 downwards.
GCTTTGTCCTATCGAGTCTCCTGAGGGACCGAACATCGGACTTATTTCTTCCCTCTGCGTTTACGCAAAGATTGACGATCTCGGATTCATTGAGACTCCATACCGCAAGGTAACCAATGGAAAAGTGGATCTCAGCAATGAGGGATGGAAGTTCATGAGTGCCGAGGAGGAAGAGGACAAGCTCGTTTCCCTCGCAAATGTCAAGATGTCCGACGACGGTGTTATCGAGGATGACAGAATCCAGTGCCGTCTCGAGGCCGATTTCCCTGTCGTTACCAAGGAGGAGGTCGACTATATGGACGTAGCCCCGAACCAGATGGCTTCCGTGGCTGCATCACTCATTCCTTTCCTCGAGCACGATGATGCCCACCGTGCACTTATGGGTGCGAACATGATGCGTCAGGCCGTTCCGCTTCTCAGGCCTGAATCTCCTATCGTAGGTACCGGACTTGAGGAGAGAGTCTGCATTGACTCCAGGACCCAGGTGATGGCTGAACGTCGCGGAGAGGTTGTCTATGTCGATGCAAATGAGATTCACGTGAAATATGACAGGAGCGCCGATGAGAAGTTCGTCAGCTTCACTCCTGACATCACAGTATATCACCTTCCTATCTACAGGAGGACGAACCAGAGCACCACAATCTGTCTCAAGCCGATTGTCCGCAAGGGCGACATCGTGGACAAGGGACAGGTAATGACTGAAGGCTATGCCACCCAGAATGGTGAGCTTGCCCTCGGAAGGAACCTCATGGTAGCGTTCATGCCTTGGAAGGGTTACAACTATGAGGACGCCATCGTGCTTTCCGAGAAGATGGTACGCTGGGATATCCTCACATCAGTCCACGTGGATGAGTTCGTCACCGAGGTCCGCGAGACCAAGCGCGGCATGGAAGAACTCACTTCCGATATTCCTAACGTCAGCGAGGATGCCACAAGGTTCCTTGACGAGGACGGTATCGTGATGGTCGGAGCCCATATCGAGCCGGGTGACATCATGGTCGGAAAGATTACTCCTAAGGGAGAAAGTGATCCTTCACCGGAGGAAAAACTCCTCAGGGCAATCTTCGGCGACAAGGCCGGTGACGTGAAGGATGCATCCCTCAAGGCCAATCCTTCCCTCAGCGGAACTGTCATCAAGACAGCTCTCTACGCCAAGGTTGCCAAAGAAGGCAACCGCAAGGGTGCAAGGGCCGAGCAGAAGGCCAAGCTCGACAGCATTCAGGAGGATTTCGACAGGAAGGCAGAGGCATTGTATGCCAGGTTCTTCGACAAGCTCGCTGCTCTCGCCGAGGGCAGGAAGAGTTCCGGAATCTTCGACCTCTATGGCGTAGAACTCATTCCTGAAGGAAGGGAGATTACAACAGACCAGCTCAAGACTATTGATTACAGCAATGTCAATTCGAACGGCTGGACAGAGGATGCTCACACCAATGAGATGATCAGGGATCTCATCAACAATTATTGCATAGCCTACAAGGAGGCTGCCGCAGCCAACAAGAGGGCTGTCGACAAGGTCAAGATTGGAGATGATCTCGCCAATGGTGTAATGCAGCTTGCCAAGGTATATATTGCCAAGAAGAGGAAGATCACTGTAGGTGACAAGATGGCCGGACGCCACGGTAACAAGGGTATCGTAGCCAAGATTGTCAGGGAGGAGGATATGCCGTTCCTCGAGGACGGAACTCCTGTGGACATTGTGCTCAACCCTCTCGGTGTGCCTTCCCGTATGAACTTGGGCCAGATTTACGAAACAGTTCTCGGATGGGCAGGAAAGCAGCTCGGCGTCAAGTTCAGCACCCCGATTTTCGACGGTGCAAGCCTTGATGAACTCTGCGAATATACCGACAAGGCAGGCCTTCCTAAGTTCGGCAGGACCCATCTCAGGGATGGTGGCACAGGTGACTGGTTCGACCAGTATGCGACAGTGGGTGTCATCTATATGATCAAGCTCGGCCACATGGTCGATGACAAGATGCACGCCAGGTCCATCGGTCCTTACTCACTCATCACCCAGCAGCCTCTCGGAGGCAAGGCACAGTTCGGAGGACAGCGTTTCGGAGAAATGGAGGTTTGGGCACTCGAGGCATTCGGTGCAGCCAACACTCTCCAGGAAATCCTCACTGTCAAGTCCGATGACGTTTCCGGAAGATCCAAGACATACGAGGCCATCGTCAAGGGCGAGCCTATGCCTGCTCCTGGAATACCGGAGGCATTGAATGTGATTCTCCACGAGCTCAGGGGCCTGGGTCTTAAAGTGACACTTGATTAATCAGTAAGACATTTATTTGTTATACTATGCCTACTTTGAACAATAAAGATAATAAGGTCAGAAGCAATTTCCAGCGGATCAGCATTTCGCTTGCATCTCCTGAGGACATCATTGACAGGTCCCACGGAGAGGTCCTCAAGCCGGAAACGGTAAACTACAGGACTTACAAGCCGGAGCGTGACGGTCTTTTCTGTGAGAAGATCTTCGGTCCTACCAAGGACTATGAGTGCTACTGCGGCAAGTACAAGAGAATCAGGTACCGCGGAATCGTCTGCGACCGATGCGGCGTCGAGGTCACTGAGAAGAAGGTACGTCGTGAGAGGATGGGTCACATCACTCTCACGGTGCCTGTAGCTCATATCTGGTATTTCAAGTCCGCTCCGAACAAGATTTCGGCAGTGCTCGGAATCCCGGCCAAGAAACTCGAGTCCGTCATCTATTATGAGAAATACATTGTCATCAAGCCGGGAGACAGCGGCCTTGCGAAACTCGATCTCCTTACCGAGGACGAGTACCTCGATGTGATGGCAAGGATGCCGGAGAATGACAACCTTCCTGACGATGCTCCTGAGAAGTTCATCGCCAAGATGGGTGCCGAGGGTATCTATGACCTTCTCAAGGAAACCAATATTGACGAACTTGCCAAGTCTCTCAGGACAGCTATGGCCACCGAGACCTCCCAGCAGAGGAAGGCTGAGATTCTGAAGAGACTCAGCGTTGTGAAGTGGTTCGAGGAGTCCAAGGGTATCAACCGTCCTGAATGGATGATAATGAAGGTGGTTCCGGTTATTCCGCCGGATCTCAGGCCTCTCGTTCCGCTTGACGGAGGAAGGTTTGCGACTTCAGACCTCAATGACCTTTACAGGAGGGTCATCATCAGGAACAACCGACTCAAGAGACTCATTGAGATCAAGGCTCCGGAGGTTATTCTCAGGAATGAGAAGCGTATGCTCCAGGAGGCTGTCGATTCACTCTTCGACAACTCCAAGAAGTCAAGCGCAGTGAAGAGCGAGTCCAACAGGGCTCTCAAGTCACTCTCCGACAGTTTGAAGGGTAAGCAGGGACGTTTCCGCCAGAACCTCCTCGGTAAGCGTGTGGACTACTCTGCACGTTCCGTCATCGTCGTTGGTCCGGAACTCCAGATGCACGAGTGCGGTCTGCCTAAATTCATGGCTGCCGAGCTCTATAAGCCATTCATTATCAGGAAACTGATTGAGCGCGGCATCGTGAAGACCGTGAAGTCCGCAAAGAAGATTGTGGACAGGAAGGATCCTGTGATCTGGGATATTCTCGAGAATGTGATGAAGGGTCATCCGGTTCTCCTGAACCGTGCTCCTACACTTCACCGACTCGGTATCCAGGCATTCCAGCCTCGCATGATCGAGGGCAAGGCCATCCAGCTTCACCCACTCGCTTGTACCGCATTCAACGCCGACTTCGACGGTGACCAGATGGCTGTGCACCTTCCGCTCAGCAATGCTGCCGTAATGGAGGCCCAGCTCCTGATGCTCGGTTCCCAGAACATCCTTAATCCTGCCAACGGTACGCCTATCACCGTGCCTTCACAGGATATGGTGCTCGGTCTTTACTACATTACCAAGATCAAGCCGGGCGCCAAGGGAGAAGGCAAGAGTTTCTACGGTCCTGAGGAAGTCATTGTGGCTCTCAATGAGGGTGCCATTGAACTTCACGCCAAGATAAATGTAAGGCTTGTAGTTGACAAGCAGGATGCGTCCAAGGGTACCAGGATGGTTGAGACCACGGCGGGCCGTATCATTGTCAATCAGTATGTCCCTGAGGAAGTTCCATACGTCAATGAGGTACTCGGAAAGAAATCCCTCAGGAAGATCATTACCGAGGTCATCAAGAATACCGGTGTCGCACGTACCGCCCACTTCCTCGATGATATCAAGAATCTCGGATATGACAGGGCCTTCAGGGCAGGTATTTCCTTCAATCTCGGCGATGTGCTCATTCCGGAGGAGAAATACACTCTCATTGACGAGGGATATGCCCAGGTCGAGGAAATCAAGGGTAACTACTCAATGGGTTTCATCACCAACAACGAGCGTTACAACAAGGTAATCGACCTTTGGACCACCATTGACAACAAACTCACCGGAATCGTTACTAAACAGATTTCCGCTGACCAGCAGGGCTTCAACCCTGTATATATGATGCTTGATTCCGGAGCCCGCGGTTCCACACAGCAGATCAAGCAGCTCTGCGGTATGCGAGGCCTTATGGCGAAGCCGCAGAAGTCAGGTGCCGCCGGAGCCGAGATTATCGAGAACCCTATCGTTTCCAACCTCAAGGAGGGTATGACAGTGCTCGAATACTTCATCTCCACCCACGGTGCACGTAAGGGTCTTGCCGATACCGCCCTCAAGACTGCCGATGCAGGTTACCTCACCAGACGTCTTGTGGATGTGTCCCACGATGTCATCATCAATGAGGAGGATTGCGGAACATTGCGCGGTCTTATGGCATCTGCCATCAAGAACAAGGATGAGGTCGTAGAGTCACTCGGCGAGAGGATTCTCGGACGTACATCCGTTCACGATATCTTCAACCCTATCACCGGAGAGCTCATCATCAAGGCCGGCGAGGAAATCAGGGAGGCTACTGCCAACCTCATTGACTCACTCCCTATCGAGCAGGTGGAGATTCGTTCAGTGCTTACCTGCGAGTCCCGCAAGGGTGTCTGCGCGAAGTGCTACGGACGTAACCTCGCCACCAGCCGTATGGTCGAGAAGGGTGAAGTTGTCGGTGTCATTGCCGCCCAGTCCATCGGTGAGCCTGGTACACAGCTTACTCTCCGTACATTCCACGTCGGAGGTACAGCTTCCAGCACCGCCGCTGACTCCACCATTGAATCCAAGTACAATGGCAAACTCCAGTTCGAAGAGCTCAGGACTCTTGAAAGGGAGACTGTTGACGGAGTCAAGGAGACTGTTGTTGTCAGCCGTATGGCCGAGCTCAAGATTGTCGATGAAAATACCGGAATCACATTCTCACACTATGATGTCCCTTACGGCTCCGTCATTTACAAGAAGGATGGCGACTCCGTTGTCAAGGGTGACCTCATCTGCGAATGGGATCCTTACAATGCCATCACAATCGTTGAGACCACCGGTACTGTACGCTTCGACAATATGGAAAGCGGTGTGACATTCCGTGAGGAAAGTGCCGACGAGTATTCCAACAACAAGGACAAGGTCATCGTCGAGGCCAAGGACAAGACCAAGAACCCGTCCATTCTCATTGTCGGTGAAGACGGCGAGATTCTCAAGCAGTACAACCTGCCTGTGGGAGCCCACGTTACCGTAAGCGACGGCGAGAATGTGAGAATCGGTGAGGTCATCATCAAGATTCCTCGTGCCATCGGCAAGTCCAACGATATCACGGGAGGTCTCCCTAGAGTTACCGAACTCTTCGAGGCCAGGACTCCGTCCAGCCCTGCCATCATCTCCGAAATCAATGGTGAGGTCATTATGGGCAAGGTCAAGAGGGGTAACCGTGAAATCATTGTCAAGAACAGGTCAGGTGTCGAGAAGCATTATCTCGTACCTCTCACCAAGCAGATTCTCGTTCAGGAGAATGACTACGTGAAGGCCGGTTCAAGACTCTCCGACGGTGGAATCTCACCTACCGACATCCTCAATGTTCTCGGACCTGTAAAGGCTCAGGAGTACATTGTGAACGAGGTTCAGGCTGTCTACCGTCTCCAGGGTGTGAAGATCAATGACAAGCACTTCGAAATCATCGTCCGCCAGATGATGAGGAAGGTGCAGATCAATGACCCGGGTGACACCGAGTTCCTGCCTGAGGAACTTGTGGACAAGTGGAGATTCATGGACACCAATGATGATATTTACGGCAAGTACTATATCGTCGACAGCGGTGACTCCCAGAGATATACTGTAGGCCAGATTATCAACGCCCGCGAGATGCGCAATGAGAATGCATCCCTCGAGAGACAGGGCCTGGCAATGATGGCTGTCCGCGAGGCAAGGCCTGCAACCGCAAGCCAGGTGCTCCAGGGTATTACCAGGGCAGCCCTCAAGACTGACAGCTTCATCTCCGCCGCTTCCTTCCAGGAGACAACCAAGGTTCTCAGCGAGGCCGCTATCCGTGGCCGTGTAGATGACCTCGAAGGTCTCAAGGAGAATGTAATCTGCGGACATCTTATCCCGGCCGGTACCGGCCAGAAAGAGTTCCAGGACATTGTCGTAAGCAGCAAGGAAGACTATCTCAAGGAGATGAACGATCTCTAGCCGATAGTTACATCATAAAGAAAGAGGATGGCTTTGATGGCCATCCTCTTTTTTTGCATGCATTGGATATCCTACAATGTCAGGACATTGAACTCAATATTACGGTAATCCTCCATTGCCATTCCGACGGGAGCACCGATGTAAGTCGGGTCGCACACCGTGAAACGCCGTCCGTTATGAAGGAAGGAGTCGCCTTGGACTTCCTTGTTGAAGCATACCGCCGTGGCAATATGGTCAGGATAATCCAGCAGAACCACGTCCAGTCCCAGAAGTTTCCTCACGAGAAACGAGAACAGTATTGACCGGTCCTCGCAGTCATTGGCCTGATAGATGAAATTCTCCTCCAGGAAAAAAGGCTTCTCGAAACCGAACTGGTCCTCGTCGGTCGAGTACTTGAAATCGAACTGCAGGAATGCGAGTAGCGCATTCGCCTTGGCAATCTCGTCCAATCCCTTGAGTGATGGTTCCAAAGCCTTTGTCAACGCCGTCACGAATGCCTTGTCATAGGCAGCACGGGCATAGACATCCACACCCACTTGAGGGAAATCCAGATAGAAAGCACATTGGGCGAGATTGATTGGCAATGTGAAGCTTGTCTCAAACACCTTTGAACTTTTCCGGATGTTGACCTCCGTGTTTGTGCCGCCGAGCCGCATTGGCTTTGAAATTCTTGCACTCACTGGCATGAGGTCATCGGAAAAATTCCCGGAATAACTCCTCAGTTGTGTAGCATCCTGCACTTCAGGACCGAAATAATAATGCTTTCCTTCGAACTCGCAGAATACACGGGCATAGACTTGTTCTTGCACGCAGACCATAGTCTTGATCTTGCCGTCAACCAGTCCCATCTTGGCATCCAGTCCCATCTGGTTCAGGAGGAACGTCTTGAACACCTCCATCTCATTTTCGCATCCCGGGCCGAACATAGTTCTTGCAAAGTTCTCCACCAGAAGGCAGAGGCTCCATCCCTCAAGGCCCATCATACTGGCATATCCTTGAATCTGGACGATGACATTTTCATAGTCAACACTGGCAAGAGCATTCCAGAACATTGCTATATTCTTCTCAGAAAGCCCTGCCATCCGTGCGTCAGCAAGCTCCTCAGGCACCAGTATCTTTATCGGACATCCATAGAAATCGCTGGTGTATGCCAATGTTCCGCCAATGCCCGGCTCAATGACTTCCTCAGGGTTCTCCTTGACAGGAGGAGTGACTTCTGGGAGTTCCGGGGTAGTGGTCTTCGGCTTTCCCGGCGAATCCGTATCAGGATTACTATCCTGCAAGTCAGGAGTTACTGTCGGTGCGACGGGAGGTGTCTTAGGCTTTGGCTTACGGGGGTATTCCTTGCCGGCGAACGCTTGGAACTCCTGCCAACTTTCTTTCAGGAAATCCGCAAACTGTTTGTTGGCCTCATCCCTGAACCGTTCATGCTCCTTATTCGCCTCCTTGGCGAAGTCGTCAAACAAGGTCTCAAACTCTTGAGCGGCAGCCGGGAAAGCGGCCACCGCCAAGAATAAGATCAGAATTGTTTTCCTCATAGACATTACTGGATGGTCTCATCCCAATCTGACTTGACGTACTGGTCACGGAGCTTGTCATAGCCGAACAGGGCATCGAACTCTGCGTCATTGAGCTTCATATCGTCTTTCAATGCTTCCTGTGCTGCCTGGTTTGCTGCCATCAGGGCTGCTTTCTGGCTGTACAGAACGGTGATGCGGACTTCATAGACATTGCGGTTTACACGGTAGATGACAGTGGAGGTCAGGAGTCTTCCAAGTTTCTGATTGACAATCAGTTTTACCTTCTCGACCGACTGGTTGATAGATACGGCCTGCTCCGGGGAGATTTCCTTGTTTCCGATAGAGAGGGTGGCCATTGACTGAACGAGGGAACCCATGTCGGCAGCAATGCTCAATCTGGCAACATTCTCAGCCTGGCGCAATGCTGAAGTGTAGTTCTGTCCTACGGCGCTGGTAGTCTTGGTAATGTATTTGTCGTATCCATCCACGTCAGTCTGCCATTCCCTTTCCCAAGTCCTCTCAAGCTGCTTCTCGATAGGGAGGTCCATAGTTCTCCATCCATCCCTGCTCAGCTTCCTCGCCTCTTTCTTCACGTCCCTGTCCACCTTTTTGTACAGGTCTCTGTTGGAATCTTTGATGTCACGTTCGATTTCCCTTTTCTCCTGCTTTGTGTAGTCGCCCTGGGCGGTTGCGGTAGTGGTGCTGAGGGTGGCTGCGAGAGCCATTGTCAAAAGTACATTGATTGTTTTCATAACGTTGTGATTTATAATTGTTAATATTTTTTTCGGTTCTGTATATATTTAGATTTGGGAAACGGCGTTTCTATCAACAACGTTGATTTTTTTTGCTATATTATAAATCAAGAAGAGACAGGTGAATACGACACACGTCAAATAGACGTAAATATATTGCAAGATGATATAAATTAATTATCTTTGTAAAAAATGAAGTAATAATGGGACAAGTTTCTATGACAGTCAGAATGGATTCTGACTTGAAAAAATCATTTGATACGCTTTGCTCGCAATTCGGGATGAGCGCAAATACAGCAATGACTGTATTTGCTAAAGCTGTAGTCCAAAGGGGAAAAATTCCTTTTGAGATACGCGGTGACAAGAACGATTCCAGAACTGATGGCCTTAATGCGTTCCGGCAGATCCGTGCTCTCGCAGAGAGTGGTGTCCTGCCGGATTTGAGTCTGGATGAAATCAACGAAGAGATAGCGCTCGCCAGGGATGGAAAATAAGAGTATTATTGCGGTCATCGACACCAATGTCCTTGTGTCCGGACTGTTGGCAAGAAACGGGGTTTCTGCTGTTGTAAAAGTATTTGAGTTGGTGATGCAAGGAAGAATAACACCGGTCATCTGTGATGAGATATTGTCTGAATATTCAGAAGTGCTGAACAGACCAAAGTTCGGATTGCCTGCTGGTCTTGCGGATTCTATCGTAAGATTTATTGAACAGAATGGTATTAAGGCTGAAAGGATGCATACCGATGAGATTCTTCCTGATCCCAAAGATGTGGTGTTCTATGAGATAGTTATTTCAAAAGAAGCATCGTATTTAGTGACGGGCAATATCAAGCATTTCCCGTCTAAACCCTTTGTTGTGACTCCTGCTGAGATGTTGGAAATACTTAATAGGGCATAAGTTTGCAGGAAGGCCTGCCTATGGGGCCTTGAAGTTCAAGGATACGCTCCTCTTTCAAATCCTTGTGTTAAAACTTGTTATCTTGGAACGGTTAACGATCAAAACATCATTCCGATACCTATATCACAAGAGTATCTCTCAAATTGGAGCGTTCCTACGCCGGCTGATAGTGCAAACTTGCCTAATTTCAAGATAACACCACACTCAAAACGTGCTCCCCATATTTCCCAGCCATCATATTCGCTATCTTCTTTCCACCAAGGATCATAATTATCGTAGCCAATTCCGGCTCCGAAATATGGATAGACATTTTTATGCGACCTTATCAGTAATCCGGATGTAACCCAAAAGGCAGAATTGTCAGGCTTTATTGCCAAGGAACTCAGAGAAAAACTGGCGTAGCCGCCGAATCCTTTCCTCAGTAATCCAATGTTGAGGCCAAATGACATTGCGATTGGATTGAAAGTAGTAAGCACCATGAATGTATAGTCCGGGCGTGCCTTCAACAGAAATGAAATGTCGTGTCCGACTAGACTGTCTGAGAATTCGCTTACGTCGCAAGTGAAGCGTTTCCGCCCCGGAGATTTTATTGTTCCACAATCACCCTGGTAAATTCCAATATCTGTCACTCCGTTGTCAACCAACAGGGTCGGCTTCACTCTGCAGGACACAATCCGTCTGCCAAACTTCAGGTTGTAATCAACGTGAAGTTTAGTGCTATCCTGACGAATGTCCGTGTCATATATCTGGATCTGATTATCTGCCTTGATTTCGTCTCGACGATTGCCTTGCGCAAATGCAATGCACGTGTTTCAGATGAGGCATATTGCTAGTAGCACTTTATAATATTTCATTGTTCTTTGTTTGTGACAATAGATGCTATTGGATTTTTTGACATCTGACAGCGTAGGCGCAAGCCCTAGCGGAATAGCCGTTGATTGCAAACTATCTGGAATCTTTAAAATACAGCAAGCTTTATTATTCCTTGAGGCACCGGACAGACTGCCCGTAAGCCCGTTTGTGGCTGTACGCCGGACTGACGAAGCCTTTGTAGTAGATGTAGAGGCCGTACGCATAATTGCCATTAGGAGACACCGACCAATACTTGCCGTCGATGCCGACATTGCCGAGACTCCCGCTGTAGTAGCGATAACCGGACGCAGGATACCAAATTGGCCCGGAAGAGCCTAATTTCTTGTCTGTCTTGGAGAAGTCCATGCCCATATTTGTTACGTCCCAATTGGTGGATGTTGTCCAAAAATTAAAAGTCCCAAAAGCTGTTGCCCAAACGCAAGAGTCTCCGCCGTCCGGCACTCTCCAGCCGGCAGGGCACGGGTCGTAAATAGTCTTGGTGGCCTGCCAGCGGGTGTCGTCCGTCGAACTGCCTCCTGTATAATACCAATCATAATTGCTGCTATTATATTCTATGAAGGTTGTCGGATTTGCGTTAGCGTAGGATATTTTCCCTGTGCTTGATGAGGACTTAACCGGTAAAGGCCAAGTTATGGTGGATTTGGCTTCCGTTACTTCTTTAAAGGAAGAAGCTCCGAGGAAAGGATCCTTGCGCCCCATTGGTACAACAGCCCAAGAGCACCGACATCACCCGGGGTGGCAGATGTGGCTCCAAGATTTCGGTCCATCATTACGCCTGCATTGTTATTATATTCCTGACCTTGAGGTATATCTGTCAACCAGATATGCCAGGACCAGAGAATGTTGCCAGATGCATCTTTTGCAGCTATGACCGCATTGCCTTTAGAAGAACTTGCGGCAAAAGAGATATATTCGTCGTTATATGCTGCATAAGGAATCAAGTCCCCTGATTGTGGCGTTGTCGATGTTCCAAATGTTTCCCAAAGGACTTCGCAAGAGGAGACATTTCCGACTGATGTTGTGCTATTGCCCTTTACTGTTTTGAATCTATATTTCCCCTCAGATGCTATAATATAGCAGTTAGCGCTTTCGGTAGCGGATAAATCCCACTCTGGTGATGCCTTGAAAGTTTCAGTTTTACCATATATTGTCACATCAGAATCTGTCAAATACTGGCATAAATAATATCGTTCGCCCAATTTCAAGTTCGGCAATTCAAAGGTGACTGACTTGCCGGAACCTGGGAAGGTCAGTTCCTTGGAGGTGCCGGAGGATTTAAGGTCTTCGGATGCGCCCCAGAGGATGCCGTATTTTGTCACTTCGACTCCGTCTGCTATTGAACACGTCGTGGAGAAGGATGCGACTTCGGTCTCACTGTCGTATGAATCAAGGCTTATGGACTCGAATGTAACATAGTCCTCAATAGGACCGATGCTTATGGTTTTCGCCTCGGACAAGATTTCCTGCTTGCCATTGGATATGTAGGAGCAGACGTAGTAATTGCGGTTATAGCCCTGAAGGGTGACCTCGGCGGTGAAAGTGCTTCCGGTCAACTTTGAAGGGTACTGCGCCGCATTCGTCATTGATATGTTGTCGGATACATAGAAGCCACATTCGCTTGCTGTAGAAGTATTTGGGATTGTGGCCTTGAGGATGAATACAAGGCCTCCGTTGTCCTCTACTTCGACCGGGTCGAGAGTTGGGACGTTGGTGGACAGGGACGGGGCGCTTTCCTCGCAGGAGGCGAGAAGGATTGCTAGTGATAGGGATAGTAGAATGTGTGAATATTTCATTGTCTGAAAGATTGTGGGTTGGTTATGGATCTCTCCATGCGCTTGGGCTAACTGGGTGATATAAAGTTACGAAACTAACGTAAATAAGCAAAACTATTTTTTACGATAGTGTCGAAAACATCATCTTCCAAAGTCCCAGGACAATTACAGGTCAATTGATTTCCTTACCAGGTACAGTTGCAGTTTCTATTGATTGCCGATTCTCACCCTGACCCCGAAATTGACATTACGTCCATTCCCCCAGTATCCCGTGAAAGAGTCCTGGTCGTGGGAGGAGCCGTCTTTGCTGCGCTCTATGTAGCGGGCGTCCGTGATGTTGTTGACATTCAGGAAAAGGACAATGCCCAATTTGCGGATACTTCCGGTCCAGCTAACACCGGCATTGAGGAGGTGGTATGAAGGAATCCTGTAAGAATCTGCACGGTCGTCAGGGTTCGTTCGGGTGACGGGGTCGAAATCTGCCCAGAAACGGTCATTCCAGGACCAGTCGGCGTGGAGGTCCAGGCCGGGATTCAGGCCCAGGCGGATTGAGGCGCCTAGTTGGGTTTGGGGTGCATCGCCCACGTGCAGGCCGTCAGCATAGACATTGACCTTTCCCATCGGCTGCAGGGTTGTAGGGTCGTATATTGTCGCCTGTACGTCATTTTTCCAACGCCAGTCACCGACCGCGGCGAATGCATCCAGCCTCAGGAAACGTTCGAAGGACCACCATAAATCCGCCTCGAAACCGTAATGCAATGCGTCCAGGCCCTTGACCATATACTTGACAGGGTCCTCCTCGATTGTGCTGTATGGCGATGACAGTAATGTCTTGTTTTTCCACAGGGCTGCATATCCGGTGATTTCAGCACCGAAAGAGCCACCGGCCAGACGATATCCGATTTCTCCCAGAGTGTTCTTCTCATTGCCCAGGTTGCGTGAAATCTCATTGTTGCCGTTGGAGAAGAAAACATTGGCATAGGGAACCCTCGAATAGAATGCGGCATTGGCATAGAATTTCGAATACCTTCCGAGCCGGTAGAGAACCCCGCCCTTGACGCTCCCGCCTGCGCGTGAGGCCATTGCGCTCCATTTTTCTGCTGCGGAATAGTTGTACAGGTCCCAGCGGCGCAGAGTTGTCGCACTGACGGAAGCACCGAGAGTGAATATCAGTTGCCTGGTACTTCCAGCCCTGTAATGCGCAAGGGCATAAGCGGTGAAATAGTTCTGCCTGCGGCCGTTGTTTGTTCTCACATAGTCGCCCACGCCCTTGACGGGATTGCGGCCGTTCAGCCCGGCAAGGGACTGGTGCTCGTAATCCTCGAACCAGTAATCCGCACCCAGAAGGTCAGTGATACGCTCCTTCTCCCAGGTGTCATATATCTGCCAATGCAGGCCCGCATCGAGGTCCGCCCTGTCTCCGAACTCCTTGACAATGTTGGACTTGAGCCCGGCCTGGATATGTCCCGCAAGATAATCGGTCATAATGTTCACCGCACGTTTCCCATCGGCATCAGGCGAAACTGCGGCATTGTTGGCAATCACGGCATCCCAGTCAATCTGCCCCTCTCCGTCATTGCCTTCGGGAAGCACAAAAGACGAAATGCGGCTTCCCGTGCTTTCGGAGTAATACCCTCCGCCGTTCGCCAGTGCAAGGTAGAAAGTGTTGAATGCCTTCCAGCCGTTGCCCCCTTCATTGGCATTGCCCCCGTCATAACTGTGCGTGAGGGTGAAATATGGCTTGAAATAGTTGTTCCGTGCAGTCGTCCTCTGGAACCTGGTTCCGTCTTCCGCAGTCTGCCAGCCCCAGCTCTTGTTGTAGGAAATTCCGTATTTCTCCATCTCTGCGTATGAGAGGCGGGAGGAACGTTGCTGGTGGGTCTCCGGGGAGCCCAGGGCTGTGAAATTCAGCTTGTGCCCGTGCCTGAATGCCTTGTCAATGGTTACGAGGTAGGAGCCGGAATTGATTCGGCTGCAGTCCACGAATGTGCTTCCCCAGTTGTATGAGCCCATGACGGAAAGATTCCAGCCTCCGGGAAGTGCTCCGGTCGCAATGTTGATGAAGGCATTGTTCGTACCTGAACTTGTGTGGTACCAGCCGGCCTCGGCCTGCGGTTTTTCCGAGGGACGGGTCGTCAGGATATTGACAGTGCCGCCGACCGAATTGTCCGAGAGCATTGAATTTCCCACTCCCTTCTGGACCTGGATGGCCGTGGTGGCATCCGAAAGGCCCATCCAGTTGTTCCAATACATGCTTCCCGAGGTCAGTCCGGAAATCGGAATTCCGTTGAGCAGGACGGAAATGTTTTCCTGCTTGAAGCCGCGGATGTTGATTTTGGCATCGCCGAAGCTGCCGGTTTCAGCGGTGGAATAGACTCCCGGGATGTTGCGGATCATTTCCGGGAATGTTCGCCCGGGTGCGTTTTCCCTGAGTTTTTCCTGATTGATGTCCGTAAGGCGGAGTGAGGAGGTTGCGGCGTTCGCAATGCTTGCGGAAATGCTGGATCCGTCAAGTACAATGCTTGCTGTAGTGTCGGTCTGTGCGCCTGCTGCCGCAGGGATGACCAATGCCGCTGCAATGAGTGACAATGACTTGTACATAGTCAGTTTGTGAGTTTGAGTGAAACAATAAACTACAAATCTGACAGGGTATGTCTCTCCCCTGGAATAAGGGAGACGCATCTTCTTCCATCCGGACTTTACCGTCGGTGCCGTAGTTTCAACGGCTCAGCCATCTGCGATATGCTCTCTGGAACATACTGCCGATGGGTCGCGGACTATACCGCCGGTTGGGACTTTCACCCGACCCTGAAGATTCAGGGCGCAAATATATGGAAATGATTCTGTTTTTCCAAGTCAATGCCGGTGGATGTCTTGCAATGATGCTGTACCGCCCTGCCATAGAAAAATCAATCCCTCCCGGCAAAATTCCACAGCTTTTTATTAACTTTGCACGATATGACACAACATTCAGACATAATCCTTGGAGTCGAGTCATCCTGCGATGACACCTCGGCTGCAGTCATCCGGGACGGATACCTCCTCTCGAATGTGATTGCCAGCCAGCAGGTTCACAAGGATTTCGGCGGGGTAGTACCGGAACTCGCATCCAGGGCGCACGAGCAGAATATCGTGCCGGTTGTAAGCCAGGCACTCACCAAGGCGGGAATCAAGCCCGGGGACCTTACCGCCATCGCATATACCAGGGGACCGGGCCTCCTCGGCTCTCTCCTTGTCGGGACCTCGTTCGCCAAGGCACTCAGCGTGTCCCTCGGCATCCCTTCCATAATGGTCAACCATCTCCAGGGCCACATCCTGGCCGGCTTCGTCAAGCAGGAGGGCAGCGAGAACCGCCATCCGGCATTCCCTTATCTCTGCCTCCTGGTCTCCGGGGGCAACTCACAGATAGTCAAGGTCAACAGCCCGGTGGAGTACGAAATACTCGGGCAGACCATCGACGATGCAGTCGGCGAGGCATTCGACAAATGCTCCAAGATGATGGGACTCGGGTATCCGGGCGGCCCTGTAATTGACCGGCTTGCCAAACTCGGCGACCCGGGGCGGTTCAAATTTGCAAAACCGCATATCCCGGGACTCGACTACAGCTTCAGCGGTGTCAAGACATCATTGCTCTACTTCGTCAGGGACGAGATGGCCAAGGACCCGGATTTTATGGAAAAGAACAAGGAAGACATCTGCGCCAGTTTCCAGAAAACCCTCATTGACATACTCCTGGACAAACTTATAAAAGCTGCGAAGCAGACGGGAATAAGGGAAATCACCATCGGCGGAGGTGTGTCAGCGAACAGCGGTCTCCGCGAAAGAATCACCCTGGAGGGCAAGAAACGTGGCTGGAACACCTATCTGCCTGAATTCAAGTTTACTACAGACAATGCGGCCATGATTGCGATAGCCGGATATTACCACTATCTTCAGGGCGAAAGAACCCCGTTGGACGTGGCACCGGTATCCAGGATGGCTGATTTTTAAGGAATAATCTATGGTTGAATTTGAAATTGCCTGCCGGATTGGCAGGGAACCGAGACTTGACGACATCCGCACTGCTGCGGCCGAGGCCCTGCACCTGAGAAGAAACGCCGTCATCAATGTCATTGACCCGACCAAGTCATACCAGCCGACAATGGTCAATGCAGACGCAAGCTGCTATATCGTGCACAGATCCATTGACGCAAGGGGCGACGTGAAAGTGCGCTACCGCATTGAGGCATACAAGAAATACGAGGAATATCCGGAATATGTGCTCCCGGAGTATCGTGATGTCGATGATGCCGAGCCTGTTATCGTGGTCGGTTCAGGTCCTGCCGGAATGTTCGCCGCATTGAAACTCCTTACACTGGGGCTCAAGCCAATCGTGCTGGAGCGAGGCAAGGACGTAAGCGGAAGGAAGCCTGACATTGCCCGCCTCTCGACCAGGGGCGAAGTCAATCCTGACTCCAATTATTGTTACGGGGAGGGCGGAGCAGGTACATTCTCAGACGGAAAGCTCTTCACCCGTTCCTCCAAGCGGGGCGACAACAGGGAAGTCCTCCATCAGTTCGTCAATTTCGGGGCTGACCCGTCCATTCTCATTGACGCACATCCGCATATCGGCACCGACAAGCTCCCGAGGCTGGTTTCCAACATAAGGGAATGCATCATTTCCCACGGAGGGGAATACCATTTCCAGACCAGGCTCACCGACATTGAGCGTGCCGGGGACGGAGTAATTACGGTAACTGCCGCCGACGGTGTCAATGGCGGGACGGCGACATTCAAGGCCCGTGCAGTAATCCTTGCCACAGGCCACTCAGCCAAGGATATTTACGAAATGTTCGACAGGAAGGGCTGGGCTCTCCAGGCCAAGGGATTCGCCCTTGGAGTACGCGTGGAGCATCCGCAGTCCCTCATCAATAAAATCCGTTACCGCGGGCAATGGGAACCGGGAATGCCGGCTGCCGAGTACTCCTTCGTGGAGCAGGTGGACGACAGGGGAGTGTTCTCGTTCTGCATGTGTCCTGGAGGTATTCTCGTGCCGTCTTCCACAGAGGACGGTGCGACAGTACTCAACGGGATGTCCAATTCCGCCCGCAACTCCAAGTGGGCCAATGCAGGTGTCGTGGTCTCTATCGAGCCTGACGATGTGCCTGAAGAATACAAGAAATACGGTGCCTTCTCGCTTCTCCGCTTCCAGGAGGATGTCGAGAAGAAAATGTACGAATACGTGGCAGCCCACGCCGAGCCTGATGCAGAGGGCAATGTGAACAGGTTCTGCGCCCCGGCCCAGAGAATGGTGGACTTCTGCGAGGACCAGGTTTCAGGAACATTGCCGGAGACATCCTACCGTCCTGGCGTGATTTCCGCACCTCTTCACGAACTGCTTCCGGAGAATGTCGCAAGCCGTCTCCAGAAGGCTTTCCCATTGGTAAACAATAAGATGCGCGGATATTACACCGAGGATGCCCTCCTTCTCGGAGTGGAGTCCAGGACATCGTCACCGGTCAGGATCCTGCGTGAGGAAGGCACATTCCAATGTCCGGATGTCCCGGGTCTCTTCCCTTGCGGAGAGGGTGCTGGCTACTCAGGAGGAATCGTCTCTTCCGCCATTGACGGTATCAATTGCGCATTGGCAGCCGCCAGGATGCTCCATCCTGAACAGTTCAATGCTGAACCGGCCGGGGAACAGGCGGATTCCGGCGCACCCGTTGAAAATTAATTTGCGGAAAACTCCGTTTTTGTCTATATTAGCACAGATTTGCGTACAGCAGCGACTGAATAGTTAATAATACTAAAAACAATAATTGATATGTCAAACAAAAACAGCAACGTTTTCGCGATAGGAATCATGTTCTTCCTGTTTGCGATGATTTCTTTTGTTACCGGTCTCCAGAACCCTATGGGTGTAATCGTCAAGACCCAGTTTGGTGCGACCAATGCGATGTCCCAGCTCGGCAACCTCGCCAACTTCATTGCATACGCATTCATGGGACTTCCTGCCGGTTTCATCCTCAAGAAGTACGGATACAAGATTACAGCCCTTGCTGCAGTGTCTGTCGGCTTCATCGGAGTATTTGTATCCTTCATCTCAGGTGTTGTTGAGCTCTTCCCGGTTTATCTCATCGGAGCATTCATCTCAGGTTTCTCAATGTGTATGCTCAATACCGTTGTCAATCCTATGCTCAACACCCTCGGTGGTGGCGGTAACAAGGGCAACCAGCTCATCCAGCTCGGAGGCTCCCTCAACTCTCTCGCTGCCACCATCGTACCTGTATTCGTAGGCTATCTTATGGGTGATATTGCCAGCGCAAAGATTTCAGATGCCAATCCTGCACTCTTCATCGCAATGTCCATCTTTGCCCTCGCATTCGTAATCATCTTCTTCTCAGCCATTCCGGAGCCGGAACTTGAGGCTGCAAAAGCCGCTCCTGCAAAGAAGAGCGAGAGCGTTATTGCCAGCGTGAAGGGTGCCCTCTCACACAACAACCTTCTTTTCGGTATCATCGCCATCTTCGTATATGTGGGTGTCGAGGTAGGTATTCCTAACATTGCCAACCTTTATATGACATCAGGTCCTGAGCACGGCGGACTCGGTATCGCAACCGGTACTGCAGGTACAATCGTGGGCCTTTACTGGCTGCTCATGCTCTGCGGCCGTCTCATAGGCGGAGCCATCGGCGGAAAGATTTCCAGCAAGAACATGATGACAGGCGTTTCCTCATTGGCCATCCTCCTTGTCATCCTCGGTATCGTCATCCCTGAAAGCTCAGTAATCAGCCTCGGCGCTCTCGCTGACGGCGCTGTAGTCCCTGTCAAGATTCTCTGCTTCGTTCTCTGCGGTATCTGCACCTCAGTTATGTGGGGAAGCATCTTCAACCTCGCAGTCGAGGGACTCGGCAAGTACACTTCCATCGCTTCAGGAGTATTCATGGTGATGGTTTGCGGTGGCGGTATTCTCACTTATTTCCAGGGACTTCTCGCTGACGTTACTTCATTCGTAAGCAGTTACTGGCTGATTGTCGTGGCTCTCGGCTATATACTCTGCTACACACTCTTCCTTTCAAAGCCAAGCCCTGAGCAGGAATAGTGCCAATAAAACCAAGGGAATTTAAACGCATTCATTATGAACAAGATGGATATGCCTTACGTAGTTGGCGTCGATGTCGGCGGACAGACTACAAAAATCGGTGTTGTGGATATGCGAGGCCAGGTCCTGGCCCAGACTGTAATCCGTACTGACACTTACGGCGAAGTAGAGCCATACATTGCTGAACTAGCAGAGGCTATCAACAAGGTCATTGCCGATGCAGATGTCGCAGGCAAGGTTCGCGGTGTCGGAATGGGAATTCCTAACGGAAACTACTACACCGGAGAAATTGAGAATGCCGTCAACCTCAAGTGGGGCAGGACAGGAAGCCTTCCTGTTGCCAAGCTCCTCTCTGACCAGATGGGCGGTATCCCTGTAGCTCTTACCAATGATGCCAATGCCGCTGCCATGGGTGAAATGACATACGGCGCAGCCAGGGGAATGAAGAACTTCATCATGATTACCCTCGGAACCGGTGTCGGCTCAGGTATTGTCATCAATGGTGAAGTAGTCTATGGCCACGACGGTTTCGCCGGCGAACTCGGCCATGTCTGCGCAGTACGTCACAATGGCCGTCAATGTAACTGCGGCAAGTCCGGATGTCTCGAGACCTACGCTTCTGCAATGGGTGTGGCAAGGACAGCCCGCGAGTGGCTGGACCTCTCCGATGAGCCTTCCTCATTGAGAAGCCTCGACAACATAACTTCCAAGGATGTCTATGAGGCAGCCAAGGATGGTGACAAGCTGGCTCTCAAGATTTTCGACTTCACCGGAACCGTGCTTGGCCAGTCATTCGCTGACTTCATCGCATTCAGCGCACCTGAGGCCATAGTTCTTTTCGGCGGTCTCGCAAGGGCCAAGGATTTCCTCCGCGAGCCTATAGAGAGGGCTATGAATGCCAATGTTCTCCCGTTGTGGAGGGACAAGGTAAAAATCGTATTCTCACAGCTCAAGGAGTCTGATGCAGCCATTCTCGGCGCATCTGCTCTCGCCTGGGAGCTGTAAACATCGCAATATAAATGAAAAGCGGGGTGACCGGAAAGTCATCCCGCTTTTCGTTTTCATTGTCACCGGAGGCTGTCAGGTATCGTGCACCTTGAGTACGAATAGACATCCACCCTGTCTGGCAGTGCCGTCATGGTCAGGAAATCCCCTTCAATGGATACCTCGTATTCCGAACCCCAATCATTTCCATCTGAATATTTGCCCCGCAGAATACCTTTGCGGCATGACCAGGAGCCGGAGAACTTCTGGTATCGACCCTGGCCGAGTTGCTGCCAGAGCTCGAATTTCCCGTCATCCATAAGCCTGAGATATACCGTGACGGTCTGTTCGCCAATCACGGCACTTTTAGTTCCGAAATCCACATCAACAAGCTGCCAGTCCCCGGCAAGATTATCAGTTCCGCCCTTTCCAGGCTTGTCCTTGCTGCATGAGGCAATGTCGAGAAGTGTCATCGCCATTGCTATAAACATTGCCATGCGTTTCATCAAAACCATCCTCCATTTTCACTTTTGACCGACCTTGCTATCACCGAAATCTCCTGGCTGATTTCCATGCCTCCCGGGGGATTGTCCCCGCCTCCAATATGACTACCTCCGCCCACGGCTTTGACAGTGACCTTGCCGGCGCCGCATTTAGTCGGGTGAATCCATAGTTTTCCATACTGGATATACGGGTCCTCTTCAAGTCCGAGGGCGGCTCTTGTGGACTCCGGAACTTCAACTCCAATGTATGTCAATGATTTGGAGGCCGTCCCGAAATATCCGTCTATTGAAAGCCATTGTTTTTCACCGGTTCTTGCCAGAATGGACGGAATTCCCTCTATCTGCATCATCAGCATCCAGGCATCTATCGAACCTGTTCCCATCTCGTGGTAATACTCTCCGAGACTTAGAGGCTGCATATAGTATGCATAGGTCTTGGTGTCTTTCTTGTTGATGTAAGAGTCGAGGTCATTTGCCGATGTTATCAGCATTTTCTTGAATTCATTGACGGTGAATGTCTTCCCTAGTTTCTTAGCATAGGACAATGCGAGTGCGGCAACTCCTGACACGTGCGGGCACGCCATTGATGTACCCTGCATATATCCGTAATCGGCTCCTGTCACACTTCCAGCCGTAGCAGTAGTCGCCGGAATCTCGGAAGGCACCGTGGAGAGAATCATCGACCGGAAGCCGGAGGTCGAATGATAGGCCTCGCCACCGGGTGCGGCAATATTGCAGCCTGGACCGTAATTGGTGTAATATGTCGGCAGATAATCAGGCCCGAATGCAGAAACGCTGATCAGGTCGTGCATCGCTCCCGGATAATGTGCATAGTTGTGAGTCTCGTTTCCTGCGGCGAAAATGGCAATGTTGCCGTCAAGTACCGGGTTGTTCCTGTGAGCCTCGAAATAATGTATTGCATCGTATTCCGCGGAGCCCATGCTCCTGAGATAATCATTGTCCGATGACATTGAGATAGAATATCCGAATGAGCAGGAGATGATGGACGCTCCCATATCCGCTGCATATTTTATGGCGTTCACGGTATGGGACACCAACCCGCCTCCGCTTTTTGAAAACATCTGGCAGGACATTATCCTGCACCCGTCTCCTTTGCCGGAACCTCCGGCCACACCGCTGACACCGGTGCCATTATTGTTCACGGCGGCGATAGTCCCGGCTATATGGGTACCGTGTCCGCTTCCGTCCCAGGTCAATGCTCCATTGTCGACAAAATTGTATCCATATACATCGTCCACATAGCCGTTCCCGTCGTCGTCGATTCCGTTGCCGGGAATCTCTCCTGCATTGACCCACATATTGTCTTTGAGATCCGGGTGGGAATACTTTACACCGTGATCCACGACGGCTACAATGATTTCAGGATCACCGCATGTGAGCTGCTCCCATACATCTTTGACATTGATGTCAGCCCCTTTGTAGATATCCGGACAGATATTCAAGTCGCCTGTATTGATGTAATGCCACTGGTCTTTCAGCATCGGATCATTGAAAGGTAGATCTCCTGGTACTGATGTCGCCATTTCGGCTGCGAAAAGTTCACCATCGCTTTCTTGAGCCGAGATCATATCGTATTCCACTACAGAAACGGATTCAAGTGCTGCTATTCCTGGAACGACATTGTCCAGATCCCCGTCTGTCTCCACAATGAACCATCTGTCAAGCCCGAAACGGGACTCCAGTTCAGAATTTCCCGCTGTCAGGTTGAACAGATGTTTCACGCCGGTTATGTGTTCCAATCCGGATAATGAGGATTCATCACATCCGGGGACTAATTTCACCAGCAATGTATTCGACGCAGTTCCGGATTTGGTTCCGAATACTTTTACCGATGAGTCAGGAAGCAAGCCTGCGGTATCCACGTTTTCCATTTCTGCACAACTGGCCGTGAACGCCAATGCTACTGTCAATATTATAATGTGTTTGTTCATTTTTGAAGATTACTTACTCAAAAATCGAAAAAGAAGGTGTATTCCCCGCCATATCAGAGAATACACCCTTATCAAATGGTCAAGGTGACTCTGCTCAGAATGCCCTGACTGCTTTTCCTTCTTTCATGGTCTTTGCCCCAGCAGGATTCCTGCTGACATTGACCGTGCTGAATTCAACAGCTGATGTCTTGATATCGAGTTCAAGACCCGCACGCACTCCCGCTTTGCCGAGAGGATCAATCTCCAGATGGCGTCCTCCTGTCATACCTGTCATAAGGCCGGAAGTCGAAGGAGCGAGGGATGATGTCTCGACACCGGCAGATGCGCCTCCGTCAAGAGTAAATGTCTCGTATCCGGCACCGAATCCACCACCTGCGGCAGGTACATAGTAAACTAGATAGAAACTCCAGGTCTTTGTCGCAGCGTCATATTTGCCGACCTGGTTTTCAGTAGGATTCTCGTAGAAATTTACTCCATCCACGAGGTAAACTTCCCCGTATGAACTTGTGTATCCGGAGTACTGGGTAGGTACAACCACTTTGTCTTTTCCGTCCCAGTTGAACTTGAACCTGGAACCGAACCACCAGTCTTCCAAAATGTAGGTATTCTCGAAGTTAGGGTCACGATACAGTTCGTAAGGTGCTATAATCGGTTTTTCATGCATTATAGAATGAGTATAAGAGCCGATCCCGAGCAACTCGAGAGGGAGTCCGTCAGTGGTGAACTCCTCGACGTATGTCTTCTCAAGATATCCGTTGGTAGCCCATACTACGAATGTATAGCCCGTGTTCGGGGAAAGATCTGAAAAGAAATCCGTCATCACCTCGGTGTTGATTGTCTCGAGCTCATCCTCGCTTACTTCGATGCAGTTGGCTGCCAGGACATCTTCCCCATATTTGTCGAGAACTCCTTCGCCGAAAAGTCCTATCTTTACAGAGGTGAGGTTTTTGCCATAGACATAGAAACCGATGGAATTGGTCCTGTTGTATCCGAGACCCTCGTACCTGTCGGTTTTCTCCGTGCCGGCACCGAGGACAACAGCATTGGCTTCCTCATCTTCAGATGTCACGTAGTTGAATGACGCATACGCTGAAGACTGGGCTGTACCGGCCTCGTCAAATCCGACTGCCACGATAGAGTACACGCCTGAAGATTCCAGAGTCAGGCCGACAGCCATAGCTTCCATGTCAAGGGACTGGGCCTCTCCGCCCGCTGCTATTTCAGCGGCTGCCGTATTTGCTGCCTTGGCATCCACGGCACCTTCGACAACGGTGTATTTGACGGATGCCACGTCTGTTCCGGCATTGAAATAGACTGGGAGGACATCATCTGCTGAGTAACCGGTCTCAATGTCGAGGCTGTAGTCAGTAAGCACGGCTCCCGGAAGGCATACCCTGAACATTCCGTTTACGTTCGCATAATAGATGCCGAAGTCGTTGTATTTCTCCATACCTATGAGGAGAGTGCTTTTCGGGAAAGTGATTACGCCGTCCACGAGAGAACCTAGTGTTCCTGTTCCTTTAAGATCTGACACTTTGGCTCCGTTATATACAATCTCATAACCGGCATCGCTTCCAATCCATACCATTCCATAGCTCCAAGACATGCCTGTTTTCTGCATAGGAATCCAGACGCCTTCCGGATCTTCCGCATGGATCTCGAAATAGTAGGTCTTGCTCTCATCCCAGTCTCCCGGGTCATTATACGGATATTTGCCGTCATACGGATATACCAGGCGATAGAATCCTTCCTGGTTCGCATTCTCCAGGATTTCGACCTCATACTCTTCATTTCCGATTTTGTAGAAGGTGGTCATCATATCCTCCCTGAACAGGCCGGTGCCGAGAGATACCCATTTCTCCACAAGCACGGACGCAGTCAGGAATGAGGCGTTTGATGAATACTGGGAAACAAATTCAGGGTCAGTCATCTGAATCGTGAAAGAGCACTCCTTGCCGAGAGGTGCTTTTTCGAATGAGACTTCAAATGCCGTCTCAGCCTGGCCGTCTGCGAACTCCACTGACTCCGGTATGTCGAAATAGCCGTCCTTATTGCCAATAATCTCGAGAGGCACGGTGATGCTGCCTTTCTCGACTTTTCGGCTGATTTTTACATTGAACTTGAGTTCATCTACGGAAGGGTCATAGGTTCCTCCTACTTTCTGCGTTGGAAAATATACTCCATAGCAGCCCTCCAGGTCTGGTTCTCCCGGAACATGCTTCTCTTCCTCTGCGCAGGAGGCGAGAGCAAGGAACGGAAGAGCCATCAGGCCGTATAAATATTTTGTTATCTTGTTCATATTGATCTTCTTTTAAACATTTACTCTGTCCAAAGCGGTGCAAAATTGGATGGATCCGGATTGTTGAGTTCCGGGGGAATTCCATTGTTGGTCTGGGTCTCCGCCCTTGTTATGACAATGTTCCACTGTGGAGAACGGCCTTCGCTGTTGAAACACCAGTCTGACGGCCAGTTGGTTCCGGAGTATCCTCTGGTGATGCCGTGGTCAAGCCTCTTGTAGTCGAAAATCAGGA
Source organism: Candidatus Cryptobacteroides sp. (assembly GCA_051870395.1). GTDB lineage: Bacteria > Bacteroidota > Bacteroidia > Bacteroidales > UBA932 > Cryptobacteroides. The sequence goes on along the minus strand of JBJEBV010000114.1, from coordinate 24,194 downwards.
TTCCTTCACCCCAGAATTCGATTCTCTTCTGCAGTAGCAGGTCTTCGAGGAACGCATCCACGGAGTTGGAGTTGCAGACATAGGAACCGTCAAGGATACGGAGCTTCATGAAGTTATTCAGGACAGATGCTGCATCTCCGAGTTTTCCGCTCTTCGCAAGAGCCTCAGCCTTGATGAAATACATTTCCTCGACCCTCATCATAGGCTGGTCAACTGCATTTCCGATATTGTAATCAGAACAGTTGCCGCTGCCTGGACGGAACTTGATGCTCTCATAGTCTGCAGCAGCAGGAATATTCGCATTCCCGTTGAGGAAGCCTTTCTGGTCCGCAGCCGTTCCGGCAAGTTTGTAGTTGTAATATTCGAAGCCTGCCGGATCAAGCCAGGAGTGCTTGCGGAAGTCCTTGTTGGAGATGGACTCATAGAAAGACTTGCTCGCTCCAAGCTGTACAAGAGGGGCGTATCCCCACTGGCCTTCAGAGCAGATGAATGCTCCGTATGTGCAGATATTGTTGAAGTTTTCAGGAGATATTGTCACGCCCCAGATCCAGGATTTCTGGGATGTCCTGTTGTTGAATCCGTTAACAGGATCTTCCCACTGCTCCTGAGTGAGGGCGACGTAACCGGCATTGAGTACCATATCCGCATACTGGGCGGCTTTGTCGTATGCTCCATCCACTCCGTCAGCTCCCAATTCGAGATAGGTCCTTGCGTACAAGCCATTCACCAGGTTCAGGGAAGGTTCCTCGACTGTCGATGGCACATTCGCCAGATAATTGGATGCTTTCTCCAAATCCGAGAGAATGAAATTATAAATGGTCTCCCTGTCAGCGCGCGGATTGTTTGTGGCCGTCTCGGTATCAGTATTCTCATCGATGATAGGGACTGTCAGCCCTTCAACACCTGCAGGCGCTGAAGTGTATTTGTTCGGCTTGAAATCATAGAGACGCGCAAGGTCAAGGTAGAAATATGCCCTGTATGCGTATGCCTTGCCGAGAATCACTGCAGTGGTCTCAGTCGGCTCGCCTCCGGAGAGGACGGAGGAAATGATGTCATTGCAGGTCTTGATCCACGCATAGTATGTGTCCCAGAAATATGCGCAAGGCCAGTAATCCGCACCCTGGCTGGCGCACATGGCCCAGATGTAATTTCTGTTGTAGTACGGGTTCTCACCGAGGGTCACGAAATCTTCGAGCATATTCTCAGTAATGAGATGAATCTCGCCGATTCCGAAATCTCCGTGATGGCTGTATGTATTAAGGTAACCGGCTGTGCCAGTCGATACCATTGCGGCCGGAATGCTCTTCAGCATTGCCTCAAGCGCAGTCGGAGACTCCGCAACCTGGGAAGATGTCACAGTGGAACTTTCCGGGAAGGTCTCCTCTATACATCCGTTCAATAATGCCGTGGCCGAAATGGCCAGAAGCGATATCAAGATTTTACTGTTCATTGTATTCATTGTTAGAATGTTATATTGATGCCTCCAGATACTGTGCGTACAGGTGAGCAGACTGCGTCATTCGTTGTTCCCGAGAAACTGTAACGAGGGTCGAATCCCTTGCGTTTAGACCAGTAGACTATATTGTCGGCGGTAACGTAGATGCGTATCCTGTCGATTTTTACCTTGCTGGTGAACTTGCGAGGAATGCTGTAGCCCACCTGGGCATTCTGGAAATTGAGATAGCTTGCATCGGTCAGGAATCTGTCGGATGCCGAGACTACGTTCTGGTCACCGAACTGGTATCTAGGGATGTCAGTATCAGGGTTCTCTGCCGTCCAGCCTTTCAGCACGTCTTTGTGGACATTGTATCCGACTGCGCTGCCAGGCACGTTCATAAGAGAGGCGTACCCGCTGTCATAAGCCTTGCCACCGATAGAGTAAGTGAAGTTTACAGAGAGGTCGAAATCCTTGACTTTCAAACTTGTTCCGAATCCACCATAGAGGTCAGGCGTAGGGACTGAGCAGAGATAATCGGTAGCCTCGCTGTACTTTGTAGTAGTCTCCCGGGTAACTTTCCCGTCATCTCCGGTCACGTCCTTGTACCACATTGAGAGACCGGTGGCCTTGTCAACTCCGGCATATTTCGGGATGAGATACGTGTTGAGGGACAGGCCTTCACCGATGAACTTGTTGCCGGAAGCATATCCGTCGTGTCCGTCAATAGTCTTTCTCTTGTTCTCCTCCGGGAGCTTGAGAATCTTGTTGGAATAATTGGTGAAGTTCAGATAGAAGTCCCAGTTCACAATCTTGCTGCGGATGAGGGTCGCATTCAATGCTACTTCCACACCGGAGTTTCTCATGTCTCCGACGTTGCCGTAATATCCGCCATAGCCGAGAGATGCAGGAACGGTAATCCAGAAGAGCATATCTGAAGTCTTCCTGTAGAAGTACTCAGCTGTTCCGGAGAGTCTTCCATTGAAGAACTCGAAATCGACACCGGCATTGAAGTTGGTGTTGGTCTCCCAGGAAATCTTTTCGTTTCCTTTGGAACCGAACACGACAGATACTTCTCCGTTTGCATTGAGAATGGAATAGAGATCGGTGTAGCGGTAGTTTCCGATTCCGTCATTTCCCTGGGAACCGACGGAAGCCTTGATTTTCAGCATATCCACCCAGGATGCATTGAACCATTTCTCCTTGTTGATGAGATAGCCGACACCTGCGGACCAGAAGTTTCCCCAGCGGTGGTCAGGGTGGAATCTTGAGGAAGCATCGCGGCGGTATGAAGCACTTGCGAATATCTTTCCGTCGTAGTCGTACATGATGCGGGCGAAGTAACCCTCATTGTTATATGTGGATCTGTTGGAAGATGCGTTCTGGCCGTCCACTACGGCACCGTCCAGCTCGAACACTCCCATGGAGAAGAGGTTCTTCTTGTAGCCGCTGAGGTAAGAGTTCCGGGTCTTGTAGTTCTCGTGTCCGAGAAGGACATTGAGATTGTGGACCTTGGCGATAGTCTTGTTGTAGTTCAGGAGTTCCTGGAGGTTGTAGTAGAATGAGCGGCTGTGCGATTTCTGTATTGTGCCGCCGTCGGTTGCGAACTGGCCATACCAGGCATTGCTCAATGAGGTCGAACGTGTCTCGTCGACTCCGACACCGGCATTGAGAGTGAATGTGAAGTCTCTCAGGAATTTGACCTCAGCGAATCCGGTACCTGTGAAGGCATTGCCTTCAGACTGCTCCTTGTCGAGGGTTACGGACTGAAGACCATTTGAGTTGGACTGCACAGGACGGGACATGCCGGCATTGGCCTCGTTACCGTAGTCATATCTCTTGAGGCCGTGCTCGTCCCTGAGGATATTTCCCTGTCCGTCCCTAATGTAAAGAGGGTAGATAGGAGCCACGGAGTTGGCGAATGCGAAGATGTTTCCGATATCACTGGAGCCCTCGCTGCCGTTTCCGTTATCCCAGGTGAAATTTGTGTAACTGAGGTTGCCTCCTATCTTGAGCCAGCTCTTGGCCTGATAGTCGGATTTGAGACGGGCAGTGTAGCGCTCCATCTTCTCGCCCTCGATGATACCGTTGTTGTTCAAATATCCGAAAGAGGCGAGGAAGGTAGCCTTGTCATTTCCGGCGGATACGCTCGCATTGTATTCTTGGCGGAGTGAGTTTTTGTAAGCCTCATCCATCCAGTTGTCCGGATACAGGAGGTACTCCTGTCCATTATATGTGACGTGGCGGCCGAGCGTGGCCTTGGGATTGAGCTTGCCGTTCATTCCGATGAGGTTCTCTCCTTCCGGAAGGTCATAGACATTGTAACCAAGACCTCCGTCTTTCACTGACCCTCCGATGGTTGAAGCCACTTTCTGATATGCCGCAGCACTTGAGAGGCCGACCTCATTGGTGAAATATCTGTACCTTGAGGCATAGTAGGTCTCGTAATACAGCGCCGGGTCAGTAATATAGTCATAGTCACGAGCTGCCTTGGAATTGAATCCTACTTTGGCGTCGAGGGTTACGACTGCTTCTCCTTTTTTCGCCTTCTTGGTCGTAATCATGATGACTCCATTAGCTCCACGGGAGCCATAGAGCGCATTTGAAGCCGCATCCTTGAGGACAGTCATCGACTCGATGTCGGCATTGTTCAAGTTGTTGAGGTCTCCGTTGTACGGTACTCCGTCCACGACATAGAGCGGCGCAGAACCGGCACTGATGGAACTGATGCCTCGGATAATGATGGAAGGAGATTTGCCGAGTGAACCTGATGACGTAGTCATCTGCACGCCGGCTACCATTCCCTCAAGGGCCCTGGTGGCCACTGTGCTCTGCACTTTTGCGATGCTTTCGGACTTTACCACAGTTGCGGAACCGGTGAACGACTCCTTTGTGGTGGTACCGAATGCTACGACAATGGTCTCGTCAAGCTGCTCGTGGTCGAGTTCAAGCTTTGCATTGATGACGCTTCTCCCGTTTACAGGGATTTCAACTGTGCGGTATCCGAGAAATGACACTACGAGGATACCATCACTTGGTGACGTGATGGAGTAGTGTCCATCCGCATTTGTACTTATGCCATTCATTGTGCCCTTCACCATTACTGATGCGTAAGGGATTCCGTCTCCGGACTCCGCATCGGTAACAGTTCCGGTCACTTTCACGTTTTGCGCATTCAGCGCCATTGACAGTGAAAGTGTCAGAATAGCCGTGAAAAGAAGACAAATCTTTTTCATAAGCGATTACAATTAGTTAAAAATAATTATTGATACTGCTATGATTGTTGCATTAGCCGCTCAAAATAACGGGCGTTTAATCGTTCAATTGAATTGAATGGACATCTTGTCCGTGCCAAAGGAGTTATGAAGTTTCTACAAAAATGAAATTCTATATGAATTACGCATATATTAGAGTAAGCACTGACGTGCAAAGCTATGAGAGCCAGGAATTCGAAATAAAGAATTGGTGTGCAAGGAAGAATATTCACGTTGACCGTTGGGTATCTGAATCCGTTTCCGGTACAGTGGACTACAAGAAAAGGGCGCTTGGACACGCCATGCGCCGTATGGATAAAGGTGATTGTATTATATGTACTGAAATATCTAGGCTTGGACGCAGTATGCTGATGATAATGTCTGTTCTCAATGACTGTGCTGCGAAGGGAATCAGAATCTATACAATAAAGGACCGTTTCGAACTGTCCGACAATATCAATTCCAAGATAATTGCATTCGCTTTTGCCCTTGCTGCCGAGATTGAGAGAAATCTGATTTCACAGAGGACGAAAGAGGCACTGGCTGCCAAGCGGCAGAGTGGTGTCAAACTGGGAAGACCCGTTGGCCCGTCAGCCAAATTCCTGAGGGTCAAGGCTGAAGCAGAATCGATACGGAAAGAACTCATGGACAATATTCCGCTTACAAAAATTGCGGCAAGATATGGAGTCCACAGGAATACATTGCGCCGCTATCTCAAAAGCATCAAAGAGTGAAAGCATATTTAATGCGCCTGTACCAATGTCGAACTATGATTTTGTAACGGTTTACCTCGCAGCCATCGATTTTTTTTGCTGGCAGCCAATTATTACTTTTTGTGTGGATTTCGACAAAATTTGCCTTTGAAGAATTACATAACGTAATATAAAAGGGGTGATATTTAAATAATATTATACCTCTAATCGTTTTAAGTTACCCAACATGTGCTCAGTTAATAATTTAGCAGGGGGTTGCATTTTAGAATTCTATTTGCGACCTTTGCGAGAAATGGCGTTCATTAAACGCCCGTTATTTGGTGCGCCGTGAAGTCATATTGACAATCGGATTGATAAATATACCAATACAATATATGTTATACAAAAGTTAATGCTTATGAAAAAGATTTGTCTTCTTTTCACGGCTTTAATGACTCTGGTTTCTACAGCAGTCTTTGCACAGAGGGGGGGAGTTGTCTCCGGTCTCGTGCTGGACTCTGACAACAACCCGGTCATTGGAGCGACCGTGATGGTCGAAGGGACCAAGACAGGTACCTCGACTGACGCGGCGGGTGCGTTCAAGATCAATGTGCCTTCTGACGGATCACTCGTAGTATCTATCATCGGATATGCTCAGCAGACAGTCAAGGTCAATGGAAGATCTTTCATTGAAGTGAAACTGGCCGAGGATACCGAGTATCTTGAGGATGCTATTGTGGTCGGTTACGGTACAGGCCAGAAAATCGGAAACATTGTCGGTTCCGTTACCACAGTGTCCGCCAGCGACATTGCCTCCAAGCCGTCCGCAAACGTCAGCGACGCCCTTCAGGGAAAGGTTGCCGGACTTCAGATTTTCAATACCTCCGGTGAGCCTCAAAGCAGCGTGAGCCTTACACTCCGTGGTGTATCCTCATTGAACCTCAGCACGGCTCCTCTCTACATCCTCGACGGCGTTCCGGTGAGCAGTTCTGTCTTCTCCACCATCAACCCTCAGGATATCGAGAACATTTCCGTCCTCAAGGATGCATCCTCTACCGCCATCTACGGTTCCAGGGCTGCCAACGGTGTCATTTTCATCAACACCAAGAAAGGCCGCAAGGGCGAGAAGGCTACCGTAGCCCTCAGGGCACAGTACGGCGTCTCAATGCCTACCACCTACAACTTCGACATGATGAACTCCGAGGAGCTCATCCGTTTCGAGGAAATGTGCGACCCTGTCACCACCGGTACACCTGAGTACAAGGCATTCAAGAACTATGTACTCGGAAACGGCGTGGATTTCGACTGGCTCGACTATCTCTATGACAAGTCGGCTCCTGTAATCCAGGCTGACGCATCCCTCCGCGGAGCGACAGAGAACACAAACTACTATGTATCTCTGGGCTACTATTCAGAGGATGGTACATACAAGTACAATTCAGGTGTTGACAGGTTCAACCTCAGGCTCAACCTCGACACCCAGATTTGCAAATGGGCGAAGTTCGGAGTGAATCTCTCCCTCAGTTACAAGAAGTACAACACCATCGTTACCGGATGGTACACACAGTCGCCTATTCTCCAGGCAGTAACAGGTCTTCCTTACCGTACTCCTTACCAGTATTATTTCAATGATGACAATACCATCGACTACGGTGATGTCAATCAGGTATATCCTTGGGACGGTATGATCGACCTCCACGAGTATTACAAGAACAACACCAACAATAAGGAAGAGGTTGCCCTTATGGGACAGACATTCCTCCAACTCAATCCGGTGAAGGGCCTCACAATTCGTGCACAGCAGGCTATCGACGCATACGTATATGATAGCGAGGCCAAGAATATGCCGTCATATATCCCTTACACCTACAGAGGACGTGTACAAGAGTATTTTGAGAAGTATTACCAGCTCTCTTCTACCAACACGGTTGAGTACAAGAACAATATCAACAAGACTCATTTCTTCACGGGCCTCGTTGGCCATGAGTCCCTCCTGAAGCACATGAAATACTTCAGCGTCAGGGGTACAGGTCTCACAGATGACCGTCTTACCGAACTCAGTTCAGCCACCAAAGTGGACAGTTGGAGCGGCTACTGGCAGGAGTGCGCATTCAACTCATTCTTCGCCAACTTCAACTACAGCTATCTCGACAGATATTTCATTGACGCTTCAGTCCGTACCGACGGTTCATCCCTCTTCGGAAAGAACCACAGGTATGCCACATTCTGGTCAGCCGGTGCTATGTGGAAAATCAAGAGCGAGAACTGGATGAAGAATGTAAGTTGGGTCAATGAACTCAGCCTCGGTCTCACATACGGTACTACCGGTAACTCAGGCCTCAGCGGATGGTACAACTCCCTCGGTCTCGTCGGAACCGGTCCTAAGTACAACGGAAACGCCGGTTGGGCACTTTCACAGGTTCCTAACGCTGACCTTACCTGGGAGACAGTAGGTACTGTAAACCTCGCCCTCAAGGGACGTCTCGCTGACAGGGTGAGTTTCGACTTCCAGTTCTACAACAGGACGTCCAAGAACCTCCTCATGGAACTCCCTTATTCCGGTACCACAGGTCACAGCTCAGGTTGGGGTAACATCGCATCCCTCTACAACAGGGGAGTTGACCTCTCCATCGACGTGGACCTCATCCACACAAGAAGCGTTTACTGGGGACTTTCCGCCAATGTGAACTATAACAAGAACGTGATTACCAAACTCTATCAGGGTCTCGACGAACTCGCATTCCCTGATGCTGGCCTGAAGTATCAGGTCGGGGAGTCTTCATCTCTCGTCTATACTCAGATTTTCGCAGGCGTAGATCCGGCTGACGGAAACCCAATGTGGTATGACCTCAACGGAAACAAGACCAAGAACTTCACCAATGACATCATGCAGTTCTGGGAGGGTCATGACTCAGTTTCACCTTGGTCAGGCGGTTTCTCAACCAACTTCTCCTGGAAGGGTCTCGGTATCAACGCCGACTTCTCCTGGATTGGAAACAGATGGGTGTGGATGAACGAGTACTACTATACCAGGAACACCGGCAATATGCTCTTCCAGACCAACTTCGAAAAGCGTATGCTCAATATCTGGACCCATCCTGGACAGGAAACTGACATTCCTAAGTACGGAACTACATTCCAGTTCGATACCAGTGTCTACAGCAATGCGGCATTCCTCAGGCTGAAGAACATTTCCGTTTCCTACGCTCTTCCTAAGGCCCTTCTTGAGAGGACCAAGGCTTTGACAGGCGTAAAATTCTATGTAACCGGACGTAACCTCTGGACTGTGACAGGCTTCCAGGGATATGACCCTGAGGTCGGATACAGCAACGGAACCGTCGGTCTCTATCCTAACTCCCGTCAGGTTGTATTCGGAGTAGAACTGTTATTCTAAACTTCAATCAGCGGATTATAAAATGAAAAGAATATTAACAATCATATCAGCAGCAGCCGCCCTTTTGTCGGTGGTATCCTGCAACCTGGAAAAGTTCCCGTCCACGGCAATCAATTCCGAGGAGGCAATGGAGTCCGTAGCTGACTGCAAGGCTTTCAGGAACGGTCTCTATTCCGGGCTCAAGTATGCGTTTACCGGAGCATACGTGTATTACACTGATCTCCAGACCGACCTCTTCCACGCAGTGAAGAACTTCGGAAACTGGGGCGGTCCATTCTACAGTTATAATGTAACTGCATCCGAGGATGCGGCATCCAGCATCTGGTTTGGTCTCTACAGCTATATCGGAAATGCAAACTTCCTCATTGCCGGTACAGAGAAACTTCTTGCTTCCGGCACTCTTGACGATGCTGATGCCAAGACTGTACAGCAGTACTACGGAGAGGCTTGCTACATCAGGGCTCACCTCCTCTTCAACCTCAGCCAGTATTTCTGCGAGGACTATGACCCGGAGACAGCCGGCGAGAAGTACGGCGTTCCTGTGGTTACCAAGTATGCTCCTACTGCAGATTCTGACAAATATCCTCACAGAGGTACTCTCGAGGCTACCTACGAGCAGATTGTCAAGGATCTCGCCGAGGCTGAAAAATATGTCACGGAGACAGGTGCTGTCAATGCTGCATACGTTACCGCCGATGTCGTAACTGCTCTTCAGGCAAGGGTAGCCCTCACGATGCATGACTATGACACCGCCCTTCTCAAGGCCAAGGCCCTCATCGACAGCGGCAAGTACCAGCTTATGAGTGATGCTTCCGCATACGCCAAGGGCTGGGTCAATGACAATCTCACCGAGACTATCTGGCAGATTGCGATGACCGGTCCGGATGACTACGGCAATACTTACGGTTATTTCATCTACAACAAGACCGGCAATGTCGGAGAGGATGACCCTCAGTACATTCCGGAGGACTGGGTTCTCGACCTTTACGACCAGGTGAACGATATCCGCTACGGAGCATATTTCGACAGGCGTGAGGTAAACAGCGGCCGTATCAACGGAACTGTAACCCTCTTCACCAAGTATCCTGGCAACCCTAAGCTTTACAATGCGGTTTCCAACTACGCCCAAATGCCTAAGGTCTTCAGGATTTCCGAGATGTACCTTATCGCTGCCGAGGCTCTCTCCAACAAGGAGGGTCAGGATGCTGCCGCTTGCAAGTATCTCAATGACCTCAGGGCCAAGAGAATTGCAGGTTACGAGGCACAGACCTACAACGGTACCGCCCTCAGGAACGAAATCCGTAACGAGAGGACCAAGGAACTCTTCGGCGAGGGATTCAGGCTCAATGACATCAAGCGCTGGCATATCGGCTTCACCAGGTCAGCAGGTCAGGATCCGTCATTCGTACAGCCTGGCGAGAACTACGCCACCTGCACAAGGGAGGCTGACGACCCTTACTTCCTGTGGCCGATTCCTGAGGATGAGATTCAGGCCAACCCTCAGATGAGGAATGAGCAGAATGAAGCATACAAACGTTAAGCTTTAGAAGAATATGAAAACATTGAAATATATAGCATTGGCAGCCGTTTCCACTCTTATGCTTGCCTCCTGCGACAACAAGACGGAGGAGGGTGCCGGAGATGCAGTTATAGGCTTTGCCAAGGATGCATACACATATAAGGAGTCTGCCGGCCTTGTAAGGATTCCTATGTCCGTGGAGGGCGAGGCCAAGTACTGGCCTATCTGCTTCGATATCAAGGCCGAGATAAGCGTTTCGGATGAGCCCGAGATAGAGAACATTATCCACTTCACCCAGGCCACCGGCCTCAAGTATGCGGGCAATCCTGATGCTCCGGCATACGTGGAGTTCAGTATCATTGACAATATGGAAATCAATGAAAACAGGACAGTGAAACTCACTATTGAGAATGTCAAGGGTGCCACTGTCGGTACAGGTTCCACTGTTGTCGAGATTGCTGACAATGACAACAACCCTTACGACAGGCTGATGGGCACCTGGACACTCACAGGAACTAATCTTAGTACCGGTGCAGCAACTTCATTTGATGTCATCATTACCGGAGGTTTGACAGAGGAAGAGGCTGCGGCAAATGCTGAGAAGACTCTTGTATGCTGTGGTTATGCAGGATATTGGTGGGGTGACTACGGTGAGCCTATATGGTATCTCGATTACAATGCTGAAGGCGAGTATCTCAAGCTTCAGACTGACAAGATTATGGCTACCGAGATGAATTTCGGATTGTCAGAGTATTGCAATGTCAAGACTTGGGCATACATCCCTGGCGCATCCGCATTGACTCCTGACGGTGATGTCTATGCAACGTGGAGCTCGGATTGCAACTCTATTACCTTTGATCCGGGATATGGAATGGGCGGTCGTGTATTCGGTATGGATACCAGTACCGAATATGGAAACTGGGTTCCAATCAGAGACATCACAATGACCCGCAAATAATAAAAATCGATGATTATGAAGAAATTTAGATATTTGCTTGTCGCCGGCCTCGCAGTCGCAATGATTGCGGGCTGCGACAACGACGAGACCCTTGGTGAGAACAACAAGGGCAAAGAGAAGCCGTCCGTTTCTCTCACGATTGACAAGAGGGGTGATGTGGAACTTGTCGTGACCCTCACTCCGTCCGAGTCTGCCGCACAGTATGCCTATATGCTCGTGGAAGGCAAGGGCAATGCGTCCCCGACTGCACTCGACCTCGTTTGCGGCGATGCTTCCGGTGCATTCAACAACAATATGGCTACTTACAGTTCAGACACCGACGCTACGGCTACTGTCGAAATGTCTGTAAAGGCAGATACTGATTATGAGATTTTCGTCGCCGCAATTACTGGTGAGGGTGTTCTCTCCGAGGTAGGACGTTACTCCCTGACTACCAGGGACTACACTTATCCTGCGCCTGGACGCTATCTCGTGAACTATCCTGACCTCTATAACATTGATGGCGGTCCTCTCGTTCTCAATTCCGGCTCAGGTGCTCCTTTCGAGGCAGAACTTTTGTTCGTGCCTGAGGCAGATGTTTTCGCACCTCTTGCAAAAGACGGCTACGAGTATATGCTCGCCATGGATCTTTTCAACATCTGGGGATCTCCTGAGGATGCTGAGATTATATTCCTCGGCTATAATGACTTGGAGAATGACTGCATCGCCTTTGATGCTATCCTTGATTATGACAGTAAGAAGGGTGTTTACGTTCCGTATCCTGCGTTTGGCGAATTGTTGGGACTCTTCAGTGAAACCTTGGTTTACGTCTTCTGGGGAGACGGAGAGGACGGAACGGAGCCGTTCACGATTTCATACGACATTGACGGAAATATTCAGGAACTCTCCTATCTTGAGATGGATCTTCACCAGTATGCGCAGGGATTCCCTTGGGTCGGCGTTTACGATGCCATCATAGGCGGTACCCTGACACCGATGCCGGATTCCGAGTAGAGTTGTCCGCATTCTTATTAATGTGATTTTGAATTGGCCCGGGGTGGTACTCCGGGTCAATTTTGTAATTCGAGGATAAATTGCTAAATTTATATTTTGTAAGTTTTATCTATAAGATTTTCTATGAAATTCAGAATATTCTTCGCAGTCTTGTCTGCATTGGCCCTGACTGCCGTTTCCTGCAAGACGGATCATACATTGAGTGTCAATCCGACTGCCCTGGAGTTTCCCAAGGCCGGAAAGTCGTTGAAAGTCAATGTCTCTGCCAATGTCGGCTGGGAAGTTACCTGCCCTGGCTGGATTGTATGTACACCATCTTCCGGCACAGGCAATGCTGAAGTAACCGTAAAGGCAGAGATGAATCCCGGTCTGGACAGGTCGGCTACCCTGATGTTTACAGGAGCGGGCATTACCGCTTCCGTCGAGGCGGTTCAGAGCGGCGTGGATTTCTCATTGAGTTCCTATGAATTCACATTCGACGAGTCCGGAACGCCTGCGACATTGACAGTCTATTCCAAATACGACTGGGACATTGACAGCAAGGATGTTCCTTGGTGTACAGTCACTCCTTCATCAGGCTCGGCAGGCGAGACCCAGGTGACATTGACCCCGGCCAAGTTCACAGACAGGACCCCGCGAAGTGCAGCCTTCCTGCAGGTCAATTACAATAGCACGTTCTCCTATGTCACAGTCAGCCAGACGATGCCGAACTCCGCTCCGGAGAAACCCGTACTGACTTTCCCGGCTGCCGGTGCGACAGATATTCCGACCAATGTGACGTTCAACTGGAATGTTCCTGCGGACCCGGACGGAGATGTATTGACATATAATCTTATGGTATCTTCCAATGGGGGAGTGTCCTGGCAATATACCGAGACGACTTCCAATTCCACCAAGTTCTCCACATATCTTGAGAAGAATACGGAGTATATGTGGAAGGTCGAGGCCAGGGATCCTTTCGGCGGAAAGTCCGTTTCCGACCTGCGATTCTTCACTACAGGTACGGGAGGAGGCTATGTCGACGGTGAGGTTCGCCTTATCAAGGCAGAGTGTGCGGGTGCTCCCAAGCCTGTTCACCTGATTTTCACCGGTGACGGCTTCATTGAGGAGGACTACAATGACGGCGGAGCCTTTGACCAGGCTGTGGAAACGGCTGTAAATGCATTCTTCGGGCTTGAGCCTTATGCCTCTTACAAGGATTATTTCCGTGTCAGCACCGTGGCTGCATATTCCCAGGAGAGAGGGGCTACTGTCCAGAGCAATATGACCGGCTGCAAGGCCCAGACGAAGAACACCGTATTCAGTTCCACATTGGAAGGAGGCAACAGCACTGGTATTTCCTGCGATTATAACCGGGTATTCAGTTATGCTTTGAAGGTGCCGGGAGTATCCGAGGATGATCTGAACAATACGACAGTTTTTGTGATTATCAATCTCAATGTCTATGCGGGAACCTGCATGATGATGAGTGTAGGACGTTCAGTTTCAATGTGCCCTACCGGAAGCAGTTTCGGCAAGGTGGTTACCCACGAGGGTGGCGGGCACGGTTTCGGCCGTCTGCTGGATGAGTACAGGTATTACAATGAGAGCCTGCCTGTTGACAGCCAGAATCTTATCACTTCCTGGAGGGCTTCCGACCCGTATTTCGGCTATAATCTATCCTTGACGGGTGACCGGGACAAGGTGCATTGGAAGACTTATTTCGATATGGACGGCTACAGTGCCGTCGGCATGTACGAGGGCGGGTACCTCTATGCACAGGGCGTATGGCGTCCGGAGTACATCAGCTGTATGGAGGACAACAGGCCGTACTACAATGCTCCTTCGCGCGAGGCGATTGTGCGCAGGATTATGAAGGCTTCCGGCAGTACGTTCGATTTCAATGATTTCGTGGCCAAGGATGCGAAGGCCCTGTCATCAGGTGCGGTTATAGCGGCGCAGGCCCCTGTCGTACCTTACGACTTCGTCCCTCTCGCTCCACCTGTCTTGATTGACAACAGATAATATCGGGCATGACGAAGATACTGATATAGAAAAAGGGGCTGTTTCAGGCCCCTTTTCTTTTGCTGAGATATTCGATAAGAACCACGGTGACGAGTCCTGCCAATGCCCAGAAAATCGCTCCAACAGTCTGCGGGTCAATGACTTGCCTCAGGACAGCCCCATTCTCAATAAGGGCGTTTACGGCCGTGGTGGCATCAGTGGCTGACATCCCGCTTCTGAGAAACTGCGCCTTGGCTACAGCCGTCATGTCGTTCCAGGGCCATACCTTGACGAGAGCCCCGATTACGAAGCCCACCAGCACCAGCATTGTCTGTCTCTCGCAACGTGCCAGAAGCCAGTGGAGGAACTTGGAGAATGCCAGGATGCCGATTACGCAGCCGATTCCGAATACTGCCAGCACCGGAATGTCCAGGTTACTGACCGCCTGCATCACGTAGTCATATTTGCCCAGGATTACCAGGATGAAACTGCCGGATATCCCCGGAAGAATCATTGTGCACACGGCGATGGCTCCGCAGATGAATATGAACCAGAGGCTGTCAGGCGTGCTTGTAGGGGACATTGTGCAGATTACCACCCCGAGGGCGATTCCGGCAATGAAGAAGAGATAGTCGAAAAGTTTCCAGCCCTTGATGTCCGCTATCATGTACACGGCCGAAGCAATGATGAGCCCGAAGAAGAATGCCCAGGTCTGGACCGGGTAATACGCCATCACATACACCATCAGTTTCGCCAATGTGAATATGCTCAGGAGTACTCCGACCATCAATGCGACGAGAAATCCGCCGTGGATTCTGTTCCAGAACTCGCGGAAGTCGCCTTTTAAAAGCAGTTTCCAGACCGAAAGGTCCATCAGCGAGTTCATTGCCTCGATTATTTCAGAAAAAATCCCGGTCAGCAATGCGATTGTGCCGCCGGAAACGCCCGGGATGACATTGGCCGCACCCATCGCATAGCCCTTTACCCCGGTGATGATGTGTTTGCTTAAGTTACTCATTATTGTATAGTTTCCAGAAAATTGACTATCGCCTTGAACGCCTCCACCTGGCTGACGGACCCTGACGGCGGATTCTCAATCACGAGGTCGAAACAGTTCTTCCAGACCTGCCTGCGCCCGATTTTGAACACGGCAGTGGAGCAGACTGCCATGAATTCGGCAGGGAATGATTTATTGTCAATCAATGAGATGAACAGGTCGGCTCCGGCCTGTTTGAATTGCATTATCTTGTCCTTGGAAGGTCTTCCGCACCAATTCAGGTCCTTTCTCAATATTGTGCGGTTCAGGCTCGTGATTTGGAGTTCCTCATCAGATTTCTTGCTGAAATCGAAGAAGAATACCTCCGGCTTGATGCCTTTTTTCCTGAAATAGGAGATTACGGTTTCCTTGCAAAGGTCGGAGTTGTTGTCCTCCGCATTGATGAGAATGGCAGCGGTATGAATACGCTCCAATGGCACTAGGCCGGTGGCGGTGGTGCTTCCCCATCGTCTGAGATGGCGTTTCCTGAATATGTTCTTGATGAATTCCAGCATTGTCAGTCTTTAAGTTCCGCAGCAGCCCCTCCGTTAGCCGCTATCAACTCACGGATTTCCTTCTTGGCCGCTTTCCATCTCGGTATATCAATCTTCGTGCCGATTACCTCGACTACCTTGGCGGCGATGATTGAGCCGATTTCTCCGCAAACCTTCAGGGGCATTCCCAATGAGTGGGCATATATGAATCCTGCGGCGTACGTGTCACCTGCACCAGTGGCATCGATTGTGGCGGCAGGCCAGGCCCCTATGTAGTGGTACTCGTCCCCGCTCTTGACCATCGAACCGTTCTTGCCGACCTTGACAACTGCGATTTTGCAATGTCTTGCGATTTCGTCGAGAGCCTCCCGCGGCTGCATCTTGGTGAATGCCTTGGCCTCTGACTCATTGGCGAATACGATATCCACGTATTTTTCTACTATATCGTGGAGGAAGGCCTCGTTGGACTCGACTACATTGTATGAAGCCATGTCGAGGGAAATGATGCAGCCGGCATCGTGCGCCATCTCCACGGCTTTCCTGATAAGTGCCTGGTTCTGGACGAGGTATCCTTCAATGTGGAAGTAGTCGTAGCCCTGGAAATATTCTGGCTTCAAGTCTTCCGGCACCATTTCGAGCGCAGCTCCCATATAGTTTGCGAATGTTCTATCGGCATTGGCACCGGATACGAGTACCATTGAACGGCCTGAAGGGTTCTTGCCTTTCATCAGCATTGTCTTGACACCGTACTGCTCCTCATCGCTCTTGAAGAGGTGGCCGAGTTCGTCCTCGCCTACTTTTCCTATGAATGCGGATGGCATTCCCAGGATGGCCGTGCAGGTGATGGTGTTGGCAGCCGAGCCGCCGGCTACGTAGTGGAGTCCGTACGGCTTGAGGCTTTCGAATATCTTGTTGCCGGTTTCCATGTCCACGAATTGCATGCTGCCCTTGGGCAGGTGGTAAAGCTGGAGGAATGAGTCGTCCGGAAGGACTGCTAGAATGTCGGTCAATGCGTTGCCGATGCCAAGGATTGTATGCATAGCTGTTGTTTCTTTTCTGCTCAATTCACAAATATAGCAATTTTATCATTATTTTAAGTAAATTCGCACTCCGGCAGGGTCTTTTCCCTGCATTGTGCATTGTATGAAAATTGACAAGTCACAGTTATTGAAATATGTCCTGTCTATTCTGGTAGCAGTCATTCTGCTTTATTTCTCTTTCCGGGTATTGAAGTGGCCGGATTTCATTGAGGCTGTCCGCAACTGTCGGCCGGTGTGGCTGCTTGTTGCGATGCTGGCCGGTGTGGCTTCATTCTTCGTCAGGGCATTGCGATGGAGGCGGATTGTGCTGCCGGTTGACGGTTCAGCCAAGGTTATTGATACTTTCAATGCGGTGAATATCAGTTACTTGGTCAATCTTGCCCTGCCCCGTGTGGGGGAGTTTGCAAGGTGCGGCTATCTGGCCCGTCATTGTCGTGCGGCAGGGTATGACAGGCTGCTGGGAACTGTGGTTCTGGAGCGTCTGTGGGATATTCTGATGATGTTCATCTTCGTCCTGGTCCTGGCCTTGGCAATGTGGGACCGCTTCGGGACTTTCTTCGTGGAGAAGATGCTGAATCCGTTCTCTGCCAGGCTTAATCTCGGCCTGGGCGGGATTGCCCTGATTCTTGTCATTGTTTTCGGCCTCCTGCTGTGGGCATTGTATGCTTTCCGTGAAAAATGGAAGCCTGCCGCTGCTGTCTGGGGCTTTATGAAGGGGCTTGTCCAGGGTGTGTTGAGCTGCTTCCGTATGGAAAAATGGTGGCTTTTCCTGTTCTATACATTGATAATCTGGGTCTTGTACTGGCTTATGAGCTTGTCTGTGCTTTATTCCGTGCAGGGTATGGATGTGGCCGGGACTTCAGCCCTGGCCGGTTCGGCGGATAATTTGGCCGGGGCAGTGGCGGGCCTGGCTTCCCTCGGTGGAACGGATGCCCTTTTCCTGATGCTTGTGGGCAGCCTGAGCTCGCTGGTTCCTGTGCCGGGCGGCTTCGGGGCCTTCCACTACATTGTGGCACTTGCCCTTTCGACCGTATATGGCATCCCTTTCGGTGACGGAATCATTTTCGCAACATTGTCGCATGAATCCCAGACATTGACAATGATTTTGTGCGGCACGGCGTCTTACATTGCCGAGACTGTCCGCGGCAAGGCGGTTTGAAAGTTTCCGATTTCCCGCATTTCATTCTTTCCCGAAATTCCGTATATTTGTGGTCTTGCGCAGAGCGTGCAACATTGAATTGATAATTATCCTTTTGCTCATTATGAGAGATTTATATTTGACAAATACTCTTTCCCGCAAGAAAGAACTTTTCGTTCCGGTGCATCCGGGACACGTCGGCATGTATGTCTGCGGCCCTACAGTATATGGTGATGCGCATCTTGGCCACGCCAGGCCGGGAGTGACCTACGATGTGCTTTTCAAGTTCCTGAAACATCTCGGCTACAAGGTGCGTTTCGTGAGGAATATCACTGATGTGGGCCATCTGGAGCACGATGCGGACGAGGGCGAGGACAAGATTGCGAAGAAGGCGAGGCTTGAGCAGGTCGAGCCGATGGAAGTGGTGCAGACCTATACGTTCAGGTACAATGAGGCAATGCGAATGCTGAATGTGGCTCCTCCTTCCATTGAGCCGAGGGCTTCGGGCCATATCATTGAGCAGATTGAGACTGTCAAGAAGATTCTGGATGCAGGCTATGCGTACGAGAGTAACGGGTCAATATATTTCGATGTCACGAAGTACAATGCCGACCATCATTACGGTGTGCTTTCAGGGAGGACCCTGGATGACACCAAGGAGGGTACCAGGGCTCTTGACGGCCAGGCCGACAAACGTGCTCCATATGACTTTGCGCTTTGGAAAAAGGCTGGGCCTGAGCATATTATGAGGTGGCCTTCGCCTTGGGGAGAGGGCTTCCCGGGCTGGCATCTCGAGTGCTCCGTGATGGGTGAGAAGTATCTTGGATGCGAGTTCGACATTCACGGTGGCGGTATGGACCTGATGTTCCCTCACCACGAATGCGAGATTGCCCAGAACCAGGCTTCACGTGGTACGCAGGGTGTGCATTATTGGGTGCATAACAATATGATTACCATCAACGGACAGAAGATGGGCAAGTCGCTCGGCAATTTCATCACTCTTCCCCAGCTTTTCAAGGGCGAGCATCCGAATCTGGAGCAGGCATACGCTCCGATGACGATTCGTTTCTTCATTCTCCAGTCGCATTACAGGAGTACTCTGGATTTTTCCAATGAGGCTCTCCAGGCTGCCGAGAAGGCTTTGAAGAAGGTTATGCAGGCTGCGCAGGATCTCAGGGCGCTGGCTGCTGAGGCCGGGCTGGTACTTGGCGGTGTTCCTGCCGGTGTAGCGGCCGGAGCGGTTGGTGCAGCGGCGTCGGCGGGCAAAGCGGCTCTTGCGGGCGTTCCAGCGGGCTTTTCCAATGGCGCTCCGGCAGTCCATGCGGCTGAGTATCAGCAGGTATATGGCACCGAGGGAAGCCTCCCTTGGGAATTGAAATACGGCGAATTTCTTGCAGATACTGCACCAGATACCTGCCCAGCTGACAGCGATGCCGTCAAGGCTGTGTTCGACGGGGTCTATGCGGCCCTCTGCGATGATCTCAATACTTCTGTGGCATTGTCGCATATATTTGATGCTGTTAGACTTATCAATACGGCGAAGGAGAAGAAGGGGACATTGACCAAGGGTGATCTCCAGACTCTAGTGCGCCTTTTCGATGACATTGTCTATGGCGTTTTCGGCCTGGTAGAGGACAATGCGGATTCCGGCAAGGCAGGCAGGACGATTGCAGGCCTGATGGATATGGTGATTGAGGAGAGGGCGAAGGCCAAGGCTGCCAAGGACTGGGCGGTGAGTGACAGTATCAGGGATCATCTGAAGGCTCTGGGCATTGTCGTGAAGGATACGAAGGACGGAGCGGAATGGACTATAGAATAGTTGTGCGATGAAGTTTGTATCGTGGAATGTCAATGGCCTGCGGGCCTGTGTAGGCAAGGGTTTTGAGGATGTTTTCAAGTCCCTGGATGCGGATTTCTTCTGCATTCAGGAGACCAAGATGCAGGAGGGGCAGCTGGATCTTCAGTTCGAGGGTTACAGGTCCTACTGGAATTACGCCGACAAGAAGGGTTATTCCGGGACGGCCGTGTTCACCCGTCTGGAACCGCTGTCTGTCCGATACGGTATCGGGATTGATGAGCATGATCATGAGGGAAGGGTTATTACATTGGAAATGAATGACTTCTATCTGGTCTGCGTGTATGTTCCGAATTCCCAGGAGGAGCTGCGCCGTCTGGATTACAGGATGCGTTGGGATGATGATTTTCGCGCTTATGTCTGCGGCCTGGCGGAGAAGAAGGGTGTCATTATTTGTGGTGACCTCAATGTGGCGCATCAGGAGATTGATTTGAAGAATCCTGCGTCGAACCGTCGCAATTCCGGTTTCACGGACGAGGAGCGCGGCAAGTTTTCCGATTGGCTTGGGGCCGGCTTCGTGGATACGTGGCGTATGCTGAATCCCGAAAAGGTCCAGTATTCCTGGTGGTCTTACCGCTTCAAGGCGCGTGAGAAGAACATCGGGTGGCGTATTGACTATTTCGTGGTCTCCCAAAATCTCCGTGACAGGGTTTCTTCCGCCGGTATTCATGATGAGGTATTCGGCTCCGACCACTGCCCTGTGGAACTGGTCATGGATTTGTAGGACGGGGTTCGACCTTCATCATAACAAAAACAACGGCCGGATAACTCCGACCGTTGTTTTGTGGGAGCAGAGGGAGTCGAACCCCCGACCCTCTGCTTGTAAGGCAGACGCTCTGAACCAACTGAGCTATGCTCCCAAACTTGCTCCTGAACCAGGACTTGAACCTGGGACCCTCTGATTAACAGTCAGATGCTCTAACCAACTGAGCTATTCAGGAATGTACCCGTTTTTTTGTTTCGGGATTGCAAAGGTACAACAAAAAGATTTGTTTGCAAATTTTTTTCGCACTTTTTTGCTAACTTTGTGAAGTTTTTTTGATGAAAATGGTGCCCGCCTGGTGCCGGTTATTCGATAAAACATTGAGATACAATTAATTGCGTCTACTTCCTATGGATATTGATCTTTTAGCAAAAATGGTTAGGGATATCATCCTCGAAAGGGATGAGGTGGCATTACCGGGTCTTGGTATGTTCGTTGCCGAATTTGTTCCGGCGAGTTTCTCGGATAAAGGCTATACGATCAATCCTCCTTATAAACGGCTTTCATTCCGGCAGGTCGACAAGCCTGATGATATGACATTGGCTTTACTGTATGCAAAAGCTAACAATATCGGCGAAGATACTGCTGCTCATTTTGTCAATGATTTTCTGGTTGGTCTCAAGAATTTATTGATGGAGAAAAAAACCGTGTTGCTTCCGGGCCTGGGAAAATTGAGAGCCACGCGGGAGAATACGTTCTTTTTTATTGCAGATGAGGATCTCGATATTTATCCCGATGGTTTTGGGCTGGAGGCGGTATCTCTGAAGACGCATCAGGAGACGGTTTCCGAGGTGGCCGAGACTATGGCTGGGCTGCGGTCGATTCTTGACCCTGACCCTGAACTGTATGTCGATTCGATTGAGGCCATTGGTCATTCTGCGGATGGTGACGATAACTCAGGGGCTACTGCGTCATTGACTGAAGTCATTGAGCCTTCTGCGCAGGATGAAGTCAATGTTCCTGGGGCCTCGCAGGAGACGGGCAGCCTTCCTGTTGATATATCGATTGAAGAAGTTGGGGCCAATATTGTTTCCGGGGGCAATGATGGCGTAGATGCTGGCAATGATGGAGTTGCTGGAGACAATGAGTTTGAGCCGGGAGTCAATGAGGGTGAGGACGTTAGTGTTGTTAGTGATAGCGAGAAAGTTGGTGGGGACAATGAGTCAGGTGACGATGTCGGGGAGTCTGGACCGGAGGCGGTATCGGAAAGTGCCGTCGTTGCAGAGGCAGTAGGGGAGATTGGTGAAGAAGCCCGTCCGGAAACCGGGTCCGAGGATATTGTACTGCTGATTGAAGGTGTGGAGACGGAGCCTGAATCCGCTGGCGATTTTTCCGCCACGGAATCCGTCTCTGAATCCGTCTCTGAATCCGTCTCTGAATCCGCCAACGAATCTGCCGATGAATCGGCTTCTGGTTCCGCAAACGCTGCCAATGAATCTGCCAACGAATCCGCTACAGGCACTCCGGCCGGAGGTTCGCGCTTCTGGAAGATATCCAGAATCATTGTCGTAGCCCTGGTCATCATTGCAATACTTGCCCTGGCGGCATTCATAATACTCTCACGCGTGGCGCCTGACTTCATTGACACGATTCTCTATTCTCCTGAAGAATTGGAAATAATCCGTCACATGTCCTCTTTATAAAGCCGGTCCTGGCAGTTCCTCATTGCCCCAGCGAGCAGAACAGCGTCACTAGGAGCGGCACGGAGAAGTCCACGACGAAGCCGTGAAAGATGGAAATCAGCACGAACCTGTCGCCGCAGCAGCTGGAAATGATGGGCAATGTGGTATCCGCCGTAGTGGCGCCTCCCGCCGAAATAGGTGCCAACGGGCCTGCCAAGCGAGCCATAACCGGTGCGCAGAGCAGAGTGATTACTTCTCTTATTATATTGGAAATCAATGCTATAGTACCAAGTTGCGGGCCGCGGCTGCCGGATATCAGTACGCTTGAAAGCGAATAATACCCGAAGCCCGAACTGACGGCAAGGACATCTGCTAGTCCGTATCCGAGAAATAGGTTGACGATAATGCAGCCTGCGTAAGTCCCCAGAATTGTCGCAATGGGTAGCAATGCCACGCGCGGATTCATTGACTTGATGGAACTGACCAGGTCCGGATTCCCGCCGACACTCATTCCGACCATCATCATCAGGATGCACAATGACCAGAAACTGAGTTTGTGGATAATGTTTGAGCCTGGGAGCAAACCGCTGATTCCCAGGCAGATACCGGCGATGAAGAAGCCCAGTATCACAATGCTGCCGCCCATTCCGCTCCATAGCGAACTCCGGCCGATTACCTTGTCCCCAGGCCTTTTGCTGTCCACGTCAATGTCTGCGTCACCAATGCTGCTGGTCTTTTTATCGTCCCTATCATCTGGTAAGTCAATGTCCCCACCCCTCTCCGTCTTTCCGTCCATGCTCCGCCATAGAATCCAAGCCAATGCGCAGCTGCCAGTGATGCCTCCGAGGCTGAGGATTGCTGCGGCCAGACCTATGGAAGGAAGCGCCTCAATGACGCTCCTGTCGCTCCCGGCCTCCCAGCCAAGGAAAAGCAGAAGCAGCCAAGTTACTGCAATAATGGGCTTCTGGAGCCCCCTGGCCCTGAAATATCGTCCCGCGATGATTCCGACGGCCATGCAAATGATTACCTTAAACATTCCGCAAATTTAGTAATCTTCAAAAAATAACCAGCATCATCTTATGCATATCCTCCGCCTCCCCGACCTCCAATGCATTCCCGCCCTCCCCAGGCTGTCCGAAAAGTCCGCACTTCAGACTTCAATCGGCCTTCTGTGCTACTCTGGCAGGAGTAGAAGCAGCCGAAGGGCACTTTTCGGACAAGCTCCTCCGGCGCCCCGAAAAAACTTCTTCAAGATAGAGGTCAACCGATTGGGGAACAGAGAAAAATTTCTTAACTTTGCACCGCTTTTGGAAGGGGCCTTGCCTCCTCTGGGACAAACGCAATGCATCTGGTTTAGAGCCAGGGAGTTTAGGGCTCAGCCCAGGGCAATGTGGCTGGACCACGTGTGAGGACACAGAACAGACTCCGCTTCAGAAGAAAGCCTATAACGAACAGACAAAATTATGAAAGTTGCGATTTTAATGGGTTCCACCAGCGACTACGATGTCATGTCAGCCGCTGTGGAGACACTTGACGCTTTCGGCGTCCCTTATGAAAAACGAGTCATAAGCGCGCACAGGACACCTGACCTGATGTTCGAATATGCCAGGTCAGCCAAGGCCAACGGCATTGACGTCATCATTGCGGGAGCAGGCGGTGCCGCACATGTGGCCGGAGTCATTGCAGGACTCACCACCGTTCCGGTAATCGGAGTGCCGATCCGGACCCAGACGATGGGAGGCCTGGATTCGCTTCTTTCAATAGTCCAGATGCCCGGCGGAATACCGGTGGCCACGGTGGCCATCAACGGGGCGAAGAATGCGGCCTTGCTTGCCGTGCAGATGCTTGCGATAAAACACGGGGAACTCACGGCCAAGCTTGAAGAGTTCCGAAAGAAGCAGACGCAGAAAGTATTGGACGCTGAAATCTGATGAGAAGTACATACGAAATATAATGTGGCGTGTTCAGGAGCCCCTCGGGCTACCGGAGAATGCGCCACCTGCGTTTTTATTTCCGGA
>JBJEBV010000113.1:0-29193 GCA_051870395.1 Candidatus Cryptobacteroides sp. | reverse complement strand
TGGTGCCGATATGGTGGCGACAGGGCATTATTGCCGTAAGGATGTTGCCAAAGATGCTGAAGGACAAGAGATTACTGTCAATGGAAAACCGGTTTTCAGGATACTCGCCGGCACAGACCCGAACAAGGACCAGAGTTATTTCCTCTGCCAGCTGACCCAGGACCAGCTCTCCAAGGCCATGTTCCCCATCGGGGATATATGCAAGCCTGAGGTGAGGAGACTGGCTGCGGAGGCCGATCTTCCATCTGCAGAGAAAAAGGATTCGCAGGGAATATGTTTCGTGGGCAAGGTGGATTTGCCGGTGTTTCTCCAGCAGGAACTCAAGTCCGTGGAAGGGGACGTAGTCGAGGTCTTCGATGCCTATTATACTGACAATGAGCAATATAACTACATCCGGAAGACGATTTCATCAATCCTTGCGGATGACTGGATAGGAGAAGTGTCAATGGTTTCTGACTATATTTCCGACGACAAATCCGAAAAGGCTGCCGCCGGGGAATATGAGGGAGGCTGCCGGTATGAGAGTATCTACAATATGGAGAAAATTGCGGCTCTCCCGGACGAGGGGCTGGAAAGATTGTCTGAACCTGTCACCTACGGGGACATCAAGTTCGAGACGGAGACTTACCGCTCAGGCAAGAGACATATCCGCAAAACACGCTACAAGGCAAATCCTTACGGAGCCGTGATAGGGCGGCACGAGGGGGCCCAGTTCTATACCATCGGGCAGCGGAAGGGGCTAAATATCGGAGGACACAAGGATTCAATCTTTGTCATTTCCACCGACATTGAGAACAATATCATATATGTCGGGGAGGGACATCAGCACAAGGGCCTGTCCAGAAGCTGCCTCAGGATTGCCCCGGACGAGATTCACTGGATCAGGGAGGATCTCCGGATGAGGACCGGGGAAATCAGGCGTTACCGTGTAAGAATCAGATATCGCCAGCCGCTTCAGGATGCCGTCCTGGTAATGCGCGACAATGGGCTGTTCATCATTTTCGAGGAGCCGCAGCGGGGAATCACTCCCGGCCAGTTCGCTGTCTGGTATGACGGGGACGAGATGATTGGCTCCGGGGTAATCTGACCTTTACCTGGCAGCGGACTGGCCAGCGAGATAGCCGGTCGAGAAGGCTATCTGGAGATTGTAGCCTCCCGTATCGGCATCCAGGTCAAGGAGTTCCCCGCAGAGGTACAATCCTTTTATCTTCCTGGATTCCAATGTCTTCGGCACGACCTCGTCACAAGACACTCCTCCTGCGGTAACCACGCATCGCTCATAGCCGACATAACCCTCAATGTCGAACCGCCAAGCTGTAAGGGCATCAATCAAAGCATTGATTTTCAGCATTTCCCGACCCTTGGACGTGGCAATTATGGAGGAATTGCATTTCAGGAAAGACTGGGTGAGTTCCCAGGGCATCAGCTTCCCGAGAAGAATCCTGGCCACGTGACGGATCGGACGCTTGTTGCTGCGCGGGTCATTGCGGACCTCGTCCCAGAGTTTCTCGACTCTCGGGCGGAACTCCGACATCGGCACGCCCGGCTTGAGATTTACCAGAACCGAAACTTTTCCGCCATTGATGATGGACTTGACGGCATTGCGGCTGATATTGAAACCTGCCGGGCCCTCGATTCCACCGTCGGTGAAATCCAGGTCTCCCTCCATTTCCTGAATGACATTGCCATTGACCAACAGGCTGACTCCCACATTTTTGAGCTGGATGCCGCAGAGAAGTTTCCCGGTCTCGGACAATGATGATGACCTGTCAATATGGCCCCTTCCTGCAGAGGCACCTCCAGAAGAAACTGCGTAGCCCTTGGCGGAAAGAGCCGGGCCTGCACCGGAAAGTGCTGCAGCAACCCTCTGGGCCGTGGTCTCACCCGCATTCTTGTATCCCCTCGGCACGAGAGCCGTCAATGAAGGGAAATGCGGCTTCAATGCAAGGCCGAGACTTTCCGCAAACTTGTATCCGTCCCCGGTGGAGCCTGTGGCAGGGTAAGAAAGACCGCCTGTGGCAAGTATGAGTTTCGAGCATGTCAATGTGTCCCCGCCTGCAAGGGCCACAGAGAAAATACGCTCGCCATATTCCTCTTCAATGGCAATGCCCACGACTTCCGCCCCGGTACGGATTCTCGCCCCCAGCTTGTTTGCCGCATTGAGCAGAGTATCAACGACATCCATTGACTTATGCGACTCCGGGAAGGCCCTGTCCCCCCTCTCCACGACAGTCGGCAATCCCTCATTCTCAAAGAAATCAATGAGACCCTGCGGGGTGAGGTTCTGGAACGAGGCGCGGAGCACATTGGAATTTGCCCTTACGTGAGGTGCGAATGCTCCCCAATCCTTGAGATTGGTGAAATTGCATCTGCCCTTGCCTGTAATGACGATTTTCCTGCCGGGTCTCGGCATCTTCTCAAGAACAAGGACTGAAAGTTCAGGGTTGGTCTTCCTGGCACCTATGGCAGCCATCAATCCTGCTGCTCCGCCTCCAATAATTATAATATCGTGATGCATCTCAGTTTTCTTTTCGTTCAGGTAATCTTCAAAAAATAACCAGCATCATCTTATGCATATCTTTCCGGTCCATATTATCTCTCTCATCAGTCACGTAGCTACGGCTACTGTCCGGTCCGACTGCCGTCGGCTGCTCGCTGCAAACGTCCACCGGACGTTTGGCTTACCGCTCACGACCATCCTCGGGAGAAAACCTGACCTCGGAAATCTGATGCAAATCTGAAGCAAGTTATTAATTTCAGATTACCAAATTGCAAATTTCCGAAAAAATTAGGGACTTATCAAAAAAAGTAACTATATTTGTAATCTTGAAAATAACGGGCAGGGAAACTTGCTCCTCAAAGCCACTTTAGCTCAGTCGGTAGAGCAGCTCATTCGTAATGAGCAGGTCGAGGGTTCGAGCCCCTTGAGTGGCTCAGTGCAGAGGCTTCACGGCCTCTGTTTTTTATCTACCGGCTTCTTGGGCAACAGAAACACCGGCAGCACAAAAACCAATGCGGAGAACAGCATACCAGATATAGTCCCGGCTGCGAAATCAAACCAGAACACCTCGGATGGCCCGTCGGCCAGGAATGGAACCAGGCCCAGGACAGTAGATGCGATGGTGAGAAGTATCGGGTTGATCTTGTGATTGTAAGCCTTGACATAAGCTTTCAACGGCCGTTCATCCCGCTGACGCATACCGTAAATCAAAAATGAAGATTACCAAGACCATATTTTCTGTACGAGTTGCGGATAATCAGACAAAAAAACACTAAATTCGCAGCCCTGACAAGACTTGAGTTCCGCAAGTGCGAAACTTGAATAACACGAATACTTGCAATGATAAAATCCATGACAGGTTACGGGAAGGCTGAAGCCTCCCTGGGCAACGGAAAACTGACCGTTGAAATAAGGACATTGAACGGAAAGACAGCTGACGTCAACATCAAGACACCGCTTCTTCCGAAGGATAAAGAATTGATAATCAGGCAGAAACTTGCCGAAAGGCTACACCGTGGCACCATTGACTTCTTTCTCACATTCGAAGCCAATGCGGTAGGGTCTGCAAGGAAAATCAATGCGGAACTCGCCAGGGAATATTTCATGCAGATAGCGGAAATAGGCAAAAGTCTCGGAATAAGTACCGATTCCGCCCTGTACATGAACACCATTCTCAGATTCCCCGACATCATTGACACCGGCAGGCAGGACATCATAACAGAAGAGAACTGGGGGGCCGTCGAGGAAGCTATTGACACTGCCCTGGCGCGCACGGAAGAATACAGGGAACGGGAGGGTGCCGCCCTGTACAAAGATGTAACAGGCAGGGTCCAGAACATCCTGGACCTCGAAGAAGAGGTGGACAGATTTGACCCTGAGAGAATTGCGGCCATCCGGGCCAAAATCGGCAAAGCCATCGAGGAACTCTCCCTCAAACCTGACCAGAGCCGCTTCGAGGAAGAAATGATCTACTACCTTGAGAAATTCGACATCAATGAGGAGAAAGTCCGCCTCCGCCAGCATTGCAAATATTTCCGCGACACGATTGACAATGAGGAATATCCGGGCAAAAAGCTGGGATTCATCATCCAGGAGATGGGCAGGGAAATCAACACCACCGGGTCCAAAGCCAACCATCCCGGCATACAGCAGCTTGTAGTAAGGATGAAGGACGAGTTGGAAAAGGTCCGCGAGCAGTCAATGAACATCCTCTGATTCGTTCATCCTCTCGTCATATTTCATATCCCATTGGCGGTAAAACTCCATTTTGGGATCCTCGAAAAGCGACATCTGCACTATATCTTCCCGAGTGAATCCGGACAAGCCTATGCCCACCTGGCGGATAGGCGAAGTGCCATCCCAGACTTGGGAAAGCAGGGCACGCACCAGATTGAGAATCTCAGCCGTGACATCCGTTGGCCGGAATGTATGGCTCTGCTTCTGGGATACTGAAAAGTCCTTGTACTTTATGAACATTGACACGCAGGAAGCCTGGAAACCGGCCTTCCGGAGACGGTGAGCCACGATGCAGGCCACATTGAAGAGAGCCTTGTCGAGTTCTGCCGGATTGACGATATCCTTTTCGAACGTCCTTTCCGCACTTATGCTCTTGGCCTGCTGCACATCTGTCTCCACCGGGGAATCGTCACGTCCGTTGGCATTGTCGCACATCTGGTAAGCGAACTTCTTCCCTACTATCCTCGAAAGCAGTTCGGGCTTGGTCGCGGCGAGTTGTCCTATCGTCCTGATTCCGTACGAATTGAGACGCATCGCAGTCTTTCTGCCTACCCAGAGAAGGTCTCCGACATCCAGGGGCCACATCTTCTCCCTCACCTCCTCCTTCCAGAGCGTATGGACCTTGTCCGGCTTTTCAAAATCCGAAGCCATCTTCGCTAGCAGCTTGTTGGAACCGACACCCACATTGACAGTGAAGCCCAATTCGGAATGTATCCGGTCTTTCAGGGCAATGGCTACAGCCACCGGGTCCTTCCCGTAAAGACGGAGGCTCATGTCAATGAAGCATTCATCAATGGAGAACTTCTCAAGGACGGGTGAATAACTCCTGCAGATATCCATAAACGCTTCCGAGCATTTCTTGTACCAGGCCCAGTCTCCGCGTACAATCCTCAGGCCCGGGCAGGTACGCAGTGCCATGGTCACAGGCTGGGCCGTCTTTATGCCCATTTTCTTGGCCGGAATGGAAGCAGCAGTGACAATGCTCCTGCGGTCGGAAGGGTCCCCCGACACCACTGACGGGACAAGGCGGATATCCTCGTCACCCTCCTCCAGAAGCTTTACAGCAGTCCAGCTGAGAAAGGCAGAATTAACGTCAATATGAAAAATGACACGTCGCATTGCCACGCAGTTCAAGGACGGACAAATTGCGGGAAATCCTCATTCCCGTCCAGGCAGCCTGAAAACGCAAAGCCCTCATAGCAGAAAGCCTGAATCAATGTAGAAACCCCTGCCTGCCCAAGAGAAGGCTGCAAGCGCAGGGTATTCTCCCGGACAAGGAACCTGGCCATAGCGCCGCGGCAAGTCTTGGCCCACACTGACGGGGTCACCAGCTTCCCATTCTTCATCACGTGGAAAGCGGGCTCTATGACCCTTATCTCTGAAATCACCTTCTTCCAGTCGAAAAGAGTACGGAACTCTTCCGTATCCAGATACACCAGCACCCCGTCATCAGCCTTCACGCTTTCAATCAGCATCCCGGTAAGCATTGGTCTCCAGAAATCAGTAATCCGCCGGCCGCCTGTAGCCTTCAATGCCAGGTTGCTCTCCATCCGGTATTGGGAAATCCCGTCAAAAGGCCTGAGGAGGCCGTAAAGACAGGAGGAAATCCAGAGATGCGAGTCAGCCCACTCCAGTTCTGCCCGGCTCAATGTATCTGCCTTCAAATGCTTGTAGGCCTGGCCGTAATAAGCCATAACCGCAGGCATAACCTCGGCCTCATCCGTCCCGAAAACATTGAAACGGCGCCGGTTCAGCTCCCCGATTGCGTCACTGCATCGGAAAAGCCCGGCAATCTCCCCCGCCGTCATCCTGCTCATTTCCGAGGCAATACGAACGGCAATGTCAAGGAAGGCCGGTTTTCTCGCTGCAATGTCCTGAACCGGCGAATAATCCCTCATTATCTTGGCACTGGCTAAAATAATCTGCATAATCCGTATATTAGTAAACTTGCTCAATTATCTGCGGGGACAAATATAGAAATTTGACCCAGTAATGTGAAAATTATTTGGAAGATTTCAGAAAACGATTTATATTAGCGGTATAAATATACCACGATTATGCCACAGATATCCCAGCGAGGGCTCTCAATGCCCGCATCCCCAATCAGGAAACTGGTTCCTTTCGCCGACGAAGCGAAGGCCAGAGGTGTCAAGGTCTATCACCTGAACATTGGCCAGCCGGATCTCCCCACTCCGGAAAAGGCACTTGATGCGGTGCGGGGAATTGACAGGAAGACATTGGAATACAGCCCCAGCCAGGGATACAAGGGCCTGAGGGAGAAATTCTCCGGCTATTACACCAAATTCGGCATAAGTGTAAGCCCTGATGA
Source organism: Candidatus Cryptobacteroides sp. (assembly GCA_051870395.1). Classification (GTDB taxonomy): domain Bacteria; phylum Bacteroidota; class Bacteroidia; order Bacteroidales; family UBA932; genus Cryptobacteroides. The sequence continues at coordinate 22,627 of JBJEBV010000113.1, read as the reverse complement.
GATAATCGTCACTACAGGTGGCTCAGAGGCACTCCTGGCTACATTTCTAACCTGCTTCGACCCGGGAGACGAAGTCATCATTACCGAGCCGGGATATGCAAACTACATCTCATTTGCAAAGGCTGCCGGCCTGACAATCAGGGCCGTGACATCCCGCATCGAGGACGGATTCGCCCTCCCGTCAGCTGAAGATTTCGAGAAGGCCATCACGCCCAAGACCAAGGCAATCCTGATTTGCAATCCCAACAATCCGACCGGATATCTCTACAATCCGGAAGAACTGTTCAGGCTCAGGGACATCGTTCGTGACAACAATCTCTTCCTGATTTCCGACGAGGTTTACAGGGAATTCGTTTATACGGATGAGCCGTACGTTTCAGCATTGACATTGTTCGGAATCGAGGATAATGTAATAGTAGTCGATTCAGTATCAAAGCGTTATTCCGAATGCGGCATACGTGTGGGAATGGTAGTCACCCGCAACATCGAAGTCCGCAACGCCATAATGAAATTCTGCCAGGCGAGACTGAGCCCGCCACTTCTCGGCCAGATTGCAGCCGAAGCATCCATTGAAGGAACCGAACTCTATTCCAGGGAATGCTATGAGGAGTACAAGGCCAGGAGGGATTTCTTCATTGAGGAACTGAACAAAATTCCGGGAGTATATTCCCCAATGCCGCAGGGCGCATTCTACACAGTAGCAAGCCTGCCCGTCGAGAATGCCGAGGATTTCTGCAAATGGTGTCTCACGGATTTCTGCTGGAAAGAGAACAGGGAAGAGGAGAAACCGGACCAGGGCATACATTTCGACGGCCCTATACCCGGACCGGCCAGGAACGTGCCTGAATATGCAGGAGAGACAATCATGATGGCCCCGGCTGCTGGTTTCTACGCCACCAGGGGTCTGGGAGCCAATCAGGTCAGGATGGCCTACGTCCTCAAGAAGGAAGACCTCGCCAGGGCACTCAAGATATTGGAAAAGGCATTGGAGGCCTACAGGCAGTTGCCGTAGATATCCACGTCGAAGGCCTCGAAAGGATTCAGGAGACAGTCTGCCAGGACGGCGAACATTGCCCTTGTGACAGGCTGTTTTTCCATTACATTGCCGAGTCCCGCCTCGTCCAGGGCGGCTTTCCAGTCCACGTCATCCCGGAATCCGGGGAATCCCCGGAGCAATCCTGCCAATTCTTCCGCTGACAATGTCCCCGGACCGTCAAGGCCCTGATATTCAATACCATAATACTCATACAAATCCTTCAGGTCCCGCCTGTCGTAGAGATCATTGACGTGAAGGTCAGTGACATTGGTCCATTGTATCTGCTTTCCTTCTCCCTTCAGGATTCCCGTAGAGCCAATTCTCTGGATTGCTGGGAAAAGGGGCGAATCCGGCTTCGCATCAATGAAGGGCTGGAGATAACAGCCGCAGTCAAGCAAGGCTTCCTGGAGTTTCCTGACCGAGAAATCTTTCCCGTCCGTCACCATCATTGATGCCAATGCCCCGGCCGCCTGGCCGAGTTGCATCACCACAGGCTGAAGCCTGGTCGTACCGTTGGCAATGTTTGACACCGATATTGACTTCTCCGCAACAATCAGTCCATCAACGTTTTCCGGAATCATGACCCCAAGCGGGACAGTAAAGGATGGAATCGGGAAGAAATGCAAGTCAGGGAGCTCCTCCTCCCCGGTATAACGCTTATGGTGATGGTCAACCGGATAATCCCCCACGGCGATTCCTGTCCTGTACAATGTGTACCGGTATGGAGCCTCAATATGGTTCAATGTGAACCGGACCTTGCCGTGTATCCTCCTGCTCTCCCTGTGATAAGGGATGAACGGCAGCCTGTCCCCAGTCGGGAACTCGTCATCTGCAAGGCCGAGAGTGTTGTATCCAAGTTCGTGCTGGATGAAGTAGATAAAGCCCATAGTGAACGCCTTGGCCTTCGCCAGGGCCTCGGCCCTCTCTTCCTGGGACATCTCTATAACATTGACATAGAAGTCATTGCCTTCAATCGGCCAGTTAATCATGTACTTTCCGCCCGGTAATTTTCCATAGCTGAGCATCATGTCGGCAGGCCATATCCTGTCCGGCTCCTTAGGGTTCAGGCATAAAGGACCGGCACAGCAGCAGGCATAGGCAGTGGAGTCATAATCCATTGGCCTGTCGATACTTACGTCTCTTCCATAATCTTTCAGCACCGCCACGTAAGTAAGGTCCTGGATAATCCCGTTCGCCTTGGAAGGAGCGATTCTCTCCCCTGTCACTTCCCTGCTCTCCATCCCGATATCGTAAGGGACTCCGCAGGCTGCTGCAATATCCCCAAGCTCTGTAGCATCAATGAGAATTTTCGCATTGACCCGCACTTTCCTGCCGTCACGGGAGATGCCAAGGCGCCAGCTGCCATCCCCAAGATGTCTTATACCGGTCACCCTGCTCTCCTTCCATACATTGAGCATTTCCTGCCCAGAGCACATTGTAGTGAGGATTTCATTGCCGACGGAAGGCTCGAACTGGATGTTGCTGACCCAGCCTGTCCGGAGGGCATCCATACCTCCGTAATGTGCGGCGAGCCGTCCCTGGAACTCGCCCCAGAGACCGGAAGGCAGGTTATAGCACCCGTCAGTGGCACTTACCCCTGCACTAGTCAGCATGCCGCCGAGCCAGGGCAGTTCCTCCACTATCAATGTCCTTTTGCCCATCGATGCAGCCTGGATGCCGGCAGTGCAGCCGCTGGCTCCCCCGCCTATGATGATAACATCGTATTGTTCTGTGCCACAGGATATTAATGCAAGCAGAGCCAATGCCGCCCCGGCAAAATCATACAGTTTCATAGCAAGGTATTTCAATGTTTTCTCCGGCGCAGGGCGATGCCCAGCAGGACCAGGTTGACGGCAGAGAGAATCACAAACGACAATGCGGTCATCATTGCCCCTCCCTTATAAGCGAAAGCATTGACCATCAATGGATAACAGCCGATGGTAATGGCACTTCCGATGATTGTCGTATAGAGATAGATCCGGGGGAATCCCTTCGCGATAGTGCAGTTGTTCAGCACGAAATATATTGAACTGGTCAATGTCGAAATGGAAATTATAGCCGCATAGACGGTAGCATCGGCATAGCGTCCGGCAGTCAGGAGCCGCACTATGAGAGGGCAGAACAATATGAAAAGAGCCACGACTGCCGCAATCAGGCCAATCTGGATGATGCAGGCACGCCAGAGCGCCTTCCTGTCGTTCCTGGCCAGGGCCTCGTAGATATCCGGCTGGAATGTGGAGGTCACGGCCGTGGACAATGTAGTCAGGTATCCTGCAATCTGCGAACCTACGATGTAGTTGCCATATTCCCTGATGTCGGGAAGAGTCTCCAGATATGTACGGTCATAGCCGTTGAAGAAATACCCGAGGGCTGCGCCAATTGCCAGCGGGAGACAGAACCTGAGCACTTCCCAGAATTCCGAAAAGCCGGAAGCAATCCGGAACAAATCCCTGTGCCTTATCAGCAAGTAAATGAATACCAGCGCATTGGCGGTAAAAGGAGCCAGAAGTTTACCGACACCGCCGAGCTTCATGACCACTACGAAAAGCAGGTTGGCCAACACCAGGATCAATCCCGCAGCCACAGTAATGCGGAAGAACCCGGAGGCATTCCTGGACATCCTGAAGTCAGCCTGCTCAAGCTTCAATATGCCTGTTAGAGGGATAGCGAACACTGACAGGAGGGCGTATGGCAGGAACGGGAAACTGAAATCCTCCCTTATGAAGAAAAGATAGACGGCAAGGGCTCCGAGACAGAGCAATGCCATGCCGGCCGAGAAGAAAATCAATGCCTTGAAAAGCAATGCCCTGAGCCTCAGCCTCTCCTCCGGTCCGACCTCGTAATACCGCTTGTTGTAATAATGCAGCATATAGAATACGATAATCGGCGTGAAGAGGGCCGTGAAGGAGTTGTAGAATCCGGAGACGGCATAGTCCTCCGGTGTCATATTGATGGCTATCAAGGGATTGACAGCCGCCAGCAGGAGCATTGGTATAAATGAGGCCGCGAAATATATGCCCACGGACTTCCCGTATTTCAGGATACCCTCCTTCTTCATCAGGCATCCTCCCTTCCGTTCCTGCCAAGATACTTGCGGAACACCTCCATCTGGTAGTCTGAATTCCATTTCCCTTCAATCATGCGGGCGCAGTTCCGCCTGACGGTTTCACGGTCATGGCCTGCTGATAGCCAGGAACGTATGGCCTCCTCCAGGGAATCATTGCTGCCACGGTCGAAGAGCACGCCTGTCTGTCCCGGCACAACTGTCTCATACTCAGGCATCTGCAACTCAAAGTCGCCGTGAGTGGCAACTGGCGTACCGTACATCATGGAATGCACGGCCACAAGCCCGGCATTACCGGGAGACACGCAGAGATCCGCATTGTAGAGCAGTTCGGCAAGATGTGACTCTTCATAACACTTCCCGTAGAACCAAACCCTGTCACCAATGCCCGCACGGGCTACGATGGTCTCGAGTTTCTGCCGCTCCGAGCCGTCTCCGACCAGGATGACATTGCAATGGCAGCCTTCCGAATTGAGCCTCCTGACTGCCAGCAGAAGCATATCAATGCGTTTGACGGCGGTGAGTCTCCCCGAGAAGATGAGAACCGGGTCCGTATTCCCGAAATGCCTGAAATAAATATCTGATTTCAAGGCAGTTCCTGATGCAGGAACCTCATCCGCAGCACAGAGCGAATTGTAAATCACGTGAATTTTCTCCTCCGCATAGCCCAATGAAACCATCCTCTCCTTGCCTTTTTCGCCGTAAATGAAGAAGCCTGCGAGGGAGTCATAGAAAAACCGTCTCAGCCTCGGATAGGTACCGGGTCTCTTGAGGCCATGTCCCCAGGCATAGACCTTTTTTCCTGTAAGCCGGCATAGCAGGAGGAATGGAAAATAGGCCCAGTTGAACTCCCCGGTCACCAGGAAAGAATCGTATTTCCTGCACAAAGGAAGATGCTGGATACCGCAGTACCATGGAAACTTGCCGCCGAAAGACAATACATTGAAGAGTCTTGGCCTGCGTTTCAGCACGCTGTAGTCCATCTTCGCAATACCCGCATTCTGCAAGCCGGGCAAATTGCGGCCGAACCGGAACTGGACATCGAACTCCTCGTCCATTTTCCTGAAAATGGATGTGCGGTACAATGATGGATAATTGAATATGCAGCAGAGCATTTTCGGTTCGGTTTTATCAGCGTCCTATCGTATTACACGGCAAAAATACTAATATTCCGCCTTATTCACAAGCCGGATAGGACTTCATTGAGGCGGGACGCATTGAGAACGGGATCAAACATCCGTCTCAGCACTGGTGAGCCTGCCGAGGCCCTCTCCCGCCACGCATCCCCGGAAGCGGCGAATGAGGCTAGAGCCTGTCCGAATGCAGGATAATCCCCTGCCGGTGAAAGGAGGGCATACTCTCCCCCATTGGTGTATTCGCGAGCCTCCTCATTGTCTGCCGCAATGCAGGGAACACCGAGCATAATGCATTCTGCCAGAGCAAGATTGGCGTGGGGAATGGTGAACCAGCTGATGAAGCCGGCAGACTCCTTGGCGAGGCGCCCGTAATCATAGATGGCCGGCCGGCAGACTATCCGGGAATCCGCCGCCAGGGCTTTCTGTATCTGGTAATGATAGTCGTGATATCCGAGTTTGTCAAGAATTTCCTTGAACCTGTACTTCAGCCCGGAATTCTTCAGGGGAACTGCTCCAAGCACAAGGAGACGGGCATCCGGGTCCCGGATTACGGAGGTGAAGGCTGTCATCACCTCCAATGCTCCCTTGATGCGGTTGAACCCGCCAGTGAAGATATAGGTTTTCCGGGCCTGCGCAGCATAGGAAGCGGGGCCGTCTTGCCTGCCGGCTCCTGTCACATCCGCCAGGGAGGGTCCCCCGCATCTCGCATCAATGTCACTCCAGTCCATCACCTTCACTGTCTTCTCTTCCATCCCGGAGAACATCGATGCACTGAAAGCATTGATGGCCACAATCCTGTCAGCATATCTCCGGGCATATTCACGCGCAGCCCCAAGCTGGCGGCAATGCTCATCGGGAGGCCAATGCTCACGAACGTGAAGCACTGACCTGCAGCCTGCCTGGCTGGCCGGGCGAAGATAGGGCCAGAGCATCATATTGTTCAGATATACAATATCTATATCATTCGACTTCAGCAGTTTGCCGAACTTGGACAAAGAAATCGCCACCGAGGCATAATCCCTGATTGAAGAAGGCAGGAAGAGAGGGCGGTTGTATGGCACTGTGGACATTGCCGGAAACAGGATGCATTCCATTCCAAGTCTGCGGACCTCATCGGAGAGCGGTCCTTCCGAGGCCAGACATACGACAGGCTCGAATTTTTCCCTGTCCAATGTCTTAAGAATATTAAGCAGGCAGAAACTTGCCCCGCCGATTTTGGATATGTGGTGTACAAAAAGTATCCGCTTCATGATTATCCGTGTTCTACATCCGCACAATCTGCAAATATAACCGATTTTCTTGCTATATTTGCCTTGCCAAATTGATAATAATGAAAAAATTGACAATCATTTGCGCGGCCTTTCTGTCCGGGGCTGTTGCAGCAGGTGCACAGACATTCTTTTCCTGGTCTCCGAATGACCGGGAAGCCAAGGTCAAATTCCAGTACGATGTGAATTTCGAATACAATTTCGACAACCGTGAATTTGACAAGGGAGATGAACTGTTCACGGAGTCCGCCACCCTTTACGGGGCCAGGCTCACTCCTTCTATCGGATTGAAACTCAGCCAGAACCGCAATACCACGCACAGAATCATGGCCGGAATCGACGTCATGAAGGAATTCGGGAAGGGGCCGGTAAATGTAAACGGCAGTCCGGAGGCAGACAAGGGGCTGGAGAACACCAGGCTGTTCAGGGAGCTGACATTGTACTATGGTATCGAATCCAGGATAGGCCGCTGGAACATCAAGGGCTACGCCGGAATGTTCCCGAGATATTTCAGCGAGGGGGATTATTCCAAGGCCTTCTACTCCGATTCCCTGAAATTTTATGACAATAACCTTGAGGGTGCGCTGTTCAAGGCTTACGGCCCCAAGTCTTTCTTCGAACTGTCATTTGACTGGAACGGGAAATACGGCCAGGACAGAAGAGAGCAGTTCATTGTCGCATCTTACGGCAAACACGACTTTACCAATTGGTTCTCATTGGGTTACGCATTGAAATACCATCATTATGCCAATACTGAAAAATACGGAAGTGTAGTGGATGACGGGCTTGTCCAGCCATATGCCCGCTTCGGGTTCGAGTACTTCGCCGGCATACAGGACCTCTCCCTGACATTGAGCTGGTACCAGGCATTCCAGAGCGACAGGAGGCTTGAGAACGGCGGCAGGACTCCGGGAGGTGCGGAGATAGGCATTGGCCTGAGAAACTGGAATGTAGGGCTGCGGAACGACCTGTACATAGGCAAGAACCTCATGCCGTTCTACAACAGCATTGACGACGGAGGATTCAAATACGGAAACAGCGTTTATACCGGTTCGCCATTCTACCGGGTGACTCCGTCCAGCGATGGTGAATGGAGCCTCTACGACAGGCTCGAAGTGTTCTACGAGCCGCACATTGCCGATTTCCTGGATTTGAGGCTCAGTATCGTGGCACATTTCCCGGACGGATTCCGTTATGCGGGAATGCAGCAGAAACTCTCACTCGTATTCAATCTTGACCGGCTACTCAATCCGGAGACGCCCCGCAAGCAGAGAGTCCGGAGCAGCAGGCGGAACAGAAGCACTGCCCCGGGCGTAATCATAGGAATATAAATGTAACGGAACAATGAAAAATTATCTCGCAGCCGCATTGGCAATGATGACCGCAATTTCCTGCGGCAATTCAGTTAAAGATGGTGATTATCAGATCGATCTGCTCACTACGACAGACGTGCACGGAAGCTGGTTCCCGACAGGTTACACCGATGGCGGGAAGAAGCCGTCCCTCCAGTCTGTATTCAAGTTTGTGAACGGATTCAGGGATTCCCTTGGACGGGACAATGTCATCCTCCTCGATGGCGGAGACTGCCTCCAGGGTGACAATGCCGCATATTATTCCAATTACGTGGACACTCTCGCACCGCATCTTTTCCCCAGAATCGCAGCATATATGGGCTACGATGCCATAGCCGTCGGGAACCACGACATCGAGACCGGGCATCCGGTATATGACAAGGTCACTGCGGAACTCAAAGCAAAGGGCATCCCATTCCTGGCCGGCAACGCCTTCAGCGGGGAGAAGAGATATTTCCAGACCTATACGACATTGGAGAAGAACGGGCTGAAAGTCGCCGTCCTCGGCTACACCAACCCGAATATAAAGGCCTGGCTGGACGAAAGGCTCTGGAAGGGCATTGAATTCCGTTCCCTGATTCCTCTCGTACAGGAAGACGTGGACATAATCAGGGAGAAGGAAAAGCCGCAGGTCGTTATTGTAGTCGTGCACTCAGGTACGGGCAGAGGGGACGGTTCCTCACTTGAAAGCCAGGGACTTGACCTGCTGAATACCCTTAGGGGCGTGGACTTCCTCATCTGCGGCCACGACCACAGCGCCGTCACAATAGACCGTGACAGCATCAGTCTCATCAATGCAGGCAGCCGTGCGGGCAGAATCGGACACGGCAGAATCAGCCTGTGCGTGAAAAACGGCAATGTGGCCAGCAGGAAACTTGAGACAGAGATTCTGAAAGTCAATGCGGCTGATACGGATACCGCAATGACAGATTTTTTCCTGGGCGATTACGAAAAGGTCAAGGAGTTCACAGTGAGGGAGGTAGGCCGTCTGGACACCGATCTCGTGACAAGTGCTTCATTCGCCGGAATGTGCCCCTATATGAATCTCATTCACAATGTCTGCCTGAGCAGCACCGGAGCGGAGATTTCATTCGCCGCCCCTCTCACTTTCAACCGCACCATAAAGGCCGGAACTCTCATTTACAATGATTTATTCACCATCTATCCTTATGAGAACCAGCTGTTTACATTGAGATTGAGTGGACAGGAGATAAAGGATTATCTCGAATATTCCTACGATGGCTGGATCCAGACCCCTGATGCAGGGAACGGAAATCACGTCCTGAAACTGCGCAAGGGAGCAGACCAGAGGACTGGGCAGGAGAACTGGCATTTTGTGAACAGGTCCTACAATTTCGACTCTGCGGCAGGGCTGAACTACACTGTGGACGTGACCAGGCCGATGGGAGAAAGGGTTAGCATCTCCAGCCTTGCGGACGGAAGGGCTTTTTCAAGCGACAGTACCTACACCGTGGCAATGACGTCCTACCGTGCCAGCGGTGGCGGCGACCTGATATTCGAAGGAGCGGGACTCAGCCCTGAGGAAGCGGATTCCAGAATCACCGGAAGGTATGAGGAGATGCGTATTCTCCTCTATAACTGGCTGAAGGACAATGGAGAATTCCGTATGGCAACATTCAGCGACCCGGCCGTTGTCGGGCAATGGAAATTCGTCCCGGAATCAGCCGAGGCTATTATCCGGGACGATATGGCACTGCTTTTCGGAGAGTAACTACCTGAGTTTGAATGTAGCGGAAGGCCTTGTGGAATCACCAGCGTAGAAGTCGATGCTGCAATGCCTTCCGTTCACTTTGAGCATATAGGATCCGGCACAGTCCGAATTGATGTATCTCCTGATGCCCGGGCGATACTCATTGAAAAGTTCGGATTCATCGACAATCTTGCTGCCGTCAGGCATCTCCGCGAGGCTCATCCTATGCGCCCCGTATGCCTCAGGGCCTTCAGAGGCCACTTTGTAAACGCCTTTCTCATCACTCGACCAGACGCTGTTCATCTCCATCTGGATGATTCGGCCTCCGTCACCGGCCCAGTCAGTGAGCCTTGTCCTGTGCGAATGCCCGCAAAGGCAGATTACATTGCGCTTTGCGAACTCCGCCCGGAAATGGCGCCTCTCCTCTGTATGCTTTTCAGAGCCGTGGAAGAACCATCTGCAATTCTGCTCATCCATCGGGAAAAGTGGGCCGTGGGTAATGATGAAGGTATTCCTTGCCCCGACAGTATCGGCGAGAAGTTTCTCGATTTCGTCATTGTCCGGCTTGTTGAAATCCAGGACAATGTAGGCATCGTCCCCGATATTGAACGAGAAAGTGGTCTTGGTTATTTCTTTTCCAAGTTCTTCAGACATGCGCTTCGGCATATATTCGTGATATGCGGCCTTGGCATCCACTCCGCGGATATCGTGGTTGCCCACCACGGTGACAAACGGCAGGCCCCCGAACTCTTCCTTGAACCTGTTCATCACGTCGTCCAGCATCTTCCTGTGAACTTCCCCGTTGCCGCAGTCTCCCTGTATGAGGTCGCCCATCTGGAAGGCCATCCTGGTATTGTCATTGACCAGGCAGGCAGCGCGCTTGAGCAGCCTTGGACACCTGTCCCTCCACATCTCGCCGTTTCTGGCGAACTCCGCCCGCTGCACGCGGTTCAGCCATTCCACAGGCTCATTGTAATGGGAATGATACACTGATGCCGGCTCGGTATCGAAGTGGGTGTCACCCAGGATGACAACATTATAAGCCCTTGAGCCACTGTTCTTTGCAAATAGTTCAGCCGCACCTCCGGGCATAGCCAGTCCGGCCAGTCCGAGGGCGGAGATATTCAGGAAATCGCGTCTGTCCATATATTCAGAATTTTTCATATAAATATAGAAATTATTATCCGGAATAACAAAAAAAGAGAGGGGAACACCGTCCCCTCTCAACCACACTAAATAAACGCAATATTTAGTTCAATAGGCCCTTAAGCCTATTTTACCACTACTCTGATGTCGTCGATTACCAGACGGGTATTATTACTATTGACAATCATCAATGCCTCGCCCTTATACAGGTCGACATCCACAGTCGCAGTCACTCCGCTGAAATCAGGCGTAAAGTCGGTATTTGTGGCGGCAGCACCCTCAAGGAATGGAGGATCCACCTTGATAGTCTTGACAACCTTGTAAGTCTGGCCATCATAGATGGTGGACGGATTGTATTGGCGCACCTCAATGCTCTGTGAGAATGATGCCGGAGCGTTACTTACAGCTATATAGGTGAATGTCAATGTACAAGTTGTCGTCACATCGTCCTTCAGCAAATCACTTTCGAGTGGAGGTGTAGAAACCCATCGCCGGTCACCGTCAAGGAACAGGGCACCCATCGCAGGACGCGAACATTGTGACATATAGCATCCTGCAACATCTCCGCCATTTGCATTTATGAGAAGGCAGCTCTGGGTCGGAGTCGGATTGGAACTTCCGTCAATATATTTGGCTCCGGAACCGAATCCCCAGGTATCAGGCTGATGGCCTGAGATTGCGAACTCGTAAGTACAGAAATTACCTGCCCAATGGTTGGCACCATTGGCTACAGCGGCAGCATAGCCGTTTCGGCTTGTAGTTGCAGGAGTAGTTCCGATACATCCATTGCTAAAGTCCATCTGTACGCAGAAATCATCGAAACCGATGTATGCGACCTCATTAGCAGCGAGGGTATGTCTTGCAGGTGTTGTGAACTCGAGAGGCTCGGACCACTCGCAGGTACCTGCCGGGTTGGTCATGGTCTTGTCACTGCCTGTACCATGGTAAGTAATTGTGAACGAATCAAGTGTGCGGACACGGAACCAGTAGGTGGTCGCCGGCTTGAGGCTTCCGAAGGTTATCCTCGTGTCATAGAGCAGATTGGTGCCGTTCTTCTTTCCGAGCCAGGATGAATTGGCGAAGCCCGTATTTGTACTTGCATATCCGTTGTATGGATAGCAGGTATAGACAACATTCTGGCAGGCTGCGTCAGAATAGATTTCCATCTGATAGAGCCTCTTGTTACCGTTGATATCGACAGCACCGAAATCAGCCTCGAGAGGATCCCACTGGAATGTTGCCATACGGCAACCCTGGTTCCTGCCCTTGATCTGCCATACATTCTTGGTCTTGAATGAAAGCTCTACAGAGGACTCCTGGGTGTTGTCGTATGCCACAAGGCGGATTGAATGGTCAGAATTGTTCTGGAGCCCAGTAATATCCACCTCAGTGCCAGTGGTCTCCTTGTAGAGAGAACCATCCAGATAAAGCCTGTATCCGAGGGCATTGGAAACAGGGTCCCACTTCAACAATGCATCAGAGTAAGCAATTCTCCTGTAGTTGATTACAGGGTCAGCGAGAACAGGATTGTCATTAATCTTGACAACCTCCACCTTGATTTCATCCACAATGGCCCTGAGCTGGCTGGCACCGGCATTGGTGCCGCTTCCTGCCCTGTCCATACCGACAGCAATCCTGTCACCCTTCTTCACGGACCTCACCAATGCAGAATACTCGTGCCATCCGGCATCGGAAGACATTGCAACAGGTGTATTCCATACAGTCTCCGTAACATCCACATTGTGATTGTCAAGATTGCTTCCTGTCACTACCTGGACAAGTCCGAAGCAAGGGTCAGACTCATATCTGGCGGCCTTGTAGGTAACCTTGAGGTCGTAGTACTTGCCTTCGGCGAGACTGTTGATCTCCGGTGTCACGATGAAGCCGACACGGCTCTCCGCGCCAAGTTTCACATAGCCCGGCCTCATGCATACGAGATTGCTTGATCCCTCGTTGATCTGTCCCCAGCTGTTGAGACGTGTTCCTGCCACGGCAGCACCAGTATGGCTGAAGAGCCTTGCCTCCTGGCCATAGAGAGTGAATGTCACCTTGGCATCTGTATTGCCCTCACCGAGAGCCTGGCCAGGATTTGAAGGAATAGTTGCACCGTCCTTGTATCCTGCAACGTTGACGTGACCGGCAGCCTGTCCGACCATGTCACCGAACCAGAGAAGTTCGGAGAAGTCCTCGGCAATGAGGATGTCACCCACATTGGCGCTTTGAGCCGAAGTCACTATATCGAATGTCGAAGTCGTTCCGGAAACCACGTTGCTTGCCTTGATGAACTCGTCATCTGCGGCATAGTCATCCACAAGAGCCTTGAACCAGTAGGTCTTGCCCTGTTCGAGACCAGTGAAGATGAACTTCGGAGACCTATTGTTCCATACTGAAGAAGAGCCGTCGGTTGAGAACTGGACGAACAGATCCGTGCAGGCCTCATCATTGTAAAGTCCGAATGTATAAGATGTTGCAGCGTCAACAGCCGCATCACCGCTTGGAGCCCACGCAAAGGTCAATGTGGAAGAGGTAGCCTCGGTCAACTCGGCCGTGAAGCTTTCCTTCTCGGCGAGAGGTTTCTTCACACCGCCAAGAACCACAGCCTTGCCGGCAGTCAATTCATACGGCTCATAGAACCAGCTCGTAGCCACATTGCCGTCTACTGATTCTGATTCAACCTTGAATCCACCTGCTACAGAACCTGGGAGGACAGCGATTGTTACAGTTCCTGCGGAAAGTGTCTCCCCCTCGGCTGCGGTCACCGTCACAGTCGATGCACCGGTTTCGGCAACGCTAATCTCATTCTCATAAACATCGACGCTGAGTGTTCCGGCAAGAGGCTCACCGTCAATGGAGATGAGCCTGATTGCCTTCACATTGTCATAGTCGTTATTGAGGACAACTGCTGAGGATACGTTCCGCAGAGTACCTGTCGTGAGGGCGGTCATTCCAACAGCCGGAAGCGAAATTCCCTCACCCGCAGGTCCTGCGACCTGGTTTTCAGGAACTTCCATCACGGCAGAGCCTTCTGCGAAAGACTTCACCTGGGATTCCGGATAGAGCACATAGAAGAGATCAGCCTGGTTGCTGATTTGTCCGGAGAAAACGGCTGTCTTTGACTTCACGCTTTCTGCCTCGAATGATACGAGGCCCTCCTGGACTCCGTCACTGATGCTGGCCTTGACACCCTGTACCCAGTCCACATTGGCACCCGTCATTGAACTGCGGGTCAGGGTGAACTGTGCATCCACGATTGCAGGCTCCACATCTATCACCGGACGCTGGTTAGGCGTCGGAGCATCAATTTCCTTGTGGCAGGACAGGAGCATCGCTCCTGCCGCCATCAATATCGCTGACTTATAAAACTTATTCATATAACTTGATTTCATAAGTATTGTTGTACACTTCTGAGAATGACCAGGTATTCCTGCAGCCGCATGAGTCACCGGTCTCGACGAGAGGGCCTGCGCCTTCATTGTCCACCACCCTGGCTGTTACGGACTTCACGTCAGGATCCTTCCAGGTCGGGCCTGAAACCTTGCTCTCTGTAGGTTCTCCGTCGGCAAAATAAGGCCAGCCGTCACCCCACTCTACCTGATCCATGTTCATGCAACGTCCGTCATAATTGTTGTTCTTCCAATATGCGTGGTAGCACATCCAGTCCTTGCCCTTGTCATCGGTGATGATTTCGGCATTGTGTCCTGTTCCGGCGAACATCTTGCTGGAAGAACTTGACATGATGGTGTTGGTCGCATTGTCGAATGCTGTGGATTTGGTATCCATACGCATTCCGTCCTTGCCTACATACGGGCCGAGAATGTTCTGGGACCTTCCGACTACGATATGATATGTGCTGGCACTACCCGCACAGCAGGTACCCTTGGAACCGAAGCAGTAATAATAACCGTTCTTGTAATGTACGTAAGTACCCTCCATCTCGTAGCAGATGTATGTCTTCTGCGCACCCTGGGCGACTGCGAGACCGTCATCGGTAAGCTTTATTGCCCAGATACCGGAATTGCTTCCGAAACTGCCCCAGAAGAGATAAATCTCGCCCGTCTGCTGGTCGCGGATAATATTGGCGTCAATGGCGTTGCTCACTCCCTGGGAAGCAAAGTCCACCAGCATTCCGTGAGGATTGGCAAGAGGCTGGATATCAGGGACATTCTCCCAGGTAAAAGGTCCTGTCGGGCTGTCGGATACAGCCACACCGCAGGCACTCTTGCTCAGATCGTCCCAATGTCCCTCGGCATAGTAGAGGACATAGCGTCCGTCAATGTACTCCATGTCAGGAGCCCAGATTCTGGTCCCGGCTACCCACTGAGGTCTGTTCATCCCGCCGAATGCGTTGCCTACCAGCTCCCAGTTGACCATATCTGTCGAACGATATACAGGGAGATACACCACATTGTCAGTGTCGCTGGTACCGTTCTGGGTACTGTAAGCGTAGAAATAGCCTGTACGCTCGCGGTCGTCGAATACTGAAGGGTCAGGACAGTTGTTCCTGATTACAGGATTCTGATATTTGGTCGTGATGTATCCGGATTCACCTTCTTCCGGCTTAACCGGGTGCTCATCCACGATTTTGTCGGAGCATGCCGCAATGAGAAAAGCGGCTGCACACAAATATATTGTCTTGTTCATTGCTTGTGTTCATTAATCATTCCATCCCGGATTCTGGGTGAGGCTCGGGTTCATCTCACGCTCCTTTGCAGGAATAGGCCAGGTCTCGACATAGTCACCGAGTGCATACCAGGTGTAGGTCTTGGTTCCCCACATCTGCATGAGACCGTTGGTGTTCATCTCGCCGAACTGTCCGGACGAACGGTCACGGAACTTCCTGTCGAGCCATACACCCCAGCGGAGTTCATTGAAATACATGCTGTCCTCACCGCCGAGCTCCCAGTAGAACTCATTGCGGATTCTCTCCCTCATGTCATCCTTTCCGGCAACGGTAGTATAGGAGTTGGTATTCAGGAGGACGTGGCCGGCGCGTGCACGTACTTTGTTTACAAGAGCCACAGCCTCGTCTGTCCTGTCGAGTTCATTCAGGCACTCGGCCCTGCGGAGAAGAATCTCAGCGTAGCGGCAAAGAATGTTGTCCTCCTCATAAACCCAGCGGAGAGTGTTCTCAAGTCCTTCCGGAACATACTTTCTCCAGAGATAATAGTACATTGAGTTGGTATCGGTCCTGACATCCCTCGGCTCCTTGGTGTCAGCCCTGTAAGGCCAGCGGAGAGTGAAGGTATAGGCAACGCCTGAAATACCGCCGTAATAGGTGGAGTATGGAGTGATAATCGCCATCTTGAGACGAGGGTCACGATTGTCGTATGCTGCCTGGATGCGGCTCTCATTGCTCTTCGGCTGGTACTTGGACATATCGGAACCGTATTCGGTCATATCGGCTATCTCATTGTCAGTCATTTCATTGCGAAGGAAGAATACGGACCTCTGTTCAGGTGTCATGTCATTCCATCCCGGGCAATAGTCTTCCCAGTCAAACTTGCTTCCGTCTGCATTCTCGAAGGACTCCACATAAGCCGGGTTAGGAAGGTAGTTGTTCCACGCACCCGATGTCACACCCGTGTCACGGTTTCCGAAAAGAACCGCACGTGGGTTACCCATTCCAGGGGTCTGGGTGCAGCGGATTGCGAAAATCATCTCGTCGCACTGCTCGTTGGCAGGCTTGAGGAGGGTCTTGAAGCTGGTCGCTCCGTCACCCGTATAAAGGGCGTATCCCAATCCCTCGAGTGCTTCGAAATCAGCAAGAGCGAGTTCAATGTAAGGACGCGGGTCCTCACCTGACCTTGCGGCCATCCACTGGTAGGCCTGTCCCCTGTAGGCGAGGGCGACTCCCTTGCTCACGCGGCCATAGTCCTGGGAGCCTGCCAGATATCTGTCAGGAAGAGCATCTTCCTCAACGCAATCCGTAAGGTCGTCAATGATTGCCTTCCATACCTCATTCTCGGTGGAACGTGGCCTGTTCGCCTTGGAAGCATCCTCGATGTACTCCAGATAGAGAGGAACTCCACGGTAAAGGACATTGAGGTTCATATAGCCATAGGCGCGGAGGAACTTGGCCTCAGCCTTCAGTTTCGCCTTCTCTGAAGCCTCCATGTCAGGAACCTGGTCAATGTGGGAGATTGCATCATTGGCCCTGAAGACGAAGGTGTAGTAATATTTGTACATCTCGGAGAATGTACCGCTGGAAGGAGTACCGTTTCCGTAGCAGACTTTCTGGTTCTCATACCAGTTCTTGTCGGTGTCCATTACCGAGGAATATGCCTCATACATCACATTCCAGTTGTCCTCGTTGACAGTGGTGGAAGATCTTGTATAGAATTCATTGTAAATGCCGTTCACTGCCTGACGGGCCAATGTGGCCTTGCCCCAGACATTGGAAGAAGCTACCTGGTAGGTACTTGCCAAATCCAGGGACTGGCAGGACGAAAGGGCGATTGCCGCCGCTAATATTGAAATTATTGTCTTTTTCATAATATCGCCTGACTCCTGTTAGAATGTAACATTAAGACCGAACGCATACTGGCGCATTGTAGAATAGCCCGCCGTAGCACGCATTTCCGGGTCCATTCCCGGGAACTGGGTGATAGCGAAGAGGTTCTCACCGGTAGCATAAACCCTTACCTTCTCAATCTTGGCCTTGCGGGTCAAGTCCTGAGGAAGGGTGTAGCCGATTGTGAGGTTCTTGAGCTTGAGATAGTCACCCTTGCAGAGGTGGAGTGAGGAAGTAGTCGAAGACTGGCTGTCGGTGAGATTCACGAGACGAGGGTTCTTCGAGTTGATGTTTGTACGAGGATCGTCAGGGTTCTTAGGGTCGAAGAAATACCTGTCGCTCACGAGGCTCTGCGGAATAGCGTATCCGTAGATGGTGTTGCTGGAGTTGGAAGCCTGCCTGTAGTAGTAGATAGAGAATCCGGCTGCGCCTGCCCAGCTCATGGAGAAGTCGATGCCCTTCCAGCCGAGGCTGGCCTGGAAACCGTAGTTCACCTTAGGGGTCGTGGAGCGGTTCTGGAAGGCTGCGTCGTAGGAGTTTCCGTAGAGGCCGTCACCGTTGCGGTCAGCGTAGATGTACTCACCGTACCATATCTTCTGCTTGCCGATACCCTGCTGCGGATAGAACTGGTAGCCGGCCTCCATCATTGCCTTGAGCCAGGCCATGTCGTTGGTCGTCCTGATCATACCGTCCACAGGACCGCCGTTGATGTCAGGAGTACCGTCCGCATTCCAATATGTTCCGCTTCCCTTGTAGGTGTCAATCATATAGAACTCGTTGATCATGTGGCCTTCAAGTACCCTGTTGGTAGAACCGGTGGATACATCTCCGAGGTTGGATGTCCAGGTCTTCTCGCCTGTGACAGGATCTGTCTCCCAACCTTCCTGGAGCTTGCCCTTGTACTTGCTGACCCAGTTCTTGTTGTAGGTCACGTTGGCGGAAATGCTGTAGTGGAAGTCCTTGCCCACGTTGTCGCGCCAGCCGAGCTCGAACTCGACACCACGGTTGGTAACCTCGGCGATGTTCTGTCTCGGAGCACCTGCATTACCCATCACCATATACATTGAAGGGGTGTAGAGAATGCCGTCAGTGAGTTTGTTGTAAAAATCAATGGTACCCGTGAGCCTGTTCCTGAGGAAGCCGAAGTCCACTCCGACATTAGTCACAGTCGTGGTCTCCCAGGTGAGGGCGTAGTTCTTGATGCTGGTGATGGCGATACCGTTGGTCAGGTCGTCAGTGCCGAATACATAGTTGGCTGTTCCGTAAGTGGACTGCCAGTCGTAGTTGCCTATGGCATTGTTACCGAGCTGTCCCCAGGAGAGACGAAGCTTGAGGTTGTCCACCTTCCTGGTCTCCTTGAGCCAAGGCTCCTCGCTGATACGCCATCCTGCCGAGAATGAAGGGAAGAAACCCCATCTGTACTCAGGAGCGAATCGGGAAGATCCGTCGTAACGGAAGTTGGCCTCGAAGAGATACTTGCCGGCGTATGCGTAGTTCACGCGGCCGAAGTATGAACGGGATGCGTACTCTGTACCATAACCTCCTGAAGCATAAGGGGTAACAACAGCATTGAGGTCACCTACGGACACGTCCTGGAGACCAATCTTGGTAGAACTGAAGTCACGGTACTGGAAATGCTCCTGCTCATATCCCAAGAGGACTGCGACATCGTGTTTGCCGAATGTCTGCATATAGTTGAGAGTCGAGGTAAGCTTCACCTGGTTCTCGCGCTTGTTGTACATATATGAGTACAGTTCGGAAGGATCTGCAGGTGAAATCACATAGCTGTCATTCTGGAAATCATATTTTCCGAATGCGTTGTCCACGCTCATCTCCTCCTGACGGTAGTCCTTGTAGTAAAGGTCAGTGTTCCAATGGAAATGCTTGAGGAAAGTGACATTTACATACCAGTCTGTGAAGATCTGTGTGTTCTTCGTGTAACCGCGGCTGGTGTTCATATCCCAGAGAGGGTTGTGGGCCTGAGGGTCCTGTCCGTATGCCTGGGGACCGCCGTAGAGGCCGAGGGACTCAGAATATGGATAGATATCCGGGGTCATCTTCTGGGTATTGAGAGAAGTGAGTGAGCCCACATTGCTCTTGTCCTGGTCAGTATGGTAGCCCCAGATACGGCCGCCGACCTTGAGCCAGTCAGTAATCATTCCATAGACATTGACCCTGCCGAAATAACGCTTGTAACCGGTGTTCTCAATGATACCAGGGTTGTTGATATAGGACATTGACACATTGTATCCCATCGACTTGCTCTTTCCGCTTGCGGAGATGGAATGCTTCTGCATCAGCTTGTTCTGGTAAATCTCTGACCACCAGTCGGTGTTAGGATAGGCCATATAGTTGTAGTAGCCTGAGTCAGCGCGTCCCCAAGGATCGGCCTTGGCCCTGCGCCACTCGTCAATCGTGGACTGGCTGTACTGGGCTGCACCGCCGATATTGACGCAGGACTCGTTGTAGAGTTCCATGTATGTGGCCATGTCGGACACAGTGTGGATAATCTTGAACGGCTGGTCGAATGACAGGGTGAGGTCGTAGGTAACCTCAGCCTTGCTCTCAGTGGCGGAACCGTTCTTGGTGGTGATGAGGATGACTCCGTTCGCTCCCCTGTTACCGTAGATGGCACAGGATGCGGCATCCTTGAGCACGTTGATGGTGGCGATATCGGAAGGGTTCACATTGCCGAGACCCTGCTCCATACCGTCCACGAGAACGAGCGGACCGGAAGAGTTGAGAGTACCTGTACCGCGGATGAGCATTGAGAATCCCTCGTCATAAGGGTTACCTGAGCCCTGCATCACCTGGAGACCCGGCATAGAACCGGCAAGTGCCTGGGCGGCATTGAACATAGGACGGGATTTCACGCTCTCTGACTCGAAACTAACCGAGGATACGCTACCGGTCAGGTTGACCTTCTTCTGGACGCCGTAACCTACAACGACTACCTCGTCGAGGAAATTGCTGTCATCCGCAAGGACAACGTCATATACAGAACCCGCTCCAAGCGTAATTGTATAAGTGGAATAACCTATGCAGGCCACCTCCACGGTACGGGTCTTCTCCGGTACGCTGAGGACATAACGTCCGTCAACATCGGTGGAAGTACCCACTGTGCTATTCGGAACAATGACTGAGGCACCGATAACCGGCTCCCCGGCACTGTCCTTGACAGTTCCATTGATCTGTCGTGTACTATTCTGGGCGAACAGGCCTGTGGAAACAAGCAGTGCCAGAACAGCAACTATAATAGTTTCAATTCTTTTCATATTGTTTCGGAAATAGTGTGACTTATCTGAAGGCGGCCATTACCAGGTTGACCATTTCATCACTTTCTGGCTTCATTGTGCCGAATGATGCATTGGTAGCGGTAATATACCATCTACTGTTGGTCCAGAACACATCCTTGCCCCTCTCGGAGCCGTCCTGGAGCAGGAGATATGACCAGTTGTAGTCCTCAACCGTCATCACGTCGCTGCAGCCCATATCATTCATCACTTTGGCAAGTTCGTAGAGTGTGAGGCCCCGGAGGTCAGAAGAGCCGCCATTGTGGCCATCGTCCACATTCTGTCCCTGGTTATGGGTATTGACGAACTTCTCCACTGCCAGGATAACAAGGTCGCCTCTCTCGGTGCAGCCTACGCCTATACGGCCCGTCCTCATCATGTCGTGGGTAAGGATAGGAACACATTTTCCCCAATCCGTATATGTGAATGTCATAAGGCCGGCACCAAGATGCCTCCATTCCTCATTGTAGATGTTATAATACCTGTCTCCCTCTGCCGAGATGAGGCAGGCACCGTCTTTGACAATCGGGAAATATCCTCCAAACGCTGCTTCTGGAGTCCAGACTTCAGCACCGTTCCCGTGGGCATCAGAATATTTGTAAAGGACACCATCGGCAGTGCCGGCAAGCTCCATGGAAGCCTTGTTGTCATTAAGAGCCAGGGCAGGAGCATAAGCCTTGTCGGTGCCACCCCATCCGTCGTTCCTCAGAATCTTGGGTGTGCCGGTAGTACCCGGGCCATAAGCGAGCGGACTGTAGTAAGTCAAGCCAGAAGTGGAAGTCAACCCGTCCAGCCTGTACCAGCCAGGTCCCTGCTCGCAGATGAAGAGGGTGTAGTCGCGGTTGGAACGTACCTGGGAAGACATCTTGGCCTCTCCTGAAGATAGATTGTTCTTCTCGAGGACCTTCATGTCAACCCTTCCAGCAGGCACGGTGAAGAGGTAGCCGACATTGCCGCTATAGCCGAAGAGGCTCTCGGTGATGTACATCCTCATATTGCCGAACTCGATGTTGTACTTGCTCTGCCAGGTCTTGGTAGCCTCAGTCCATGAAGATTCGAGTTCGACCACATTGGAAGGATTGGCATAGATTACGTACGAACGGTTCCTGTCTGTGCTGATATCCTTGAGGACAACATTGAGACCCTCACCTGAAGAGAAATCTACATCCTTGAAAATTGAAGGGTCAGATACGAGGCTGGCTCCTTCATTTAGATTGAGGGTGATGTCAATGTCCTTCAGGTCTGAGAGGAGGAAAGCGGTAGAGAAAGTTCCGCTGAAGGTGTTGTCAATCTGGGAGCAATTCACCGTCTCGTCACCCATTGAAGCAGTGACAGATGAAATCAACTCGAAGATTGTTCCGATGACGGTATAGGACACTTTGTCCACACCATCGCTTACAGAGAATGAATAGCCGTTCTTGAGATTGGCTGTAAATCTGGTGCCAGACGGACTGGACATTTCAGCCCAGTTCTTCTCGAGCTGCACATCGAGGACGATTTCCTCGAGCGACGGGGCAACATGGAACTCGAAGCTGACAGTCCTCGCATCATTGTCGAGGATACCTTCGATCCATCTGTCACCATCAAGAGCCCTTACTGACACAACCGGATTCTCGACAAATCCAGGATCGTCGGCGAGCCTGAACCTGTACTCATCTTCGGTGCAGCCTGTACCCACCACCAGCAGGGACAGGGCAGTCAGGATAGATAAATGTTTCTTCATCATTATTAATGGTTTTGGATTTGTTGGTCTGGATATGACTAAACCAGCCCACGTGGTTCTCA
This sequence comes from Candidatus Cryptobacteroides sp., assembly GCA_051870395.1. Lineage (GTDB taxonomy): Bacteria > Bacteroidota > Bacteroidia > Bacteroidales > UBA932 > Cryptobacteroides. The sequence continues at coordinate 325 of JBJEBV010000113.1, read as the reverse complement.
CGCAGGTTTTGCAAAGCACTATAACTTATTGACTTACAATCTAATACCCCCCCCCGGAGATTAACCGGAGAAAGCGGGAATCTAGTAAGGACTGAAGCCGGCACAAACGTTGGACAGCCGCAGAAAACGGACATCCTCCCAGCAAAATACTCTCGTGCCTTTGTACAGAATAACATCAATCCTTGGTTTTAGTCCCGGAAACTGTTATGGTTTGTTAAAGTTTCGTTAAAATATGAAATCCCGTCAATATCTAAAACATTTCACATTGCAATATTACAAATAAAAACCATAAAATGAAAACAAAACGCGAAAAAATAACGATTAT
>JBJEBV010000112.1:0-29550 GCA_051870395.1 Candidatus Cryptobacteroides sp. | reverse complement strand
GGGCAAAACTCCTTGGAGGGGCTATGTAGTGCTACTTTTTGTATCATCTAAAGTTAATGTATTACGGAGAATGTTCTCCTTCTCGGCAAGCTCGGCCTCGGAGTTAAGTATCTGGAGGTCAAGGTTGTCATTGGTGAGACGGACAATGATGTCGCCGGCCTTTACCTTGGAGCCTTCCTCGGTTACGATTTCCTGGACGATACCGCCTTCCTGCGGACTTACCTGGATGGTTGTCATAGGCTGTACCTGTCCGCTGACACGTATGTAGTCATTGAATTCTCCTTGGGTTACTTCATTGATAATCAATGATTCAGAATTGACCCTGAGGGTTGCGGAATTGTCCCTGAGGATGAGCCATAGGATGAATATCGCCAGCAGGGCCACGCCCCAGTACGGAAGGGCTTTTTTCGTGAAGGCTACACGCCAGCCTGTTTTCTTTTCTATTATCTTGTCCATTGTTTTGTTACTTTATTCCTGATCGATATATGATACTCCATTGTAATACTGCACGACACTGCTCTTGAGCCGCCATTTGAGCATGGCATTGAGCCGCTCCGCCCTCGCATTGAGAAGATTGTCCGATGCCTTGCGGAAGTCAATGGCGGATATCAGCCCCTGCTCGAACTTCTTGACATTCAGTTTCCAGGCCTCCTCCTGGACACTTTCCCTGCGCTCAGCCTGGATCAATGCGGAGCCTGCCCCGTCACGGTCCTGCACTGCCCTCGCCACCTCTGACTCCACCTGCCGCAATGCGGTATCATACTCGGCCTCGGCCTTCCTGAAACTGTTCCTGCTCCGTTTGAGATTGGAGAAAAGACGGAGCCGGTCGAATATAGGGAATGAAAGCGACACCTGGAGATATTCGCCGCCGTTGTTGCGGAACTGGTTTTTGAAAGGCATCGGTGTATAGTCCTTGAGCCCCGGATATGTGTAATAGCTTGTGGACCAGCCTGCATAGAAAGAAAGTTGCGGGCTGAATTTCCATTTCGCCGTCCTGAGGTCAAGCCTGGCATTGTCCAGTTTGCCCTTGGCAATGAGGACGGACGGATGATGGGCAATTGCAAAGTCCGCCACCTCGGCAGTAGAAGCCTCAGCATTCACGAGCGATGCCGAAGCCACGAAATCGTCCATATTGATTTCCAGCTCATTGTCTTCATCCCAGAACATAACGTCCTTCAATGTCAGGAGCGCAGCGGCGAGATTGTTCCGTGCGACAATGAGGTTGTACTCCATATCCGCAAGGTCGGCCTCGGTCTGCACCACATCCGCATACCCCTTCTGCCCGAGTTCCTCCTGCTTCCTGACCAATGTCAATGCGTCATTCAAAGTCCTGACCTGGTCGGCGACCACATCGGAAATCTTCGAATAATAGACCACGTTGCAGAAAGCCTCCATCGTGGCAAGGCAGATATCGTCCCGGAGCTTCTGCTCCTGTTCAACGCCCATCATCAGCGATGTCCTGGACACCTTGACATTGTTGATGGCCTCGAATCCATTGAAAAGAACAATGCCTCCGGAGATGGAGTATCCGTTGTTGAACGAGGTGGTGGAAACGTATGTATTTGTCTCAGGGTCAACGCTTCTGCCGAAATTGCTGTAAGCGTAGGTCCCTGCTTCCAATGACGGTGTGAATGCCTTGAGAATGGCATCTCTTCTGGCAATACGGGCATCGTCCACATCAGCAGCCTGGATTCTGACCTTGGCCGATTTCTCCAGCGCGTACTGCATACATTCCTTGAGGCTGAGCCCCTGGGCGAAACTCCCGATGCAGGCCAGCGAAAGAATGATTGTCGTAAATATTCTGTTCATACAATGATTTATTTTCATATCCGGACAGTTTGTTGCAGCCGCCGTGCCAAAATGAATAAATCATTGAAAATCAATTTATTAAGAATTTCGGACAAAAATAATAGTGTAAAGAAATTTTACAGTTACGTAAAAAATCTTTACACTTTACGACCGAGCCTCGTTTTGTCATCCCGACCGGGCGAAGCGAGTGGAGAGATCTACCTATACTTCCCGCTGGTGATGAACTCGATGGAAAGCGGCTCATAGACCATATCGTAGCCGGTAATATCCGCATTGAGATGCTCCTCATAGAAGAATCCTACCAGGCCGTTGCCCTGGAGAATCATCGTCGAGTAGGCCGAATCATCCTCGGAGACCTGATAAGGTCCTGACCACCCGGCAGCAAGGGCATCCGGCGCAATATACTCCTCCGGAATCTCCCTGTACCAGATACCGACATTCTTCCGCCCTTCCCCAAGCGGCACAGACTGCAATGCAAGATTGACCTTCGCCCTGTCAGAAACCCTGCGTGCCGGAACAATGAGAATTTCACCGTTGCAGGCATTGCCGACAGCCGTACATCCCTGATTGTCAGCACCTGAGAATGCGGCCTTGCCCCAGGAGCCGGCACCCGTTGCCTCATCTTCGTATTTGTAAATATTGAAAATCCTGCCACCCCAGGCACGGCTGCTGAGAATCACGCTTCCGTCCGGAAGTTCCTCGCATTTAGGCTCATCCCCGTTTCGTGCCGGGAATGCGTCCGGGCCGCCGAGAGCCTTCCAAGTATGACCGAAATCATCACTGTAGATAACCCTGTTGCCGTTCGGCCGGGCGCAAAGTGCTGCATAAATACGATAATGGCCTCCGACTTTTATCCTGCGGCTCTGGAAAATCTTGCCCGAGCCTACGAAGCAACTCTGGACACATCCCTCTGCGCAGTCGTCAAAAAGCGAATATACATCCTCGGTGATTTCCTGCCAGTCGGACCAGGTACGTCCCTTGTCATTGCTCCTGAGCATAGCCACCCTGTTCGGATTGCTCCTGTTCGTCTCCTGCTTCCAGTACACGGTTTCTCCGCATACTGCCAGAAGCAGAAGTTCATCAGTCTCCCTGTCCCTTACAATTGCGGGGTCGCCGAAACCGCAGTCCACAGCCCCGCTCGTGCCCGTACCCTCGACCACCACAATCTCATCCGACCAGGTCCTTCCGTTGTCAGGAGAGATTTTCGCCCTTATGTCAACACGGCCGAAACCTATGTCGGAACGGCAATGCCTGTAGTCAACCACAGCCGTGAGCGTCCCGTCGTCAAATGATGCGATTGCCGGAATCCTGTAAGGCACTCCAATGGAGTCCGCCGTGTCGAAAATGACCTGTCTGGTCGCCGGTTCCTGATTGCAGGAAATCATTGAGACGGCTAGGAGAGCCGCAGGAAGAATCAATTTGAATCTCATATTGTCAAGAATTATGTGGGTTCAATGCAAAAAAATGCACCGACGCAGCCCAATACCGCATCAGTGCAAATATAACATTTTTCTTAATACTAATAATTCTCCTTGTGAACCTCGAAATAAGCCTGTGAATGAGCGCATACCGGGCAGATTTCCGGAGCCTTGGTACCGACTACGATATGACCGCAGTTACGGCACTCCCAAACCTTGACCTCTGACTTTGCGAAGACCTGGGCAGTCTCGACATTCTTCAGAAGTGCACGGTAACGCTCCTCGTGACGCTTTTCGATGGCAGCCACGCCGCGGAACTTCTCGGCAAGTTCAGGGAAACCTTCCTCATCGGCTGTCTTTGCGAACCCGTCATACATATCGGTCCACTCATAGTTCTCACCGGCAGCTGCAGCAGCGAGATTCTGTGCGGTGTCGCCAATGCCCTCAAGCTCCTTGAACCAGAGCTTTGCGTGCTCTTTCTCATTGTCAGCAGTCTCAAGGAAAAGGGCTGCAATCTGCTCGTAGCCTTCCTTCTTGGCCTTGGATGCGAAATAAGTGTATTTGTTGCGAGCCTGGGACTCACCGGCGAAAGCCGTTTCCAGATTTTTCTCGGTCTGGGTACCTGCGTATTTGTTTGCCATATCTTAAATAATTTGTTTTGTCAATAGTGCAAATTTAGTATTTTTGCCCGTAATTTCCAATTTTTAATAATTAAAATTTACCAGATTATTCTTTTATTATCGCCGCCGAAAGGGAATCCCTGACCTCCACTGCACGGGACTTCATAGTCACCATACTGCGCACCTTCCTGTTGACCGGCATCCTGGCAATCCTCTCCGCAAATTCGAGAGCTCCCTTGTCATCTCCAACAGAAAGCCTCATTTCCATCATCCTGAAAAGCGGTCCAATGCGGCAAGGCACCTTGAAATAGGCAATGGTATACTGTTCCCCAGCCTCCTGATAACGCCCAAGAGAAGCATAATTCTGTCCTGCCAGGGTATTGAAAAGAGGGTCCGGAGAAATGCCGGCACCCCTCAATGCCATTTCGGCACTCTCCTCAAACCGGCCTTCACGTCTCAGAATCGTTGCATAGTCATAAAGGAAGCCGGCATCATTCTTAAGAAAAGGAAGTCTGGTGGCAAGACTGTCGGAATTGTATTTGTTCGAGCCGAGCGCAATGCCGAGTTTCGCTGATCTGGAATATTGTGATGCTTCCCTGACTGAACGGAGAGTACTAGCCGACAGGACGAGAAGCACTGCTGCGACAATGCTTAAGAAAGTGGCCGGAATAGCCATGGCCCTGCTCCCGAAAGCGGCGGCAAAGCCTAGCAATACCACGAGAACCAGCCTGAATTGCCACAGCGAAAGCGGATAGGAGGCTATTGCGAATACTCCAAGGGCCACCAGGGCATACTCCAGATGAGTATCCTTCCGGTGAAGGCTGATGGCTGCCGATATGACAACAGCGAGTGAGAGCAACAGGCCCGGAACACCGCATTCCATCCCGAAACGGAGGTATTCATTGAAAGCGAATTGAGGAACTCCGGCGGCCCGTATCTCAGCCTGGGTAGTCCGGGTATTCCTGAAATAAGCCTCCTGCGTATCTCCGTATGCACCAAGTGCCATTCCCGGACCGTAGCCAAGAAGCGGTTCCCCAGCCATAGCCAAGGTCTCTATCTTCCAGATGTGAAGTCTTCCGTCAGCTGACTCCTTCTTGAAATTGAAGAGTACGACTGCAGACACTGCAAGCACGGCTGCTGCCGCAACTACAATCCATTTCCTTCTCCGGACAAAGGCCTTCACAACCTCCAACCTGACAATGTAAAGCAATGCAGCCACACCGAATGCGGCAAAGGCTGTCCTGCTGAGGGTGGCTGGAAGTACTACAATGCCGAGGATGGAGGCAAGTCCAGCCAGCAGGGGCAATGCATTGTGTGACAATGATTTATCCCTGCGGAACTTCAATGCTTCCGGCAAGGTCAGGCAAAGCAGGACCGCAATGAAGCCACCGTATGGTCCCGGGTTGCGGAAACTGCCTGTGAGATGGTAATAGAAATTGCCCGAAGTGACTTTTCCTGCCAGCTGGAAGAATCCGGTGACGGTTTCGCATATCAGTGCCGCTGATGCCGCCGCAATGATGAATTTTTCCAAAACTTTGCCGCCTGTATATGATGCCAATGTCCAGACAACACAGAACAGCAGGATATAGGGAGCAATATCAGCCAGGACAAGGTTGGCAAAATCCACATCATTGACCACAGAAGAAAGCACTTCCAGACCTGCCAGAAGTGCAATGCAGACCAGTAGAAGAAAATTGAGTTTTATTCCGTCAATCTTCAAACCCATATATCCTTTCCCGGCATTATATCCGTGGCAATCAGCCATTGGCGGAGACTATCGTCACCTCTATACCCATATCCTGAAGGCTTTCAAGATACATCTGGGGGATACCTTCATCCGTGATAATCCTGTCAATGTCGCCGAGGTCGCAAATCTTGCTGAAACCCTTCTTTCCGAACTTGGTGCTGTCCACCAGAAGGACCGTCTGCTGGGAAGTGTTCATCATCATCCTGTTCAGATTAGCCTCCATCATATTCGTAGTGGTGACTCCGAACTCCAAGTCAACTCCGTCGGCTCCCATGAAGAGAAGGCTGCAATTGAACAATTTCAGCATCTCCTCCGCAAAAGAACCTACAACTGATACCGAACTCTCGCGTACCATTCCGCCAAGCTGCACGACATCTATCTGCTTGTTCTGTGAAAGCATTGAAGAAGCTGACACTGAGGCGGATATAACAGTAATATTCTTCTTGTCGACCAGTTCCTTGGCAGTGTAGAGAATGGTGGTTCCTGATGCCACCAGGATGGAATCGTGTTCGGACACCAGTTTGGCGGCCATCTTTCCTATGGCTCTTTTCTCCCGGACCATCTGCTTTTCCTTCTCATTGATATGCCTGTCCCCAATGTAGGGGCTGATAGGAATGGCCCGGCCGTGAGTCCTGTACAGTTTATTCTGTTTCTCCAATGTGGAAAGATCTTTCCTGATAGTCACCTCGGACACGGAGAGTCTCTCCGAAAGGTCTGATACTGAAACACTTCCCTGAAGTTGCAGAATGTCCAGAATCGCCCTGTGCCTATCGGACAGAGATTCCTGCTCAACGTTGATTTTCTGATGATTATCCATAATAGTGCAGATTATGCGGTTATTGTTTTTCTATCACAAGTTCGGCCATATCCAGGCCCCAGCATCCGTTCTGGACAATAGGGACAGGCTTCCCGTCGAGATTATTCTCATAGACGATATCATTGATGAAAGTGTGGGAATGTCCCCCGACGACCAGGTCGATATTCCTGGTGGCCCGTACAAGATCCTGGTCCATATATTCCTCACCCTCAAGGCCAAGATGTGTCAGGGCAATGACAAGGTCACATTTCTTCTCATTCTTCAGGTAATCGGCCCATTTGTTGGCTGTCTCCTCATTGTCGAGTTTCGGCAAACGGTCGGCTATAGTCCGCTCCACTACCCTGGTGATATCTGTCAGCATTCCGAAAATACCGATGCGGAGACCACCCCGCTTGAGAATCACGTATGGCTTTACGTATTTTCCAAGTTCAAAAGGTGAAAAATCATAATTTGCGCATACTACAGGGCATTTCAGGACTGCCAGCCTGGCCGTGAGACTCTCGATACCGTCATCGAATTCATGATTGCCGAGAGTCACTGCATCATAGCCAAGTGCATTGACGAGATCAGCCTCCAGCCTGCCTCCGAGAGTCGTATAGTACGAAGTTCCCTGGTTGAAATCCCCGGCGTGGAGAAGAAGGAAATTCTTCCTGCCCACGGCATTGCGGACACTGTCCACCAGGGCAGCCCTCTCGATTATCCCTCCCCTTCCGGCAGATTTCCCGGCACGCTCAGGTTCAAGATGGCTGTGAGTATCATTGAAATGCATGATGGTGAGCTTCTGCGCCGAAGCGGCGAAGCACGAAACGAGGATGGCCGTAAAGACGGCTATAGTCAATCTTCTCATAATCAGTCAATTATTTCCACTCTTCCGTCTTTGCTATACTCTATGTACTTTCCCTCGGCTGTCAGGGACTCGACATAAGGCAGCATCACATCAATGATGACCTGAGGAAGTATTTCCAGGCTGATGGCATTCTTCGCAATGGAATAGCCATCCCCGCCGTCCAGCAGGAAACTGATGGTGGCTACCCCATAGACCCTGTCGTCATCAAGCGGTTCGCCGTTCACCTCGGCACCAAGGAGACGGCCGGAACGTGTAGCCCGGCAGCGGACCCCGCCGATGACCTGCCAGCCGGTCGATGCCATCTGCTCCAGGATCACACGTACATCCCGGCCCTTGAGTTCAAGATAGCAGAGATAGTTGCGGAACGGAAACATTGATACTATATCATCCAGCAGGACATCGCCCTTGGGCATGTCAATACGGATTCCGCCGAAATTGGTGAAACCGATGTCCACCTTCTTCCCTGCAAGCCCTGAGGTGCCTGCCATCAATGCGTCAATGAACCAGTTGGAGAGAGATGATTCCGGGTACCCCTTCAGCATTTCCTCCGGGGAATACGCAATGACCTGCTTCAGTTCCTTCATACTTGCCTGTGCATCGAGCATAAGCGAGGCTGCCCTGGTAACCGGGGATTTCCTTCCGAAAACACGTCCGGAAGGAGAATGGTACCGTCCTTTGCTGACATAGCCGATAGCCTCTTCAACATTGTCAGGACCGGCGGATACAACCCCGGTAATCCGTCCGTCCACAGGCTTCCTGCTCCAGGACAATGTAAAATCACCCTGGGCATTGGCAGGGGAAAATGCAAGCAACATGGCCGACAAGGCGGCGAAGCATCTCAGGGCCAACATAACTATTTCATTTTAAGCCATTTCCACAAATCCTTGAAGGATGTCTTCTTGCCGAACATCAGAATTCCAATCTTGTAAATCTTCGCTGAAACCCAGGCACATCCCACGAACGAAAGGATGAGAACCACGAGAGAAACCACGAGTTCCCAGGTAGAGACACCGAACAGGACCCTGGTAAGCATCACCATAGGCGAGGTGAACGGGAACATGGATGCCCAGAATACCAGGCCGCTGTCAGGAGACTTGTACACGAACATTGAGATGAAGAATCCTATCATCAGTGGAATGGTGAGCGGCAGGACAAGCTGGTTGCTGTCAGCTTCATTCTCCACAGCGGACCCGATGGCGGCGAAAAGCGACGCATAAAGCAGGTATCCGAAGACAAAGAAGAGCACGAAGACAATGATGAGCTGGGTATAGTTCACGCTTGCAAGAGTGCTCAGGATCACAGCACCGGTACTTGGTGTTGCCGGATTCGAGGTTGCCAGTGAGTCGGCAGGTGCAGCGGCATCGAGAAGGTCCTGGACCTCAGGCATTGCTGCACCAGGTATCTGGTTGGTCATTGCAGTCACCTGGGCAGGGTCACCTGCAAGGCCTGCAAGTCCGGAGCCCGTGATTCCGCCAATGACGGCAAGTATAATCACTGTCAGGGCAATCCACATAAAGAACTGGGTAAGGGCCACCAGGGCGACACCGATAATCTTTCCGAAAAGGAGTTCGGTAGCCTTGACAGAGGACACGAGGACCTCGACCACCCTGCTGGACTTCTCCTCGATGACACTGGACATGACCATTCCGCAGAACATCGAGATGAACATATAGATGATCATTCCCAGAACCATAGAAAGGAACATGTAAATTCCTGATTCATTGAGAGTTTCATTTCCGGCATCATCCATCTTGTAGGAGACGAGACGTACATTCGGCTTGACCTCGGCCATAATTTCCTCAAGTCCGTCGATGTTGTATGTGCTGATTCTGTAGGCCTCGACAGCATCATTGATCTGCCTTTCGAGATCCGAGCTCATGTCCACGCCCAATGGCTTGGCGGCATAAGTGGTGGCGGTAACTGACCTTGACACGGTATCCAGGGCCGAAATGGAAAGCAGGGCATCCACACCCAAACTGTCCAATGAGGTCTTCACCACCTCGGGATCAGCGTCAGGATACAGGGAGAAAGACATTGTAGCCGTATTCTCCAAAGCCGGTGCGACTATTCCCGACTTGTCCACGACGGCAATCTTCTTGGCCTCTTCCTTGGCCATAATCATGATGAAAGAAGGCAGGGAACAGAGCACCGCGAACAGGATAGGCACGAGGAAAGTCGTGATAATGAATGATTTCTTCTTGACGCGTGTAAGATATTCGCGCTTGATGATGATATTTACAATATGCAGATTCATAAGTCGTCCCTCCAATGATTATTCGCCTTCAGTGACGAGTTTGATGAAAATGTCGTTCATTCTCGGAAGCAGTTCCTTGAATGAGTTGACTGTCAAGCCGTTTCCAAGAACGGACGAGAGTACCTCATTGCCGCTGGCCCCGCTTGAGATGGAAAGCACGGCAGTGTGGCGGCCAGAATCATCCTGGTCTGAAAGCACGGTGTAGAGACCGTCCACGGACTGAATCGCATTCTCTCCCGTATAGATGAGTTCTACATTGTTGTTCCCATATTTGTGGCGGATTTCATCCACGCCCCCGTCAATGACAAGCCTGGACTTGTTGATGAGGGCAATATTGTCGCAAAGCTCCTCCACCGACTCCATGTTATGGGTCGAGAGAATGATGGTGGCACCCTCTTCCTTCAATGCCAGGATTTCCTTGCGAATCAACTCAGTGTTCACCGGGTCGAAACCGCTGAAAGGCTCATCCAATATCATCAGGGCAGGCTTGTGGACTACTGTAGTAATGAACTGTATCTTCTGGGCCATACCCTTGGAAAGTTCCTCGACCTTCTTCTTCCACCAGTCCTGAATCCCGAACTTCACGAACCATTTCTTGAGTTCGCGCTGTGCGTCACGTGCGCTCATTCCCTTGAGTTGGGCCAGGTACATTGCCTGGTCTCCCACCTCCATCTTGCGGTATAGTCCCCTTTCCTCAGGAAGATAGCCAATCCTCTCCACATCACGCTGTGTGATAGGTCTTCCATCGAAAATCACCTCTCCCGAATTAGGGATGGTGATACGGTTGACAATGCGGATGAGCGTGGTCTTGCCGGCTCCGTTAGGACCCAGCAGGCCGAAAATCTTACCCGCAGGTATATCAACGCAAACATTGTCCAGAGCAACTTTTTCTCCGAAACTCTTGCAGATGTTCCTGCATTCAATCAATCCCATAATCTTACATATTAAAAAATTTCAGGCCAGAATCCGGGCAACCAGTTCGACGAGAAGTTCATCCTGTCCGGCTTCGCCGCTTGCACCGCCCTTTCCCTTATAATCGTATTCTTCAAGTAATGCAATGATACTCATACACTTCGGCAGAGGATAATTGCGTACGGCCGTATCGTATTCATCTACGAAATACGGATTGACGCCGAGTATTTTCGCCTTCTCCGCCCTCGGCAGGGCCGGATTATATCTCAATACGGAATGCAGCCTTAAAATTCGGTAGAAATGGTTGAAAACCGGCGGCACGGCCATCGCCATGACAAATCTCGGGCCGGATGCGATATTGGCCGCTATCTTCAATGCCTTCCGGGAGTTTTTCAGTGACAGTTCCTTCGTCAGTTCGAATATGCTGTACTGCCTGCTGATTCCGACATTCTTCTCGATGTCCTCGGCGGTCACTCTTGAAACTCCCTCGGGCAGGCTCTTGAGCATCTTGTCCGTCTCGACTGCAATCTTTCCCAGGTCAGTGCCGGCGTATTCGCCGAGCAGCGCCGCAGCCTGCGGGTCAATGGAAATGCCCCTGGTCCTGAAATAGGAGGATATCCATTCAGGCATCTCGTAATCCCTCACCTGTGGGGAATCCAGCACGAAGCCATTCTTCTGCACATTCTTGTACAGGCTTCTCCGCTTGTCCGCGGATGCCCCGTGCATAAGTATGACCAGTACTGTGGAATCCAGAGGTTCTGCAGCATAAGCCCCGAGCTCTTCCAATGTCTTCATGTTCTGGGCCTCCTTGAGCACCACCAGACGGCGCTCCGCCATCATCGGGTAACTCCTCGCATCAGAGGCGACAGTGCCTGCATCCGTGTCCAGGCCATAGTAGATTGACTGGTTGAAATCCCTTTCGGCATCGCCCAGGGCATACTTGATTATCTCATCGCAAAGCATTTCCGGATAATACGGTTCGTCCCCCATCAAAAGATAGATGGGGGCGAACGAACCATTCCTTATATCCTGAACAGCCTTGCGGCATTGTTCTTCAACAGCAGCAAAACCTTTGGCCATCAATAGCTTACATTTATTCTACACTAGTCAATGCCTTAAGTTTCAAAATGAAGTCATCAGGTATGCTCTCATACTTGCTGAGGTCATCTATGAGATTCTCAGGATTGATTTCCTCGAGATATTTGCCGGCATTCTTCGGATCTTCCTTGATGAAGCTTGAGCACTGTGCCAATGCAAGGAATGAATCCGGAAGCATCATATATGAATCGACATACTGTGCGAAAATGATCTTGACCTCAGGAGTGAGGTCCATCATCCTGTGCATCAGGCCCTTCTTTCCGGAAAGAAGTTCACGGTGAGTCTGGGCGTACTCATTGAACCTGCACTCGACCACGACCTCCTCGGTTGCCGGTTTTTCCGGGAGATATACCACGACGGTGAGATTTGTGCCGTCATAACTCCACTCCGGAGTCGTGCAGCCTGTCTTGTAATCATTCTCCGCAAACCTTGAGTAAGGAATCTCTATACCGTTGACAGTCACGGACTCAGGAGCAAAGACACCTGCGATTGCGAACTGGAGCTGGCGGTTAGGGTCAATGCCGGAGTAAGTACCCTTGCGAGGTGCTACAGTCACCCGGGTGAACGATGCGTCTGATACCTTGCTGAGCCGGGTAGTGGCAAATTCTGTCTTGTAGGCCTGTGTAGCGCCGTCATCCTCATAGACTGAAGTCGTGTTCTCCCCGTCACCAGGCGCCACGAATACCTTCAGGACATTGCTCTTCTCCTGCAGCGAGGTGATTTCCGGACCTGCCATCGGGATGATCGCACCGGCCTTCACATAGTAAGGATTCTCATTGACAGTGTACTTCAGGGTCTTCACCTGGCCGCCCTTTATAATGGAACCTGTGGCAACATCGTACCAGTCATTTCCTGCAGGGAACCACATTGTCCTGGAAGCCAGTGAAGTGATGGTGTCAGCAGGCTGGCAAACTACAGTGGCGAGGATGTCGTCACCGAACATGAACTCCTCAGTGTAATCGTAGGCCTCATTGTTTTCCGGATACTCATAGTACATAGGACGGCACATCGAGATACCGGTGTCGTATGTCTGCCTTGCAGCATTATAAATATAAGGTGAGAGATCATACCTGAGGCGGATGGCGTCACGCATGGCGTCGAAATGATCAGGGAATACCCAGAATCTCTTTTCCATTGTCCTGTCCTTGGTGGAGTGGGTCTTGAAAATCGGTGTGAACACTCCGCCCTGGATCCATCTGGTATAGAGTTCAGGGTCGGTGCTGGTCACACCCTTCGGCTGCATGTGCCCGCCAATGTCGTGTCCCCAGTAGCCGTAGCCTACATTGGAAGCAGTAGCGGTGAACCAAGGCAGGTAGCCGAGCACCTTCCAGGTAGCGAATGTATCGCCGGAGAATCCGATTTGATAGCGGTGGCTGCCTATTCCTCCCCATCTGTGGTAGATGACAGGACGGCGCGCATAGATGCCTTCACTCTCGCTCTGGCGTACCATATCGTTGAAGAAGGTGTAGTTCAGCCAGAATGTATTGCTGAGGTTAGGTACATATTTGCTGAGTTTCCACTGCTGCCAGTCGAGCCACCAGAAATCGACACCCTGATGTTCAAGCGGACGAATCACGGAATTGAAATATGCATCAGCCCAGGCCTCGTCGTCAATCCTGAACGGAACAGGAGCCTTGCTGCCATCCTCCTTGATGTAACCCTTAGGTCCGTCATAATCAGAAGTCCTTGAAAGATAATCTTTTACAAACCTATCGTATGGCTCCTCATACGGCTGTATGCCGGAAGCCGGGTGAAGGTTGAGAGTAGTCTTGAGACCGAGATTGTGAAGGTCCTGGAGACAGTTGGACGGATTAGGGAAAAGCTTCTTCTGCCAGGTATATCCGGTCCAACCTATTCTCTGGCCGAACTCGTCCTTCGGAGAATTCTTGTCCTTGCTGAGGGTCCAGGTCTCGTGCCAGTCCATGTCGAGAACCATCACGTCAATAGGAATGCTCAGCGAGCGCATCTGCTTTCCGAGGCCGACGAACTCGAAATCAGAGTACTGCCAATAACGGCACCACCAATATCCGAGCGTGTATTTCGGAGGGAGAGGAATCTGGCCGCCAATCTTCACGAAGTCTGAAACGGCAGCCTTGTAGTCGTGTCCGTAGGCGAACATATAGAGGTCCTGGCGGTCGCCCGGCTCACGTACGCCAACCCAGTTTTTCCAGTCCGACTCCACAGGTACGAAGACGTGCCTGTCGCTCTCGTCAATGATGGCCCAGCCGTCACGGGAGGCAACTCCCTTGTCGAATATCTTCCTGTCGGTGGTTCCGTCGTTCCTGTCAAGTGTGCGGGTCGTTCCGAGGAGATTTCCGCTGTCATCCATCCCAGGGTGCCAGGTCACGGTACGCACGCCCTTCTTGGCTGAAGGGTCCGCCATCGTGAATGTCACGGTGAGATTGTTCTCATCGAACTTGCCGTCGCCAGTATATGTCAATGTCAATGCGGATGTCCTGATGGTGACCTTCTTGCCGGATTTCTTCACAGTGTACTGTGGCACAGGCATTTTCCTGTTCACTATTCCCAGTGTCGCCCTGTCCTCGAACTTGCCGTCGGCTGCCCATTCCATACGGACAAGACGGTCACCGAGCATTGTGAAGCGGGCATTTCCTGCCACTACCACAGCCTTCGGGTCGGCGAGAGGGTCCTCCGTGGCCGGAGGATTGTTGCGGAGTTCTTCCATTCCGAGAAGTTCACGGACAAGAAGCGGGGCATTCGTGGTGATGCAGTCCACTCCGAAGCCTATCATTGCCTTGATATCCTGCTCCTTGTTCACAGTCCAGACATTCACTGACATGCCGAGGTCGTGGGCCTCGGCAACCCATTCCGGATGCTTGTATATCACATTGTAATGATAGTCGATGCCGTTGATGCCTTTCTCGTGGAGGGCGGAAGGGGCGATGTCTCCATTGAGGTACTGGTTTGTGAACTCCGGGGCGAGTTTGGCTATTCTCTCGCACATATTCATGCTGAAAGATATGAACATAACCCTGGAAGGGTCGTAGAGGCCATGCTCCTTGAGTTTCTTGAGGGTGAGGTCAACGAGGGTATTCTCCTGGTTTATGTCCGAATGCTTCTTGAATTCGATTACAAGAACGGTTTCAGGGAACTTCTCGCCCTGCGCCAGATACTCGTCCAGTGTAGGCATTGAAGTACCGTCGGCAAGTTTGTACTGCCTGAGGAATTCGTATGTGTTCCTGTGGATGCTCTGTCCCTGGATGCTCGCATCGTGATGCACTACGATTTCATTGTCGGATGTCAGGTGGATATCGAACTCGGAACCCCAGAAGCCATTGTCCTGGGCAGCCTTGAGGGAGCCGATTGAATTCTCTGTCCTCTTGGCCGCATCACAATCCCAGAAGCCGCGGTGTGCGGCAATGCGGACGCTGCCCACAGCCCCGGCCGAGGCCGAAAGCGATATCATTGCAGCGCAGGCAAATGCTTTGAAAATAGTGGTTTTAGTCATATATATGTTAATTAAAACTTTTCAATCAAGCAAATATACCTATAAATTACATATAAATGAAAAATAATCAATAAAAAAGAGTAACTTTGCCGAAACAAATATTCATAAAAAATGGTCAAAATCAATATCGGAGGCTGTTCCTCCTTTGTAAAAGAATCTGATTACAAGAATTATGTCGAGAAGGCCCTTGCCGCCTATGACGTCCTGGAGGCGGAGAATGGTGCCGGAAATGATTTCCTCGGATGGAAGCATCTCCCTTCCGGGACCCCTGAGGAGCTCGTGAAGGCTTGCGAGGATGTACGTGACGACTGGAAGTCATTGAACATTGACCTCGTTGTCGTAATCGGCATCGGAGGCTCCTATCTCGGAGCAAAATGCGCCATTGAGGCCCTTTCACACAGCTTCGCCAAGGAGATCAGGAAGAGCGGAACACCTGACGTGGTATTCGCCGGAAACAATCTTTCAGAGGAATACACCGCCGAACTCATTGACCTGATGAAGGAAAGGAACACCGCCTGCGTCGTCATCTCCAAGTCAGGTACCACGACAGAGCCTGCAGTTGCGTTCAGGATTGTCAAGAAACATATCGAGGACGTTTACGGTGCAGAGGCTTCAAGACGTATCGTGGCTGTCACCGATGCCAGGAGAGGTGCTCTCAAGACCCTCTCGACCCAGGAAGGTTACAGGACTTTCGTAGTTCCTGACAATGTAGGAGGCCGTTTTTCAGTCCTCACTCCGGTAGGACTCCTCCCTATCGCCCTCGCAGGCTTCGACATCAGGACCCTGCTCGCCGGCGCAGTGGAGGAAGAGAAGGCATTGGCATCCAGATGCGAGTGCAACCCTGCCGTAAAGTATGCGGCAATGAGGAACCTTCTCTATTCAGAATGCGGAAAGGGCATCGAGGTACTCGTATCCTTCAATCCAAAGTTCCAGTATCTCGGAGAATGGTGGAAGCAGCTCTACGGTGAGTCAGAGGGCAAGGACTGCAAGGGTATCTACCCTGCTTCCGTTATCTATACGACAGACCTGCACTCCCTCGGCCAGTTCGTCCAGGACGGTTCCAGGACAATGTTCGAGACCGTCGTGACAGTGGAGAACAGCAACCGCGAGGTCGTCATAGGCACTGACCCGCAAAACCTCGACCAGCTGAACTACCTGGCCGGCAAGCACGTGGAGCATTGCAACGCCATGGCACAGCTCGGTACCAAGCTCGCCCACATTGACGGCGGCGTGCCTCAGCTCGAAATCAGCATTGAGAGAATCAATGAGAAGACTCTCGGAGCGATTTTCTACTTCTTCGAGTTCGCCTGCGGCATCAGCGCATACACCCTCGGCGTGAATCCGTTCAACCAGCCGGGCGTGGAGGCTTACAAGAAGAATATGTTCGCCCTGCTTGAGAAGCCGGGATTCGAGGAGCAGACCAAGGCCATCAAGGAGCGTCTTGCAAAATAGTCCCCGGAATGGCTGACGACATATTCAAGAATACGATAACGCTGGCGGATGCGGAGAGAATGTCCGGTCCGCTGGCGTTCAATCTTATGATAAAGCCCGGCGGTTCGCTCTGCAACCTCGACTGCCGGTATTGTTACTACCTGGACAAATCCGCATTGTACGGTGGCCGTGAGCCGCGCATGACGGAGGAAATGCTTGAAAAACTCATCAAGAACTATCTCAGTTCCTGCGACGCACCCGAAGTTACATTCAACTGGCACGGAGGCGAGCCTCTCATAATGGGGCTGGACTTCTACAAGAAGGCCATCGAGTTCGAGAAGAAATATGCGGAGGACAAGATAGTCCACAATACTCTCCAGACCAACGGAACCCTGCTGACACCTCAATGGGCGGATTTCTTCGCCGAGAACCGGTTTCTCATAGGCATTTCCATCGACGGTCCGGAGCATATCCACGACAGATACAGGAGCAGCAAGGCAGGTGAACCTTCTTTCGCAAAGGTGATGGCCGGGCTGCGGACCCTGGTGTACCGGGGAGTGGAGTTCAATACACTCACGGCTGTCAGCAAGGCATCCGAGGGACACGGACTGGAGATTTACCAGTTCCTCAAGTCCATTGGCAGCAGGTACATGCAGTTCCTCCCGGTCGTGGAGAAAATCAGGTTCCAGAAAGGTGACAACGGCAAGGCCCTCAAGTCAGTGCGGCCTACCATCGTCAACCCGACCGGTGAAAGCGACGGTATCGGGACCTGGTCCATCAGCGACGTAGGCTATGGCCGCCTTCTCTGCGACATCTTCGACTACTGGGTCAAGCACGATGTAGGCCAGTATTTCGTGGGAATGTTCGATGCGACGCTTGCAGGATGGGTCGGGGCAATGCCCGGAACCTGCGCTTATGCGGAGACCTGCGGAGGAAACATTGTGGTGGAACATAACGGTGACGTCTACGTCTGCGACCATTTCGTATATCCGGAATACAAGCTCGGCAACATTGCCACAGACAATCTCCGTGACCTTGCGGGCTGCGAGGGGGCGATGGCATTCGGTATCGAGAAGCGCAATTCCCTGCCTGTGCAGTGCCGCCGTTGCGAATGGCTCCGTCTCTGCAACGGAGAATGCCCCAAGCACCGTTTCGACAAGGCCAAGAACGGCCAGGCCGGCCTAAACTCACTCTGTGCAGGACTACAGATGTTCTACAGGCACAGTGCTCCTGCAATGCAGAAGATGAAAGACCTCCTGGCGCAGAAGCGTGCACCTGCCGAGGTAATGTTCATGGATTTCCAATAGAGTCCGGCTGCGCGAAGCGAGTGGAGAAATCTCTTACGCCAGTCGTATCTTGGCGTATTTCAGCAGAAGAATCTTGATGCCGGAGGTGTCGAAGTTGATCTTGGCTTTGAGATCGGCCCCGCCTCCGGTTATTTCAATGATTGTCCCCAGCCCGAAGCGGTTGTGTTCTATACGCTGGCCTGCCTTGAGGTCAAGAACTGACACAGGTATAAAGTCCCGGTCGGCAGCCGGTCCGCTAACATTGCGGCCTGCAGGAGCGACAGGATTGACCCTTCCCTGACTGGCCTGTGACAAAGGCCTGAGATTGCCGGGAACCATAGGTCTGGCAGGGTTGCCGGAACGGCCTGCATTGCCGGTCTTGACTGCGGGGGAAGAGGAAGCATAGCCGAAAGACATCCCTGTCCGTCCGGGTGTACGTTCCTTCCAGTTGCTGCGCCCTGTGCCAAAGCCCGAGCCGAAGCCTCCAAAGCCTTCATCCTCGTCATCGAAATCGCTATCCCTCAACGGGTTATCGATATATTTCGGATTTATTTCCCGAATGAAACGGCTCGGTGAGTTGGACTCGTGCTTGCCGTTACGCATCCTGGTGGAGGCGAAACTGAGTTCGACTGCCACCTTGGCCCGGGTAAGGGCAACGTAGAAGAGGCGTCTTTCTTCCTCTATGTCAGCCGGGCTGGCGAACATTCCGCCTGAGGGGAAAATATTCTCCTCCATACCTGCCACGAATACATAAGGGAACTCAAGTCCCTTGGAAGAATGCACTGTCATCAGGGCAATTTTGTTGGACGTATCCTCGTCTTCCTTTACATCCACGGCACTCAGGAGGGATATGTCCTCCAGGAAATCTCCCAATGTCACCACAGGAAGTTCGTCATCATTGATGGACTCCACATCCACGGCGGACCCGTCAGCGAGCATTTCCTCCTTCATCTCGTTTCTCTTGTCCTCCACAAAGCCCTGGACACTATTGAGGAGTTCCTCCACATTGGCAGCCCTGGTCTGGCTCTCGATTGAGTTGTCCTCCTTGAACGAGGCGTAGAGTCCGCATCTCGCAGAGAGTTCCCTGGCCACCGTGAATGCGTCCTTGACAGGCACGGCGGCATTGGCCTCGGCAATCATTGAATGGAATGCGAGAATCCTGGACATTGCCGCCTGTTTGAGCCCCGATGCAGCCAGGACCCCTGACGAACAGGCCTGGAACAATGATACCCCCGCATTCCGGGCAGCATTGGCCAGAGCCTCTTCAGAAGTGGCCCCGATGCCCCTCGCAGGTTTGTTGAGCACCCTGCGGAAGGACTCGTCATCATTGGGATTGACGGCAAGTTTGAGATAGGCCATCATATCCTTCACCTCCTGGCGGTCGAAGAAGGAATTGCCGGAATAAATCATATAGGGAAGATTGCGCTTGCGGAGAGCCTCCTCTATTGCACGGGACTGGGAGTTGGTCCTGTACAATATCGCAAAATCCTGATACTGGCAATGTTCCGCGCTCATCCTCTTGATGATGCCGGAGGCAATGAGAATGGCTTCCTCCTGCTCCGTATAGGCTTTCACGAGATGGATCCTGTCACCTTCAGGACCATTGGAGAAACAGGTTTTCGGGATTCTGGACTCATTCTTCTCTATGAGGGAATTGGCCGCATCGACAATGTTGCGCGTGGACCTGTAGTTCTGCTCCAGTCGGAACAGCTTGCAATCCGGATAATCCTTCCGGAAATTCAGGATATTCTCAATCTTAGCCCCCCTGAAGGCATAGATGGACTGCGAATCATCACCCACGACACAGATATTCCTGTGCTTCTGGCTGAGTTTCTTGAGAATGAGGTACTGGGCGAAGTTGGTGTCCTGGTACTCGTCCACCAGGATATAGTCGAACCTGTCTGCAACCGAGGCCAATGCATCCGGGAAGTCCTTGAACAATATATTCATATTCAGGAGGATATCGTCGAAATCCATTACCCCTGCAGCCTTGCATTTTTCTGCATACTTCGCATAGATGTTGCAGATTTCCGGCTTCTTGGCGTGTGTGTCGTTGACTATGGCCTGGGTATTGGCCTTGTATGCCGCAGGCGTGACCAGATTGTTCTTCGCCATTGAAATCCTGGCCAGGACATCCTTCGGCTTGTAAATCTTGTCATCCAGGTTCATTTCCTTCAGGCAGGACTTTATGGCACTGACCGAGTCCCCCGTATCGTAAATGGTGAAGGAAGACGGATATCCCAGCCTGTCGGCAAACTCCCTCAGGAATCTTATGAAAATGGAGTGGAATGTACCCATGTACAGGCGGCGGGCCTTCCGGTCTCCTACCATTGCGGAGATTCTCTCCTTCATTTCTGTGGCCGCCTTCTTGGTGAAGGTGAGGGCCATTATGCGGTCAGGTTCGCATCCTCTCTCCAGAAGATACGCAATCCTGCCTGTCAGGACCCTTGTTTTTCCGGCCCCTGCACCTGCCACAATCAGTACAGGTCCTTCAGTCTGGCTTACCGCCGCTCTCTGCTGGTCATCCAGTCCCTCCAGTATTTTGTTCGCCACGTTCATTTCTGCTCAATGTTAGTGATTTTTCCCTCCGGCCACAGATGCGGTTCGGGACTGCCGTCAGTCCCTTGCGGCAAGTACTTCGATTTCTACCATGGCCCCCTTCGGCAATGTCTTCACAGCCACGGCGGAACGGGCCGGATATGGAGCATTGAAGAACTCCGAATAGACAGCATTCATGTCAGCGAAATCTCCCATATCCGCCAGGAATACGGTGGTTTTCACGACATTGGCCAGAGTCAGGCCGGCAGCCTCAAGAATTGCGGTGACATTGAGAAGCGACTGCCTTGTCTGCTCCCTGACCCCGCCCTCCGGGAAAAGTCCGGTAGCCGGATCTATCGGAAGCTGTCCGGATGCGAATACGAATCCGTTGATTTCCACGGCCTGGCTGTAAGGGCCGATTGCGGCCGGTGCTTTTTCTGAAGTTATCTGTTTCATTTTTCTCCTGTTTTTGTGCCACAAAGTTACGGAACGGAAGCCATAATTGCAAGTAATATTAATACCTCCGGAAGCAAGCCGACAGGCATCATAATTATTTCATTGAATCAAAAAAAATGAGTATCTTCGCAGCCGGAAAATGAACAACTACTAAAGGTTATCATAATGTCAAACAACATCGATTTGAAACAAGGGCTGAACATCCCGATTTCCGGGGCGGCAGTCCAGAAAACCAGAAAGACGGTGTCGCCTGACGTTATCGCCGTGAAACCTACCGATTTCAAGGGTCTCGTTCCGAGGCTCCTGGTCAAGGAAGGCGATAAGGTTCTGGCCGGTTCCCCGATTCTGGCAGACAAAAAAAATCCGGACATCCTTGTCACTTCACCTGTCAGCGGAACAGTTTCCGCAATTGTCAGGGGAGAGAAAAGGAAGTTGCTTGAGGTAAAAATCAAGGCTGGCGGACAGCAGGAGTATGTGGACTTCGGTTCCCACAAAGCGTCCGACATGAATGCCGCGGAAGTCAAGGAACTTCTCCTCAAGAGCGGTTTGTGGGCAGGCCTTGTACAGAGGCCTTACGGCGTAATCGCGGACCCGTCCGCAGAGCCCAAGGCCATTTTCGTATCCGCCTTCAGCACCGCACCTCTGGCAGCCAGTCCTGAATTTGCACTCAAGGACGAGTTCGACAATGTCCAGGCTGCCGTGACTGCGCTCGGCAAACTCACAAAGGGTGGAGTACACGTTTCCCTGAGCATAGACAACTTCTCAGGGTCGCCATTCCACAAACTTGAGAATGTCATCCAGCACATTGTCAGCGGAAAGCACCCGGCAGGAAACGTGGGAGTCCAGATAAGCCACATTTCCCCGATAATGAAGGGCGAGACCGTGTGGACAGTATCCCTCCTCATGCTTGCCGCGATTGGAAAACTCATCAATACCGGCAAACTCAATCTCGCCAGGAAGGTTGCCGTTACAGGTCCGAGGGCCATCGACCCTGCCTACGTTGATGCCCTTCCGGGCATATCAATGAAGGACCTTGCGGGATTCTATGACAATTCAGCCAATGACATCCGCTTCATCAGCGGTGACGTGCTTACCGGAAAGAATGTAGGTCCGGACGGAAGTCTCGGATTCTTCGACAACCAGATAACCCTCATCCACGAGGGCACTGAGCGCGAGCTCCTTGGCTGGGCCAAACCGTTCAGGTTCGGAAAGTTCAGCTCAAGCCGCACGTATTTCTCCTGGCTCTGCAGCAAGAAGACATACGACATGGACACCAATGTCAACGGAGGCCCTCGCGCATTCGTGATGTCCGACGTATATTCCAAGGTGCTGCCAATGGACATTTTCCCGGTATATCTCATCAAGGCCTGCCTCGCCGGCGACATCGACAAGATGGAGAAGTTCGGCATCTACGAGGTGCTTCCTGAGGATCTCGCCCTCTGCGAGTACGTGGATCCTTCCAAGAACGATATCCAGGCCATCATCGAGAAAGGCATTGACCTGATGATCAAAGAAATGGCATAATCTCACGGAAGTTATGGAAGAATCAAAGAATACAACACCACAGCCGGGCCTTTTCGAGAAGGGCGGCAAGTTATGGTTCCTTCACTCGACCATTGACGCATTCGATACATTCCTCCGCGTGCCTGGCACAGTGACCCGCACGGGAGCACACGTAAGAGATGCTGTCGACCTGAAGAGAATAATGATTATCGTAGTGCTCGCACTCGTTCCTGCAGCCCTCTTCGGAATGTGGAACGTAGGCTACCAGCACAGCATAGCGACCGGAGCAGCAAGCAGTTTCTTCGGCAATTTCTGGTACGGACTTCTCAAAGTCCTCCCACTCTACATTGTATCATACGTGGTAGGTCTCTTGATTGAGTTCGCCTCAGCCCAGATCCGCAACGAGGAAGTCAATGAGGGCTATCTCGTTTCCGGTATGCTCATCCCACTCATTGTCCCTGTTGACGTTCCTCTCTGGATGCTTGCAATCGCAGTGGCATTCGCTGTCCTCTTCGGCAAGGAAGTCTTCGGTGGTACAGGTATGAATTTCCTCAACCCGGCACTCCTCTGCAGGGCATTCCTCTTCTTCTCCTATCCGAGCAAGATGTCCGGTTCAGAAGTATGGATTGCACTCAAGGACGGAGACAAGCTTGTTGACGGCGTGACCGGAGCAACTCCTCTCGCATACGCCAATGAAGGTCTCGCAGCCTTGAACAATGCAGGATTCAGCGCCTGGGATCTCTTCGCAGGTACTGTTCCGGGATCAGTGGGCGAGACTTCCGTCATCGCCATTCTCATTGGAGCCGCCATCCTTATCTGGACAGGCGTTGCAAGCTGGAAGATTATGATTTCATCAGTTGGCGGTGCCCTCCTCGTGGGCTGGCTCGGCAACATCTGCGGCGCTACAGACATCCCTGCCTGGTACCAGCTGATTATGGGCGGCTTCGCCTTCGGTACTGTATTCATGGCTACAGACCCTGTAACCTCAGCCCAGACAGAATGCGGCAAGTGGATTTACGGATTCCTCGTCGGCGCACTCTGCGTAGTGGTAAGGCTCTTCAACCCTGGATATGCGGAAGGAATGATGCTTGCCATCCTTCTTATGAATACATTCGCACCGCTCATTGACCACTATGTCACATCAGCTGCGATTTCAAGAAGAATGAAGAGAGTCAGAACAGCTTAACTTATTGTTGATTATGAATACTAACGGTAATATTTATACAGTCATCTACACGACGCTCGTCGTAGTGCTGGTTGCCGCTGTCCTCGCTACCGTATCCCAGGTCCTCGCCCCGAGGCAGGATGCGAACGTGAAGGCAGAGACCATCAGCCAGATGCTTGCTGCCGCCAAGTTCCATGAAAAATCAGAACTTGACGCAATGGGCAATGACAAAGTGCTTGAAGCCTACAGGAACGCCGTGAAGGATGCATTCCTTATCAAGGCTGACGGAACTCTCGACAGGAACCTTGACATCGAATCCTGCGAGATTGTAGGAACGGGAGCACTCAAGGCCCAGAACAAGTTCATCAAGAACGGCGAGACTGACAAAATTTCGATTCCGGTTATTATTTTCAACCAGGACGGCAAGACTGTCACAGTAGCAGCCTGCTACGGCGCCGGCCTCTGGGGACCGATTTGGGGTTACATCGCTGTCAATGAAGACAAGACGATAAGAGGTGTCTATTTCGACCACGAGTCGGAGACTCCGGGCCTCGGTGCCAAAATCAAGGACGACCCGGCATTCAGGACTGAGTTCGAGGGCAAGCCTGTGATTTACAGTGCAAATGCTCCTGCGTTCAGCATTGTAAAGGGCGGTGCAAGTGTTGACAATGCAGTTGACGCCATCACCGGTGCGACAATGACCTGCAACGGTCTAAATGCAGCTATCCAGACCTGGCTTGGCGCATACGAGCCATATCTCAATGCAGTCCAGCCTAAGGGCCGCCTTTGCGACGAGCTTCTCGAGAAGCTTGAGACTCCGGCAGATTCACTCTGCTGCAATGCAGCCGACTCACTCGCAACCGCTAATTAATGAGGAGGAATTGTTATGAATGATAAATTGAAAGAAACTCTTCTGAGGCCTATTTTCATAGGTAATCCTATCACGACCCTCATACTCGGTATCTGCTCCGCACTTGCGGTTACAGTCCAGCTCAAGGGCGCATTCGTAATGGGTCTCTCGGTGATTGTGGTCACCGCTTTCTCGAACTTCATCGTATCCTGCCTCAGGAATTCCATCCCTAACAGGGTCAGGATTATCGTACAACTCGTGGTTGTCTCGCTCATGGTGATTCTTGTGGACCAGTTCCTCAAGGCCTTCGCCTACAGCATCGAGAAACAGCTTTCCGTATATATCGGACTGATTATCACCAACTGTATCGTGATGGGCCGTATCGAGGCCTTCGGTCTCGGAAACAAGCCGATTCCGTCCTTCCTCGACGGTCTGGCCAACGGTGCCGGATATGCAATGATTCTCATCATCATCGCATTCTTCCGCGAGCTCCTCGGTTCAGGTACATTGTTCGGATTCCAGGTAATCCCGCAGTGTCTCTATGACCTCGGTTATATGAACAACGGTCTCGTGATTCTTCCTCCGATGGCCCTCATCCTCCTCGGATGCATCGTATGGGTACAGAGGAGCATCCAGAAAGATCTTCAGGAGAAATAACATTAACACTCATTCGAAATGGAATATTTAAGCTTATTCGTAAAGTCAATTTTCGTTGACAATATGATTTTTGCATACTTCCTCGGTATGTGCTCATACCTGGCAGTATCAAAAAATGTAAAGACAGCTTCCGGATTGGGTGTCGCTGTTATCTTCGTGCTGCTCGTGACTCTTCCAATCAACTACCTGCTGAACAAGTTCGTCCTCAGCCCGGGTGCACTTTCCTGGCTCGGCGACTCTTTCGCAGGCGTTGACCTGAGTTTCCTCAGCCTCATCACCTTCATCGCAGTTATTGCCGCCATAGTCCAGCTCGTGGAGATGATTGTGGAGAAGTTCTCCCCTACCCTCTATTCGGAACTCGGTATCTTCCTCCCGCTCATTGCCGTAAACTGCGCAATCCTCGGAGGTTCCCTGTTCATGCAGCAGCGTGACTTCTCCAACCTCGGGGAGGCTGCCGTATTCTCTCTCGGTTCAGGTCTCGGCTGGTTCCTTGCCATCGTTACCCTTGCGGCAATCAGGGAGAAGATGTCATACTCGAATGTTCCTGCGGCCCTCAAGGGCATAGGCATCACATTCATCACCGTCGGCCTCATGGCCATGGCCTTTATGACATTTATGGGTATTTCACTTTAATCAAGGAGGCTGAAAGATGAATGAAATGAGTCTTACTATCATTGCCGCCGCAGTGGCCATCACGGTCGTCACACTTATCCTGACCGTGCTCCTTCTGTGGGTCAAGGCAAAACTGAGCCCTAAGGGTGCAGTCAAGATTGATATCAACAACGGAAAATACAACCTCGATGTAAATCCGGGTGGCAACCTTATGAACACTCTCGCGGAGCAGAATATCTTCCTGCCTTCCGCCTGTGGTGGAAAGGCAAACTGCGGACAGTGCAAAGTCAAGGTCAATGAAGGCGGCGGAACCATCCTCCCTACCGAGGTCGGCTTCTTCAACAGGAAGCAGATCAAGGACAACTGGAGGCTCGGCTGCCAGGTAAAGGTCAAGGAAGACCTCAAGATCGAGATTCCTGAGTCAGTTCTCAGCGTAAAGAAACTTGAGTGCGAGGTGATTTCCAACAAGAACGTGGCTACCTTCATAAAGGAGTTCACCGTAAGGCTTCCTGAAGGCGAGAACCTCGAGTTCAAGTCAGGAGAGTACATCCAGATTGACATTCCTGCCGGAACATTCGACTTCAAGGACATTGACGTGGATCCTGAATACAAGGCAGAGTGGGAGAAATACGGATTCTTCGACCTCAAGTGCGAGAACCCTGTTCCTACAATGAGGGCTTACTCAATGGCCTCCTATCCTGCTGAGGGC
The DNA here is from genome assembly GCA_051870395.1 of Candidatus Cryptobacteroides sp. Classification (GTDB taxonomy): domain Bacteria; phylum Bacteroidota; class Bacteroidia; order Bacteroidales; family UBA932; genus Cryptobacteroides. The sequence goes on along the minus strand of JBJEBV010000112.1, from coordinate 3,352 downwards.
AACATCATCAAGCTCAACGTGCGTATCGCTACTCCTCCATTCGACAGGAGCGTGCCTCGTGAACTTGGTCCGAAGCTTCTCCCTGTAAATCCGGGTATCGGTTCGTCCTATATCTACACCCGCCATCCTGGTGACAAGGTGATGATTTCCGGTCCGTTCGGCGACTTCCTCCTTCCTAAGGATGATCCTGATTCACAGGAATATGTATTCGTCGGTGGTGGAGCCGGCATGGCACCTCTCAGAAGCCACATCATGCATCTCTTCAAGACCCTCAAGACCAAGAAGGAAGTACACTTCTTCTATGGTGCGAGAAGCCTTGTCGAGGCCTTCTACCTCGAGGATTATGCTGAGATTGAGAAGGAGTTCCCTAACTTCCACTTCCATCTTGCCCTCGACCGCCCTGACCCGGCAGCTGATGCAGCCGGCGTGAAGTATGTGGCAGGCTTCGTACACAACGTGATGTACGAGACCTATCTGAAGAATCACGATGCTCCGGAGGATATCAAGTACTTCATGTGCGGACCTCCAATGATGGTCAATGCGGTCGTTGGCCTGCTTGACAGTCTCGGAGTTCAGCCTGAGAGCATTCTCTACGACAACTTCGGTGCATAGTAATCTTCAAAAAATAACTTGCTCCAGATTACATAACAGCACTGAATCAATATGAAAAAGTCCGGTTTTCGCCGGACTTTTTTTGTTTCCGCAGGCCGGCTGGCGGCAGGAACTGGAGTTTAGCGGATAGTGGAATCTTCCAAAAAGAAACCACCCCGGGCAGGAAAAGGTGGTAAAAAGTTAAAAAAACCTGTGAAATAATTTAAAATTCTTCCAAACGTGCAGGCTGAAAAAGCCACCCTATGGTTTTTCCGAAAAGAGCAGCATAATTTTGCCGTTGAGAAAAAACGCAACCGAAATGATACTGTTCAACAAAAATATGGAGTTAAAAGGCCGGCCAGCAATTCTGACCTATATCTTTCTTTATTTTCACGGGGCCGTTCTGGCTGTCACCTTGCTTATTATCACCCTGCCGGCCTTTTGTTCTTGTGACAAAGATAATGATTCATATACTGAAGATGTCCGGACATTATGGGTTCATAATCAAAGCATTGACATATACGGAGGTTGTCTGGACATCTTCTTTTTCAATGATGACAAGCTGAGGCTGCTGGATTCATACCAGCGCCTGCAAGCCATGCCTGACGGAGGGGTTGAGGCTTCTTCAAGAAAGGGTGACAAACTGTTCTTCGCCATCACCGGCGCTTGCATTGACCCGACAGGAATAGGGAGTTATGATGATTTGGGAGGGATGTTCGCCGAGCTGGACAAAGAACGGCCGGAAAGCCCTGTAATGACAGCATTTGCAAAGGTCCGTGCAGGGGAAGAAAAAAAGTCTGTCACCCTTGAACCCCTCTTGTCCGAGATTGTCATCAGCAGTATTTGCTGTGATTTCCACAAGAAACCATATTCGGGACAAAGGCTGGAAGATGTGAAAATCTATCTTACAAATGTCCGGGACAGATGTCCGGTGACAGGTGAGCAGGATGCAGGCGGCTCATTCATAAACTATGGGGTTCTATCTGAAGAAGACATGAAGCGTCCCGGGCTCGCCGACCTCGTGTATTCTTCATTGGAAGTTCCTGTAGGTGAGAATGTTGTCCACCCGGACATTCATCTATACTGCTATCCGGACGAGGCCGGGGAAGAAGGTCTGGGAACACCGTTCACCAGGCTGGTCATCGAAGGGAAACTGGGTGGAGAGACGACTTACTATCCCATCACCATAAACCGGGGTACTGCCGGGGAAACTGCCGGACAGGGAGTGGAACGAAACAAATCCTATATCTACGACATTACAATCTGCCGGAGAGGAGTTTCTTCTCCTGACATACCTATAGATGTCGGCATATTGAGGTCCGGGTTTCACGTAAAAGAATGGGACGGGAAAGAGGAAAGGACAATAGGATTCTAACTATCAGGAGTATGACAAGAATAACGGGCAACAGGATCAGGGCATATTCAGCACTTGCATTATTGCTTTCTGCAATGATGGCGGGAGGATGCGTCAATGACAAGACAGGAGTAAAAGACATTGCCTCTGTCCGCATAATAATGAGTTCGGCAAACGATTATGAAGTGCGGTCATCATTGCCGGACGAGGAACTGATACACGATGTGAATATCTTCCTTTTCGACGGAAAGAACCGGCTCGAAGACCATATCTATGCGGACAGGCTCAATGTCGGTCCGGACGGCAACGTGGAAATTGATACCCAATGGCTCTGCGGAACAGGATGCCGGATAATGGCCTGCGCCAACTTCGGCTACAAGATGTCCATAGGGAGTCTGGATGAACTCCTTTCATACAGGTACCACCTGGCCTACCCGGATGAATACAGCCGTGGGATACCCATGACAGGTACTGCGACAATCTCTGAAGTCTCATCCCCAATAGAGACCGTCATCGTAGAAATGATCCGGATGATGGCAAGGGTCTCGCTACGGATAGACAGAAGCAGCCTGGCAAGCGGGGTATCATTCAAAGTCAGCAGCGTGGAAATTGGAGGCTCACCCAAATCAGCCAATGCCTTCGCTCCTGGCAAGGCCTCCGGCACATCGGACATTTTCAGCAAGGGCTTCGTCTGCAACGGTACATTGGCCGACAACCTCAACATTGAGGAATCCCCGGGAAGGAGCCGTGAAGCGAGACTTTACCTCCTTGAAAATATGCAGGGCGAACTCCTGCCGGGTGCGAAAAGCGAAAAAGACAAGGTTCTGGATATCTCGGACGCATTGTCATCCCAATGCTCTTACGTCGAAATAAAGGCAGAATATGACTCCGCGGACTACAATACCCCGCCCGGCGAGTGGCTGATTTACAGGTTCTATCTCGGGGACGGACCTTCCAACTTCGATGTCGGTAGAAACTGCGCATACAGTTATGTGATAAAGCCCGACGGCTCAGGCATAAGCGAGGAAAGCTGGAGAGTTGACAAGAGCAGCCTGATCAGGAAGGGAGCGGCTACATTGAGCATATCGCCCGGCCAGTATATAGAGGGCAATGTGGGAGATGAAATACATATCAGGGCCAACGTGATTCCTGAAGATGCCAGGGTGGATATCGGAAAGGAGGAACTGGAATTCGACAAGAATAATGGCATATATGACTATGTGATGGACGAAGATGGCAGAGGGGTCTCCCTCAAGCTCAAGTCAAGGGGTTCCGGACTGCTCTACGTCGAAGCAGGAAATCCAATGAGCGATGCGGCGATAATTATTGTTGTAGTAATCTGAAACAAATAGCTTGCTTCAGATTTGCATCAGATTCCAGAGGTCAGATTTTCTCCCGAGGATGGTC
>JBJEBV010000111.1:0-30440 GCA_051870395.1 Candidatus Cryptobacteroides sp. | reverse complement strand
GATCTTTCAAGCGACATAAAGAAGATCATCCAGTCCTTCCCTGAAGGGCGGGTGTTTTCTATCTCAGACTTTGCCATCGATCCGCAGTACGATATGGCTCTGGCCAAACTGCTGAGCCGTATGTCTGCCAAAGGAGAAATCCAGAAAATCGCCAAGGGAAAATACTATAAGCCGCAAAGGACTCCTCTCGGAACCCTGTCCCCTGTGACGGCAGAACTTGTAAAAGACTTTCTGGAAAAGGATGGCAAGGTGACAGGTTATATTACCGGAACTCAGGCCTTCAGCGCGATGGGTATAGGCTCCCAAATCTCAGGTAGCATTCTCATAGGTACCAATAAATATCGCAGGGCCTTGGACCGGGGTGGCTATACCGTCCGTTTCCTCAAGCAGGAGAATGAAATCACCGAGGAGAACATCGAGCTGCTGCGCATTCTTGATGCTGTCCGTCTTATTCGGGACATTCCTTCAGTGTCGCCAAACGAAGCCTGTGCCTCCATCATCGAAATTATCCGGGCGCTCAATCCTCAAAAACAGCAGGAACTTGGCACTTTGGCATTGGGATATACTAATTATGTCCGGGCTATTGTGGGAGCAATATTTGAGATGCTCGGTCTTCAGGCGACAGACCTTCGCAATTCGCTGAACGGAGTATCTTCCTACAAGTTGCCTATTTCCGCAAATGTACTACCGACAAAAGACAATTGGAGAATATATGAACCTGCACGATAATCAATCACATGGAGCAAACAGGAAGGCTTGACATCATTAAGGAATATGGATTGGAAGCATTTGAAATCAATGTCCTCGATCCGGAAAGAACGGCAACAGAAAAAATTGTATCGCTCCTTCGTTATTCTCTCGCTGATGATTATATCTCCGAACTCAGGGCAAAAATCCGCCATTTCTATGACCTCCATTTTCTATGGCATGACGATACGATCAGAGTCTTTCTTCAGAGCGATAAGTTCAGGACAGAATTCAAGACTCTCATCGAGAGCGATCAAGCGAGATTCAATGAGCCGCTGGGTTGGCAGAGCAAATCTTTCTCAGAATCACCTCTACTTACATCCTTCGATGGCATTTGGGACCAGCTAAAAAACACTTACATCAGGGAACTGCCGGATTTAGCATACCAGTTCATCCCTTATGAACAGGAAATCAAGCAGAGTTTCATTGAACTCTCCTCTCAACTCTTCTAATCTGTAAGAAACTTTATGTTAAAAAGCGCCAAGCGCGTCTACAGCGGCCCAAGCGAGGAGATGGAATTCGCCGGAGGCTCAAAATAAGGAAGAATTGAACTGTAACTACTCCACATAATGGGACCAAGTAAGATTTGGCAGACGCGTCTGCAAAATCTGCTTCTCTGTAAACATACGATAAAAGAGCCTACAATAAGCCAGATTCCTTTTATTAAAGCCCTTCCCATATTCTACTGTAAGAGCATTAAAGAGAACTTGAATGACGTGTTTACCATATTCCGCTCTATCAGCACCAGCCTGTTCTTGTTCAACAATGCGTTCGCCGATGGCCCATTTAGTGCGGATCATCACAGAATTCACTTTTCTCAATACGGCAGTAATGAAACCATCCACTTTGTCCACGCATCCTCAATGAGTTTTATCGCCCTCGACAATCTCGACATCATCACCGAGAACGGAGTCCCGGCATCCTTCTCCTCCATCGTCCGGGAGTTCTCCCGCACAGTGGGCCTGCCTTACGACACCGACTGCCACAACGAGCGCCGCAGGATCCTCACCCGCAGCACCCGCCGGACAATGATTAATGGTTTGGAAAATTCCAATTTTCCAATGGAATTTTCCAAACCTTATATGCGACTATGAAATATATCCCTTTTCTCTAAGAGATTTAAGTGCATTATAAATTGTAGATTTCTTTTTTCCGGTCTTTTCGCACAACTCATCAATGCTTGGTTTGGACTCAACAGACAAAATATTCATTACCTGTTTTTCCAATTCAGTAATATCAGATGTCTCAACAACATATGCCTTCCTTCTCAAAGTGATAGTAAACATACCTTCCGTTTCGTACTCAGGTTCAGGAAGACCTGCGTTCAACATCAATTCTCTCATTCGTCCAATGCCTGATCCGACATGCTCCACAAGGTTCATTCGCATAAAAAGACTGAAAATATACGGATTTCGGGATAAACTCCTTCGTCCGAAATGCTTAGCTACCAAAGGGAGTAGTCCACCAGGATTCGATATTTCAATTCTATCATCGAAAAATTCTACCGTAGTGAACGCTCCTTGTTCATAATAATCTCTATGTGCAAGGGCATTTACTAAAGCCTCGCGAAAGACCTCCAATGGAAGTTCCCATTTTTCAACACGAGCCCCTGCTCCTTTAATCTCATATTCAAGCCTCATCTTATCCATAATCCAAGACAAAGCCTGCTCATATTGAACGTACAATGGCCCCACAAATGTCTTGTCATCGATAATATGTAATTTGTCCGTGCCCTTAAATTGAGTACATCTGACAACTGCGTGAAAAAACAATTCCTCCGGATGTCGGTCGAAAAAGAGAATCGCACCTCTCTTAACCTCTTCATTTTCAGTAAATGCTTGCAGATTCTCAAGAAGCTGTTTATTATCCACATTATTGGATATATGTGCCTCTCTTCTGAGTGTCTTTATCACAGTTTCATCCAGGTGATCAAAAATATCGTATTTCTTTTGCGGTATCGAGTCGTAATATATCTTTTCGGCTCGTTGAAATAATTCCCTAATTTCTTCCGCATTGGTGATTTTTTGGCTATTTGGCCCTTCTCTCAAATAAACACTACCTCCGAAAAAATATGGGACTTGCTTCCCTGCAGGCACATCTATCACCCATACCTCCTTGCCATCAACTACTACCGGATACAACTCACAATGAAGGGCCGGTGATATCTCCCCAATAGAATTCTGTATGGAAGATCTTTTGGGATTATCAAGATTAACTCCCCTAATATTACCATTATCATCAATCCCGATTAGGACATATCCTCCTGCTGCATTTGCGAGACTACATACTTCCTGAGTAATATCACGAACCTTTTGTGGTACAGACACCTTGAAATCTACGTTGTAAGACTCGCCACGTTGGGCCATCAACTTAATATCATCTGCTGTAATCATTTGTATGTTCAATTTTTAACGCAAAGATATGTAGTTTCCAATGTAATTCCAATTTTCCAATGGAATTCCATTGGAAAATTGGAATTGGCAGGGGCTGACTTTCCTTCGGTCCTTCTGCGATTCGCAGGCTCCAGCGTGAAAGAACGACATCTGAAAACGGCCGGGAAATGCGTGAAATTAATTGGCGGAAATGCCTTGTCCAGATGTGCGGCTTGCCTGGCTAACCAGTTTCTGTTTGAACTGTTCTGGGAACTTCTGCCGGGAATCCAATTCTTTCTTGAGCATTTCCGTGTCAAGTGCCTCAATGTACCTGACTGCATTGAAAGGATCCTCGGTTATGAAACTGCCGCATTGGGAGAAAGTCAAGAACGGCATCGGAAGCTGGAGACAGATGTCCACGTAGCGGGCGTAGGCCAGCTTCACTTCCGGAGTCAGCGCCATGAATCTCCTGATTATGCCTTTCGCTCCATAGAACATCTCCCTCGAATTTACGGCTTCGGCATCGTATCTGACATCCACCCTGACTTTTTTTCCGGCACTTTCCTCCGGGAGGTATATTACCACAGCCAAATCTTGGCCCGAATAGCCCCAGACAGGTTTTTTCAAACCATTTGCAGCCTCATCCGAGGCAAATCTTGAATATTCGGCTGCTTGTCCGCAAACATTGACAGAGGAAGGTGCAGGAACGCTTTCGAGACGTATCCTTATCCGCCGCTTATTGTCCATGCCACGGTATTTGCCATTTCTCGGTGATATGTCCAAGGTGAGATGACCAGGTGACGATTCCTTCCGGACCTCAGTCTCTGCCCATTCGCCCTTGGTACCCCGGGCGGAGCCATCTCGATTACCACCCGTGGCATCCACATCTCCCCTGTAGGCCTCGGACACCCCGTCATCCTCGTAGAGAGTCGTGGTGAAAATTCCGTCTCCCGGCGCAACCGTGAGCCATATCTCATTGTCCGGCTGCTGGAGATTGGCAATGTCGGGAGATGCGGTCGGGATAACCGAGCCGGCGCGGACAAACCAGGGATTTTCATTGATGGTATATCTCAATGTGTCCATTGTGCCGCCACGATACATCATGCCTGTGGCCATATCATACCAGTCTAACCCTTCTGGAAACCACATTTCCCTGTCAGAGAGACCCGTCACCGGATCTGCCGGACGGCATACTGCAGTGGCCAGGATATCGTCTCCGAAGAAAAACTCCTCCTTCATGTCGTAGGCCTCATCATTCTCCGGATAGTAATAATACATTGGCCTGCATATGGATATGCCTGTCTCCCAGGCCTGCCTTGCAGCCCGGTAGATATATGGAGACAAGGTGTAACGGAGCCTTATGGCCGCCTTCATCGCATCGAAGTGGGACGGGAACATCCAGAACCTCTTCTCCATAGTGGTGTTCTTGTTGGAGTGCGTCTTGAATATCGGGGTGAAGACTGCGCCCTGTAGCCATCTTGTGTACAGTTCAGGGTCCGTTGAGGTGGAGCCTTTCTTCTGGTAATGTCCTCCGATGTCGTGACCCCAGTAACCGAATCCGACATTGGATGAAGTTGCGGTGAAATACGGGAGATATGCCAGGACCTCCCATTTGGCGTGCGTGTCACCGGAGAAGGCCACCTGGTATCTGTGGCTTCCGAGTCCGCCCCATCTGTGATAGATAACGGGCCTGCGGGCGTATTTCCCTTCCGGGAGCCCCTGACGAGCCATGTCGTTGAAAAATGTGTGGTTGAGCCAGAATATGTTGCTCAGCCCTTCAGTATAGCGGCTCGTCTGCCATTGCTGCCAGTCAAGCCACCAGAAATCCACACCCTGGCGTTCAAGCGGACGAATGACAGTATTGAAATAGGAATCCGCCCATTCCATCTGGTCAATGCGGAAAGGTACATAGTGGGGAGTGCCGTCCTCATTGAGATACCCTTCCGGCCCGTCATAGTCGTCGGTACGGGAAAGGTAGTCCTTGACAAAGTCCTCATAACTGTCCTCATATTCCCTGATTCCGGAGGCCGGGTGAAGATTGAGCGTGGTCTTCAGCCCGAGATTGTGAAGGTCAGCGAGGTGATTCTCCGGCTTCGGGAACAGCCCCTTGTGCCAGCTGTATCCTGTCCAGCCGACGCGCTGCCCTTCATTGTCCTTGCGGGAATTCTTTGCGGTGAGTCCATAAGTGTCGTGCCAGTCCATATCGAGGACCATCACGTCAATCGGAATGCCGAACTCCCTCATCTGCCTGGCAAGATCAACGAACTCGAAATCAGAATATTGCCAATATCTGCTCCACCAATATCCGAATACGAATTTAGGAGGAAGGGGAATCCGGCCTCCTATTCTTGTGAAGTCGCTGACGGCCGAGATATAGTCGTGTCCGTAGGTGAAGATGTACAAATCCTGTCTCCGGCCAGCCGGCCTTGGGGCAACCCAGACTTTCCAGTCGCTGTCCACCGGCGTGAGTATGTGCCTGTCGCTTTCGTCCACCACGGCCCAGCCGTCCCTCGAAATGACACCGTTTTCAAGCTGCTTTTCCTTGGTGCCATCGTAGCCGTCAAGAGTCCTGGCCGTGCCGAGTAAATTTCCCCCGTCATCCATTCCGGGCGTCCATACTACTTTTCTTTCCCCGTCTCCGGACTTCATCTTGAAAGATACGGAAAGATTGGATGCTGAGAACTCATCGTCTCCAATGTAGTTCAGCACAATGTCCCCAGTGCGCACCGTCAATGTCCCGGAAGACCTGTCCACTTGGAACTCAGGAACTTCCAGCCTTCTGTTGACAATGCCGAGGGTAGCCCTGTCCTCGAAAACACCGTTTTCTGCCCATTCCATTCTAATCAGCCTTGATGTCAGAACCGTGAATCTGGCTCTGCCCTGAGTGACAATCGCAGCAGGGGCTGCCTCAGGATTGTCCACTGCGGCTTCGGTATAGGTAGCGGGCGTCCGCATTCCGGCGGGAGCGTCTGGGAGTGCCCCGGCAATTGCCGTAAAAGGGGCAGCCGTGAGAACCACGGCTGCCAAAAACTTAATCTTCATTATCATAGTCCAATCTTACTGCTTCTGGCACACTCCAAAGAAATAGGAAGCCCTCTGTCCCGTTGCTGACGATGTGAACACTCCGCTCGTATTGTAGAACGGCTGGGTTCGTATGGTATGCTTCTGCTCCTCTGGAAGACTGACATTGTAATATGCGTCACAGGCATTGCCGTATGTCAGCTGAAGAGCGTCACGGACATCGAGCGCAAGAAGGAAGCGGGCGAACTCGTCCAGAGTCATTCCTGGCTGCGAGAACCTCGTATCGCCTTCGACGCTTACTATGAACATCTTGCCTCTCTCATTGAGACACAGGGCGATACGGCTGCAGGACTTGGCGTCCTCAGTAGTCACCGGTCTTCCGTCCATTGCGCATAGCGTGGAGTAATCGGAATCTGACGCTGACGGGTAAATCTCTCCGTCGCGGACAAGCAGGGAGTAGCCGCTGGCTGCGAATACCGGATTCCACGGTGTGAACTGCCTGTCCGGTTCTGTGCCGTCCTGGTCGGAAGCCTTCAGTATCCCGTCCTCGACTTTGACGTACTTAATCTCCATCTTCCCGTCGGCTGTCATTCCTATCGCAGGCGGGCAGGGATAATTGCTTCCCGGAGCCTGTACAATGGTGCCGTCACGGTATATGAGGGCCTGCAGCGCAGGGCTTTCCCATCCGGACATTCCATTGATTATCAATGGCCACTTTGCCTTGTTGGAATTGGCCACGGTTGTCAGCCTCTGGCTGCTCGGGATATTGGAGCCGATTCCGCCGTTGCCAAGGACTGTCATGTCGAACGATCCTCCGACAAATGTCTGCACAGCGGCGACACAGGTCCTTGAATCCCCGGCGACCTCCGTTTTATACAGTTTGAAGAAAGGCGTTCCTTCAGCTTCAGTAGCATACTGGTCAGAGACATCGGTCCACTTGCCGTCTTTCGCAAAACTGTCGGTAGAGAATCCTGTCATTTTGTACTGAACCTCAGAAAGGCCGTTGTAAACTGATATCAGATTAGGTTTCGAGAGGTCGAAGCTCTTAGGGATGATTCCGAGGATGAATGCTCCGTCGCCGGTCTCCAGCGCAACCTCCACATCATTGATGTCAACCCTGTTGAGAAACTGGAAGGTAATGGTCCTGTTGACATCGTCCACCTCCACTTCGGCCGGCCTGTCTCCATCCATTGCCACTACGGACTTGAATACAGGTCTTGCCGGAGTCACGGCCGTGAGCATATATCTGATGTCTGCCACGCCGTTGTTCACTATGACCTCAAGCGGGTTGTTCTCCTCGAAATTGAGGATGCACAATGTGTTGGAAGGATAGACCAGACTGGCTCCTCTCGCAATCTTGAACGTGACGTAAACCGACGAAAGGTCAGTCATGTTGTTGAACGGAAGGCGGAGCCCGTTGCCAAGTCGCTCCGCAACTGTCGTGGTCTGTCCGTCCTCTGCCGTCACGGAAAGCAGGGGGTCGTCCACTGCCACCGGTGACGCGGTTTCATTCTCGCAGGACAGCGCAATCAGCGCAGCGGCCATGCTCAATATGTATAAATGTTTCATTGTCATTATATTAGAATGATACAACTGCCATTATCGGGAAATGATCGGAGGCGCAGTGGCCTTCAGTAATATCGTCATTGATGCAGGTGTAGCTCAACACCCTCACTCCTGCGGATGCGAAAATATAATCCAGCCTGTAGCCGCTGTCAATGGAAGGCGAGAATGCGTGGTAGGTGTATTCCGTACCCTTCGGCTCGGTCTCTGTGGCTATCCTGGCATCCTGCATCGAGCCTGAAATCAAGGTGGCGTAGGCCTCGGTATCAGGGTTGCAGTTGAAATCCCCGGTGAAGAATACCGGCAGTGCCGCCCCGCCTTTTTCAAAGGCTTTCTCCAGCATCAATGCCGCCGAGTTTGTCCTCGCCTGGACACCGCTATGGTCGAAATGGGCATTGAAATGCAGGAAGGTCTTGCCTGTCTTCTTCTCCCTGAACTTGCCCCAGGAGCAGATTCTTGTCAGAGCTGCGTCCCATCCCTTGCTGCCGGCCACATCAGGAGTAGGCGAGAGCCAGAAATCCCCGTGCTCAAGCAGTTCGTACTTGTCCACTTTGTAGAAGATTGAGGAATGTTCCCCACCCTCGTCAGAGCCGTTGTTTCTGCCGGCGCCGAACCATGCGTACTCAGGTAACGCCCCCATAATCTCGTCAAGCATGTATTTAAGGCCTTCCTCAGTGCCGAAGATATCGAAATCATAGTCAGTTATTCTCTGGACAATCCGGTCCTTCCTGAGCGCCCAGGTGTTGTCGTCACCGTCGCTGCTCGGAACACGGAGATTGAAGTTCGCAATCTTGAGCGTGACCTTTTCAGACACATCCTCACCCGGTTCCTCATAGGCCGGGTCATCGCTGCTGTGGTCGAGGTAGTATTTGCCTTCGTCGCAGGCCGTGAATGCGGTCAATGCCGCCATTACGCACATTATTCTGATTAACTTGTTCATTGCTGCTACCATCCTGGATTCTGAATGAGATTTTCGTTCTTGTTGATATAACTCTGGGGGATTGGCCAGAGATAATGCTTCGTGTCGAATGCCCTTGTCATATATGACACCCTGCGGTAGAACCCGTCATTGGTCGAAGCTCCGACGTTCATTCCGTAAATTGGGGTCTTGAAAAGTTCGACGCCTATTTTCCACCTTCTTATATCATTATACCTCGTAGGTCCCTCGCAGGCCATCTCGACTCTGCGCTCCCTTCGGATTGCCTTGCGCATCGAGTCCTGGTCGGTCGGAGCAGCCACCTGCTTGCCCTCTGCGATGAAGGTGGCATCATCACCGTAAACAGGAATTCCGGCCCGTTCCCGGATGAGATTCAGGTAATGGAGAATAGTCTCCCTGTTGGCCTCGTAGTCGCACTCGTTGAGAGCTTCCGCATAGCTGAGATAGAATTCTGCCAGGCGCATCTGGATTGAAGGCTGGAACACGAAGATGCCGTTTTTAGGATCAGTCTCGTTGCTCAGGAACTTGCGCACGAGGAGTCCGCATTGCGGAGAGTCGTGGCTCGGTCCTCCGTCCAGTCCGCCCGACCAGAACTGTGTCACCCTACGTGCGTTCGGGATATATTCCCCGTTGTACCATAATGTGGTGTAGAATCTCGGTTCCCTGTCCACGTACATATTGAATGTTCCCCTAGGGGTGATGAGACCAGGTGTCTCCCCGTCCGCAAGATCGTAGGTGGTGTTCGGGTAATATGAGTCTGCGGTGCTGTAACCGGTCTCGGAATATCCGGAGGCCTCGTTTATGACAGGATTTCCGGCGGAATCGTAGCCGTCCACAGCCACCTGTCCATTCTTCATGAAGAAGCAGTCGGCAAGGTTGAGGGTCGCCCCGAAATAGCCGTATCCGCCTACATATCCTCTCGGATTGCTGATGTAGCTAATCCAGGTTGAGCCAATGTCTCCCCATGAATAGGAGTTGGTCTGCCAGACTATCTCCGGGTTGTTCGTGTTGTTGAAGAACATATTCTTCAGGGAGGCGAAAGGGTCAATCTGGCCGGTCGAACTGTCATATTCCCGGTAGAGAGAATATACTCCGCTGTCGGCAAAATCAATGAAATCTTTCAGGGCCGCTGCCGCCCTGTCCCATTTGGATGCGTCATAACCGAGCGGGAAAATATGCGTTCCGTCAGGGTTGACCACATCTGCCAGGTCAGGATTGCCGTTGAAAATCGGACTGGCCAACCAGAGATTCAGGCGGGCCCGAAGGGCGAGGCAGATACCCTTGGTCGGACGGCCCTCGTCTTTGGACTCATTGACCGCGGCCTCGTTGGAACCATATCTGACAGGAAAGAGTCCAGAGAGCTCAAGGAATTCATTGTCAAGCCATTCCGCAATTTCTTCCAATGGAGTCCTGGTCATCATCAGGTCCTCGACCGAAGTGTCGCTCGGGATGAGTCTTGTGACGAGAGGAAAAGCTCCGTATAGTTCCAACATAGTCTCATAGTAAAAAGCCACAAGGAACCGGCACTCGTTCTTCAGCTGGACAACCTGCTCTGCGGTGAGACCCTGTTCCTCAATCGGATGGGCCTTCTCCATGAACATATAGCAGGAACGCACCTTCTTATAGACCTGATTCCAGACATTGGAATTTGTCTGAAGTCCGAACGATGCGGACATACTGCCGTTGTTAAAGGCCACTATTCGTGCCCAGTTGGTGAAAGCGCCCATCGAAGGGGAAATCTGCGCGTCGTCCGAGAGGAAGACGTGTCCCCAGTCCCTGATGTAGGCTCCGAAAACGTGAGGGACGAAGTTGTAGCAGGCGGCCTGCCAGCCTTTGGTCCTCGTGATATCATTGAACACCATCTCGTCTGTGAGACGGTCATCCGGCTCCATATCAAGGAATTTGTTGCATCCTGACTCTGCGAGCAGGGCGGCTGCGGCCGCAATTGTCAATATAGTTTTCTTCATATCAATCTTCATTAGAATGTGAACTCCAATCCGAGAGCGTACATTTTCATAAGCGGATAGTCAAATCCATCCTGTGATCCAATCTCCGGATCCCACATGTCGAATGCTGCGAATGTCAGCAGGTTGGTTCCGCGGAAAAAAATTCTCGCATTGCGCATCTTGACTCTCTGGATCCATCTTTTCGGGAATGAATACCCCGCTTCGAGGTTCTTGAGCCTGAGGTATGCGGCATTGCGCAGCCACCAGGTAGAATACTGGTTGTTATTGTTGTTAGGAGATGATGACAGTCTCGGATAGAACACGTCAGATGAAGGATACTCCGGTGTCCACCGGTCATCGACATTGGCATAGATGTTACCTCTCGCACCACCTCCGGATCCCGGAATGAAGACCGTGCCGTAAAGCATATTGGAGAAGTTGGTAGCCCCCTGGAAGAAGAGGCTCAGGTCAATGCCCTTCCACGAGCCGCTGATCCCGAATCCATAGACAATCTCCGGCACCTTCGGATGACCTATGGCCGTGCGGTCGTAGGTGTCAATGTGACCGTTCCCGTTGAGATCCACATACTTGATGTCGCCAGGCCTGACAGTTCCGAGGTCTGATACAGGGAGATCCGGACGGAGAATACCGGCCTCGGCATCGAGGAAGTCGGAGTCTCTGTAGAGCCTGTCGGCGATGTATCCGTACCAGGTGTACATCGGCCTGCCTGTCTGGGCGAGAGTGCTGTTCTTATACCCGGTGTTCTCGTCTATCTCGAGCACGACGTTGCGGGCGAATGTGAAATTGCCCTTTGCCGAGATATGGAAGTCAGGAGTGACCTGTTTGTTGAGGTCAAGGGATATCTCGATGCCTTGATTCCTGACGCGGCCGAAGTTGGCGTAAGGCATCACGTTGAAGCCTGCCGTCTCAGGGATGGTCTGGCGTTGCATGAAGATATTCTTCCTCATTTCGCGGAAGATGTCCACCTGGATGTTGAGCATGTTGAACCAGGACATCTCAAGTCCGATATTTGTCTTCTCCGATGTCTCCCAGGTCAGATCCTCTATTCCGAAGTCGCCCTCCTGGTATCCTGAGTAGGAGACCCGGCCGTCATTTCCGAAGGTGTATCCCGTCGTCGAGTCAATTGTGGCGAGGTAGCCGAATCGCCGGCTTGAACTGATGTCGTCATTGCCGACCATTCCCCAGGACGCCCTCAGTTTGAGCATTGAGATGACGTCCTTGGCTCCGTCCCACCATTTCTCATTGGACACAAGCCATCCTGCGGCGAAAGACGGGAAGAATCCGAAGCGGTAACCTCTCTTGAAATTCTCGGAGCCGTTGTAGCCGAAGTTGAACTCAGCGAAATATCTGTTGTTCCAGCTGTATGCGGCCCTTCCGGCTATTCCAGCATCGCGGTATGGTAGGGCGAGTTCTGAATTGCTCGTGGCGCCATTGTAGTAATCCCGCATGCTTCCCATAAAGAGTCCCTCCACGGTATGCTTGCCGAATTTTCTGTTGTAGTTGAGCCGGAACTCCCCGTACTCGGTCCTGTTGCCGTTGGAGGTCTGGCTGAATGAGAGGAACTCCGCTCCGTGGCTGATTTCGGAAGTGAGAAGATTGCCATCCTCATCCCTGCCTGTGGCGATGAAGTAAGGAGGAGTCCTCGTTCGTCCGGCGTAATTGTAAGAATATGCGTCGAATGAGAACAATCCTTTCAGTTTCAGCCCCTGCAGAGGTTCCCAAATTTTCCCGAAGTCCTGTGTGATTCCAATGACGGACTGCAATGTATAGGTGTATATTCTGGCATATCCCGTCTGTGTGGCCTCCACCCACGGGTTGTACCTGTTGGCTGCCTTAGGGAACTGTCCGTTGGAATACACTGCCGGATAAACGTTAGGCGGTGTGTCGAGGGCATGGGCGAAGAGGTCGTTCACCGTGATTCCTCCTCTCGTCCTGTCTGTAAGGTTTCCTCCGATGCTGACGTCGAGAACTGTGGACTGGGTGAGGTTGATGTCAACATTGCTCCTGACATTGTACCTGGTCATCCTCAGTTTAGAGTTGTATGAGGTTGCATCATCCGTCGGCATCATTCCGTTCTCGTGCATTGCTGCAATGATGAGGGAATACCTCACCCTGTCGGTTCCTCCGTTGACATCGGCGCTGACGTGGAAATTTGGGTTGTTCCTCGTGCAGATAAGGTCCAGCCAGTTCACGTCCGGATAGAGGTCGTTGTCCACGTGAGCCCTGGTCTTGTCGATTCTCTCCTGCGGGTATATTGGATTCACGCCTGACAGGATAGCGGCGTCATTGAGCACCTCCATATATTTGGCTGCATCGACGAACTCGGGAAGCTTGGTCGGATTGGAAAGTCCGTAATCCGCCTTGATGGATATCCTCGGCTTGCCTATCTGGCCTCTCTTCGTCTGGATAATGATGACGCCGTTGGCACCCCTCACACCATAGACGGCCGTTGCTGTGGCATCCTTGAGAACTGAGAATGACTCAATCTCCTCGGCGGCGATATTGTTCAGGTCCCGCTCTATTCCATCCACAATTACAAGCGGATGGCTATTCGTTCCGAATGTGCTGATACCCCTGATCCAGAAATCGGAGTTGTCGAAGCCCGGCTGTCCGCTTCTCTGGACGGCGATGACTCCGGCAATCTGTCCCGCAAGGGAGTTGCTCAGGGACCTGGTCTGCTGGGCGGAGACGAGGGTTTGAGGACGGACGGTGGAGATGGCGCCGATTACACTCTCCCTTTTCTGTGTGGCATAACCGACCACCACCACTTCGTCAAGGCTCTCGGTATCCGGGGACATTCGGACTAACAGATTTCTCTGTTGTCCTACCTTGAGGGACTGGACCTTGTAAGATATGTAGCTGAACTTCAATACGGAAGACTCCGATGCTACATTGTAGATGGCAAAATTGCCGTCCAGGTCGGTGATGACAGTGTTGTTGGTGCCTTCCTCGACTACGGACACGCCGATGAGCGGCTCTCCGTTCTCGTCAAGGACTCTTCCTTTTATCAGCAGGGAAGGTTTGTGGGCTGGCCCGGCGGCAGGCTTGGTCCCGGGTGAGAGGAGAATCTTCGTGCCGCTGATTCTCCAGTCGATTCCTGTGTCCCCGAACACGTCGTTAAGGACCACGGCCATATCTGTGGATACCGTGGTAACAGTGACTTTCTGATTCACATCGATTTTCCCTTCATTGAACATAAAGAGATAGGCTGACTTGCCCTCGATTTCCCTTATGACCTCACTTACTGTGCTGGTTCCGGTTTTAAGGGAGGTGTTCAGGCTCTGGGCTCCTGTCAATAGCGGGAATGCCAGCAGGAGTACTGTCAATATGGATTTCATCAAATTTCTCATACGCAGTGTGTTTTCAAATTGTGACATTCAGTATTCTCCTGCCGTTGATTTCAGAGAAGGAGTACTTGATTCCGGCAAGTTCGGAAAGGGATTTCATAGCCTCGTCGATTGAATTGTCAATTTCGAATGATGCGTGATACAGATCGCTCCTCCCGGAGTTGTTGTCAATATTGACGTCAATGCGGAAATGAACGGCGAAACTATCGAGAATATCCTCCAAGCTTGCGTGGTTGAATACCAGATGCCCTGGAGATCGCAGCTCAGAGATAGTCTCCACCGACATCATCCTCGTCGCCGTCTCATAGGTCAACTTCTGGCCGGGCTTCAGGAGGATGTCATCAGTCATTCCCGTAGCGGACACGCTGACACTTCCTTTGTGAAGCACCGTGCCGACCGTAGGACTGTCAGGATATGCATCCACCTCGAAAATTGTCCCGTGCACCTTGACAGAAAGGCCGGACTCTGTATTGACCACGAACGGACGGCTCTTGTCTGCCGTGACTTCGAACCTGGCCTTCCCCCTGAACTCCACCTGCCTTTGTCCCGAGCGAGACGCAATGTAGGACAGCCTGGTATCCGGGAATAAGATAACAGTGGTCTCATCAGGCAGCTTGACCTCGGCGCTCTGTCCGGGTCCTGACTCTGCAGTGAATGCCGCTTCCCGGTCTTCTTCCCTGAGGAACACCATTGCCGCCAGCACTACCGATGCCGCGGCAGCAACCGCCCCGGCTATCCTGGCGAAACGTCTTCGCGTGATTCTATGACGGACCTTGCCGAGAGCTTTTTCGGTGTCGATATTCGTCATGATCTCTATGTCTCTGATTATTTCACCGGCGACATCCACCGGGTCCTTGATTTGTTTCATAGAAAAAAAATCGTACTTTTGCTCCTATGGAAAATGATAAAAAGGAAATATTCTCTGACTTGTTCCGTCGGTATTATGCTCCTTTCTGCCTTTTCGCAAGGCAGTATATCGATGAGACTGCCGTATGCGAGGACATTGTCAGCGATGTGTTCTACCGTCTATGGGACAAGTCCGGAGATTTCATCCTGGATGAGAAACAGTCGGTTCCCTATATCCGTATCTGCGTCAGGAACTCCTGCCTGAACTATCTGAAGCGCAAGTCCGTAAGAAACGGATACAGGCGGGAGGCCAACATTGCCATTCCATCTTATTCAGAGTCCGCCGATTCGGTCTATTCCCTGGATGAACTCTATGACCTTCTCCGTCAGGCAGTATCCCGTATGGATGAGAGACAGAAGACTATTTTCCGGGAGGTTTATCTCGAAGGACGCAAGGATGCTGAGATAGCGCAGTCTCTCGGTGTCAGTGAGAGGACTGTTGAAAGGCAGCGTTCCATTGTGCGCAGAATTCTTCGGGATGAACTGAAGGACTATATTCCTCTTTTAGTTTTCCTTTCAGTGTTTTCTGTATCATAGCCGAAGTGTTTTCAGTATCTTGAACAAGATCCTCTGTTGAGGAGCCTTATTATTTGGCCGGCCGGCAGCCAGTGCCGCTGCGCTGGGCGTTTGCGCTGGATATCAGCGTTACCGTCCGGAGTGTCGGCGCCACAGCTTCCCCGGCCGGCCCGATAACAATGCTACTGAAGAACAATTCCTTCTGAATCAATCTCATACGAAGCCTTTACCTCATCTGCACTGAGAGCCTTGTCATACAGGCGGGCGACAGGAACCATTCCGGTCCAATGACCGTTGATGTAGGTCAGGTTGCCACTTGCGTCAACAGTATTCTCATTGGCACCTATGGTCATCCAGTTCGGAGACTTAGTTCCCATTTTCAGAGTGCCGGTTACTTCCATTGACGTAATCAGTTCGCCGTCAACGTAAACTTTGGCTGTAGTTCCGTCCCAGGTGCCGACAATATGATAGAACCTATCGAGTTCAGGAGCGATTTCGGTTCCGACAATCTGCCAGCTTCCGTTGTGGATAAGGAATAGGAGATAGTCAGTAGTCTTATTGGTCATCAAGGCTATTCCGCCGCCGGCGGTACTTGAGAAGAATTTGCTCTCTTTATGTGCCAGCTGGCTTGCAGTGAATATGGACTCCATTGAGAATCCGTCGGCAAGAGCTGAATTGAGAGCATCATCTATCGGGAATCCGTAGGTCGAATTAATGGTATAGGCGCTTCCGGTGTTCAGTCTTGTGAAATCAGGAGACCATCCGTAAGGAGAATTTTCAATGCTGAGATATGTTCCAGGCCAGGTAGTCACGTCCCTGTTGGCTGCTGAAACATCAACTGCGGTGCCGTCAGCAAGGTACAATGCATCGAAGAGATCTGCAGTCGGACAGCCTTCAGGCAATGCGCCCTGGGTGAATGTCAGAGTCTTGGTCTCGGAATCGAGCTGGTAGCTTACTTCCGCAATCCTTTCAGCGCCTGTAGTGTTGGCTGATACCCTGATATTGATGACAGGTGAATCCGAAGACAGTTCGGCGGTAAGCCAGTCGTATTCACAGGTGACATTGGAGGTTCCCTCAATGCATCTTATTCCGAAACTGTGAGCTCTTGCGGACAAAACGGCTCCTAGAGGCGCTTTGCCTTCCTGCCCGACTGCCACTGTCTTGATAATGCGGCTTTCTTTGTCCCTGAATGTTATGACTGCTGAACGGGATGTCGGCAAGGTGTTGGCGGCAACCGAGAATTCAATGAACTCGGTACGGAGTGCCTTGGTTTCTGACATTGTAATCCAGGTGGCATCATCAGGAATGACAACCTCATAGTCAATGTTGGTGACGATTGTTGCGGTGAATTCTCCTCCCTCGCTCGGAATTGCAGATGCTTCAGCCACAACCTCGATGCTGCCTTCCTCGAAGCATATCATTTTTACGGAACTGTTGCCCTTGTTGTTGTCAGCGAATATGATGACATTGCCGGCTACAACAGGCTCAGGAATGGTTACGTTGAGGTTTCCGCCGCCCTGAACACCGGCTTCAATCACGGCTTTGTATCCATTGTTGCCCATACATCCTACTGTGGTGCCTTCAACATATCCGGTGATGGTATATGGGATGCTGACAGTATCTCCGGCAAATGCAGCCACGTCATCCGTGGAAATGGAGAGAGTGAAGGTCCTGGCTTTCGGAAGCACAATGCTGCCTCCTTGTGTCAGGGTAAGTGTGACGGTCTCGTCGTCCTGGGCTATGTCCGAGAAAATTCCTGACGTGGTAACGGTCTCGGTGGCGAGGCCGAGACGGGTCCAGGTCTCCCCGTCATCGTAGGACACTTCCCAATATCCCTCATTGACACGGACTTTAGGCGTGATGCCGTCCTTTCCGGCAGGCACATTGTTCCCTGCCCCGTCTTTGAGAAGCTCACCGTCAACTGTCCAGTAATACTGGCCGTCAATCAGTTGAACGCTTATTGCCGGAGTGTGTCCGTCAGCTCCGTCTTTCCCATCAGCACCATTCTGCCCGTCAGCTCCGTTCTGCCCGTCTTTTCCGTTGCTGATAGTTATGCTGCCGGTCTGGGAGAAATTGATGGTATATCCTGATCCGTCGGCAAGTGCCTCCACGGATGTCACGAAGTCGTAGCCCTGAAGGGCCCGGACAGCTGTCTGGAGAGCGGTGATGTCGGAATTAATCTTCTGCAGGGTCTGCTCAAGAACTGAAACCCTTGAATCCAGATTGTCAATCCTGCTTTTGATGGCGGAATCGTCATAGTCGCTGCACGCTACGGTCATAGCCGTTGCCGCTGCAAGACAAAGAAAGATCACTTTTTTCATAAAAACTATTGTTTGGATTATTATTTCAGCGTCTCTTATATATAACAATCCAAACGTCCTGACCCGACATCTTTTCTTGAAAAATCCGATTCCATTGAACAAACCATCGCAATGTCATTGTATGACTTTGCAAGACGGAATGTACTGGATAATATCTTTCGGCAGGAGGATACCAGCATATTGTAATACTCGTCCGCCTGTCTTTCAGACCAAGTCCGATATGTGTAGTTCCATATAGAGGTCAAGTCCGGGCGGCGCAGTATCAGGCGGACCTTCCAGTATCTCCGTAAAGTATAATCAATGAACAACCACCTGTCTACAACATACTGTATTGATGCCTCTTGTTTACTGAAGCCCTCCAGAGAGGTCCAGTGAACAAGACCCCCTGCTACAGATACTTCTGGGGCAGGTCCTTGTTCACTGAAAATGCGTTACAACAATGATTGTCCAAATGATTATCCGCAAACCGTACAACTGCCGCCAACTGGTTACATTTTCTCAATCTTTCAAACTATGTAGCATCGGGCCTTCTGCGATTCGGGCTTCAGCGAGAAAGGACGACATCTGGAAACGGCCGGGAAATCCCGTGATTTACGGACATTTTGCTTCCTGGCAGACAAAACGGCCGGGAAATGCCGTGAATCACGGCCATTTTTGCAATCAGTGCAAGGGATGTTCTGTACGATTGCGATAATCATTTCACAAGTCCCTTCCACCTGGCCGGACCACCTTTGCCCTGACCAGACCTTGCCCAGATAATCAAGATACTTGTTAAGGGCCTGAATCCGAAGATTGACCGTCTTGGGCTTGAAGTTCTCAATAAGGTAGGTTTTGTACAGAAGCAAGTTCTTCTTGTTCAGTTCCTTGTACCTGCCGTTGAAGTCATTGACAGCATACTTATATGCCACAATCGTGTTGTTCGCCATATTACCTTGGCGCAGGTGCATTTCAAATTTATCCATCTGTGAAATTATTAGTGAAACATTACACTAATAATTTAGCCACAGTCATGTTTCCGCAGTTCCCATTATGTGAACAGCGAGCCAGGATGACGTTCCATATTGCAAAGAAGGCGAGGATGATGCCTCGCCATTCCGTCCAGAGGCATGTGAGGTGGTTTGTCGTGGTCAACGCAGCTCGGATAAACGGCCTCCGTCTCATCTGTAAAAGAAGGTTTCGCCTTAATCCATACTTTGGAAAGATTGCTGCATCGACTGAACATCTCAAAATAGCAACCGTATGCCAACTGTGCATCCGGAAGCACTGGTGTCTTAGTCAATGCTGTGCAATCAGCAAACATACACGCATAGCAATAATCTGCCAAGATCGTAGCAGGAAGTGCTGGAGCAGTTTCCAGTGATTTGCAGCCGTAGAACATATAGATGTAGCACTTTGTCGCCAAATCTGTTGCCGGAAGCTCCGGAGCCGATGTAAGCTGGATACAATCGGAGAACAAATTGCAGAACCTGACATTGGAAGTATTTGCCGTTTCGTAGTTCTTGTAGTCAACCAGAGTCCGTATGTCCCCGTGGCAGCTGACCGGGACATCATTTCCGAAACTGATGGCTGTCCATTTGTCACGGTCAACTGATGCAGTGCCCTGGCTGCTGATGCCGCGAAGCTGAAGATCTCCCTGGCTGCCTCCGAAAGGAATTCCGATGAGCGTAGTTTTGAAACGGTTCCAACCACCATTTCCTACTCTGTATTCGAAGTACTGACCCTTACCCAAGGTAAATTCAGGTTGGAAATTCCAGCTGAAGGCCTGTTCTGATTCCGCCGAGAAAGTAACGTATGGAGCATCAATATCTAAATCTATGTTCTCTTTTGCGCAGCCTGCAACAACAGAGCCGCAGAAGCATAAATCAATATCTTTTTCATAAGCATCGTTTTTCCTGTTAATGACAAATGTAATACGTCTCCCAAGTATTTCCAAATATTTACTATTTTTGTGCCCGCTTATTCACATAGGAAGCGTAAAACTTGAATAATTATACCTAAAACACAGTATGAACAGTATCATGATAGTACTGCCGATTCTGACAGTGCTGATGTTTGACCTCGGACTCACATTGGAAGGAAAGGATTTCCTTCTCGTCGTCAAAAGGTACAAGGCCTTCATAGCAGGCCTGGCGGGGCAGATTGTAATATTGCCGCTAATTGCCTGGGGCATAGCCTCATTGCTACATCTCAGCCCGCTAATGAGCATTGGGCTTGTGCTCATAGCCTGCTGTCCTGGAGGAAGTTCAAGCAACGTCTTTTCCAAGCTGGCAAAGGGCGATGTTGCCCTGTCCGTATCACTTACGGCAGTAAGCAGCATTGTCACATTGTTCACCATCCCGCTGATAATGCAGGTAACTACAGCGAGCACCGGCGCAGCCGTCGGGATTCATCTTCCCGTACGTAACTTATTGATGCAGAATATAGTAACAATGCTGCTACCTATACTTCTCGGCATTGGACTGAGACATTGGAAAAAAGAATGGGCAATCAAGGCAGACAAACGGAAGAATTGCCATTCCGGCCATCATCTACGCCCTGATGATGAACATTGTGCTGCTGATATACGTCGGAATTGTCAAAAGAGGATAATCAATATGAAGAGAACAATTTCGACCGCAATCATTTCTATAGCATTGAGCCTGAGCGCCTTAGGGCAGAACGGCGAAGCTGTCAGGGCAATGCTGGCAGACAAGACAAGATGGACAGGAGAGGCAGCCGCCAGAGGTGGTTACGGCCACACAGACCCATACAAAGCCAACCTGAAGATCAATGCCACCGGCAGGACGATTGACTTCAAGTCATACATCGGCCTGAGAGGCATCACCCCATATTCATCCGGGCAGACGAATGAGGAATCCTATACTTTCACGGGCATAATGCCGCTTTCGGAAAATGCCGGAAACACATATCATTCAACAACTTACACAGAAACCACAGGGATTGCCCCATATTATGGCTTCAGCATTGGAACCAATCCGGGAAGGAGACAGCGCTTCAGTCTGGCTTTTGACGGCAAGAATTCGACCGGGCACGAAAACGGCACGCTCAAGGAGGGTCTGTTCACCCGGGGAAACGAGCCGGTCCTGACTCACTGGAACCTTTATTCCCCAATCCTGTCCACAAGTTACTACAATGTCAATGCGCACTATGAAAATGCCTTAAGCGACAATGACATAATCATCGTGAAATATACTTTCCGGCACGATGGCGAGGATATCGAAAAGCAGCTGAAAGCCCTTAACCTTCAGGGATATAACGAATTTTCCGAGAGCCTTGTCAAATCTTCGGGAAGGACATTTCACCACAATCTTGGTCTGTCATACAGCCACCATTTCGGCTGCGGCGACCTGCAGGCGGAGGCCCGCTACGAGGACAGGCTGATACGAAGCGACGACCGCCAATGGCTGGACAACACTCTGGCCACGAAAGACATCTTCAGCCACCGCATGCAGGCCGGAGCGGTCTCTGCCGCATATAACTACATGCCGGTCAAGTCATTGAGGCTATATGCCGGGCTGGAATACGCCTATACCTCAATGAATGGCAGGAACCTCCACGATTTCCTTCCGAGAGCATTGGTCGAGTGGCATCCTGAAGATGAAGCATTGCTGTCATTGAGATATGACAAAGTGCTGGTACGTCCGTCATTGCAATATCTCAATCCCGCTGAAATCCGGGAACCGCTAGCCATCCGGGCAGGCAACAGCGAGATTGTCGGCATGCACCTCCACAAACTTTCATTCGACTTCGACTGGAAATTGCCTTCACTGTCAATGCACCTGAAGGCGGCCTATCTTTACACCAAGGACGGATTCAACGGAATCTGGATGGAACGCAGCAATATCCGGACATACCGATGGGGCAATGAGGGTGTCAGGCATGCAGTTGACATTACCCCGTCACTCAAAATAAAGGCTTCCGGGACCACGGATATCAATGTCAATGTTTCCGCCCTGTGGGACAAGCGTATAGCCGAATCCGTGAGCCTCAGCAATGCCAACTGGGGCGTAGCAGCCCACATTGACCTCAACCAGGGCTTGCCGGCAGGTTTCAGCATCAATGTACACGGCGACATCAGCTACGGCTCCACCCTCGACCTCTACCGCCGTGCAGGCCTGGCCTACAACTTCGGCGGCCGTATAGAACGCAGTTTCGGCAAGCACTTCGATGCCGGGATTGATGCCTGCTACCTCAGGATTTCCGATGACATTATCCTGCAGGGAGCTTATTCAGGCCATCTTTTCCGAAGGTCTGGTGACCGCTACGGGATAGGTATTGATGTCCGGTACAAGTTCTGACGCAGCATCCATTTCCGCATTTCAGCCGCAGGTCCCAGCACCAGAAAACGTCAATGCTGCTTTCCCCTGGCAAGGAATTCCTTTCGCCTCGACTCCGGAAACTTCTCAATGGCGTAACGTAGCATTGTCCTCGGCATCGAGGCGGCACGGGGAATGAGCCAGGAGGCCAATCTTTCCGGGTCACGTTTGCCTGCCTCGCGAAGAAGCCAGCCGACTGCCTTCTGCAGCAGGTCGTGAAGGGGTTGCGGGTCATCCAGAAATATCTGCGCAATGGCATAGGTGTCATCCAACTGCCCGGTGCGCACGAATGTCATCGTACTGACAATGCCTATTCGCCTCTCCCATATTGTCTTGCCGTCACGGGCCAGGTCATAAAGCAGGGAGCGGTCCTTGTCCAGAAGATATTTGCCCAGCAGCGGATAGCAGCTCAGGTCCACGAGGTCCCAGTTGTTGATATATCCAGTGTGTGAAAGGTAAAATTTTACGCAGCTTTCCTGCAGGGCAATGTCCTTCCTTGCGTGGGAAAAAATCTCCACCAATGCCAGAAGGGCAGCGAGCCTCACTTCGTGATATTCGCTTGCAATACAATGTTCAAGTTCCTTGAAATCAATGCTTTTCCAGCATTCACGAACAACGCAGCGGGTCACCGGGACCTTGATGCCTAGGAACTTGTCGCCTTCGCCGTATTGGCCGGGGCCGCATTTGAAAAAGCGGGAGAGTCCAGCCACCTGCGCAGGGTCAGCGTGTTCCAGCATTGATTTCAACAGCAAGCTTTCCATTATCTTTATTGTTTATCTTTCGCTTTCTGGTTTTTCAGCAACTCGCACAGGTCATTTCTTATCATTTATGCGGTTCCACGAGACCGGCCTTGAGGCAGCGGATGACTGCGGAATTGAAGCCGGCGTGGTCCAGTTCATTAAGGCCCCTGATTGTCAGGCCTCCCGGTGTTGTGACCTTGTCAATGCCGACTGCCGGGTGAATCTTCTGGCCTTCAAGAACAGCCACGGCACCCTTCATTGTCTGCATCGCAATCTCCTGGGCCTCTTTGGGATACAGGCCCATCTCGACTCCGCCTTCCATCATTGCATGGATGAAACGCATGACGTAGGCTATTCCGCAGCCGGAGAGCATATTGCCCGCTGCCACATCTTTCTCGGCACAGACTTTGACCTTGCCGACCTGGAGGAGAAGTTCCCGGACAATGTCAATGTCATCATCGGCAATCCCGCTGCCTGCCGAAATATAAGTCATTGATTCACAATACTCAGCAGCGATATTGGGCATCACATGGAAGACCTTGGCCTCGTCATTCCCAAGGTATTGCCTCAATGTATCAGTGAAGACATTCGCAGCGACGGAAAGAATAACCTGCCTGTCGAAATCGACGGCCCCGGCAATCTGACGGCAAACCGTCTCTATCAGCCACGGCTTGACTGCCAGAACAATGACGTCCGCTTCCCTGACCGCCGAGACATTGTCCAGCGATGTGGATATCCCAGCAATGCCAGCATACCTCGCAAGCGTCTCCCCTGTCCTTGCAGTAACCGTAACTTTATGCATCCCGGCTTTGGACCATCCCCGGGCCAAAGCGCCGCCCATATTGCCTGCGCCGATTATCGTAATGTTCATAAGCAAAGAATTTGTACGGACGAATATATCAATTCTCCACCACATTGCCAAAAGATTCAACGCACTCCCGATGTCACGGGGATAAAAAAGAAAACGCTATATTTGCAGAATGGAACATTAACCAACAAAACAGATCATATGGTAAACTTCGATTATCAAACACCGACCAGGCTGATTTTCGGCCGGGGCGTGGTACAGGAGAAACTCCACGACGTAATGGAGAAATACGGGAAACGGGTGCTTATGACCTGGGGAGGAGGCAGCATCAAGCGGTCAGGCCTCTACGACCAGGTAAAGGAAATACTGAAAGACAAGGAAATCTACGAACTGCCCGGCATTGAGCCGAATCCGAAATACAACCCGTCCGTACTCGACGGAGTCAGAATCTGCAAGGAAAAGAACATTGACGTAATTCTCTCTGTAGGAGGCGGTTCCGTACTCGATTGCAGCAAGGCCATCGCAGGAGCGGCCTGCTCGGATGCAGATCCTTGGGACGTCATCACAATGAAGGTGCCGACATTGAAGGCAATTCCGATAGTGGACATCATCACCCTCGCCGCCACCGGTTCAGAGTACGACAGGGGCGGTGTGATTTCCAGGACCGAGACCAATGACAAACTGGCCTATTTCTCAGACCTGGTCTTCCCGGCCGTCTCCTTCATTGACCCGACATACACATTCACATTGCCTGTAAGACAGACACTTGCAGGAGTTTCCGACTGCATCAACCACATCATGGAGCAGTATTTCTGCGGCGAGCACATAATGATGAATGACGCATTCATGGAAGGCGCCATCAAGTCATTGATGAAGAATGTCAAAATCGTGCTGAAAGACCCTGAGAACTACGAGGCCCGTGCGGAAATCTTCTATGCCACCACCCTCGGATGCAACGGAATCTATGCTCTGGGAAACAGTGAGAGCGGCTGGCCTATGCACGCCATAGAACACGCATTGTCAGGACATTACGACATCATCCACGGAGAAGGGCTGGCCATTGTAACCCCTCGTTGGATGAAGCATATCCTGAATGAGAAAACGCTTGAGCGCTTCGTCGCATTCGGCACGGGAGTCTTCGGAATCGACCCGTCATTGCCTGGAATGGAAATCGCGGAAAGGGCAATAAAGGCGATTCACGACTTCTATCTCGAAATAGGTATCCCGATGACTTTGCGCAAAGTCGGCATAGACGGAAGCCGCATTGACGAAATGGCTCACCATGTCGCTGTAAATGAGGGACTTGAGAATGCCTGGGCGCCGCTTTACGAGGAGGATATCGCTGCGATTCTGCGGGATTGCCTGGATTAGATCTCTCCACTCGCTGCACCCGGTCGATATGACAAGAATCAGCTTGCTCGTCGGGATGACAATGAGCAGCTTCGCCCGGTCGGGATGACAATGGAAAAGGCCTCTGTCACATTTCTGTGAAGGAGGCCTATAATTTACCTGTTCCGCACCGCGGTTATTTCCTGGAAATTCGGAAACTGATGCTATGTTCCGATTCCGGCACGCAATACTGCTCCAGAGTACCTGTCTGATACCCGCAACTGCCGTTTCCGACACCCCTGTGCGCTGCATCCAGATGCAGTACAATCCTGCCGGTCTCGGGCAGTTCCCATTGATGCAATGCAGTCTTGAGTTCCAGGTCAGTATGATTGCAGACGGAGAATGAGCAATCCGACAATGCCTCAATGACAAAGCCTGAGCCGTCCTCCGCAGTCAATGCCAGCTCACGGAGACCCTCCCTGTTCGCCGCACTCTGTGGCCTGATATAAGGATAGTTCATATCGGCAACCTTCGACGTATAACGTCCGAGGAAAGAAGAGGCTCCCCTGTCATTGTAATTGTCCCAAGGTCCTTTGGCATAATAACTTGCATTGTCAAATGCTCCCGGAATGAAGCAGGATACTCCGGCCCGCATCAGCCCGGCTGAATGAGGAATTATCCTGACTTTGACATCCACCGACTCAGGTCTTACAAGATAGATTATCTCCCTGTCAGCCAATGTACCAGGACGCGTCGTGACAACCTTTATCACTGATTTGTCAAGAATCTCGTACCCGACATTGCCCCCGGCTGCCAGCCCATCCTCAGGAGATACATTGTGGCGGTCATTTTCAATGTACCTGTAATTGTCGAATTCGAAGCCATTGCCCCCGGCAAAGAATTCCAAACCATTGATTTTCAATGAAACAGCACGGGAAGTCCTGCGATTGACAACAAGTTCGACTCCCTTGTTCACGAACTTGGAGAAATCATTGTCCTCAATTATGCCGATGGCCGTCCTGCGTACCGGCTTCAACTCAGGGCAGGCATATTCAGTCAACGCGTACTGTACGGCAGCCTCCTCGTATCCTGCCCCGGCATAGACAGTCGCATTCCTGCGTACCAGACGGCAGTTGACGCATACCTCCTCGCCATTGGCCCGGGCACGCTTGAGAGACACCTTCAGGAGCGGAATAACCACATCTACAGAATCGCCCGGCTGAATGTCCGCCAACAATTCACGCCCCTTGAAGCGGAGATAACCATCCACAAGGACCTCATAGTTTAAATCGAACTCAGCCAGCGAAGTGAAATCATAGGAATTGACAATGCCCACTGTCACGGCGTTCCTGCCTTCGTCAATGCCTTTGAGCGAGAAATCCACAAACTGGTGAACCGCCTTTACCTCAGCGAGTTTCGGTCCTTCAGACCTGTCCGGAAGCACTATTCCGTTGCTGCAGAAATTGCCCTGATGAGGGCCCGGGAAATCATATCCCGTGCGGTATCTCCCCTCATAATTGCCGGCCTTCAGCTCAGCAGGCTCGTAGATAGCCTGGTCCACCCAGTCCCAGATGCAGCCTCCGATGATGCAGGAGGAATTCCTTATAGACTTCCAATAAAGGTCGAGATTGCCAATCGCATTGCCCATTGCGTGAGCATATTCGCAGATGAACATAGGCTTGTCAAGACCGTGCGAGTACGCATCCATCCACTCCATATTCGGATACATCTTCGAATAGAAATCGCTGTATGCACCGCCTCCGAAAGGCAGGCCGCCCACCCTGGTTCCCTCATAATGTACCGGCCTGCTGTCCAAGGACTTGGCCACATTGTAACAATGCTCGAAATTACTTCCGGCGCCAGCCTCGTTGCCAAGGCTCCACATGATGACCGAAGGATGATTGCGGTCACGCTTCACCATCCTGGAAATCCTGTCATTGAATGCCGGAATCCAGGAAGTCAGTTCGGAAATGCTCTGGTTGGCGTGGTCCTCCAAATCAGCCTCATCCACCACATACAGGCCGTAATAGTCATACATCGCATACATCTTGGCCTGATTAGGATAGTGGCTGGTGCGGACTGTATTGATATTGTTCCGCTTCATAAGAAGCACATCCTTCAGCATTGACTCCACAGTCACGCTGCGGCCGTTCACAGGGTCCGTGTCGTGACGGTTCACTCCCTTCAGGAAAACCCGTCTTCCGTTGATGTAAAGAAGGCTGTTACGTATCTCAATGCTCCTGAAACCATACTTGGTGCTGAATGCCATCTCCTCATTGCCCGAAGCATCCTTCTGTACGACCATAACTGTATATAATTCAGGATGTTCCGCAGACCAGAGGCGGACGTCTGGAACTGGCATCCCCACATTGACAAGCCTGGATTTCTCAAACGGCTGGAGTTTGATATCGACCGAAGAAGATGCCACTCTCTCCCCTTCCGGGTCAATCAGAACCACTTCCAGGGATTTTCCGGCAGAAGTCGCCCCGGCATTGTCAAGACTAAGGCTGACATTCAATTCGGCCTTCGCAAAATCACCTGACAATGAGGACGTTATCACATGGTCGCGGACTGAGGCCAACGGCACGTTGTAAACATACACATCCCTGAAAATTCCGCTCATCCTGAACATATCCTGGCACTCCAGATAGGAGCCGTCACTCCAGCGGAACACCTCCACCGCAAGACGGTTGGTACCCTTCCTTACCAAGGCTGTGATGTCAAATTCGGAGACATTGTTCGCACCTTGGGTATAACCTGCATATTCCCCGTTTACCCATACATTGGCAGCGGAATATATACCGTCAAAATGCAGGATTGTACGCCTTCCTGTCCAGTCCTCCGGGATGTCAAACTCCCTGACATACGAGCCGACAGGATTAGTACCGTAGTTCTTGCCACCGTCATTGAAGCCTGGACGGGCGCGGATTACAGGAGGGGTGTTGTCGAAGGGATATTCCACATTGGCGTAAATAGGCCTGTCCCAGCCCTGCATTTCCCAGCAGGATGGCACCTTGATGTCGCTCCATCCCGTGCAGTCGTAGCCCGCCTTCCAGAAATCCAGAGGCCTGAGTGAAGGCTCCTCCACGAAATTGAATTTCCACATTCCGTTCAGGCTGGAGTAGCGGCTGTTCACCGGGTCGGTCCAAGGGCGGGCAAAGCGTCCAGTATCCGCAAGCATCTCTGCCACAGAGGAATAAGGCATATAAGTAGCGACAGCCTCCTCCTTGTTGATGGCAAACACAGTCTCATCTTCCCAGATATTCCTTTCCCCGGTTTCCGCCATCCGGGCCTCATCGCCCTCAAGCCTGGCAAATCTCCAGCGGGCCCGCGGGTTCTTTCCCAAATCAGCTCTCGGAACCAGGACAATGTCAATGCCACCCTCCAGCACTACAGCCAGTTCGGGCTTGTTGGACGGGATAATCCAATAGGTGTCAGTCCCTTCCGCATTCTCAAGAGTCCAGAGCTGGGACTCGTCGCTGCCATTGTTCTCCGCAAGGCGAACCTTGCCGTCATCAGATGCACACAGGGCATGGCCTGAGCAGTCAAACAGCCTGACGCTGCCCGACAACTCTGACAATGACCAGACCTGTGTCTTCTCGCCCACCATTGCTCCGGCGGCTGTCACCGCAGAGGAAAGTGAGGCAGGCGTGGTCAGTGCGTATTCAGGCCTGGCAACCGGCTTCACAGTATATCGGCCGGGTCCTACTACATTGCCTGCGGAGGCCGTCAGCATTCCGGCAAGCAAAACAACTAGGGTCAGGATTCTGTGTTTCATTGTACTATAATTTCATCAAAATACATTTTAGTGTCATTGTCCGGGCGGCAATGCAGGGCAGGTGTCCGACCCTGTCCGACAACCTTGACGGATACATATCTGGCAGAAACCGGACTGTCCGCAGCCACACTTATGTCCTTCACGAATGTTCCTTTCGCAAATGACAACTCATCCGGCAATTCCCATTCCCCGGCTTCCTCAAATGTCTCTCCGTCAATGCTCAAAGATACAACAATTTTCGATGGAAAATGCACCGCCATCCCAAAATCATTGATACTTCCGACAGAAATGCTGTTCACATCCTTGACGTCTCCGAGATCAATGCGGATATCCTCGCCTTCAGGCAGGGCAACCCACTCAAAATCAGATCTTCGGAGACTTCCACGAACACCGTTCAGGAGAACCTGGCTCCCGCCTTCAACCAAAGTCGCAGCCGTAGCCTTGTTCCATCCCAGAGGCAATGCCAGGACTTTTCCGGCCATCCTGCCATCCCTGAAAGTCGCTGCGCGGAGCGTGACATCTCCGGTGAAAATCAATGGCTTCCGGTACAATGCCGACTTCAACGTCGGATCACTCCCGTCGGTGGTATACCTGATCTGGACATCTGTCCTTTCGCATTCGAGAATGACCTTCAGCCTTCCATCCTCAGGCAGGACTGTGTGCTGGATATTGAACATTGACCTGGCCGGGGCAATCCCCTTTCTGCCGAGCCTGTCAGAAAAAACGTCAACTGACTTCTGGAAACGCTCCCAGGACTTGTTCCCTGGCCTTGTCCAGCCGATTTCCGCAAGGGCTGCAAGACGCGGGAATGCCAGATAATTCACGTCCGCCACGCTGCTGCAGAACTCAGTCCACAAGGATGCCTGCACGCCTATTAGACGGCTGGCCATCTCCTGGGTCCAACCAGCATCCAAAGGCTCATACAGGTAAATGTCGCTGAGCCTGTTGTTTCCGAAATATGTCAATGGTTCAAACCATTGAGGTCCTTGATAGCGAATTAGATAGGTCACCTTGGCCGGTGTCATCACCACCCTGTGGCCCTGCCTTGCTGCATCCAATGCGGCCTGGCCCATCCCCCGCCATCCATAGACGATGGCATCCCCAGGAATCCCTGTCTCTGTCAGTTCATCCCATCCTGCCACCTCGCGTGAATGTTTATGCACATATTCTGCCACCCTGGCCATGAACCAGCCCTGGAGTGCCTCCTCGTCGGCAAGATTCTCCTCCCTGAGCCGTTCCTGGCAGAGAGGGCACTCCTTCCAATGGGTCTTCCAGGCCTCGTCTCCGCCCAGATGAATGATTTTGGACGGGAAGAGTTCCATAACCTCATCCAGGACACCTTCCAGAAACTTGAACACCTCGTCGTTGCCGGCGCAGAAAATGATGTCGGCGTGGTTGCCTCCAAGCCCTGGAAGCACCCCGATGTACTTGTCCACAACGGGGCAAGCAAGAAGAGGATAGGCGGCAAGGGCGGCGTTGCTGTGGGCGGGCATCTCGATTTCCGGAATGACCTCAACCTGCCTCACGGCGGCGTATGCGACAATTTCCCTAATGTCATCCTGCGTATAATATCCGCCCGGGACAGTAGGTTCACCCTGTCTGGCATTGAGTCTCTCCGAGAAATACTCCCCGGGCCTTTCTACCCTGCGGGACCCTATCTCGTGGAGCAAAGGATATTTCTTGATTTCAAGCCTCCAGCCGTTGTCATCACAGAGATGGAGGTGAAGTTTGTTGAGCTTAAGCATTGACATACAGTCAATTATCTTCAACAA
>JBJEBV010000110.1:0-6734 GCA_051870395.1 Candidatus Cryptobacteroides sp. | reverse complement strand
CCTATAATGTTTTTTATGCGAACAAACCATATAGCATTGTTTTGATAACAGTAATACGAGAAGCCAATACCAAAATGAACATATAGCCCC
The DNA here is from genome assembly GCA_051870395.1 of Candidatus Cryptobacteroides sp. Classification (GTDB taxonomy): domain Bacteria; phylum Bacteroidota; class Bacteroidia; order Bacteroidales; family UBA932; genus Cryptobacteroides. The sequence continues at coordinate 6,644 of JBJEBV010000110.1, read as the reverse complement.
ATGAATCAATTCATTAAGTTGCTGTTTGCATTCATTGCCGTCTTGTTGCAGATTTCATGTTCTGATTCTGAAAACGGCAATGGCAAGGGTGTATTTGATGTGGATTTTGTAGTGCCCGAATCTGTCACCCTTACCCCTGAAGAGAACACCCTTACTTTCAGGGTGCGTTTCGCCAAGAGCCCTGAAGAGAGCGACATCATTGTACTTGAAACAGCAGGAAAATCGCACGACTGCCCGATTACCGCAGTCTCGGAGAAAAACTTTACCATTGATCTTTACGACGGACTGAAGGCAGGAAGCCATACAGTGTCCATAAAACGAGGTTCCCGGGTCAAGGAGATGGGCGTGATGAATGTTATCATTTCCACATCCGAAATCAAGCCAGAAAGCGGAAGCACCGTTTATGGAATTGTGACCTGTGACGGCAAAGGTCTCAAGGATGTCGTCGTCTCTGACGGTTATGCATTCGCCCTGACTGATGCGGAAGGCGTATATCAGCTCAAATCAGGCAAGACACTGGGATACGTCTTCGTTTCCCTGCCAAGCGGCTATGAGGCCACCTGCATTGGCTCACAGCCGAAAATTTATTATACGCTCAAGGCTGATGCCAAAGTGGCCGAGCGGGTGGATTTCACCCTTGTTGAGTCAGGTGACCAGTCTGATCATGTTCTTCTTGCCATTGGTGACTTGCATCTTGCGAACAGAGGCTCCAGCTCCAACAATGACATGAACCAATATCTCCAGTTCGTCTCGGATATCAATGCGTATATCGCCGCCAACAGCGGGCGAAAGGTCTATGCACTTACGCTTGGCGACATAACCTGGGATATTTACTGGGAAAGCAAGGGCTTCGGCTTGGACAAAGCCATTGAGTACCTCAACAAAATAAATTCCATCCCCGTTTTCAACACCATAGGCAACCATGACCACGCTTGCCTGTCAGGTGTTGTCGGCGATATAGATTGCGCAAGGTACTGGAGGGAAATCGTTGCTCCTACTTACTATTCATTCAATATCGGAGATGTGCATTATGTCGTGCTTGATGACATTGTGGCGGACAATCCGGGAGACGGTTCGAGAGCTCATAGCAATAATCTTACCGATGACATAATCAATTGGCTGAAAAAGGATTTGTCATATATCCCGAAGAGTAAGTCAGTGGTGCTTGCGATGCATGCCCCTCTGTATTCGCTTCCTGCAGATGACCAGGCTGCTGTTGCGCTGGCGATAAGCGGATATACGAATGCTCAGGTTATCTCAGGCCATTCCCACAAGGTAAACAACAGTGTGGCTGCGACGCATTTTGAGCACAATAGCGGTGCTGCCTGCGCTACCTGGTGGTGGACCGGGAAGTATTATCCGGGAGTGAATATCGGCCAGGACGGAGCTCCGGGAGGATATCAGGTTTTCGAGGTCAGCGGAACTGATTTCAAATGGGCTTTCAAGCCTACAGGAGGAGATACGGATTTCCAGTTCAGGACCTATGACAGGAACCAGATTTCCATCACTGCTGACAAGTATATGGACTCTTCTGCGGGGAGTACCTACAAGGAAGCATTCAATGAGCTGGCCTCGTCGTGGAGTTCCAAAAGTACTGAGAATGAGGTCTATATCAATGTCTGGAACTATGACCCGCAGTGGAAAATCGAGGTGACTGAGAATGGTAACAAGCTGAATGTCACCAAGGTCTCGCTGTGCGATCCGCTCCACCTGATAACCTATTCGGCCCCTGCCATGAAAGGTACTGCAAAGCCGACATTCATGACCACTGCTACCGGTCATATATGGAAAGTGAAGGCTTCAAGTGCCACCTCCACCCTGGAGGTAAAGGTCACCGACCGTTTCGGCAATGTCTATACCGAGTCGATGAAGAGGCCGAAAACATTCTCCGTGGATACATATAAGTTTTGATTACGCTGAAACTAACATAATAACAACTTATTAATATTAACACACTAATCGTATGAGAGTTTTACAATCATTCGCTGTTGCTCTTGTTCTCTCGCTTGGTTGCTGCATAAGCGCCTTTGCGCAGAACAGGCAGGTGTCGGGAAAAGTTCTTGACATCAATCAGCAGCCGGTCATCGGAGCGGCAGTAATGCTTTCCGGAAGTGCCAGCCAGGGCGCTGTGACCGATGTTGACGGTAACTTCACATTGAATGTGCCAGCCTCTGACGTGACCTTGGATGTATCCTGTCTGGGCTATTCTTCCCAGCTGGTCAAAGTTGCAGCCGGCAAAACTTCAGTGGTGGTCTATCTCGAAGAAGACAATATGCTTCTTAATGAGACTGTCGTTGTGGGATACGGTACCCAGAAGAAGGTCAATCTGACCGGTGCCGTGTCGGTCATTGATGACAAGAGCCTCAAGGACCGTTCATCACACAACCTCGTTACTATGCTTCAGGGTTCTGTACCTGGCCTGAACATCACTACCCAGTCCGGTGCCCCGGGCAGTACAGGTAAACTGAACATCCGCGGATTCACATCCATCAACAATTCTGATGCGGCTCCGCTCATCCTCATTGACGGTGCTGTCGGAGACATCGAGGACGTCAACCCTAATGATGTTGCCAGCATTTCAGTCATCAAGGATGCTGCCGCTGCTGCCGTTTACGGTGCCAGGGCTGCATTCGGTGTCATTCTCGTGACCACGAAGAAGGGAACATCCGATGATGGTCTTGCCAAAATCCGCTACAGCGGAAAATTCGGATGGGAGGCTCCTACGACATCCACCGACTATGAAGACAGAGGTTATTGGTCAGTTTATACTCTTGACCTCTTCTGGAGGACCCAGGCCGCCCATAAGAATTACACCAATTACACGGAGCACGATATGCTCGAACTCCTCGCCCGTGTCAATGACAAGACCGAGAATCCTGACCGTCCATGGGTTGTCAAGGAAGTCAGGAACGGCAAGGAGCAGTGGGTATATTACTGCAACACCGACTGGTATCACGAGATGTTCAATGACAGGCATCCTGTTCAGCAGCACAATGTCTCCATCAGCGGTGGAACCAAGGGCGTAAGGTACTTCCTCTCAGCAGGATATGACAAGCAGTCAGGTATCCACAAGATGAATCCTGATGAATTCAGGAAGTTGAATGTCAGGGCTAATGTCGATGCCAATGTGAAGCCTTGGCTGAAAGTTTCGGACAATGTCTCCTTCTACACTTCCGACTATTCATACATTGGAGCGGCAGGCTCGAATGACCAGGATATTTTCTACAATCTCCGTCACTGCCCGGCTTCATTCCCTCTCTTCAACCCGGATGGCTCCGGTCTCTACGCCAACCCTCTTGTAAGCGGTTATAACGTAGCAAACGGCCGTCAGATCATCCTCTCGATGGGTAAGCACAAGAATGCCCAGAAGAAATTCAACTTCGCGAATACCGCTGAGATGGTCATCACTCCTGTAAAGCAGTTCAATATCACTGCCAATGTGACCTACAGAAGAGTTCAGCGAGATGACAGTTACAGGACTGTCAATGTCCCATACGGTATCAGGCCTGGTGAGTTCGACGCATATACCACCGGTGCCGGCGAGAATGCCCTCACCGAGCGTCACAGGACATACAACTATTTGTCCAGCAATGTTTTCGCAACATACTCCGATACATATAAGGAGGCACATAACCTCAAGATTATGGTTGGTCTCAGCACTGAGACATACCGTTACAAGAATGTGCAGGCCACAGGCAAGAATGTTTCGGATGACTTTCTGAATGACCTGAACCTGGTTGTTCCGGATGAGTCCGGAGCCACTATCACTGAGGTCGCCGGAGGACAGAGCGAGTATGCACTTCTCGGATTCTTCGGTCGTATCAACTATGATTACAAAGGCAGGTATCTCGCAGAAATATCAGGAAGATATGACGGTACATCCAGATTCGGAGCCGGTCATAGATGGGGGCTTTTCCCGTCGGGTTCCATCGGTTGGAGAATCTCGGAGGAGCCTTTCTTCCGTTCTGCCAAGAATACAGTGAACAATCTCAAACTCCGTGCTTCCTACGGTTCTCTCGGAAACCAGAATGTAGCCGACTATGCGTATATGAGAACTGTAAGCGTAAGTACTTTCAACCACTATACCTTCGGCGAGGGTTCCAACAGGGCCCAGTATACCGGAATTTCAGCTCCTAACTCCAGCAAACTTACCTGGGAGACTTCCCAGCAGTACAATGTCGGTCTCGATGCCGCATTCCTCAATGACAGGCTAGAGTTTACCGCCGAGGCTTATATCCGCGACACCAAGAATATGCTTGTCAGCGGAGGTGCATTGCCTGCTGTCTATGGAGCATCTTCTCCAAAGGAAAATTCAGCCGACCTGAGAACCAAGGGTTATGAACTTTCCATCAGCTGGAGAGATTCGTTCAAGCTTGCCGGCAAGCCGTTCAATTACAGCTTGAGGGCATCCATGAGTGACTATGTTTCCCATATCACAAGATATGACAACAACAAGGACAAACTCCTCAATGACTACTATCCGGGACAGCGCATCGGCGAAATCTGGGGATTCGTAGTGGACGGACTGTTCAAGACAGATGAAGAGGCCCAGGATTACCAGGCCAATGTGCTTGATGCCCTTACTCTTATCGGTGACAACCGTATGCAGGGCGGCTTCCTTGCCGGCGACCTTCGTTACGTGGACCTCGACAACAAGCAGGAGGGTCCAAATGGTATCAATGTCCTTTCTTACGGCAAGAATACCGTAGATGACCCGGGCGACCGCAAGATTATCGGAAACTCCCTGCCAAGCATGCAGTACGGTTTCAATATCGGATTTGACTGGATGGGCTTCGACGTATCCGTATTCTTCCAGGGCGTGGGCAACCACTATATCTATCCTTCAGGAATGTGCATTCCTTTCTGGGGTTCATACTCATACGCATATTACACCGCATTCATGCCTAGGGACTTCATCAAGACCTGCTGGTCAGAGGAGAATCCGGACGCCTACTTCCCAAGGCCGCGTGTTTACTCTTCCACCGGTGGTGAACTCAAGCTCCCTAATACGAGGTATCTGCAGAACACCCGTTATCTGAGATTGAAGAACCTCACTGTAGGTTATTCTCTTCCTAAGAAGTGGATGGATGCAATTCACGTCGATAAGGTGAGACTTTACTTCTCCGGCGAGAACCTCGCTTACTGGTCGCCTCTCAAGAAACATACTAAGTACTGGGATCCGGAGTCCACATATTACAGAGGTACAGGCAAGAACAGTGAAGGAGTCTATACTCCTGACAACAAGGACTTTATCGCATATCCTTGGCAGAAAACCATTATGTTCGGTATTGACATTACATTCTAAAGATGGGAGGAAAGATTATGAGAAGATATATTTTACCTGTCTTGGCAATAGTTCTTGGCCTTTCGTCCTGTGACTTCCTTGACAGAACACCAAAAGACAAGCTCGCTCCTGAGAACTATTTCAGGAATGAGCAGGATTTCAAGTTGTTCTCCAACTCTTTCTATGACAACTTGTTTTCCAAAGAACCATACGCAAGGCAATCTGATGTTTTTTATCAGAAGGGCGTCCTTTCTGATGAGTTGATGGGTGGTGTGGCCCGTGAGATTCCGACCGGAGTAGGTTCCGGCGGATGGGGATGGAGCCAGCTCCGCAAAATCAACACTATGCTCGGCAATATGGACAAATGTGATGACCAGGCTGTTGTAAAACAGTACACCGGTCTTGCAAAGTTCTTCCGTGCAAGATTCTATTATGAAAAGGTCAAAAGATTCGGAGATGTCCCTTGGTATGACAGGGAACTCGGCTCCAATGATCCTGACCTTTACAAGACTCAGGATTCGCGTGAGTTCGTGATGTCCAAAATGCTCGAGGACATTGACGATGCGATAGAGTCTCTTCCTTCAGCTGTAAGTACCTACCGGGTGAACCGCTGGGCTGCCCTTATGCTCAAGGCCCAGTTCTGCCTTTATGAGGGAACATACAGGAAGTATCGTGGACTTGAATATCCGGAAGGCCTCAAGAGTGATGATTACCTGAGGCTTGCCGCAGAGGCTGCGGAAGAGATTATCGACAAGGGTCCGTATTCATTTGCGGCAGATTATGGTGAGCTTTTCCGCGAGCCTGATGCTGACAAGAATGAGTTCATCCTTGCCATCCGTATGGACCAGGCTATTTCCTGCGTTCACAATTCGACCGCATATGCTTGTATGGCAACACAGGGCAACCCTGGATTCAGCAAGAAATTCATTGACTCGTTCCTTATGTCTGACGGAAGCCGTTTCACAGACAAGGAAGGCTGGGAGACAATGCAGTTCGCTGATGAGGTCAAGGACAGGGATCCGAGGCTTGCCGCCATCATCAGGATGCCAGACCAGGTCCGCTCTACAGACAAATATACTATGGTCGGCCCGGATCTTTCAGTAACTTCTTCCGGTTTCCAGATGGACAAGTATGTTATGGATGGTTCCAAATACCCTACTACTGAGCGTGTGGACATGTCTTTCAATGACATTCCGGTTTATCGTTTCGCAGAGGCCCATCTCATTTATGCGGAGGCCAAGGCTGAACTCGGACAGTTCCGTCAGGACGAGGCCGACAAGTCCATCAACAAGCTCAGGGCAAGGGTCAATATGCCTAAGATGGTCGTTGACGATTTGACTGTGGACCCGTATCTTGTTTC
>JBJEBV010000109.1:29276-30744 GCA_051870395.1 Candidatus Cryptobacteroides sp. | reverse complement strand
TCACGACCATCCTCGGGAGAAAATCTGACCTCGGAAATCTGATGCAAATCTGAAGTAAGTTATTTTTTCAGATTACTAAAAGAGGGTTGAAATCAGCTCTTTTGCCTTGGCGAGAAAATGTTATTCCCTCATAGTTGAGTTCTCACTCAATATGGTACTCCTTGATATTCTTGATGCCCGGAATGCCGTAATAGGCCGCCACGATGTCGCCCTTGATCCAGAGTTTCCGTTTCAGGTTGGATGGATTGGAGACGAGGTTCAGGGCGTTCCGGATTTCGCCTGCGGATAGCTGTACTGACAGGCAAGATGACTTCTCTGCGACGGATGTCCTTGCGGCAATGGCCAGATTTGTCTCTGACTTGAACGGTGGAGTGAATGATACTGAGGATGAGGAGAGATCTCCGCCCACAATGTAGCCGTACACCCATACCCCTGTGGCTCCGGCTGCCCCTGCTGCTTCCGTGACATTGAGGGCTGAGGACCGGTCACCTCCCTTTCCGGATGCGGGATCTCCTCCGATTGTCACCGTCTCTCCGGTATGGTTTCTGGCCGTGTCAAGCTGGATGCTTATTCCTCCGCTCCCGGAAACCTTTGGTACTGAGACTGTTATGGTAAGAATTTCCCTTGCCTTCAGAGGCCTCATAAACAGTGTCGTGTTCGCAGAGGTTTCCTTCAGGACAAGACTGACATTACCGGGATTGAAATAGGCAATGCGCTTCTCCGAATAACTGTAGAGAAGCTGGCCATCGTCGGAGACCAGGAAGAGTGAACCGTCCGGGAAAGCCTTGAGGAAGGCTTCGTCCGTCTTTAGCCTGACACCGCTGTTCATCTGGCTGCAGGTCAGCACGACATCCGCCACGGCTCCCTGCCTGACAGTTACGCATTGGTCATCTCCGAACAGGGGAGCGGAGAAGGCCGGGACCTTGAAAGTCCCGGAGCGTACACTGATGTCGTATGTCCCGGCATTGACCAGGATGTTTTCCGGCGAGTCACCGAATTTTCCGCTGTACACCGTCTTGCCACCTGAATCAGTCACTGTGAGAATGAATTCGCTGGTGTCAGGGATTTCGGATGACGCCTTGGTCACCTCGTATGACATTTCCGAGAAATGGAGCCTCAATGTGCCCTTTTCTCCATCTCCGCTTTCATTGAAGTCGCAGGAGTGGATAACTGTCGCCGCTGCGAGTACGGCAATGATTTTTCGCATTTTCAATTTTCCAGGCATTGCTTTGCGTGTTTTGTTCGGGACAAAACTACTGCAAAAAACTCCGGAATAATTTAAAATTCATATAAACTCATACCACCTGCGATGAATTTTAAATTGTAGTGCCCGGTCAGGCCGGGCATCTACAGGGCTATTCAGCGCCGCCGTCCTGCTCTGCCACAGAGTCGAAAGCCTTGACAATCTTGCCGACAAGCGGATGGCGCACAATATCCTCATTGGAAAAGCGGATGACACTGACGCCCT
>JBJEBV010000109.1:27716-29176 GCA_051870395.1 Candidatus Cryptobacteroides sp. | reverse complement strand
ACAAGCGGATGGCGCACAATATCCTCATTGGAAAAGCGGATGACACTGACGCCCTTGATGTCCTTCAGCAGATTTATACCCTTGACGAAGCCGGAATCGCTCTTTCGAGGAAGATCCACCTGGCTTGCATCTCCGGTTACAATGAACTTGGCATTCGGCCCCATTCTCGTCAGGAACATTTTCAGCTGGACCAGATTGGTGTTCTGGGCCTCATCCAGAATCACGCAGGCCCTGTCCAGAGTCCTTCCCCTCATATAAGCCAGCGGGGCTATCTGTATCGTGCCGTCCGTGATGAATTCCTGAAGTTTCTTTGCCGGAATCATGTCGCCGAGGGCATCGTAGAGAGGTTGGAGATACGGGTCCAGCTTGTCTTTCATGTCGCCCGGCAGGAAGCCGAGCCGTTCACCTGCCTCCACAGCCGGACGGGTCAGGATAATCCTCTTGATTTCCCTGTTCTTCAATGCCCTGACAGCCAATGCGATGGCAATGTAGGTCTTGCCCGTACCGGCAGGACCGGCGGCGAAAATCAGGTCGCTGCTGAAATATGCCTTGACCAGGTCCTGCTGTGTCTTGTTCCTGGCCCTTATCGGTTTCCCGTCCGTTCCGTGGACTATCACGGCATCACCGTTGAGCATAAAGTTGTCGGAGGAATTTTCCCCGTTGAATATATCCTCCACATCGAACTTGGTGAGATTCATCTTGTGGTGACGTCTCCCGATAAGTTCCCCGAGCTTCTCGGAAAACCGTGCAATCTGGCTTTCATCACCGTCCAGCATTATCAGATTGCCCCTCGCCGTGACCTTCAGCCCGGGAAAATAGGTGCAGAATTCTTCAAGTATCTTGTTCCCGGCTCCGTAGATTTCCACCGGGTCAATTGCCTCAAGCGTAATCGTTTTTTTCATATCATAATGTTAATCCGAGACCCCAGTGGTCTCCCTGACATACGAATATGTCCTTTTCATCTTGTAATAATCGGCCTCGTTGAGCCAGCTTTCCCTGCATTCGAGGTAGTCCTTCACCTCCACGGCAGAATAGTTGTCGCACAGCCTGCCAGGCAGGGAGCACCAGTTGTACGTGACCTCCGGCTCCAGCATTCTCTTGTCCCCGTTGCTGTCCCTGAAAAATTTCAATGTCACGGCAAGCCCGATTTGGGTATTGGCCGCACTCATGTTCGATACCGCATTGCCGACAGAGAAGAACACCGGCTTCCCGTCAATCAGGCAGGAGTCCTGAACTACGTGCGGATGCGAGCCGACAATGGCGTCAACCCCATTGGATATCAGCCACTTGGCCATGTCCATCTGGGACTTGGAATGCCTCAGTTCGTATTCATTGCCCCAATGCGGCAGTGCAATGATGAAGTCTGCCATCTTCTCCTCAGCTCTTCCGATCGCTCCGGCTATCTCCTCCCGGTTCATCCTGAAAGTCGCCGGCCAGGAGTCCGCAAGGCCCCCGACATT
>JBJEBV010000109.1:0-27616 GCA_051870395.1 Candidatus Cryptobacteroides sp. | reverse complement strand
CGTCAATGTCAATGTGTCCGCCTCCCCGTAAACAGGCCGTGCCTTCCCGAGCCGCTCTACCATAAGCGGGTGAATGTCAGGATTTCCGGCCGGACTGCACACGGCTTCGGCCACTGACAGGAGTCCTATGAATAATAAAGCTCGGGCGTTCAACAGGGTCATTTTTTACCATTCTCGTGGAAACGGTGTACAACATTCAGGGAATTGTCGTCAAGCCTGATCTTGAGCCATTCCTCAAGTTTGCGGCAATCGTCTTCGGAAATTCTGCCGTCATAATCCGCTATTACGACAATCCCGTGCTTGACTGCAAGGCTGTCGGTATCGACACCGGCTCCTTTACCGATGAAAATGCCGGTGACCGACGGGTACTGGCTCTTGATCTCGCGTGTTATCCTGGTGTAAGGGATTTCCCCGGCCTTGTATGCGGACAGTTCGGCTTCCAGTTCCGAGATTCTCTTTTCCCTCTTAGAGATTTCCTGGTCGGTCCTGGCATAGATGCCCTTCATCAGGGTCTCGGACGCATCTCCTTCATTGTCAGAGAGTTTTCTTTCGGAGAATTTTATCTGGCTTTCGGCAATACCGTGCCTTTCGGCGGATTCCATCAGCCTGGTCTTCTCCGTAGCCGTCATCGGGTCACCCGCAATGAAGACCTCCACGCTTCCTCCCTTGCGGGTATTTATCTTATAGTCATAGATATAGCCTTTGTCGAGATTCTTGTTCTCCGCTATGAACGCCTCCACCTCAATCTTGAACCTGTTCTCGCGAATCATGCTGACGGCAGAGAGAATGCTCGGTACGATGAATAATATCACAATGGCTGTCATCAATGTCTTTGTCCTCTTGCCCTTCTTGTCATCCTGGAACTCCACCTCATTGAACTTCAGGTACTTGACCATTATGTAGGTGGCGAGAATGATGAAGATGCAGTTTATGAAGAACAGATACAGCGCCCCGAGGAAGTAGGTGAGCCTTCCGGATGCGATTCCGTATCCAGCAGTGCAGAGAGGCGGCATGAGGGCCGTTGCAATGGCGACTCCTGAAATTACCGTGCCCTTTTCCTTGCGGCTGAGTTCGAAAATTCCGGCCAGGCCACCGAACAATGCAATCATTACATCATAGATGGTCGGGTTCGTCCTGGCCAGGAGCTCGGTAGGGTTGGCCAGCTTCAGGGGGGTAACGAGGAAATAAACCGTGGCTGCAACCACGCTGATGGACATCATCACAATCAGGTTCTTGAATGCCGACTTGATGAGAGGGGTGTCATTGGTACCGATGCCGAGACCGATGCCGATGATTGGACCCATGAGCGGGGAAACGAGCATTGCGCCGATGATGACCGCAGTGGAATTGACGTTCAGTCCCACTGAGGCGAGCACAATGGCACAAACGAGAATCCACACGTTCGGGCCTTTGAAATAAATGCTGCTGCGGATGCTTTCCGCTGCTTTCACTGTGTCAATGTGGTCTTTGATATCGGTGATGTCCCGAATCAGACCGGTTAGTTGTCCTAATATTTTCATATTCATTGAGGTCTGGTCGATTTTTTGCTTAAACACGCTCCCGGCAGAACACAAAAATAATAATATTTTGTAAATTTGCGGATATTATGAGACCATATTATATGAAACCGATTCATTCCCTGATTATTCTGACATTGACTGCCCTGCTCTTGTCCGGCGGTTGTGACACCTTCCGAAAGATTGCCGGGAGGCCGGTTTCATCAGAAATAGAGGCAGCCAGAAAGGCTTTGGATGAGACGAAATCCAATGCCTGGAAGGCGGATTCCCTGTCCATTGCAGCTGCTGAGAATGCCAGGCGGGATTCGGCTGCGACAAGACTTCTGGATAGTCTGAAAGTCAATGTTATACACTCCTCCACAATGGGTGGGGTCATTTCCGGATCAGGGGTTCAGGCATACCACGTGGTGGTCGGTTCATTCAGGAACTTGGCCAATGCGGACAATTTGCTCGAGAAGGTGCAGGCCTCAGGTTATCCCGCTTCAATTCTTAAACTGGGCAACGGATATTCGGCAGTGTCCTTATGCCCTTCGGCCCGGATAAGTGATGTCGCCGATGCGTACGTCCGCATATCAAGGGAGAGTTTCTGCCCGAAGGGAGCCTGGATTCTTAAAAACTGCGATGAGACATTATGAGGAGAATGATATCAGCAACGGCAGCCCTGGCGCTCTTTTTCGCTGCGGCAATGCCGGCTTTTTCGCAATACAGGACAGGATATTCAGAACTTGAGGAAAGCGATATGGCGGGGACATTGAGGTCCCACGTCTCCTATCTTTCCTCAATGGATATGGAGGGCCGCGCTCCCGGTTCCGAGGGGGAGAAATCAGCAGCGGACTATGTCAGGACGGTCCTGGAATCCTATGGCATTGACATTCTCAATGAAAATGGGGATATATTCGGCATTTCCAGGGAAAACGGGGATACTCTCGTTTCCCGCAATGTGATAGGCTTCGTGCAGGGATATGACGAATCGCTCAAAGACAGGTTCATCGTGGTCGGGGCCCGGCTTGACAATCTGGGTACAACGACACTTGATATTGACGGAAAAAAGGTTGGACAGGTATATGCCGGGGCGAATGGAAACGCCTCCGGGCTGGCTGTCATGCTGGAACTTGCGAGGATGGTCAGCACCAACTCTATATTGTTCAGGAGGCCCGTCATGTTCGTCGCTTTCGGTGCTTCGACCGAGGGCTTTGCCGGCTCCTGGTATTTCCTTAACCGTTCCGTCGGCTCCCGGATAGGCATTGACGCAATGATCAACCTGGATATGCTCGGTACCGGAAATTCCGGATTCCTGGCCTATACATCATCCAATCCGGACATGAATATGATTGTGTCCCAGGTCAATGCGGACATACAGCCTGTGCTGCCGACACTTACGACACAGGAACCATACCCTTCCGACCACAGGTCTTTCTATGCCAAGGAGATACCTTCTGTATATTTCTCGACCGGAAGATATCCTGAACACGGTACTGTCAGGGATGTGGAAAGCTGTGTCGAGTACGGCCCGATGGAGAGGGAACTGGAATATATTTACAATTTCACAAGGTTCATTGCCAATGTTGAGAATGCCCCCCAGTTCCGGTCGGACAAGCCTGTAGTGAAGGATGACGGAAAGCTCCGGACCTACGATGAATGTGACAAGAAGCCTGTGTTCCTGGGCAATCAGGATGTCAGGATGTTCCTCGTGAAATGGGTTTACCAGTACCTCAAGTATCCGAGGGCTGCTGTTGAGGACGGAATCCAGGGAAGGGTTACAGTAGGATTTACGATAAAGAAAGACGGAAAGGTGACCGATGTCACGGTTTTGCGCAGCGCTCATCCTCTGCTTGATGACGAGGCGGTGAGGGTCGTTGCGGCATCTCCTGACTGGAAACCGGGACGGATTAACGGAGTTCCGGTGGATGTGGCAATGTCGGTCGCCGTGGACTTCAAACTTGAGAAAAAAGGAAAATTCAGTATAAAGAAATAGCAATAGATTTATTGTCATGGATTACGATTTCAGGAAAATTGAACAGAAATGGCAGGCCAGATGGGCTGAGCAGAAGACATTCAAGGCGGAGTTGGACCCTGGAAGGCCCAAGTATTATGTTCTCGACATGTTTCCATATCCGTCAGGGGCGGGACTTCACGTGGGACATCCGCTGGGATATATAGCGAGCGATATTTATGCGAGATACAAGAGACTGAAGGGCTTCAATGTGCTTCATCCGATGGGTTATGACGCATTCGGACTTCCGGCTGAGCAGTATGCCATCCAGACCGGACAGCATCCGGAGGTGACCACCACGGTCAATGTCGCCAGATACCGCAGCCAGCTCGACAGGATAGGATTCTCATACGACTGGGACAGGGAGTTCCGCACCTGCGACCCTGAATATTACAAATGGACCCAGTGGGCATTCATCAAGATGTTCAAGAGCTATTACGACACTGCTCTTGACAAGGCCCGCCCGATAGCGGAACTGGAGGAGCATTTCGCATTGAAGGGCACTGAAGGCATCCACGCCGCCTGCTCAAGGGAATTGAACTTCACGGCTGCGGAATGGAAATCATGGTCTCCTAAGCAGCAGTCCGATGTCCTTATGAACTACCGTATCGCCTATCAGGGCGAGACATCGGTCAACTGGTGCGCCGGCCTCGGTACCGTCCTGGCCAATGACGAGGTAAAGGACGGTCTCTCAGTCCGCGGAGGATTCCCGGTGGAGCAGAAGAAGATGCTCCAGTGGCAGCTCAGGGTCTCCGCCTATGCAGGAAGGCTTCTGGATAGCCTTGAAACTCTCGACTGGACGGATTCCCTCAAGGAGATGCAGAGGAACTGGATCGGGCGTTCCTGCGGTACAGAGGTGGTGTTCAAGACATTTACGGGAGATAAAGAGAAAGATGTCACAATTTTCACCACCAGGGTTGACACGATTTTCGGAGTTACATTCATGGTTCTTGCACCTGAAAGCGACCTGGTCCCGGAACTTACCGCTGAAGACAGGAAGGCTGAGGTAGAAGAATATCTGGCATACGTGCGCAAGAAGACAGAGAGGGAGAGAATTGCCGAGACCAGGACGGTCACAGGCGTGTTCTCCGGGTCATACGCCGTAAACCCGCTTACTGGAGAGAAGGTTCCGGTGTGGATTTCCGAGTATGTCCTCTCAGGCTATGGTACAGGAGCCATAATGGCAGTACCTGCACATGACAGCAGGGATTATGCATTTGCGAAGAAGTTCGGCCTGCCGATTATTCCCCTGATTGAGGGCTGCGATGTAAGTGAGCAGAGTTTCGATGCCAAAGAGGGTATAATGTGCAATTCCGGCTTCCTGGACGGAATGACTGTCAAGGAAGCCATTCCTGCCGCAATGGAATATGTCGAGGCTCACGGCCTTGGTCACAGGAAGGTCAACTACAGGCTAAGGGATGCGATTTTCTCCCGCCAGAGATATTGGGGCGAGCCTTTCCCTATCTATTACAAGGATGGCATACCGACACCGCTCCCTTACGAGGAACTTCCGTTGAGGCTTCCGGAGATTGACCAGTACAAGCCTACGGAGTCCGGTGAACCGCCTCTTGCCAGGGCCAAGGACTGGACTTACAAGGGTTATCCTCTCGAGACCAGCACAATGCCGGGTTTCGCCGGCTCCAGCGCATATTACCTGAGGTATATGGACCCGCACGACGACGAGGCTCTCGTAAGTGCCGAGGCCGACAGGTATTGGAGGGCAGTTGACCTCTATGTCGGTGGTACTGAGCATGCTACGGGTCACCTGATTTATTCCAGGTTCTGGGACAAGTTCCTTTTTGACCTCGGCTACGTATGCGAGGATGAGCCGTTCCGCAAACTTGTCAACCAGGGCATGATTCAGGGACGTTCCAATTTCGTTTACAGAATCGTGGGTACCAACAAGTTCGTCTCCGTAGGGCTCAAGGACCAGTACGAGACTACCGAAATCCACGTTGACATCAATATCGTCAAGAATGACCGTCTTGATATCGAGGCCTTCAGGAAATGGCGTCCGGAGTTTGCTGATGCGGAGTTCGTTCTCGAGGATGGCGAGTATGTCTGCGGATATGCCGTCGAAAAGATGAGCAAGTCAATGTACAATGTAGTCAATCCGGACGATATCTGCGACAGTTACGGTGCTGACACATTGAGACTTTACGAGATGTTCCTCGGCCCTGTGGAGCAGTCCAAGCCTTGGGATACCAAGGGTATCGACGGTGTGAACCGCTTCCTGAGGAAGTTCTGGAAACTCTATTACGACGGGGACAATTTCCTCGTTGAGGATACCAAGGCCGCACCTGGGGAACTCAAGACCCTCCACAAACTCATCGGCAAGGTCCAGGCGGACATTGAGACATTCTCATACAATACATGCATCAGCGCATTTATGATTGCAGTGAACGACCTTTCCGAGAGGAAATGCAGGAGCAGGGAGATTCTCGAGCCGCTCGCAGTGCTGCTCTCACCTTTCGCACCTCACGTTACTGAGGAAATCTGGGAGGCTCTCGGGCATGCCGTGAGCATCTCCAAGGCATCATTCCCTGAATATGTCGAGGCATATACCATTGAGAACAACTGCACATACGCAGTCTCCTTCAACGGCAAGACCAGGTTTACCGCTGACCTTCCGAAGTCAATGGGACGCGCGGAAGTGGAGGCTGCTATCAGGGCAATGCCACAGACCGGCAAGTACCTCGACGGCAAGACAGTGGTGAAGGTCATCGTAGTGCCGGGCAAGATCGTTAATATTGTTGTAAAATAACGGATTTATGACATTGAAGAGAGTCCTTCCTCACGTTTGGGACTATATTGTTCTCACGTTCGGAACATTGCTGTATTGCCTGGCTTGGGACAGCTTCATGATTCCGAACAATATATCCAGCGGCGGTCTTACCGGAGCCTGTACGATATTGCAGTATGCTACCTTGGGGGCCATACCTATGTCGTGGTCTTTCTTTGTGCTGAACGTGCTTCTTCTCATTACCGGTTTCATCGTACTGGGAAAGGGCTTCGGAATCAAGACCGTGTATGTGGTCCTACTTTCTTCTGTCCTGTTCGAAATCCTTCCGGAATATGATTTCCTCAAGGCGATACCCGGGAATTTCCTTTATATAGACAACAGGCTGCTTGTCCCGATAGTGGGAGGAATTCTGGAGTCAATAGGAATCGGATTGATAATCCTGCGTGGAGGCAGTACTGGAGGTACGGACATCGCCGTCCTGATTGTGAACAAGTTCTGGCCGGTATCCCCGGGCAAGGTCTATCTTTATTCGGACCTTGTAATCATCGCTTCCGTCCTTCTCGTCCCGGGCAAAGGCTTCGAGGATATGATATTCGGATATATTGCAATGATTACCTTCTCATTCATGCTTGATTTCGTTCTCCTCGGCAACAAGACCACGTTCCAGGTGATGGTGTTCTCCGAGAAATACGAAGAGATAGCAGATTTCATACTCAAGAGGCTTGACAGGGGAGTCACGGCACTCAAGGCTGTAGGCTGGTACACGCGCAAGGACAAGAATGTCCTCCTGATATTGGTTCGCAAACCGCAGATTCGCGAATTGACGAAGGCCATCAAGGAGATTGACAGCAAGGCGTTCGTGAGCGTATCCCCGGCTACAAGCGTGTACGGGGAAGGATTCGACGAAATCAAGACAGGAATTGGAAATAAACTGAAGAAAGATAATGACAGCCAAGTCAATGTTGAAACTCGGTAAGGAATATCTGATTCTTACCCTCGGCATCCTGATTTATGTTTCGGGATGGACAATCTTTATGATTCCGAACAACCTTATCGGAGGCGGGCTTACAGGTGTGAGCTCCATCATCCAGTATGCTGTGGGCATCAAGATGGGTTACACCTATTTCGTGCTGAATGCCATTCTGCTCGTGACTGCCTTCGTGGTAATCGGCACCAATTTCGGAGGCAAGACCATCTATGCGATAATCCTGGCTTCTGTGGGGCTCAATGTCCTCCAGGACCTGATTCCTCCGACGATAATCGAGACGCTTTCCGTCCAGAACGGCAAGCTTATGTCCACGATAATGGGAGGAATTCTTGCCGGCTGCGGAATCGGGATGTCAATGTCCCAGGGAGGCAGCACCGGAGGTACTGACATCATTGCACTGATTGTGAACAAGTACCGCAATATTTCCCCGGGAAGGATTATCCTCTGGATTGATGCTGTCATCATCCTGTCGTCTCTTGCCGTGCCTTCATATACGGCCACTGGTGAGCTTGTTCCTTTCGCCGAGAAGATAACGACTGTGGTATACGGTCTTATTCTCATAACTGTCAACGGTTATGTGATTGACCTCTACCTGTCAGGAACAAAACAGTCTGTACAACTCTTCATCATGTCCCGGAAGTATGAGGAAATAGCCGATGCCATCACAAAAGACATCCACAGGGGAGTGACAGTGCTCCCGGCAGTGGGGTGGTACACCAAGAAGGAAAACCACGTCCTGATGGTGGTGGCAAGAAAGACAGATCTTAATTTTCTGCTGAAGTACATCAAGACGATAGATAATGATGCATTCCTGTCAGTATCCTCTGTGTCAGGAGTTTACGGCAATGGCTTCGATGTGATAAAATCTGGCAGGAAAAAGGACCTGAAGGTGGTCAAAACTGATGATAAATAAAGAAATCTTTAAGTTGAATATTTGCACATACTTTACATTCTACCGCTGAGGACCCGTTTCCTGGGCGGTTTTTTCTATATTTTTGTAATGCTGTAAAACCAGTAGTTTCTTCTGTTCGCAATTGATATAATTACAATCATTAATATAATTGATATGCCCAAATACATGAGTTATTCATACGCCGCGTCGGCTTTGCGGGTGCTGTCCGTCGTCAATTTGGCATTTGGCCTTCCGGCTTTCCTCACTGCCGGATGGGAATCATTCCTTTCCGGATTGACAATGTGCCTGAACACATCGGTGTCAATTCTTCTCCTTGTTCCGGACAACTACAGGGATTTCAAAAGGTCGGTTGTGTCGGCCGCTGCTGCTCTGCTGATTTCAATGTCAGCCTCTGTGACGGCAATATGCGGAGCAATCCGTCCTGCGCTGGCATTGCTGTCCATATCAGCAGTCCTCCCTTTGTCCCTGTGCTATGCATTACGTTCTTTCGATATGCTGAGGGATGTACCGTTTCTTATGATTACGGCTTCCGGATGGGAGTTGATGATTTCAATGATAAAATGCACATTCGTATCATTCTCGAATGTCATCGGGACCCTGGCCTTCGCATCTGTTGTGCTTTCAGGTGCCGGCGGAATGTGGGTTGCCGTGCCGGCTGCGCTGGCAGCTGTCATCTTTTATGTGGTAATTTTCCTGAGGTCGATTACCGGAACCCCATTTGTAACTTGGATGGGGGACAGCTCCCCGATGTGCGACAATGATGTCAGCAAGTCCGACTATCTTGATGCCGGAGAGGGAACGGACAAATACATGTACAAAAAACTTTGCAAGTATATGGAGGACAACAAGCCCTTTCTCAATCCATTGTACAGCCTCGACAATCTTGCGAGGGACCTGGTATCGAACAAGTCCTACATTTCCAGGGTCCTCAATGAGAATTCAAGCCTGAACTTCTGTCAATGGGTTAACCGCTACAGGGTGGAATTTGCCAGGGACCAGTTCATCAAGGACCCGTCATTGAAGGTGCGGGACCTATCGGAAATGTCAGGCTTCAATTCCCAGGTGACATTCAATATGTCATTCAAGCTGTTCTACGAACTTACTCCCGGCCAGTGGTGCAAGGATCAGCGGGATCTGCTAGCCAAGCAGGAACACCATTCCAGTCATCAGGCAGAGGAGCGGTGAGACCCAGGGGAGTCTTCTTTACAGGATGGATGAAACTTATGTGCCTGGCTACAAGGGAGATACTGCCGTCCTTGTTGGAACGTGGGGCTCCGTACTTGAGGTCACCCTTGATGATAGTCCCGTGGGCTGCCAACTGACACCGGATCTGATGATGACGGCCAGTCAGGAGTTCTACTTCTACAAGCCAGTATCTCTCTGTCGGGCATAGTAGCCTGTACCGGAGTTTCGCCAACTTGGCCTCCTTGCGCCCCTCGGGACGTGAGCAGACAAAGCTTTTGTTCATCTTTTCATTCCGTACCAGCCAGTCCTCAAGCAGGGCGGATTCCGGTTCGGGATGAGCGCATACCAGGGCCCAGTATGTCTTGTGGACATTGCCTTCACGGAACATTGCGGAGAGCCTTTCCAATGCCTTGGATGTCTTGGCCAGGATTGTCAGTCCGCTGACAGGCCTGTCGAGCCTGTGCGGCACTCCCATGAATACTTGTCCCGGCTTGTTGTCGCGCATGGCGATGAAAGCCTTGTATGCCTCGCCCAGCGGTTCGTCCCCGGTCTTGTCCCCCTGGACTATCTCCCCGGCCCTCTTGTTTACTACAAGAAGGTGGTTGTCTTCGTATATTATCCTGTTTTCGAGGTCGTTGTATTCCTGTACTGATAGTTGCCTATATTCCATATTGTCGTGAATTATGACACCAAAGTTAGCAAAAAATATGACAAATTGACATAATCCGGTCTTTGTCCGGCATTGGCACGGCATTGGTTAGTGAGTGTGTGTCGTCCGTAAGACGGCACGGATTCCGCCGGGTGGCGGACCGTATGACAGACAAAAATTAGGAGATTTATATTATGGGAAAAATTATCGGAATCGACTTGGGAACCACCAACTCCTGCGTAGCAGTGATGGAAGGTAACCAGCCAACAGTCATCATTAACAACGAAGGCCAGAGAACCACACCTTCGGTAGTGGCTTTCACCGAAGGCGGTGAGCGTAAAATAGGTAACCCGGCCAAGCGTCAGGCTATCACCAATCCTAAGAACACCGTGTTCTCCATCAAGAGATTCATGGGTGAGTCCTACGACCAGGTGACAAAGGAAATCGAAAGAGTTCCTTACACCGTGGTCAGGGGTGAGAACAATGCTGCCAGGGTAGAAATTGACGGCCGTCAGTACACACCTCAGGAGATTTCTGCAATGATTCTCCAGAAGATGAAGAAGACAGCGGAGGATTATCTCCGCCAGCCTGTTACTGAGGCTGTGATTACGGTACCTGCATACTTCTCTGATTCACAGAGGCAGGCTACCAAGGAGGCCGGAAAGATTGCCGGGCTCGATGTGAAGCGTATTGTGAACGAGCCTACCGCAGCCGCCCTCGCTTTCGGTCTTGACAAGATGAACAAGAAGATGAAGGTTGCAGTGTTCGACCTTGGTGGCGGTACATTCGATATCTCTATCATGGATATCGGTGACGGTCTCTTCGAGGTATTGTCCACCAACGGTGATACCCATCTTGGAGGTGACGACTTCGACCACAAGATTATCGAGTGGCTTGCACAGGAGTTCGCTGCAGAGAACGGCGGAGCAGACCTTACTAAGGATCCGATGGCTCTCCAGAGACTCAAGGAGGCTGCCGAGAAGGCCAAGGTTGAGCTTTCCAACCAGACGTCCACCGAAATCAACCTGCCTTACATCATGCCGGTTGACGGTGTTCCGAAACATCTTGTGAAGACATTGACAAGGGCTAAGTTCGAGCAGCTCTGCGACGACCTCTTCCAGAGGACATTGATTCCTTGCCGCCAGGCTCTTGCAGATGCCCATCTTTCAGCAGGCCAGATTGACGAAGTTCTTCTCGTGGGCGGTTCAAGCCGTATTCCTAAGGTACAGGAACTTGTCAAGGAGTTCTTCGGAAAGGAGCCTAACAAGAGCGTCAACCCGGATGAGGTTGTGGCAATCGGTGCAGCAATCCAGGGCGGTGTGCTTGCCGGCGACGTGAAGGATGTCATCCTCTTCGATGTTACACCTCTATCACTCGGTATCGAGACCCTCGGCGGCGTGATGACCAAGCTCATCAACTCCAACACCACCATTCCAGTATCCAAGTCACAGGTGTTCTCCACAGCGATGGACAACCAGCCTTCAGTAGAAATCAAGGTTCTCCAGGGTGAGCGTCCAATGGCCAAGGACAACAAGCAGCTTGGTCTCTTCCACCTCGATGGAATTTCACCGGCTCCGAGGGGAATCCCACAGATTGAGGTGACATTTGACATCGACGCCGACGGTATCCTCAATGTTTCTGCAAAGGACAAGGCTACCGGCAAGGAGCAGAAAATCCGCATTGAGGCTTCTTCCAACCTTACCGAGGCTGAAATCCAGAGGATGCGTGACGAGGCCAAGGCCAATGAGGCAGCCGACAAGGCAGAGAGGGAGAGAGTTGACAAGATCAACAATGCCGATGCTCTCTGCTTCCAGACCGAGAAGAACCTCAGGGACTATGGCGACAAGATTCCTGCTGACAAGAGAGATGCCATCAACTCTGCGCTCAACAACCTCAAGGAGGCTGTCAAGTCACAGAACATCGCTGACATCGACACACATTCCAAGGCACTCGAAGAGGCTTGGCACGCTGCTTCTGAGAGCATGAATGCCGGGGCACAGGGTGGCCCTCAGGGTCCTCAGTACGGCCCACAGGGTCCGCAGGGTCCACAGAATCAGGGTCCGGACGTCCAGTAATTGAATCTGGTTCCGTAAAGGAATTTTCATAAATCAGCCGGGAAGTGAATGCTTCCCGGCTTTTTTGCGTTGTATTGTCACTGAAAAATGTTATTTTTGCGTTGTACGGCTGAACGGAAATCTGTTTGACAGCCGGACGTTACCCGGAATCAACCTGAAAACCTAGATATGGAACATTATTTCTCCAGACTGCAGAATGCTACCCGTCTTTACTGGGACAAGCCTGCAATCCGCAATTTCCGCGGAGAATCTTTTACCTACGGGCAGATGGCGACCCAGATGGAGCGCTTCCACATTTTCTTTGACGCCTGCGGGCTCAAGAAGGGCGACAAGATAGCGATTTGCGCCAAGAATACTGCCAGGATGGCATTGTCATTCCTCGCCGTGAATACCAGCGGCAAGGTCGTGGTGCCAATCCTTAGTGATTTCACCCCGGACAGCGTAAACTGGCTCGTGGAGCATTCCGAGAGTCTTATTCTTTTTACTGACAATGATATATGGGATAAACTCGACATCTCCAAAATGCCGGCCATCAAGGCTGTTATAAGTGTCAATGACTTCAGTCTCATATATGGCAATGATGAAGTGAAGGAGGCCTATGCTGGAATATCCGCAGCGTTCGCCGCCAAATATCCCCTGGGCTTCACGGCCGAGAATGTTGTGCTCCCTACAGACAACTGGGACGACCTGGCTGTCATTAACTACACCTCCGGTACCACCAGTGCCCCGAAGGGCGTTATGCTCACGTACAAGGCCCTCAGTGCCAATGTTGACTTCGGACAGAGGTACATCCCGTCCTCGGACAAGTTCACTATGGTGTCAATGCTGCCTATGGCCCACATGTACGGACTTATGTTTGAGTTCCTTTACCCTCTCTGCAACGGTACCAGCATCACCTTCCTCGGGAAAACCCCTTCACCGACCCTTCTCCTTTCAGCAATGAAGGAGGTTCGCCCATATCTTCTCATCACAGTGCCGATCGTGATGGAGAAAATCTACAAGAGTTCCCTCAAGCCGGCCCTCAGCAAGCCTCTCGTAAAGTTCCTCACTTCAATCCCTGGTGTCAACAAGCTGATTTACAAGAAGGTACGCGAGACTCTCCTGGCTGCTCTCGGCGGCAATATCCAGATGATTATCATGGGCGGGGCCCCTCTGAATCCTGAAGTGGAGAAATGCTTCAAGAAACTCGGCCTTCCATACACCGTAGGTTACGGAATGACGGAGGCCGCACCTCTCCTTGCATACGAGGCCTGTGACAAATATGTTCCGGGTTCCTGCGGAAAGGCAGTTGACTGCGCTACAGTCCGCATTGACTCCGAAGACCCTCAGCATGTGGTGGGAGAAATCCAGGCGAAGGGAGACAATATCTGTCTCGGCTATTTCAAGAACGAGGAGGCCTCCGCATCTGCATTTACTGAAGACGGGTTCCTCCGGACAGGTGACCTTGGCGTCATTGATGCCGAAGGCAATATTTTCATCCGAGGCAGGAGCAAGAGCATGATTCTCAGTGCCAATGGACAGAATATCTATCCTGAGGAGGTGGAGGCTGTCATCAACAGCCAGAACTATGTGGTAGAGTCCGTTGTCGTTGACAGGTCTGCCAAGCTTGTGGGCCTCGTATATCTCGACCAGGATGCCATCGGAAAGGCCGGGCTTGACCCGGAAGCTGTCTCTGATATTCCGGAACAGATCCGCATCGCTTCCAACAAGGTTCTACCTTCCTACAGCAAGTTGACGAAGGTCGAGGTTGTGGACAAGCCTTTCGAGAAGACTCCGAAGATGAGCATCAAGAGATTTATGTACAAGTAGTTCTTTCGGAATGCAACATTTGCACGGAAGAATGCATCTATAAATGGAATCGGTCACAGGGCCGGTTCCTTTTTTGTGAAATTGTGAGAAGATGAAAAAACTGCTTGTCTATATCCTGATGTTGGCATTGCCGCTGTCATTGTCGTGTCCGGCATCCGCATTCAACCCCATAAAACCCTTCAAACTCAATGCTTCGCTCCATGTCGGGGCCGGTGCCCTCGTCAATTCCGCTGACCGGGTATCAGGTGGTTATTGGAACAGTTTCCTATATAGTGGAGACGGAGGCCCTAAGGTTGAGGCTCTGTACAGCGAGAGAATTTATGTCAATGAAGAAATGGCATTTTCGGCCAGAGTCGAGGCCCATCCTCTCAAACGCTTCTCTTTCGGTGCGGACATCTGGTGGGCAAGAATCGGGGCTGAGGTTTATCCCGGATTGAGCAACGAGACGAGCGGCACCAGGACTTACAACATCCTGCATATACTCCCGGAAGCCAGGTTCTACTATTTCCAGAGCCGTTTTACGACCCTTTCCGGGGCGGTTGCTACAGGTATGAGCATTACCACTGGCTCCGATACTTCACATTCATTCGAGTATCAGATAACCCCGATTGCATATACGATAGGAAAGAAGGTTTACGGCCTGGCCGAGCTCAGTCTCGGCTCCGTGTTCATGGGTATAAATTTCGGTGTGGGATGCCGGTTCTAACACTTGTTGACTATGATGAAAAAGTTACTGATATTGATTTCTGCGGCTTTGCTTTCCTTATTCTCCTGCACCAAGGAGGGATGGGGCGGATATCATCCTGCGGCCGAGTTCATGTTCGTGGAGAAGGTGGCAGATATCTGCATCTTCAGGCCTGTGGCGATGATTGGTTATCTGGACACATTGTATTCAGACACATCCCTTACATTCAAGGATGGGTCGTCCTTTATCCTGAACTACAGCAACGGTGACCGCATAGGACCCCTCACAATGTCGATTTCGGCAGGCAGGGATACCGTATGGACGTATTGCGACGAGAGTTATATTGTCGCGAGGAATGAAGACCAATGGTCCGTGAGAAGAAATGAAAAGCAGCCATATACGGTTTTCACCTACGATTATGCCCTCAATGCTGAACCGGTGGATGAGAATGGGGATGGCATCCGGGACGGCTGGAAAATTGTTCTTGATGGACGCAGGCTGGAAGACGGGAGTTATTATATGACGTACAGTACGATGGATGATTTCATTGTTTATCCTGATCCGGGGGCGCATTATTCCGAGGCTGTGATGGAAGGGAATCTGCGGATTGATTTCTGGCACCGCGACCAATTCAAGGATTATATCTCTGTGTCATATACCAAATCCGGGACACAGTCATACGAGACATCGTTCTGATTCTGCCAAATTGTCATAAATATCCGGTTGGAATGTTATTTGACTCTGCTTTCCGTGCTGTCGGGCCTGTGTCCTGCAGCACGGTTTTATGTAAATAATAAAATTCAATATCATGGCAGAAGTAAAAGGCAAAATCGGAGTGACCACGGAAAACATTTTCCCGGTCATCAAACAGTTCCTTTATTCAGATCACGAAATTTTCCTCAGGGAGCTTGTAGCCAATGCGGTGGATGCTTCCGAGAAGATGAAGGCCCTCGCCGCAAGCGGCGACTTCAAGGGCGAACTTGGTGAACTCGCAGTCCGCATTGAACTCGACGAGAACGAGAAGACATTGAAAATCATCGACAGCGGTATCGGCATGACGGCCGAGGAGGTGGACAAGTACATCAACCAGATTGCATTCTCCTCAGCAGGCGAGTTCCTTGAGAAATACAAGGACCAGATTGGCAGCATCATCGGCCATTTCGGACTTGGCTTCTATTCCGCATTCATGGTATCCAGGAAAGTTACCATCGAGACATTGTCATGGAAGGAAGGTGCAGAGGCTGTGAAGTGGAGCTGTGACGGCAGTCCGGAATATGAACTCGGGCCGTGCGAGAAGGCTGGCAGGGGTACAGTGATAACCCTCTGGCTTGACGATGACTCTTCAGAATATGCGTCAAAGTCAAGAATCTCCGGCCTCCTCTCCAAGTACTGCAAATTCATGCCGGTTCCTGTGATTTTCGGCAAGGAGCAGGAGTGGAAGGACGGAAAATATGTTGACACTGACAAGGACAATGTCATCAATAATGTGGCACCGCTCTGGACCCGCAGGCCTTCTGAACTCAAGGAAGAGGACTATATGGAGTTCTACAGGGCTCTCTATCCTGGACACGAGGAGCCTCTCTTCTACATTCACCTCAATGTGGATTATCCTTTCCATCTCACCGGTATCCTCTATTTCCCGAAAATCAAGGACCGTATGTCGGTAGAGAAGAACAAGATTCAACTCTATTGCAACCAGATGTTCGTCACCGACCACGTGGACAATATCGTACCTGACTTCCTGACCCTTCTCCACGGAGTAATCGACTCTCCGGACATTCCTCTGAACGTGTCCAGAAGTTATCTCCAGAGCGACTCCAATGTCAAGAAGATTTCAGGATACGTGACCAAGAAGGTGGCTGCCCGCCTTGAGGAGATATTCACCTCTGACAGAAAGACTTTCGAGGAGAAATGGGACAATCTCAAACTCTTCATCGAGTACGGTATGCTTACCAATGAGGATTTCTGCGAGAATGCCCTCAAGTTTGCTCTCCTGAAGAATGTGGACGGCAAGTATTTCAGTTTCGACGAGTACAAGACGGCTGTCAGCGGCAACCAGACAGACAAGGACAACAAGGTGGTATATCTCTATGCGACCGACAAGGATGCCCAGTATTCCTTCATTGAGGGAGCTACGAAAAAGGGCTACGATGTCCTCCTGATGGATTGCGAGCTTGATGCCCATTATGTCAATCTTCTCGAGCAGAAACTTCAGGATTGCCGTTTCTGCAGGGTGGACTCGGACTCCATTGACAATCTCATACCGAAGGAAGACAGGAAGCATCCTGAACTCTCCGAGAGCGAAAGCGATGATCTGGGTACCCTGTTCAAGTCCGCTCTTCCTTCAGACTACGAATATATCGTCAAGGGAGATAATCTTGGGGAGTCCGCTGACCCTATTCTCATAACCCAGAATGAGTTCATGCGCCGTTACCGCGATATGAGTTCAATGGGCGGAGGAATGAATTTCTACGGCTCCTTCCCTGCGTCTTACAACATTACCGTAAACCTTGAGAACCCTCTTGTGGGCAAGATACTTGAGGCCAAGAATGCTTCTGTGAAGCCGCAGGCTGAGGTAACTCCGGCTGACCCGGAAATCCTCAAGGCCGGCGATGCGAAGGATGCCACCGAGGAGCAGAAGAAGGCTGCCGAGGATGCAAGGGCTGCCGAAAGGGAGGCCCGCAAGGCCGCTTCAGATGCCCATAAGGCTGAAATCGAGGAGTTTGCGGCAGGAAATGAAATCCTGCACCAGATAACCGACCTGGCACTCCTGGCCAACGGAATGCTGAAGGGCAAGGCTCTCAGCGAGTTCATCGCCCGTAGCCGCAAGGTTGTCAGCGACGCTTATTTGAAGTAACGAACGAAAAACTGGTAAGAAAGAGGGACTTGCGTGCCGGCAAGCCCCTCTTTCTTATTTAGGTAATCTTCAAATTCCCAAAAACCGCCTAAAAAATGCCGAAACGTCAAAATAAATGCCATCCCTACAAATTTTGTTTGGCGTATGGGTTTTATAAAGGGACGATTACTATCTTTACAATATTACTTGTTTTCTTTATATTCATTCATTATAAAACGAAAGACATGGCTGATGCAAAATTAACTAAATGCAATACTTTGCTGAACCTTTCAATCATTTCAACTGTATTCCTTCTCGCTGCATGCAGTGAAAAAGGTCCTGGCATCCCGTCTCCGACACCGACTTCGAATCCGGCAGGCTTGATAGAAGATCCTGAGAAATTGGCAATGCTTTATTCTCTGACAGATCTTGAGGTCGACAAGGGACGCATATATGAAATGACATATACCGTGGATTACAAACTGGATGAAGCCCTGAATGCGGGGATTGTCGGAACGAACTCCCTCCAGCAGTTTGCAATGACTCACCTTATGGACCGTAAGTCTCCCAAGCCTCTAAGCATGCGTTACGATGCCGGGTGCAGCGCTTTTGCATGCACTGACAAAGATTCCAAGGATTTTCTTATGGGACGCAACTTTGACTTCAACCACAAGAATGAGAAGGGCGAGCGTATAATGATACCGGCTATAGTTGTCCATACCGCCCCTGCAGGAGGAAAGAAGTCTGTTTCTTTCGTCGACGGCCAGTTTGTATTCTTGAATAGCGGGTTCTATACAGACGGGGACACTGACCTTTCTATTTTGATGGCCCTGCCATATCTTCTACTTGACGGAATCAATGAGGACGGATTTGCAATCAGTGTCCTCAAACTCGACGGCAATCCGACCCGCCAGCATTACTCTGACAGGAAAAACATTTTCACTACTGTTGCAATGCGTATGCTCCTTGACCGTGCCAGCACAGTCGAGGAGGCGACGAAAATGCTGGAGCAGTACAATATGTGTATGGATGACGATGAGGCGAGCTACCATTTCTTTATGGCCGATGCCACCGGCGATTATGCGATTGTGGAATATACTTTCAAGGAGGGCGAGGAGTATCCGACTGAAATGGAAGTTCTCAAGGGAGATGATGTATGGCGCTATGTCACAAACTTCTATGCATCTCCGTCAATGGTGGATTCTCCGGACGGAAGCGTGATTTCAACTCACGGCAAATGGCGTTATGACACCCTGAAGGTCAATCTGGCAAAATGCCAGTACAAGCTGAATCCTGTACAGGCAATGGCTTTGCTTGACAAAGTCGCGCAGGGACCTGGCGATGAGGAGCAGAAGTCAACCGGATTCACCCAGTGGTCCGAGGTCTATAATCTTAGCAAGAAGACTGTCAAGATGTCCATCCTCAGGGAGTTTGACAAGACATTCAAGTTTTCAGTAGAATAGTTTTACTTCCTTGGTAATCTCCTAAAAGAATATGAGAAGACTATCAATCATTATATTGGCGATGATTTCCCTCGCCGTGTCGTGCTCCAAGGACCAGTTTAGTGATGATTCGGGAAAATCGGACAAGGTCAAGGACGCCGTGTATTTTGCCGGTACGCTCCCGTCAATTGTTGACAAGGCTCTCCGGATGAATCTTGGACAGATCACCACAAACCCTGACAATGCAAGGGTGATTGTGGTGAAGTCATCTGACTTGTCCACGTATGAAGACGTTGTCAGCAGCGCATGGGAAGAAGGTAAAGTCATTGTAGAGGTCGAGCCGGAATTTGACACGCACGAGAAATTCTGGTCTGCTCTCGAGGCTCCCTCCCTCATGTCCCTGGACGATGATGACCCGCCATTGCTCATAGCTGTACGCAGGTATTCGAGTTTCATACTGCACAATCCTCTCTCGCTCGATGAGTATTTGTCTGACATTGAGGTGGAAACTGAAACCGGGACTGCATCCGATGAGTCCTGGGATGTGGAACTCGGACCTGTGGGCATCGAATCTGACGAGGAGTATCTGAGTTCCAGATTGTCCTCGTTCGTGGAATGGATCAATGAGCATTCCCAGCCTGCGCCCCCTTCCAATGAAGAGATTTCAGGCTATCAGAAGTTCAACGGGGACCTCTCGTCGTTTATCTCCGACGAAGAGTACACCCAAAGGATTACTGCTTCGTTCCCGGTCGGGGCCGACAAATACAAGTTGTGCAAGCTGGCCTCTTCAGATCCGGATATCATCTCAAGGCATTCCGAGGTCAATGTGCTCATCACCATAACTCCTCTTTTCGCTTATGAGGAGAACGGCAGTAACGGCGGCGACTACTATTTCGTAACACTTTCCGTCATTTCCAAGAACGAAAAACTCTTCGGCACCTACAAACAGAAGCACGGTGGAGTGTGGACGATTGCACACGCATTCTACAGCGAGGATATACATTGGACTGCGGATATCTGCAAAGCCGGAGGCAAGAAAGTAGCAGAGTTTATGGACAATCACCGGCCTTCACCGGCTTCGACATCCGGCTCTACCACATATACCTCTTCACATACCACGACATTGAATGTCACGGGGCAGGGAGGAGCTTCAGGAGGAAAACCGGCAGGCACACTCACAGTCGGAGGTACGTTCTCCTGGAGCAACAGTGAGTCAAGACCGATGTCAGATATGTCAATCGAGATGGATACTGACGGGTCCAGGGTCCAGTATCACTTCCTCAGCCACAATTTCTCCCATAAGGACAATGCGAGAAAGGCAGTGCCGGCGCTTGCCAGGACTGACCAGGAGTGTATCAGCAGCTGGTGCTGGCACGTGCCGGAAGTTAAAGACTATGATATCACCGAATTCTTGTTCACATTCCATCTGGATCCTCTGTACGGCTATATGTACCGTCACACATCCTGGTGGGGGGAAGGCCACGACAGGCACGGTGTGCAACTTCTTCCGGAGGACAAGAGGGACTGGACATTCGCCATCAAACGGCCTGACAGAAGGAGATTGGGCATTCTTGATCTCAAGTGTACGGACACTTCTTATGTTTCAAATGTCCAGGTCATCAATGGCGCAGGTGAGGTAAAAGCCACGGCTCTCTCTGCGTATGAACAGAATGTGCATCTTAATTTCCAGCTGCCTGTGGGCAATTACAAGATTGAGTATTATGCCAAGAGCGGTAATTCCGGTTCCGGCAAGGGAAAGAAATACCGCATCGGCAATCTTACAGTTTCAACTGCCAAGACCACCGAGACGTTTACAGGCAAAGGAGTGGAAGTAAAGGAGTGACGATATATGATTAGGAGCCAGTTTATCCCGGCGATTCTGCTCTTCCTGCTTTCCTGTCCTGTATCCTGTGACAAGATTGAAAGCGACATCAGTGAAGGCCACAATGGCGCTCCCGATGTGCTGACATTCAAGAAGACTTTTGACATAAGTATTCCCGGACAGGTAATAGACAGCAGGAAGGTGGACGGCTATCTGTTTGAGGTGCATTCTCCGGAGGTGAAGGCCTCCGGAGTCTTTGACCTGTATCTCCAGATTTTTCCTCTATATGGTTTCGGCAATGGCTATTCTGCCGGGGACTATTACTGTGTGGAAGGCTACATGCTCAGCCATAACGCAAAGATTTATGCCGAACGCGCCGACAGGGATGTGAAGATAAATGGCTGGTATCCTGAAGAATACACATTGGAGTTTGAATTGCTTTCCCCAGAGGGCAAACCGCTTGAAACCGGTGAGGCCGAGTTCCTGGTCCAACCTGAGCCGTCCACGACAATAGGCACTACAACCTACAAGAAAGGGTCGACATTCACCCTTGGCCTCAGCCTGACATTCGGGTCTGTGAAGCCGGAGAATCCGACAAGCATGCTTTCCTGGGCGAACACCCTGTTGGGCGGAATCTCTTTCGGTTACAAATACGAGAATAGCTCCACCCAGGAGCTTCCCGACCAGTCGGTCGAGCTCTCGACTGAGACCAGCACCTGCGCTGTGAAGTATTCGTTCATTACCAACAATGACACAGGAGGTTATGCGACATCGAACATTCCGGCGATATTCAGGACAGACCAGTATGTGGCTTTCAGTTGGGTCTGGCATCTCAAGAAAGGTAATTATTGCGCGAATGACAATGATTTCGGCAATATGAAAATGAGGGCTGTCATCCATCCGAAATACAAGACCGCCTACAACGGCAAGATTGTGGACACTCACGGGCGTGCCTTATTCAAGGGCTGGACTTCGTATCAGCACGAGGACCTGACCGCCGAGCTCGATTTGCCTGCGATGAACAGGATACCCATCGGCGACATCAAACTGAAATTTGCCACCCTGGGCAGCAATAATCAGCTTACTGAACTTAAAGTTTACAGAACAGGAGAGTCGGGGACGGCCAAAGAACCATATTATTCTGACCAGGGGATATATGGCAGGAACGAGGTGATCACCATTCCTCTCCGCATCGGCAAATACGATCTCCTGTACGATATTGTTGACGGATCAAGCGGCAAACTGATTTCCTCCGACAAGATTTCCGGTGTCGAGGTTTTCGAAAACAAATCCACTGAGACATACACCCCGTTTTAGTAATCTGAAGCAAGTTATTTATTTCAGATTACATAAATATTCACAACTTCACCACCTGGACCTGCTCCACTCCCTCAATCGAGGAAATCCGCGAGATGGCGCTGCTGAGCTCGGTGGCGGAGTGGATGCCGAAGTCAATGGTGCTGCTGACAATTTCGTCCTCGGTCCTGGTGTTGAACCCGGTCATCGAGATGTGGCTGCCCTCCACGATGCAGTCTATTATGTCCTGTAGAAGATGATACCTGTCGATGGCCGTGACCTTGATTCTTACAGGATAGATGGTGTTCGGGCTGGACTTGAAATCTTCCACGGCGACTATTGTATGACCTCTCTCGGAGGCTGTCCTGATAGCATCCGGGCAGTTGCGGTAGTGTACCGTGATGTTTCCGTGTCCGTCCTCGAATCCTATGAGCTCACCGCTTTCCGGAAGCGGATGACAATGCGGGCAGAGGATGAATGGCTGCTTCGGCTGTTTCTTCAGATAGCTTGCGATATGCTTCTTGGCCTTGTATGTTACGACAGAATTCAGCCAGTCGGCCTTCGGCACAATATCATTAGAAGTGTGGATTTCCACGCTGTCGCCACGGTGGAGGATAGTGCGGATGCTGCAAAGTCTTCCGTTTATCCTCGCATACTTCGCATGGTCTCCGATATCCGTGTGCACTCCGTATGCGAAATCCAATGCGCTTGCGCCCTTCGGCAATGTCACAGGTTTGGCCTGGGTCGTATAGACCACCACATCCTCATTGTAGAGAGAGTCGTGGATGCCGGGCATCATTGTTTCCGGGTCCTCGGACAGTTCCTTCAGGACTGCGGTAAGCCTCTTGAGCCATTGCTCCTTGTTTTCCAATATGCAGCCGTAATAGGATTGCTCCCGCATTGACTCCGAACTGATATGGAACTCGTCAATGTTGCCGAACGGGTTGAGAAGCTTGAAGTGCACTGACTTGTAGCCATTGGCTTTCGGCTGGGTCATATAGTTTGTCAGGCTTCCGGACTGCTCCCTGTACACGCTAGCCAGCATTGAGTAAATCTTGAGGGCAATCTCCTGGTCCTCCATCTTGATTCCTGTGACCTTCTCCACATCCTCTGCACGGAACACAGCCCTGATATAATGCTTGAAAGGCACGTGATAGAAGTCGCAGGACCTCTCCTGCATCTCCCTCCAGATACTGAATGGCTTCCTGTAGCGGATATCCCATCTTACTGCGTACCCGAACCTTGCGGACACGATTTTCCTGCATTCTTCAATGAAGGAGTCTGCGGAGTTCTTGGTTCTTGTCCTGTCACTCTCGAGATTCTGCTCCAGATCGCTGTATTCCAAAGGATTGAGGAACTTGAATGCCAGGTTCTCCAACTCCGACTTGACCTTGTACAGGCCGAGTCTTCCTGCGAGCGGGGCGAAGAAGAACTGGGTTTCAGAGGCAATCTTCCACTGCTTCTGGGGCTTCATCGAGTCCAGTGTCCTCATATTGTGAAGTCGGTCTGACAACTTCAGGATCAATACCCTGATGTCATCCTGGACTGAGCCAAGAATGTGCTGGAAATTGTCAACCTGATGTTTGTTCCGCTTGGTTACGGCATCCACGAGGAAGGCGACATCGCCGCCGAACCTCTCCCTGATTTCCTCGATAGTATGGTCGGTGTCCTCTACTACGTCGTGGAGCAAAGCCGCACAGACAATGCTCGGGTCTTTCTGCAGCATCTCTCTCACGACAATCATCGCAACTGCGAGAGGGTGGAGGATATAGGGAAGTCCGCTTTTTCTTTTCTGCGGTCTGTGGGCCTCTTCGGCCAGGTCATAAGCATCTTTTACGAGAGCATGGCCTCTCTCATTGTCGTCGCCGAAATCCGGAAGGGACTCGAAAAGAGCATCCCTGGCATCAGCGACCATCTTGGCGTAATCCATATTGTGTCGTTTAGTTCAGTGAGTTTCGGGCGGCCCGGGAGCCACCCTGCACTAAGACACAAAACTATGAAATATTTAGGAATCTTCAAAATAATCCTTATTGCTCCAGGCCGTTTTCCGAGAAATGGCTGGTGGCCCTGAGCAGGTGACGGATACCGTTGGCTATTTCCTGGGTCTCCTGCAGCATTGTCAGATATACGTAAGAGACTGTGATATTCTCCTGCTCGGACTGCATACGGTTAATCTGCATTTTCCTCAGGGCCGACAGGCTTTCCTTGAACTTCTCACATTGCTCCCTCACCTTCTCCGAATCCCTGAAATCACCCTTGCTGATTATGTCGGATGCACGCCTCAGCAAGAACAGCAATGTGTCCCGCATCGGCACGAATTCCTTGATCCTTTCTTCAGGAAGCGGTGCGAAATTGTTGTCAATATGCTCCTCGCACGGGTCTGACATTCTTTTCAGGCAGTACAGGATATCCTCGCAACTGTTGCTTCCGAGATGTACCCAGGTGTTCTTCTCAATGGCAACTCCGGAGTCAATTCTCCTGATACACAGCATGTCCTTCCTGCGTATCTGTTTAAGTTCCATTCTTTCCTTCCGGAATGCGGCAGCTGCCTTCCTGAGTTTACCGAGATTCTCGCAGACAAATCCGTCCGTGATGTTGAGATATGTCTCATTGGCGAACTCCAGGAACGATGCCATATTTCCATTGAAATGCTGGCTGAAAAGCCTCAAGGTCTCTTCTTTGTCATTGGAAGACAATATCTTCTCGAAGAGAACATCACCCTTGTCCTCGGCTTTCTTGCGTGTGAATTCTATATGGCTCCTTATCAGCAGGAAGATGGCCAATGCTATCAGAAGTCCTGCGGCAACCATTCCGCCGGCGCACATCAGAAGTCCGGTCAGGAAGCTCAATATGAATGCTGCCCCGGCAGTGATAAACCAGCCGCCGATTACTGAAATTACACCTGTGATGCGGAAGACAGCGCTGTCCCGGCCCCATGCCCGGTCTGCGAGAGAACTACCCATTGCTACCATGAATGTCACGTATGTCGTGGAGAGCGGAAGTTTGAGGGATGTTCCCAGGGCAATGAGAAGGCTTGCCAGGACGAGATTCACCGTGGCCCTTATTTCATCAAATGCGGCGCCTTCAGGCAGAGTCTCCTCATTTTTGAACCTGGTGTCTGCCCAGTTGCGGAATTTTTTCGGAATGAAGTCCGAGATGACTGTGCCGGCATTGATGGCGGCCCTGACGAGCAGTCTGGCTACTCTGGATGAGCCGAACATCTCGTCTCCGTCCCCTTGTTTTGACAGGCCTACGGACGTGTTCACTACGTTGAACGCCTTCTTGGAAGTGGCGAGCGAAATCACCATCACCGCTCCTGCGGCTATGAGTATCAGCGGGGATGTGGTGGCCGGGCCGTCGAGGGAAGACATCATGTAGCCGGCAGCATTGCCCCCGCCGTTGGCAGTGTAGTCACGGAATGCGTCGAGTCCGGCGAGCGGGACACCGATGAAGTTGACCAGGTCATTGCCTGCGAATGCCATTGCCAATCCGAATGTGCCGAACAGTACCAGCACCTTGAAGACATTGACCTTCAGCAGATGTAGAATATGTGACATGATTCCTGTCACTACTGCGCAGCAGAGGCAGATGAGCCAGCCGTGCGATTGGATCCACCCCAATGTATCAGGACTGATGAAGGCCACATTCTTCAGCCCCTTTATGAGCATGAACCATATAATGGCAGTGGCGGCAATTCCTCCGGTAATGCCGATTTTCCATTTCAGTTCCGGGCCTTTGTAGGAGAATGTGAATACCAGTCTTGCGATGTACTGAACCACGGTACCGGAAAAGAAAGCGATGGGTACCGATACGAAGATGGCAATTATCATTGACAGGGCCTTCCCGGTGTTCATCATTTCCATCATATTCACGCCCGGTTCGGAGCAGGATTTGACAAGAGCCATTGCACACGTGCCTCCAAGCAGTTCGAAAACCATCGATACAGTGGTTGAAGTCGGCATGCCGAGGGTGTTGAACGCATCCAGCAGAATTACGTCGGATATCATCACGGCCAGGAAGATGAAGAATACTTCCCGGAAAGAGAACATTGAAGGGTGGAATACTCCGTGCCTGGCGACATCCATCATTCCGTTGCTCATCGAGGCCCCGATGAAAACTCCGACAGCCGCCACGATTATGATGGTCCTGAAGGTTGCCACCTTTGCGCCGATTGCTGAGTTGAGGAAGTTGACGGCGTCATTGCTTACGCCTGAAATAAGGTCGAAAACGGCCAGAACGATCAGGAAGACCGTGAATCCCAGATATATATTGTCCATAGATTTATTATTATCCCGGGACAAATATCAGGAATTCTTGTTATGCGGATGTTGGGGAAATGTTAAGATTATGTTACGGGGCTTTCCCTGAGGCGGTCCGTTCCAATGTGATTATGTCGATTTCAGGCCAGGCTCCGATCCTGAACGGGATATTGCTGCCTGTTCCGGTGCAGACATTGATTTTGACTCCGTTGCTCTCATAAACTCCGCCCCATTCGTCGAACAGGAACATTGACGGGGAGAACGGACCTATCCTGCATTGCATGGCGTGGGTATGGCCGGAGAGGGTAATGTCCGCCAATGCCTGTGGCATTATGTCAGTATGCCAGAAAGAAGGGTCGTGTGAAAGCAGTATCCTGAAGATGCCATCCGGAAGTCCCCTCGTGGCCAGTTCCACGTCACCCTTTGCAGGGAATTGGGGCTGGCCTGCATATTCAATGCCGATGAGGGCGAGGCTGTCGGCTCCACGCCTGATAATCACGTTCCTGTTGAGCATCAGGTCCAGCCCCGCCTCTTTCTCCAGGGCCTGGAGCCGCAGGATGGCATTGTCCTGCTCCTCGGGTGAATAGTTGGCATATCCGCAGTAATCGTGGTTGCCCATGATGGCATAGACCCCGTCCGGGGCGTCAAGCCTGGCCAGTTCTCCGGTGAATTGGCTGAGTTCCTCCGGATAAACGTTGATTATGTCCCCGGTGAATACGATGAGGTCCGGTTTGAGACTGTTGATTTTGTCGACTATCTCGGTGACAATCCCAGGCGCATACCTGTATGTTCCAATGTGGAGGTCGGAGATTTGTGCTATGCGGTATCCCCGGAAAGACTCGGGGAGACGCCCGGACTGCATTGTCACATCCCTTGTCACCAGATGCTTCCATCCGTATGTCATCCCGGTGATTCCCGACATCAGGACCAGGAATGCCAGAACAAGGCCTGCCACTATGCCTTCCTTCCTGCCACGACCTGCGTATCTGTGAATGCAATTCCCTATGAATGAGCAGAATGCGAAGGCTGTAAATGGGGCGAAGAAGGCTATTATCAGTCCTGAGAGGGTGTAGATTTTCCAGATGGATATCCGTGAATAGGACATCCATATCATCGCTGCGAATAGGGATGCGTAGGGTATCCAGTATATTATCTTCCAAATCGTGCGGCGATGCCTGATATGGGCATACCAGACATATATTTCAGCGAGTGCTACGGCAATTATGCAGAATATTAGAAATTCCATTGTTGTTCAAATCCCGACATTTGTTATTCAAGTTTCGCAAGTTGCAAGTGCCTAACATTCAGTGGCTTTTCCGTGCTATGCGAGCAAGTGCTGTCGCCACGATTATTGTCCACGCTACCCTATCCCTAAGTCCCTTACCGTCCCTTCGGGCTGCTCGC
>JBJEBV010000108.1:0-6789 GCA_051870395.1 Candidatus Cryptobacteroides sp. | reverse complement strand
CCTTTCTCAATATGGTTACAAATATAACCATATTATTTGAGAAAAACAATGCCCCAAAGCAAAAAATCATGCTTCGGAGCAGATTATTTTGAGGATGGCTTCAAATGGTTACAGCGGATGCGGGAATTTCAGTTATATAGAAGAAAAATACTCGTACCACTGACAATAAACGTAAATTCACAGACAACCATATCAGGCGATGCCTTAATGGATATGGGAAGCGGACAAGGAATCGAAATAACAAGCCCTACAGCAACCAAACACTCACTTGACAAAATATCCGACAAAACCCCATTTGCATTTTCATCAGGAGGTCTGGGTGGCAAATCGGCAGGATATACCATAAACATAGCTAATGCCAACATTGGCAACATCGCCCTGCAAACCCCAAAAGCAGCCTACAGCACCGACAAAAAAGGCTCAATGGCTTCCGCAGACTACATCGCCAACATAGGCAACAAAATCTGGTCACAATTCGACATCATCCTTGATTTCGCCAACAGTAAAATCTACCTTCGCAAAAATTAGCCTCCTCCACCCACAAGTACTCCGCACAATCAAACGCCAAAGAAGACTTCAGAATTTCCGCCTCGCTCCAATTCCGAAGACTTCTCCCACCGGCAGTGCGGAATCGAACGATTGCCGTCAGGCTCCTTGCTCAATCTGCAAGGAACCAAATCCGTCAAACCTCCTCCCATCATAACTCGCTACGCTCGGTTAAAACAAAAGCGGAGTCGAGCCTTTTTCCCCGAAAATCGCCTTCGTCAATTTTCTCCTCTAAAAGCCTCGAAACGCGACACAGTCTATGCCCCTCCTCCCGGCCCTGCTGCCGCAGGCTGCTCGCTGCACCAGGTCTGCGATCCTGTCAAAGTCTGCCTCACGGATGCTGTCTTATGAGCGGCTTCGCCGCCGTTGTCCCCACCCGCCCAGCCATTTCCGTCCTCGGTGGCTTCGCCACCTCGTCCGCGCCGGCTTTCCCCAGCAGCTGCGCTGCGGCTGCCGCCGCTGCTGCAGCAGTGCGTGGGCGTGGTGATGTTGATGGTATTGCTAGTATTGGAGTTGAGACACATCACCTGCGCATAATCGTCTTGTACTACAATTGTACTATAGGAGTTATTAGTATACTATGTATAGAGACCTACCTATGCCAATGCTAACCTACTACTGCTATTCCTACTATAGTGGATAATGATACTTTTTTTGATTCCCCGCTTCGCGGAAATTAAGACCTGACGGTCTTTTCTTCCTTGCGGTTCGGCAAAGCAAGCAAGCTTGTTTTGCTCTCACTCGCTGCGTCAGTTTTGGTCCTACCAGCGCGACCGGCAGTGCAAGCCCTTCGTTGTCGAGCACTCACTACGGGCGAGAGCGTTTGTGCAGTGCGGAGGTAATGAAAGCGGACTGCCAGCCTTCAGAAGCCGCCAGAGGCGTCTTTTCAAGGCTGTCAGGGGTTCATAGGACTCATCAGCGTCAGCGAAGCCGCCGCCGAAGAGTCCACAACTGCTGACGCAGTTGGATAAACGCCCGGAAAGACAGTGGCCATTGCCGAAAGATCGGCACTGTCCACAGACTTTCCTTATGGGCAGAGCGGTACCGGAAGATTGTCATTCCGCCTCCGCAGGCTCCAGCGGAACGCCAAACATCCGGACATCTATGACTCGCTTCGCTCGGTTAAAGGAAAAGCGGTGTCGAGACTCGGAGCCTTCTCCGGAAAAATTGTCGGGAACTGCGCCACTCCTCCGCTTCGCTCCGGGATGGCTACGTTCTGATCCGACAATTTTCCCTACGAATCACCGAGACTCGACCCTTCTATGCCCCCGACCCACAGGGGAGATTATCGACTCCGCTAACGACAGTGCGATTCGTAGGAACTACCTCTGAATCCGCGAGTTAACATAACACGTAGTTGTATAACAGTCGGCCAAGGCCGCCAGATTATACAACCTAATTATGTTAACTAGCTCCCGTAGTGCAGATTATAGCCTTACTCCGTTGTGCTCGCGGAGTCGAGGCGGCTGGCAACAGTGGGCCACCTTCAGGGGCTAACGGCCTCCAAGTCCGTCAGGTGGCCCAGGACTTTTGGAGAGCAGTGCGACCGTTGGTCGCCTCACAAGAACGCAGGTGATTATCAGACCGTCAGAAGCCCGTATCAGGGCAAAAAGTCTGAAGAAAGTTGCCAGCCTTAGCAGCGAAGCTGCGGGCCTTCTCCGTGTCTTTCTTCAAGCAGTCGGACAAGCCGCCAGCTTCAAGAAAGCCACTACAAAGGCAAGGTAAGGCTTCGCCTTGTATCTATTGACTGGCCGCTTCATCCGTCTTTGTCAAGAGGCAGAACCTAAGCACTTCGTGCTTCCCTTGCGCAGCAGAAAAACTGACCACGATGTGGTGCAGTTATTCCCGCCGCTCCAGGTCGGTTCCACCTCTTCACAAAGCCGCGCGTCCAGGAACGCGAGACTGTGTCAGTCGGTGTTCCGTTGGACTCCACACCGCCAGCCACAGACTCGCAGAGCGGAATCGCTCCGTTGTACTACGCTCCATGTTTATGTCGGGCCTAGACGCTCCCGTGGGAAGGACAGAGCAACACTGCATTACTCCCAGGACAGTGCCAGAGCCGGAAAGACCGATATCTCTCGCTCCAGCTTTTGTGCGTCCGGCTCCTGCCGCGGCCTACGGCCTTGCCCCCTATGCCATTTGTGTCCGGCTACAGCCACGGCTGTCGCCGTCGCTGCATCCGGCCCCAAACAGCACAGGCCATCTGATGAACGCCCGCTTCAGCGTCAGTACAAATTTCAACGTCATCACCCGCCCGACGGATGCGGCTGGGGAATATATATATGTTCTTTGGGCGCAGTCATGCTGCCGCACGCCAGCTTTCTTATGTGATACATTAAATGGTTCTTGATATATTATTGATAATCTGCTACTTTTTAAGTATCTTTACATTGGTTTTGAAGGAGCTGTAACTGCATTGAATGTTTGCCTCATCATCCTCCAAGACACCTCTGAGTTACCTATGTGCTAAAGACTTGTAGCCCCAACATCCTCCTGATATGCCCAAGTATATTCCAAATACACAGTTCTCTGATTGCTGGTCTTCGGTCGGCAATGTGACCTTCTATCACCGGAATGGCATCTGCTATTTCCGGAGCAAGGCGTATTCGGACTTTGCAGGAACCGCAGATCAGCTGGAGCAGGCTGAACTGCACAGGAGGGCAATCAAGGCCTGGCAGGGACTTCATCACGATACGCAGATAATCTGGAGGAAGATGGCAAGAGGTGTCGTTTCACATCGTCCTCCTTTCGGGCAGAAGAATAGCATCAGCGGCTACAATCTCTTCGTGTCGGCATATCACGGCTTTGCACAGCTGGGAAATGAACATATTCCGGAGACGGTGATGTTCGAACCGTTTCCGATATTCAGTATGGACTATCTGGATTGTTCAACAACTGATGGAGGACTGCTCAAGTTGCGTTTCAGGCTGACTCTGTGCGGGGCTGGAGAACCTGGGAGATACAGAGTGCTGGGCAAGTTCCAGATTGGAGAGCCCGGATGTGGACGCAATCCTGGGATGATGAGGAATTGCCTGTCTGTGTCAGTCCCTGCCAGTGACTATTCTGTGATTGAGTTTCTCGTCCCTGATAATGTGCCAGCATTGGAAATGAAGCAGCTGCATCTGAGGTATCTGCTGCTGGACACAAAGACCGGATACAGGTCGCAGTATCACTCTTTGTCCATTATGATGAGGATTCCAAAAACAGATAACAGGTAAAGACCTATCTTTGCCACAACGGTTCATTCTTCCAAGTTGCAGGAAATCCCATTGCGACCACATCAACATTCGGGTATTGCGCAATCAGTTCCTTTAACTTTCCGTTGAATTCATCTCCGACTCCAATTGTATTCAACAGATATTGGATACAACATAACATAGGATAAATCTTATAAGGAGGCATTGACCTATCTGATATCCAATCTCCTGATAATGTGGACGGAAGTTGAGGTTTGATAGTAAATGTACGATTCCAAGTCCTGGCGTGATGCGCACAACAATTTCGGAGAACGGCAATCGAAGTCATCCAACTCTCAAGAAAAACGTGTTGAGGAAGACCGAGACTTCTTGCGACATCCTTCTTCACAGAATTATCAGAAAAGTTGCTGAACATCTTTGATAAGGTGCCAAATGACGCAACCTCCAGTGTTTTCCAGACAGGAGGATAGATGGGCTCTGAATACTTTGCAAGGTGGTTGATGATAAATTCTTCCTTTGTTCTATGAATCTCTTCATCAAGGCTGTTCAGACACCTGGCATAAATGGAAGGATTCTTGAATAGAGTGGAATCCATAAACCAGAAAGAACCATATTTCAATGAGAAACAATGGATTATCTTACTTCTGAAAGCTATCTCAATGTTCTGGATGGCAGTAAATATCAGTGTACGAAGGGACATATCAAAGTCATAAAGTTTGATGATGTCACTAAATCTGCTTCCAGGTTTGAACTGATGTGTTTCCTTATCGGACTCCATCGGACGCCAATAATTGGCAAGACGGTAGTAACTGATAAAACTCAGTTTGTCAAGCGCCTGTTGCTCATCCTCAATAAGCAATCCTCTCTCCTTCAGAACTTGAACCTGATTTGGCAGATCCATCGGTGATTTTGTGTACCTCATACCCTATAAAAGCAAAAGACCCGCCCTGGTACGCTGTTCTACGGGAAGCGTGGCGAGTACTGTTGCTGCAAATATAGAGATTATTTTTGATATGACAAACTTTAGATGCATTTTTAGGTTTCGTAACTCTCCCTTTGTCTCGCTAATGTCTTAAACTAATACTTTATATAATACAACATAAAGTATTGATTTATAGTTATTGAATTAATTTCGTACATTTGCAATGGAAACGGTGGCTGCTGCAAGTATTTGTAGCATGAAAGTTATACCGTCCATAGCATTCAACGAGTTCTCCGGTTCTGCAGGAGACGTGACCGCACGAAACGTAAAAGGTCGCACGCTTCTCAATCACAAAGCATATCAGCCGAAAACGAAGACCCCCGCACAGGCGTCTTCACGAAATAGTTTGTCCAAAATCTCCCGGGCATATAAGCAGCTCACCGATTCCCAAATGCAATCCTGGGAGGTTTTGGCCAAGCATCTCAAAGGAATCTCCACCTTCGGCAAGGCTGCCGAACTCACTGCCCACAATGCATTCGTACACATCAACACCAACCGCCAGATGGCTGGTGAGGATTTGCTTGTTGATGCTCCCTCCTATCTGTCCGACATTCCAGAGGTGGATTGGGAGTCAATCTGGGTTACTCCTTCCAGAGTTCTTCTCACAGGTATCGCCAATCCGACCGGGACTTATAAACTGGTGGCAAAGATGTCAGCCGGCCTGGGTACAGGCGTTACAAGCGGCTGGAGCAAGACAGTGGTCATTACTCCGGGAATGGAGGATGACTGGGGCGATGCAGGTCTGACGGAACTCTACACCGAGAAGATCGGATATATGCCTTCAATTGGTGAAAAGGTATTCATCGAGCTGTACTGGCTCGACCCTGCAACCGGGCTTGTAGGAGAAACTATGCGCACGACTGCCATCTGCATGTCTGAGACTCAGGCAAAGGAGAAAGGCTTCACGCCACGTGTTCAGTTCTTCAATGATATGTTTGAAGACCCTCAGGCTCATCTTGTATCCGCCAATGTCGAGATTCCGGGTGGGACTTCACAGATGGTAGTCGAAGGCGTCACGGACATCAAGGGCTTTGGCTCATACTTTACCCTCTATTCCGAAGACACTCCGGACGAGTTCTTTGAGGGTGACACGATGGTCTTCAGCCGCTCGACTGCAAGACCGGATTTCAAGCCTGGTATATTCTCCGTATCATTCCGCAAGGAGTATAAATCCGGCAAATATCGTCAGGCGATGTCATTCTCCCACAGGGCCGGTGGGTATGACAAGAAGAGTG
This sequence comes from Candidatus Cryptobacteroides sp., assembly GCA_051870395.1. Lineage (GTDB taxonomy): Bacteria > Bacteroidota > Bacteroidia > Bacteroidales > UBA932 > Cryptobacteroides. Next base: position 829 of record JBJEBV010000108.1, on the reverse strand, counting down.
AAGTATTCGGCTCCAACCCTATAATGAGATAGAGACTATGACAACTATAACAGCAACAGGAAACAACTTCGGGGCTGGCCAAATCAGCTTTCAGGCTTTCATTGAAGAGAATTATTTGATACTCAATTCAGAAGTCACCTTCGACCCATCAAATGCAGCATATCAGGCCGTCTCTCAGCTTGAAATCTATATCCCTGACCTGCCGATTGAAAAGAGCGCCATCACTGGAATGCTTATGTTCGGAACTCTCAACGGAGATAAGAACGGCACGGCCATCAAGGCGTTGATAAAAGACAAGAACACCATAGCAGTTGAGAAGGTGACAGCCTGGGATGACAATGAGACAATAACCCTTGTATTCTCAAACTCATTCGTTCCGAGGAATGTCAAGGGCAGCATTGGAGTACTCAAGTGGAATTATCTCTCACTTCTGGATAAGGTCGGCAACATAAGCACCTACCAGAGCTATTGGACATTCACCGATGATTGGGTGTTTATGGCCATCACATTCTCCAGCATCGAGCAGACTGACGCAGAGACAAAGGTTTCGTTCAGAATCAAGGATCTGCCGGAGGTTGAAGACTTCGACGGAATTATTATGGATGACCAGGCAATATCACCGTCGGTCGGGACCAAGATGTTCCGCTTCGAGATTCGGGACAACGTGTTCACCGTTGAAATCATCAATCCCACATACTCCTGGCATTTATCCCAGTACTGCGGATTCATATGCTATGTTCCAAGAAAAGTAAGCACTACAGAAGCATAACAACCTATGAAAAACTTCACCATCATCCTCGCTTCCCTGCTGTGTGTGGCCTGCGCTTCC
>JBJEBV010000107.1:0-6929 GCA_051870395.1 Candidatus Cryptobacteroides sp. | reverse complement strand
TATGGACCGGAAAGATATGCATAAGATGATGCTGGTTATTTTTTGAAGATTACTATAATTGGATTTTTATGGATACTGCATTGATAGTCAAGGAAATGGAGCCGGAGGTAGCCAAGAGGGGCTGCTTCATCACCGAAGTGTCCGTATCGGCGGACAACGACATTGTCATAGCCATTGAGTCGGAAGAAGGGATAGTGGACATGGAGGATTGCGTAGCAGTCAGTGAAAAATTCCAGGAAATCTTCAACAGGGATGTCGAGGACTATGCCCTGACAGTCACCTCTGCGGGACTTGACCAGCCTTTCCGCATCCTGAAGCAATACCTGAAGGCTGTCGGCAGCCAGGTGGAAGTCAAGACAAGGGACGGACGCAAGCTCATCGGCACATTGACATCGGCTGACGAAGCGGCGTTCACATTGGCCTACGAGGTGAAGGAAGCCGTTCCGGGCAAGAAAAAGAAGGAAATGGTCAGGCACGAGGACAGTTTCGCCTACGGTGATGTAAACTCCGTAACCCCTTATATCGTTGTGGAATAGGAAGCCTTGCATTGTCGTGCGACACGAAAGACAATAAAAAATTAAAAATATACAAAAAATGGAAGAAGAGAAAATCGACCTCAAGACAGCATTTGCACTTTTCAAGGACGAGAAGCACATTGACCGTCCTGTGATGATGGGAGTACTCAAGGATGTATTCATGACCCAGCTGGCCAAGACTTTCGGCTCGGCTGACAATTTCGACGTCATCATCAATGTAGACAAGGGAGACTGCGAGATTTACCAGAATCTCGAGGTTGTGGAGACTGTGGAAAATCCGAATACCCAGATTTCACTTGCGGAAGTCAATGAGGATGGAGACGACTACGAGCTCGGTGAGACCTTTACAAGGAAGGTTGAGCTCAAGGACTTCGGAAGGAGGGGTATCCTCAATATCCGCCAGAACCTTCAGGGAAGGATAATGGACATTGAGAAGGCCAATCTCTACAATAAGTACACTGACAAAATCGGCGAGATTTTCACCGGAGAGATTTACCAGACCTGGTCCAAGGAAGTTCTCATCCTCGACGAGGACGGAAACGAGTTACGCCTGCCGAAGTCAGAGCAGATTCCGGGCGAGCATTTCAAGAAGAACGAGACTGTCCGCGCCATCATCAAGAGCGTGGAGATGAAAAACAACACCACTCCGTACATTGTTCTCTCAAGAACTTCAGACGAATTCCTCAAGAAGCTCTTCGAGCAGGAGGTTCCTGAGATTTATGACGGTCTCATTACCATCAAGAAGGTGGTCCGCATCCCGGGAGAGAGGGCGAAGGTTGCTGTGGAGTCATACGACGACCGCATTGACCCTATCGGAGCCTGCATCGGTGTCAAGGGTTCGCGTATCATCGGTATTGTAAGGGAGCTCCGCAACGAGAACATTGACGTGCTCCAGTGGACTTCCAACACCCAGCTCCTCATCCAGAGGGCACTCAACCCTGCCAAGTTCACCTCCATTGACATGGGCAGCAGCGAGGATGACAAAATCAAGGTATTCATGCTCCCGGAGGAGGTCAAGAAGGGTATCGGCAAGGGCGGATGCAATATCAAGCTCGCAAGTATGCTCGTAGGCCGCGAAATAGAGGTTTGGAGAGAGTTGCCGAAGGAAGGCGAGGATGACGGCAGCGAGGAAGAGGATGTACTTCTCAGCGAGTTCAGCAATGAGATTGACCCTTGGGTCATCGAGCGTCTCCAGGCCATCGGATGCGATACGGCGAAGAGCGTGCTCGCTCTAGACCCGGAAGACATTGCCAAGAGGGCTGACCTCGAGGACGAGACCGTTGAGGAGGTCATCAACATCCTGAAAGAGGAATTTGAAGAAGAGTAAAAAACAAAAGGGGTTATTATATGGCGGAAATCAGACTAAACAAACTTACCAAACAGTTCAATATCGGGTTGCAGACACTTGTGGACTTCCTCAACGGGAAGGGCGCAGGACTGGAGTCACTCAACCCGAATGCCAAGGTATCCGACGAGTACCTTCCTGATCTCGAAAAAGCATTCGGCAAAGACCTGAAGGCCAAGGAGGATTCGGAGAAAGTCAGAATCAAGATCAAGGAAATCATCGAGAAGGATACCAAGAAGAAGGAAGAGGACGAAGACGAGCCTGCAAAGGAGATTGTAATCGTCAGCACGGCCCTGTCATCAGGACAGAATGCAGCTCCGCAGCCTGTGGAGGACGAGGTACCTGGTACAGAGGCGGGAGAAGAAGTCAAGGAGGCCCCTGAAACCGCCGTTCCGGCCGAGCCGGAGATATCTGCTCCGGTCGTGGAAGAACCGGTGGCTCCGGTTGCTGGGGCCGAGCCTGAACTTGTGGCAGTGCCTGGACCTGCAGAAAAGGCAGGGGAAGAATTGCCTGAAGCAGTTCCTGCACAGGAAGTTCGCAAAGATGAACCTGAGGAGAAACCTGAACAGAATGAGGAAGCAGACTTGTCCGCTCAGACCCCGGCGGAAACTGCTGCCGTTGTCGCTGTAGTCCACAGGTCAGACATCAAGAAAGCAGACAGGGCGAACAAGGAGGAATTCAATCCGAAGGCTGACAAAGCCAAACTCAAGGCCGAGCATAAACTCCAGAAAGCAGCATCCAGCAAGGATGAAGAGCCGGAGACGGCTTCTACCGGACTCAAGATTGTGGGCAAGGTGGACCTTTCCCAGTTCGAACCGAAGAGAGGCAAGAAGCGCGAGCGCATCAACAAGGGCGGAAGCCAGAAGGTGGATGTGAACAAGATTGACGGAGAGGACAAGGGCGAGCGCAAAGACAAGAACAAGAACCGCGGAGGCCAGAACAACAACGGTCGCAAAGACCAGCGTCAGAACCAGCCTTCCGGCAAAGCCGCCCGCAGGAAAGAGAGGATGAACGAGAAGTTCAAACCGGCAATGACAGCTGCTGAAGAGGAGGAGATGCAGAAGGAAATCCAGAAGCAGGTCAAGGAGACCTACGCAAGGATGAACGACAGCAAGACCAAGAGTAATTTCGGAGCAAAGCACAGAAAGGAGAAACGCGAGCTCGCCTCGCTCAAGGCGCAGGAGGAGATGGCTCAGGAGGCCGCAGAGAGGAAGGTATTGAAAGTCACCGAGTTCGTGACGGTCAACGATCTCGCCACCCTTATGAACAACACTCCTGTCAACAAGGTCATCGGAGCCTGCCTGAACCTCGGACTGATGGTTTCCATCAACCAGAGGCTCGATGCCGAGGCCCTCGTGCTCGTAGCAGAGGAATTCGGATACAAGGTCGAATTCGTGACTGCCGAGCTCACCAATGAAATCAATCAGGACAGCGAGCCTGACAGGGAGGAGGATCTCGTGACAAGGCCGCCGATTATCACCGTGATGGGACACGTTGACCATGGCAAGACTTCCCTGCTCGACTACATCCGCAAGACCAATGTAATCGCAGGAGAGGCCGGAGGTATCACACAGCACATCGGTGCCTACAATGTGGTCCTCGGCAACGGAAGGAAGATTACCTTCCTCGATACACCTGGACACGAGGCATTCACCGCCATGCGTGCCCGTGGAGCACAGTTGACAGACCTTGCTATCATTATCATTGCGGCTGACGATGCCGTGATGCCGCAGACAGTCGAGGCAATCAACCATGCACAGGCCGCCGGAGTACCAATGGTTTTCGCCATCAACAAGATAGACAAACCTGGTGCACAGCCTGAGAAGATTCGCCAGCAGCTCTCCCAGATGAACATTCTCGTCGAGGATTGGGGCGGAAAGTTCCAATGCCAGGAAATCTCGGCAAAGAAGGGCCTGAATGTGGACAAGCTTCTCGACAAGGTTCTCCTTGAGACCGACCTCATGGACCTGAAGGCCAACCCGAAGAAACTCGGAGTCGGTACTGTCATCGAGTCATCCCTCGACAAGGGACGCGGTTACGTGGCTACCATTCTCGTACAGGACGGTACAATCCACACGGGCGACATGATGCTCAGCGGATGCTACTACGGCCGTATAAAGGCAATGTTCAATGAGCGTGGACAGAAGGTCGAGTCCACCGGTCCGTCAACCCCTGTATCTGTCCTCGGACTCAACGGCGCTCCTAGCGCAGGTGACAAGTTCAATATCATGAACGATGAGAAGGAGGCCAAGTCCATAGCCAACAGGCGCGAGCAGCTCATAAGAATCCAGGGTATCAAGACCCAGAAGCACATGACCCTCGAGGAAATCGGAAGGCGTATCGCCATCGGAAACTTCAAGGAACTCAATGTCATTGTCAAAGGTGACGTGGACGGTTCAGTCGAGGCTCTTTCCGATTCACTCATCAAGCTCTCCACCGAGGAGATTCACGTTAATGTGATACACAAGGCTGTCGGAGGAATCTCCGAGTCGGATATAATGCTCGCCACCGCTTCCGATGCGATTATCATCGGATTCCAGGTTCGTCCATCGTCAGATGCTCGCAACCTTGCCGAGAAGGAAGGCATTGAAATCAGGCTCTACTCCATCATCTATGATGCAATCAATGAGGTCAAGGATGGTATCGAGGGTATGCTTGAGCCTGAAAAGAAGGAGGAAGTCACATCCACGGCAGAGGTCAAGCAGACCTTCCACATTTCCAAGGTCGGTACGATTGCCGGCTGCCTGATAAAGGACGGAAAGATGACGGCGAAGAGCAAGGTTCGCCTCATCAGGGACGGTATCGTGGTCTTCACCGGCGAACTTTCATCCCTGAAGAGGGGCAAGGACGACGCCAAGGAGGTTATGTGCGGTATGGAATGCGGTATCGGTATCGACAAATACAATGATATCAAGCCGGGAGACATTATCGAAGCCTTCCAGATTGTAGAAATCAAGAGGACATTGTAATCATGACAATGATAAAACTAAAGGGGCTGACCATTCACGGTCGGCCCCTTTGGTATTTATTATTTGCCTTGAGTTTCAATACCAATTCTTCCGGAAAGCCATTCCAGCACCTCCCTGATATCATCCGGATCAGCATAGCCAAGTGAATTGACACAGCAGAATTTGGCTTTCCGGGCATTGCGGAAACGCTCAAGATGTCTCTGCATATATTCGTGGCCCTGAGGGAGGAGATAAAGATAAGGGCCTTTGGCTGAGCGTCTTATAGTATTGCCCTGCTGTCTGTTCAGGAGATAGCAGAGTTCGGCAGGATTGAACTGCTGGGGCTCACGGAAACGGCACTTGATATTCGCCTCCATTAGGTCAGGATGCTTCTCGAAGAAATCCCGGAATGTGCTGACCTTCATGGGATGCGGGCTGTGGCTCAATCTGTACATCAGGTATTTCTCCCCCACCGCCTTGGCAGCATTCAGCATAAAATTCTTGAAGCTCAATGGTTTGTAGCCATTTTTGCGAGGCCTGAGGAAATAATCGATACGTGCCCATACCAATGAGCAATAACGCCCGTAAACTACAATCTTGTCATCAACGAAGTAATCCTCAACCGAAGAATCAGAAACCAGCATCAGATCATCATTGAAATAAAGGAAATGCTCACTAAGTCCCGGGATTCTCCACATCAGGGTCTCAATGGAAAGAGAATTGAAAACTGGAAGATACTTCTCATACCCGCGGTAGATTACCTTGTGATCAACTATTTTCAAACGTCCGCTCTGTCCGGGAAAATATTTCTCCACGAATCCGGTCAAGTCAGGGTCCTGTCCGTCAGTAATGATATAAATGTTGCGGATATAAGGAGCGAACCTCAATATTGAGGCGACGCAATACTTGATTTCGCCAAGGTTAGAAAAGCGTATATCGCCGGCAACATCATCTTTGGAAGCGTCACCCAACAGATCGTGATTCTTCCTTGTAGCTCTGTGAGCAGGATCATTACCGTCAACCCAGGTAACAACGGCATCAACAGGATATTTCTCCTCCCGCATATAGTTTTGATTTATAGGTTCTTGAAAAGGCCGACAAATATACGAATTATATGCGACTTTTCAACTTTTTCTTTATCCAATGCAACATTTCATCTACAATATGCATTTAACATAGCGGCTATTGAAGTAAATCTGTTAAATGGAACAAAGGAAAATTTCTGTAATCATCCCCTGCTACAAGGGAGAGGCCTTCATCGGGAGGGCATTGGACAATATCTTATCGCAGAATTACGAGAACCTTGAGATAATTGTCATCATTGACGGATTGCTGGACAATTCAAAAGAGATTGTTTCCCGCTACCCTGTCAAAATGATTGTTTTCGAGAAGAACAGGGGCGTATCGGCGGCAAGAAATGCCGGAATAGAGGCCGCTACCGGTGATTATATCCACTTCATGGATTCGGATGACGAGCTTTCTGAAGGTTATTACGAAAAGATGATAGCGGCTGCTGGGGACCGCTTCCCTGATGCGATAGCCTCTGGCGTATATAACGAGGCCCAGAAGTTCAGAAGCCAGTATTTCAGGCGCAGACGCATAATCAAGGGGACTTATCCGAAGCTGACAGCGACTTGGTGCTGCAGGATGGGATGCTGCTGGCGATATCTTCTCCGTGCCGATTTGCTCAGGAAGAACAACATTGACTTCGAGGAAGGGCACATAATCGAGGACCTTCCATTCATCGTGAAGGCATTGTATTATGCAAATGAGATTGTTACGGCTCCTGGGGCAGTCTATATCTACAATGCTACTCCGGGTTCAATCATGAACAATATGGATGAAGCGCAGAAGGAAAGGCGCGAAAAGGAGTTCCTTCATGCGTCTCAATTCCTCAAGCTTTTCGGAAAGGCTCACGGCTTCATAGCTCCGGCACGGTTCAACAGCCCGTACAAATATGTCTTCCGCATCTGGCTTCAATACCAGAAGTTCCTTGAATATCTTGGTTACGGATACGTCAGACCGGCGTGACAATCTGATACCTTTTAGCTTTAGTTCTCTGCGAAAGTAGCACTACATCTGTCAAGCAGCCAAATACAT
>JBJEBV010000106.1:0-6991 GCA_051870395.1 Candidatus Cryptobacteroides sp. | reverse complement strand
GCAGGGCCTCTGTAGGTAAGATTTTCTAAAATATTGTGTCAAACTCCCGGGAATATTTGTTGTAGGTTTCAATTCCAAATCCCTTTCTTACCTTGCAAATTTAACAAATTACTGACATAAAGTTTCTTTCTACGAAAAAAATAGATAAATTTGCAGTCTTGTATATCGTGCCGAGTCGTCCCCTGGCCATAACGGGGCCGGACAAAGCCTTGGAAACAGAAACTAAAATAATTAAAATAATTCAACAATGCAAAGTAAAGGTGCAATCAAATTTGTGGCGATTCTTCTCGCCATCGCCTGCATCTGGCAGCTCTCCTTCACTCTTGTGACAAGCATCCAGGAGAACAAGGCAGAGAAATACGCCCAGACAGCAGTCGAGAAGTTTACTCAGTCAGAAGAATTCGCAGCGGTTCCGGAGGGAGACAGGGCATACGTCCTCGACTCGCTTGCCAAGAAACTTAACCGCGCTTACATCGATTCCATTTCCAACGAGAAGGTTTACTTCCGTTACACCTACAAGGACGTCAAGTCCAAGGAGATCAATCTCGGTCTCGACCTCAAGGGAGGTATGAACGTGATGCTCCAGGTGCAACTTGAGGACATCGTTTCCGCCCTCGCCGGCGAGAACAAGACTCCTGAGTTCCACAAGGCATACGACCTCGCCCTTGAGCGTGCCAGGACCTCCTCCAGCGATTTCATTACCCTCTTCGCAGAGGCCTGGAAGGAAGTTTCCGGTGGCCAGAGGCTCGCACAGGTGTTCGGTACCATTGACCTCGCATCCCGCATTACCCCACAGACTTCCGACGACGAGGTCATTGCCGTAATCAGGGAAAATGCCGAGAGCGCAATCGCGAACTCGTTCAATGTCCTCCGCAACCGTATCGACCGCTTCGGTGTGACCCAGCCTTCCATCCAGAAGATTGGCAATACAGGCCGCATTCTCGTGGAGCTCCCTGGTGTAAAGGAGCCTGAGCGTGTGAAGAACCTCCTCCAGGGAACTGCTTCCCTCGAGTTCTGGACCACCTTCACCAGCGAAGAAGTGATGGCCGACCTCAGTGCCCTCGACGCAGCCCTTGCACAGGCAAATGCTGATGAGGTTGAGGAGACAGAGGCAGCAGCCGACAGTACATCCATTCTCGAAAGCGAGATCAGCGGCGCCGCCAATGATGCCAAGGCACTCGAAGCATACAAGAAGCAGCACCCTCTCTTCGCTCTTCTCCAGCCATCACAGGCAAGGGGAAGCGCCTGCATCGGATATGCACAGGGCGCCGACACGGCTGCCATCAACAGGATGCTCAGCTCAAACATTGCAAAGGGCATCCTCTCACCGTATCTCCGTCCGAAGTGGACAGTTAAGCCGTCCCAGTATATCGCCGGTGGCAATGTATTCGAACTCGTAGCCATCAAGGCCGAGCTCAATGACGGCAAGGCCCCTCTCGACGGCGCAGCAGTAACTGACGCACGCGTATCATACGACGGTACCGGAATGAACAAGGGTAATCCTTCCGTATCAATGTCAATGAACGCCGACGGTGCAAACAAATGGGCCCGCCTCACCAGGGACAATATCGGCAAGCAGATTGCCATTGTCCTCGACGGTCTCGTATACTCATACCCTAACGTCCAGAACGAGATTTCCGGAGGACATTCTTCCATCACCGGAAACTTCGACGTCGAGGAGGCCACTGACCTTGCCAACGTGCTGAATTCAGGTAAGCTCCCTGCACCGGCCAAGATTGTCCAGGAGCAGGTGGTAGGACCATCCCTCGGTTCAGAGTCCATCAGGGCCGGTCTCATATCATTCATCATCGCATTCATCCTCGTGCTGGTGTATATGATATTCTTCTACAGCGGTGCCGGTTTCGTGGCTGATATCGCTCTCCTCTGCAACGTGCTCTTCCTCTTCGGAACCCTCGTTTCATTCGGAGCTGTCCTTACCCTGCCTGGTATCGCCGGTCTCGTCCTGACCCTCGGTATGGCCGTCGACGCCAATGTGATTATCTACGAGCGTATCAAGGAGGAACTTGCAGCAGGAAAGGGCCTCAGCAAGGCTATTGCTGACGGTTATTCCAATGCATACTCAGCCATCATTGACGGTCAGTTGACCACAATGCTCACCGGTTTCGTTCTCTTCGTATTCGGTTCAGGCCCTGTACAGGGATTCGCAACCACCCTCATCATCGGTATCATCACCTCAGTAATCACCTCTATTTTCATTACAAGGCTGATTCTCGAGGGCCGCGTATCCAAGGGCAAGAGCATCTCGTTCGAGAACAAGCTTACCAGGAACTTCCTGAAGAACACTCATTTCGACTTCATCGGCAAGAAGAAGATTACCTACATTTTCTCAGGTGTCCTCATACTCATTTCCCTCGTTTCCATCTTCACCAAGGGCTTTACCTACGGTGTTGACTTCACCGGTGGACGTACATACGTCGTAAGATTCGACCAGCCTGTATCCGCTGAGGAGGTTAGGGCTTCTGCCGAGGAGGTATTCTCCGGTTCAGTGGAGGTCAAGCAGTTCGGTGGCGACAGCCAGATGAAGATTACCACCAAGTACGGTATCGAGGATGATTCTCCGGAAATGGCAGCGACTGTTTCCACAATGCTCTACGATGCTGTCAAGGGCTTCTTCTCAAAGGAGATATCATACGCAGAGTTCACTGAGACGCAGCAGAACCCTAACGGTATCGTTTCTTCCGATATGGTCGGACCGACTATCGCGAACGACATCAAGAGGGATGCGGTTATCGCCGTTATTATCGCCCTCTTCGTAATCTTCGCATACATTGCGTTCAGGTTCAGGGGCTGGACCTGGGGTCTCGGAGGTGTCGTATCACTTGCTCATACAGCAATCATCGTGATCGGCTTCTTCTCCCTCTTCTCCGGTATCCTTCCGTTCAACCTCGACGTCGACCAGACCTTTATTGCGGCTATCCTGACCATCATTGGATACGCCATCAATGACAACGTGGTCATCTTCGACCGTATCCGTGAGTACAAGACCCTCCATCCGAAGGCTGACTTCAGGGAGAACACCAATCTCGCCCTCAACAGCACTCTTACCAGGACAATGAACACCTCGATTTCCACTCTCGTGACAATGCTCGCAATCGCCATCTTCGGCGGTGAGTCTGTCCGTGGTCTTTCCGTGGCCCTCATCCTCGGTATCTGTTTCGGTACCTACGCATCCCTCTTCATCGGTACTCCGGTGATGTTCGATGCTACCGTCTGGAACAACAAGAGAAAGGCTGCCAAGAAGAAATAATCAAGGCACATACTGATATTATTGCCGGGTGGCTGGATTCCTCAGCCATCCGGTTTTTTTGGATGGACGCAGCACAACTTTCGGCCAAGCGTGCCGGAGCAGGGTTTGTGTGCGATTTGCAGGAAAAACTTGTAAATTTGCAAATGGTTATCGATTCCTTTCGCATAATGAGACTAAAACTGCTGATATCAATATTACTTCTGGCAATTCTTCTTCTGTCCTGCAACCCTTTCAAAACAGCCACGGAGAGGATGGACCGTGCCGAGAATGCCATAGAAACGGCCCCGGAGCAGGCTCTTGCCTCCCTGGACAGTATAAGGCGCATAACCCTGATTACGGCCCCGCGCAGGGCCCGTTATGCCCTCCTGATGGCAATGACGCTGGACAAATGCTACATTGACACCACCGACCTCAACCTGATAATGCCCGCCGTCCGCTACTACACCCGCAAGGGCAGCCCGGACGAGAAGATGAGGACGTATTTCTATATGGGAAACATTGAGAGGAACGCCGGAAATCGTGAAAGTGCAATGGCGGATTACATCATTGCTGACGAGAGCTCGCCGGCGGCAACGGATTACTACACTGCCGGCCTCCTGAAATCTGCGATTGCCGGAGCTTATTCCCGGGATTTCAACTCTTCCAAGGAACTGAAGTATATGGAAGAGGCAATTCGTTTCGCCAGGATGGCCGGCGACACGGTCGGTGTGTGGTATTACGAGGCGCAGCTGTCGGAATCTTATTTCAATTGCGGTATTCTAGATAAATCAGACAGCCTTTTCGAAGCATTCCTGACCGAGCCAATCCTGGATTCTCTTTTTTATGCGGATGAGTTGCTGTCTTATGCCAAGTCGCTGGTTCTTCGTGACCAGCCGTCTCCCAAAAGAAGTATAGATCTGATAAAAGAGTCTGTAAGACTGAGCGGTCAGTTGACGGATGTATCGGACATTAGCGTTTATGCTTATGCTCTTGAACTGACAGGATGCCGGGATGAGGCGGACTCAATAATCGGAATAGCGTCAGAGCATTACGGAACAGAAATCCTCCCGTCATTCAAGTATAGGATTTACAAGCATAGAGGAGAAACAGACAAGGCCTTGGAGTATCTTGAATATGCAGTAGACAAGCAAGATTCCATCGTACTGAAGACATTGGAGCAGTCAATGGTCTGTTTTCAGGCGGAGTTTTTCAAGGAACGGTCGGTTTCAATGCAGAAGACGGTTGACAATGAGAAGCAGACGAAACAAATCGCTTTCCTTATTATTCTGTTGCTGATAGCACTCGTTCTTGTTCAGTACATGGGCAGAAAGAGAAAATACGCATTAATGGAGGCGAATATTGCGTCTCTGAGCAAGGAACTGTCTGTCACCATGAGTACATTGACCGAAGAAATTAATAATCGGGAAACATTGCTGGAAGGAATGAGGAAGCAGAATTTCATCTTGTTGAGAGAAAGATTTGATGTTATTCACGAACTTTGCTCGGATTTTTATTCGCCTAGCAAGGCCAATAAGAAAGATACCATATACAAGACTGTTGAAAAAGAGGTTAACAAATTCGGTACTGATGTCAAAGCCCAGAGGGCTCTTCAGATGTTGCTGGATGAGAAAATGGATAATGTCATCTCCCGTATGAGGGAAGCATTGCCGAAGCATAATGATGCGGATTATGCCTTTATCTCGTATTTGATCATGGGGTTTGATGCCAAGACGATTTCTCTACTGCTCGGTATGCAAGTTGACACAGTATATACGAAAAAGAACCGTCTTCGTCGCGAGATTGAAGCATTGCCATCCGAACCAGAGAAAAAGTTCTTGCTGAACTGTATATCCAGATAGAAAAATCGGAAAAACAAGGACAGTTGCCCCCCCCTTGTATAGATTCTTTAAATAGGGGCCTCTGTAATTTATTGTATTACAATGAATTACAGAGGCGGTTGTTTAGACTGCAAATTTGGATTTTACTGACGTTTCTCCCTAACTTTGCACTGTTGGAATTCCACGATTTTTGTTTTTCAATTAGCAACAAGTTGTATGATTAAAGAATTGCTGGTAAGCACCGCATTGCTTTGCTCGGCCTCATTGTCTTTCTCCTATTGTATGGGAGAAGACAGGATTGTCGTTGAAAAAAAGATAGTCAGACCGGATAAAAGACCCCACAGGGCCCCGGAACAGTTACCTATTGACTGCATCTACAATGATGTGATGAATCAGGTAGAGGTTCAATTCAGAATCGCCATCGAGAGTGCAACCGTAAAGTTGACAAACCTTGTAACAGGAGAGACCACGACTGAATATGCAACGTCCGGTTCAGCCCTTGTTATCCTTCCGCTGTCTTCTTCCGGGACATATCTCCTTGAAATTAACCTTATGGACGGTCGTGAGTACTATGGCACATTCGATGCCGTCAGCGAGTAAAAATTGTTGTATAAATCAAAGTTTTTAAATTACTATTGAAATGAACAGAAAAATTGCATGGTATGTCTCCCTATTATTAATCGTGGGATGCGCAAAGGAGACAAATGAACACGCCATCGAGGATCCCTCATCTGAAATAATTCCTGTGGAGGAAGCCTTGAGTCATCTAAGGGATTTTCTTGATCTGGTTTCTCCAAATGTGAAGTCATCCGCTATAAAAGCAAGTGATATTGTCGCATTTGGCGGACGCAATTTAGCGTCAAAAGCCATTGATGTAGTTGATCTTCCTGATACGCTTATGTATATTTGCACTGTTGATGACGGCTACGCAGTGTTGTCTGCCAACAGATGCCAGACAGCGAATGTTTATGCTTATGCTACTAATGCGACCGTCTCGGAGGTCGATTTCGCAAATGCGTTTGAGCGGATCTTTTCCGCTCCGATGGAGGATGATTCCGGGGATTGCGAAGATTTCGTTGATATGGGGGAAGAATTTGTGCATTGGTTGGTTCTCGGTGATGTGCTTTTGGATTATTATCAAGTAAAAGATACCGAGTGCGAAGAGGTTGATAGTTTTACAAAGAGTATGTCCACCGTTTATGGGCCTTATGTTAAGACAAAGTGGGGTCAGAGGGCACCGTTGAATACGATATGTAATCCTAATGGCCCCGTAGGTTGTGCAGCGACGGCCTGTGGACAGATAGTGGTCGCGAATAAAAAATCAAATAGTATGGTTTTCAATGGCAAACTTTGTGATTGGAATAGTCTTGAGAGTATTTATCACTATTCCAATATTGGATATGATGGCGGTAGTGAAGCCTGTTCTCAGGGGGCAAATTTTATGAAAATAATTGGTGACCACAATCATTGTAGGATTGATTACGGAACAGAGTCATCTTCTGGAAATGCAGAAGGCGTGCAGCGTACATTTCAGGCTCTTGGATATAAAGACGTTGATAAACACGTGGGCTTTGGAAGTAAGAATCAGGGAATAGCAAAAAGGGTCATCAAAAATGGCAAGCCAATTTATTTGCGTGGACAAGGAGGTGGTGAAGGTCACGGCTGGGTCTTGGACGGCTATGCAGTAGATTCTTCCGGGAAGGACTACTATCATGTTAATTGGGGATGGCGTGGAATGAGTGATGGATATTTTCGTTGTGGAACTTTCGATTCCACAAAGGTTTCCGAAAAGGATTCCACGATTGATGCAAACTGCTCGGGAACTGCGTCAGGGAATTTTGTGAGATATTACAGAATGGTAACATATAGTTTATGAAAAAGATTGTATCAATTATTGCAGCGATGG
>JBJEBV010000105.1:0-81114 GCA_051870395.1 Candidatus Cryptobacteroides sp. | reverse complement strand
ACCGCTCACGACCATCCTCGGGAGAAAATCTGACCTCGGAAATCTGATGCAAATCGTTCAGCAAAATGTGATCTTGGTTCTGTAGATCTTGCCTGGGCAATAGTGAGTCCTGCAGCCTGCCACAATACCCTGTAGGACACCTTGTTGTTCACTGGTTTTCGTTTAGGAAGTCGGACTTCGCAAAATGGAAGTCCACATTTCAGATGACGGGTCCTACGTGACCGTGGATCTACCCGAAGCAGAACCGGTCACAAATCCCTTCCACCTTTGCCCTGCCCAGACCTTGCCTAGTACCTGCAAGACGTCAGTTCGGACAGAACATAGTGTAAATTGTACGAATTGCGGATAGTCAGTTTATGCAACAAGTATCCCCATATCCGCCTCTTTAATAAGGTCTTTCAAAATGAATTGAGCAAAGGTGGTTGCAGGGCGGCTTCCGAGCAGGTTTTCGAGACCTTCGACAGGATGGACCCGGTGGCAGGCAAAGAATTTTTCCGGATTCCTTGAGCATATTTCCTGTTTCAGGTGTCTTATAAGAAAGTCGTGGCGCAATTTGAAAAATAATTGCTAAACGTTCAGCCGATAACCACACTATATTGCACAACATTAAGATTCAACCTGAAATGTCTGTTTTGAATTACTTCAAGATCAGCGAACCGTCTTCCGTAAAAGTTTCCGCCTCGGAGCTGGAAAAATGCTACAGGAAGTTGAGGATGCAGTCATTCCTGACTGTCACGTTCGGATATGCCCTGTACTATGTCTGCCGCCTTTCCATGGGCGTGATGAAACAGCCTCTCATTGATGCTGGCCTTCTCAATGCCACCCAGCTCGGTATCATAGGAGCCTGCCTGTATTGGATGTACGCAGTAGGCAAACTGGTAAACGGCTTCCTTGCCGATGCTTCCAATGTCAAGCGTTTCATGGCCCTCGGCCTCACGGTCTCTGTCGCCGCCAACTTCCTCATGGGCGTAATAGGGGCCTCCGCAGTCGGTGCCGGGATATCGTCATCAGTCGTATTCTTCACCTTCGCCATAATGTGGGGGCTCAACGGATGGGCCCAGTCCATGGGTGCGCCGTCTTCAATCGTGACCCTGTCCAGATGGTTTCCATTGAAGGTCAGGGGTACATTCTACGGCTTCTTCAGCGCCTCGCACAACATTGGCGAAGGTCTCTCATTCGTATTCGTCGGCTCCATTGTCGCCGCATTCGGTTGGAAATGGGGCTTCTTCGGGGCGGCAATAGCGGGCGTTATCGGGCTTGCTCTCATCCTGCTTTTCCTGCATGACACTCCTGAAAGCAAGGGACTTGAGCCAATCGAGATTCTGGCCGGGGAGAAAACCCGGGAGGAACTGGAGGCCGGGAGAGCTGCTGCAGTCAATGCCAAGGCGGACCAGCGAGATTTCACCAGGCAGATGCAGAGGGCAGTCATCAAGAATCCGGGAGTCTGGATTCTCGCACTCTCATCAGCATTTATGTATATGAGCCGCTATGCCATCAATGAATGGGGGACCATCTTCCTCCAGGAAGCCAGGGGCTATGACTTGAAAGAGGCTGCCGCCATCATCGGCATCAATCCTATATTCGGCATCATCGGAACCGTCGTTTCCGGATGGCTCTCCGACGTGCTCTTCAAGGGCGACAGGAAGTATCTGGCCTTCGTTGCAGGCGTGCTGGAATCATTGGCATTGCTCCTGTTCCTTTTCGGAGGCGAGAGCAAATGGGTGATAATCACCTCAATGATGCTCTTTGGCATTGCCATCGGCGTCCTGATTTCTTTCCTCGGCGGACTCATGGCCATTGACCTCGTCCCGAGAAAGGCCACAGGGGCAGCCCTGGGCATCGTGGGCCTCGCCTCATACGCTGCAGCGGGAATCCAGAACATCATTACCGGACTTCTCCTTGACGGGAATATCATCGAGAAGGTCAATGCAGCCGGCGAAATCATTCAGGTCCACGACTTTAAACACGTCAGCTATTTCTGGCTCGGCGCCGCCGTCATCTCTTTCGTTCTTCCGGTACTGAACTGGAAGCGCAAGCAGCAAGTAATTTAAAATCAATATACTATGAAACGAATACTTCTAATAGGGCTGGCAGCATTGGGCTTGGCAGCCTGCCAGGGCACCCCTGAATATGCGAACAGGGCTGAAGCCATTCTAGCACAGATTCACAATCCGAAGTCGGACTATGTAGTGGTTGCATGCCACCGCGGCGACTGGAGAAATTTCCCTGAGAATTCCGCTTTGGCCATAGAGTCAGTCATCAATATGGGAGCCGACATTATGGAACTCGACCTCAAGATGAGCAAGGACTCCGTACTGGTCCTCTCACACGACAAGACATTGGACCGCTGTACTAACGGCAAAGGCCCGGTAAGCGATTACACCCTGGCCGAATTGAAGCAGCTCAAACTGAAAAGGGCACACGGTGTAGTCACCGACACCTGCCGCATTCTCACCTTGGAGGAGGCCCTGTGGATATGCAAGGACAGGATTTGTGTCAATGTTGACCAGGGCTATGAGTTCTATGACCAGGTACTCGAAATCTCCGGGAGGCTCGGTGTCACCGACCAGCTACTCATCAAAGGCAAGCGTCCTATTGACGTGGTAGCGGAACACGAGGCCAGGCACGAACACAATATGATGTATATGCCGATTGTGGATATCCAGAAGCCTGCCGGCATTGAACTTTACAACTCCTACATGGAGCGCAATGTCGTCCCTCTCGCCTACGAGGTATGCTGGCAGACGGAGGACGGAACCTTCGACAAGGTATGCGATGAAATCATTGCCCAGGGCTCCAAGATTTGGGTCAATACCATCTGGGCCTCCCTCTGCGGCGGCATTGGCAATGATGACGATGCGGCCTTCATAAGCGGCGACCCGGACAAGGTTTACCGCAGATATCTCGACAAGGGAGTTTCAATGATTCAGACTGATCGCCCGGAACTCCTCATCGGCTATCTCACCAAGGTGGGGCGGCATACATTGAGATAAAACATTGAAATATTTTGGAGACTGACCAAAAAGCCTGTCATATCAAGCGAAGCACGCAGTGCATAGTCGGGATGACAAAAAAGGGGCTTTTTGGGCAGCCCCTTTTTTGTCATCTGTTGTTTAGCATATCTTCCGACTTGTGTGTCTTTAATATGAAACGGTTCAACAGATCTTTTTGCGAGCCGGATAACCAATAACAAATCAATAACACTATGAGACATTGTCTAAAATTTTTGTCGCTTGTCATCACTCCGATGCTTCTGTCGGCGGCTTGCCAGAAAGAGGATGAGCCGGAGGTTCACGACACTGCCGTGATTAAGACCGTTCTTCCGGAGCAGCCGGTGCAGGGAGCAACGACGTCGGTGACCATTTTCGCAACTTGCGACTGGACACTTGAGGGAGACGCATGGTTCACCATTGAACCCGCCAGGGGCAGCCAGGGAATCAGCGAATCAGTCATCAGCATTTCTCCGAACGATTCCGGGGAGGGGAGGACTGGAATCATCAGGATCAAGGCCGGTTCCTATTCCGGGACATACACATTCAAACAAAAATCCGAATAAATGAGTTCAGGGGATTACAGACAAATCTTTGACTTTTTCTTCAGTGGAGCGGAAATCCCGGAAGACCTGCAGGAAGAATTCAGGAACTGGCTCTCACGCCATGGTGATGACGAGAGGGTAATCCGGATTCTTGAAGGTCACTGGGACAGTTTTCCGACTGGGGCGGGAGACTTCGATCTCCCCGCACACCTTGAAGAACTTCACAGAAGAATCGAAAGAGAAAACGTCCGGTCCACACGTAAAAACAGGGTGTGGAAGGGTTTTGCAGCGACAATCGCTGCGGCCGTGGTTTTCGCATTCGGTTTCTTCGCCACCAATATCGCCGGAATCAATGGGAAAGAGACCATAATAATGGCCTCCGATGAGAGTATCGGCAAATATTCCCTGCCTGACGGGACCAGGGTATGGCTGAACAAGGACAGCTACCTCAGGTATGACAGCCGTTTCGACAGACGCACAAGGACAGTCACACTGGAGGGAGAAGGATTCTTCGAGGTAACCAGAAACGAAGATAAGCCATTCATTATCAGGATGAACGGCAATATGGAAGTGAAAGTGTTGGGTACTTCATTCAATGCCTGCGGGTACAATGGGGAAAACAATACAGACATCATCCTGCGGAACGGCTCGGTTCAGATTGCGGACAAGACATCCGGGGAAAGGGTGATATTGAAGCCCAACCAGAGGTTCTCCAGGAAAGACGGCCAGACAGAAGTGTCATACGTCCGCGCGGAGGAATGCTGCCGCTGGTACGAGAAGGTCTTGGCTTTCGACAATGTTGCGCTAAGGGATATTCTGGAAACTCTTTCACACCGTTACCGGATTGGAATCAAATCAAATCTGGGTTCCCTGGCTGACAAGCGTATGTCATTGACTGTCAAAGATGAATCTCTTGAGAATGTGATGGATATCCTCAGCACTCTTCTTCCGATAAAATGGAGCATCAGGGAAAAGGATTTGTACCTCGAAAGAAATCACTAAAATAACATAACATGAGAAATAAACTAATCACTGTCACGAAACTTTGCATCACGGCATTGTGCGCAATGTTCATCTCGGTGGCGGCGTTCGCCCAGACCCGCACAGTGAGCGTGAATGTCAAAGATGTCACGGTAAAAGAACTGCTCAAGGCCATTGAGCAGGCTAGTCCGTACACATTCGCATACGTGGACACGGACATTGACCTTTCCAGGAAAGTGTCTGTTACTGCGGTGAACGAAAGTATTGACTCCATTCTTGGGAGAGTCCTTCCGCAGACAACGGCTGAATTCCGGGACACGAAAATCATATTGCTCAAGAAAGTCAGCAAACCTGTCACCCAGCAGGCGCAGCCTGGGAAACGCAGTCCAAGGACGGTTACAGGCAAGGTTCTGGACCAGGACGGAAATCCTGTCATCGGAGCGATGGTCATCGAGAAAGGGACCAGTAACGGGGCAGGCTGCGATATGGACGGAAACTATTCCATAAAGGTGCCTAATCCGGATGCTGTCCTCGAAGCTTCTCTTATCGGTTATGCTACACAATCGATACAATTGACGGGAAGCCAAACAGTTGCGAATTTTGTCCTGATGGAGGAAGCCATCCGGCTTGACGATGTGGTAGTCGTCGGTTACGGTGTCCAGAACTCCAGGGATGTGACTACGGCCATTACTTCGATCAAGGCTGAGGCTTTCGCCAATACCCCGACTACCGACTTCCGTGAGGCCATGGCTGCCAAGATGCCCGGAGTGCAGGTTATCAACCTCGGCGGCCAGCCTGACGGCAATGTCTCAGTGCGTGTCAGGGGAATCCAGTCCGCCACTTCAGGCAACGAGCCTCTTTACGTGATTGACGGCATTCCTTGTGAGGCCAGGGCGTTCGCCAACCTTGACGGAAACGACATTGAGAGCCTCGAAGTGCTGAAGGATGCGTCTGCGGCTGCCATTTACGGTTCCAGAGGATCCTGCGGTGTCATTCTCGTGACTACCAAGAGAGGTGCCGGAGAAAGGCCGGTAATCTCATACGATGGCCAGTTCAGCGTATCCGGGGTTTCCAAGAAGATTGATATGCTCGATGCATACGAATGGGCTGAAATATTCAAGGAGGCCAGAAACGGGGCCTACCTGTTCAATGTGCCTGACGGCACCATTTCAGATCCGTCCGCATCCAGGCCACAGACCTATCACAGGATTCCTCCGCTCATTGAGGCCTATCTTCAGGACAAGACAGGTACACTTACAAACACGGACTGGCAGGACGAGATATTCCGCACGGCACTTTCCCACAAGCATTCATTGAGCGTATCTGCAAGGACCAAGGCAATGAACTATTATATCGGTGCCAACTATCTCTACAGGGAGGGTACAATCATTGGCTCGGATTTCCAGAGATACGGTCTAAGGGCCAACTTCGACGGCAAGAGAGGGAATCTGAAATACGGTGTCAGTTTCTCACCGTCCTATTCCAAGACAAATTACGTCGCATCCGACTCCCAGTACAACGGTGACGGTGTAATTGCCAGCGCATTGATGGCTCCGCCGATTATCCAGCCTTACAATGAAGACGGCTCATACAACTGGGATATGAACGGCCTCCTCAGGCAGTCGGGAGACATCCGCAATCCTTGGGATACACAGACCAACGAGGTCCTCAACCCGGTTGCCCTTGCGCTGGAGATTGATGATGTCAGGGAGAAAGTTAACCTCATCGGAAACCTCTACGCTTCCTACGAATTTATCAAGGGCCTCGAATACAAAATCACCCTCGGAGGTGACTACTATTCCTATATTAGGAATTATTACAGGCCATCTTACATTCCTCTCAGAGGCTCCAAGTATCTGGATGCGCCTTCGCAGCCTACTGCCTCAAACCAGGCAAACTCCTATTTCCATTGGACAGTTTCCAACCAGATTTCCTTCAACAGGAAGTTCGGTGACCACTCAGTCAATGCCGTTGCTGTGTATGAGGCTGAGAAACAGACTACCCAGGCAACCTATGTTTCAGGACAGGGCCAGATTGGCGATGACAAAATCCGCACGACTAAAGGCAAGACTCTGGACATTGACAATACCTACAACAACAAGTACGCATACACCTTCGCATCCTGGCTCGTCCGCGCGCAGTATTCATACAAAGGAAGATATATGGTCTCCGCATCAGTCAGAGGTGACGGCTCTTCCAGATTTGCGCCGAATAAAAGATGGGGATATTTCCCTGCCGCATCTATCGGTTGGCGAATCAGCGATGAGAACTTCCTGAGCAGTGCAAAGTGGCTGAACGACTTGAAAATCAGGGCCAGCGTCGGACAGACAGGTAATGCGCAGATTGGCAATTCCGAATACCTTGCGCTCTACGGTTCAGCCTCACTTGACCTCGGTAACGGTCTAGTGAATCAGGTCTATCCGTCACAGATTGCCAACAATGACCTCGGCTGGGAGAAGAACACCCAGACCAACATTGGCCTCGATGCAACGCTGTGGAACGGACTCCTCGGAATCAATGCCGACTTCTACCTGTCCAAGACCACGAATATGCTCTTCGACGTGCCGGTTTCAGTAGTATCCGGTCTCACCACCTCCAATGTCAATGTCGGATCAATGCAGAACAAGGGTGTCGAGTTGAATATCTCCTCCCGCAAGAAGTTCGGGGATTTCTACTACGACTTCACCGCCAACTGGTCATTGAACCGTAACAAGGTTCTCCACCTCGGCGACGAGGATGCCCCGATTATCAAGGAATCCTCCTATGCCGGCGGCTATTACATCACAAAGGTCGGCCAGCCGGTAGGCTGCTACTATCTTCTCGTCCAGGACGGCATCTTCCACAACCAGGAAGAACTTGACTCCTATCCGCATTTCTCCACGAGTACTGTCGGAGACTTCAAATTCGTGGATGCGGACGGGGACGGAGTTCTCGAAAAAGATGACGACCGAGTAATCGTGGGCAACTATATGCCTGACTTCTACTACGGTTTCGGCATTACCCTCGGATGGAAGGGCATTGACCTCGCAGCCAATTTCCAGGGTGTTTATGGCAATGAGATTCTGAATCTTGAGAGACGCTACCTGCTCAATATGGAGGCTTCCTCAAATATGATGAAGGAAGCACTGAACAGGTTCCCTTACGGAAATCTCAACAGGGCCACCAGGAAATCCTCCGGAAACAATGGCTCCTGCACATCCACATTCCATTTGGAAGACGGTTCATACCTTAGGCTCCAGAATCTGTCCCTCGGCTGGACGATGCCGGATAAATGGCTGAGAAAGAGCGGTATAACCAAATTCAGAATCTACGTTCAGGGATCCAATCTGTTCACCATCACCAATTATTCCGGTTACAATCCGGAGGTCAATAAAAGGGCTTCCGACGCACTCCGTCCGGGAGAGGACTACTGTTCCTATCCTCTTTCCAGAACGTTCAGTGTGGGCATTAATTTCAATCTCTGATGTGATATGACAATGAAAAATATACTGAAATACATACTTGCCGGAACAGCGTTGCTGGGTGCGGTCTCCTGCGGGGACAGTTTCTTCGAGCAATATCCGGCCAACAACATTACCGAAGGCAATTTCTACAAGACCGACGATGATTTCAACCAGGGTGTATATTCCTGCTACTACAAACTCAAGGTCAATATGAGTTTCTTCCTGACAGAACTGGCCTATCGCAGTGATGAGTGTATCTTGGAATCAATGGCCGTGTCCACCCAGGACAGATACGACATTGACAATTTTCAGGAGAACTCCTACAACGGAATCCTCAGCGACGTATGGAACAACTGGTACAACGGCGTTTACCGCTGTAATGATGTGCTTGACCACACCGTCGGCAAAGATTTCCCGAATATCGGGAAGTACAGGGGCGAATGCCTTTTCATTCGTTCCTGGTTCTATTTCAATCTCTACAGGACTTTCGGCACGGTTCCGGTCACCACGACGGTTGTGACACCGGCCAAGGCAAAGACTATCAAGCGGTGCACGGATGAGGAAATGTACAACTTGCTTGTCAATGACTTGACTGAGGCGGCTGAACTTCTGCCTGTAGTGCGTCCTGCCGAGAAAGCCAGGGTCACCAGAATTGCTGCCCAGGCCCTGCTTGCGAAGGTCTATCTTACATTCGGCAAATACCCAGAGGCCAAGAATATCATTGAGGAAGCCATGACTGACGGTGGATTCGGGATGATGCCTTCCACGGCTGCGGCATTCGACGTGAAGAACAAGATGAACAAGGAGATTATCTTCGCCCTGTATTACAACAAGACGAACGACAACGGACACGGGTACTGGTACAGTTCCAATACGCCGGTGATGGCGGACATACAGAATCCTACTTCGCTGTTCAAGACCCTGTATGACGCTTCCGACAATAGGCTTCCGCTCATCAATACATACACCAAAATCAATGACAAACTCTATGCTATGAACAAGTGGATGGACACCTATGATGCCACCTATACTACTCAGGTTGGCAACGATTTTCCTCTCATCCGCTATGCGGACCTGGTGCTCATGTATGCGGAGGCATTGTGCCGGGTTGGAGACATCCCGGGCGCAGTCGCCCAGCTGAACAGGACCAGAACCCGTGCCGGACTGCCGGCCCTGGCAGTAGACGAAGTTCCCGATGAAGACGCTTTTATCCAGGAGCTTGCCGATGAGCGGGGCAGGGAGTTCGCCCTGGAAGGACAGAGGTGGTACGACCTTGTACGTCTAGGGCTGGCAGTAAGCTATTTCAAGGAACTGGGATACACCATTGATGCTCACCAGTTGATTTTCCCAATACCTCAGGACCAGATTCAGATTGTCAATGACAAGTCAATTCTCTGGCAGAATCCTGGCTATGGTGATTAATGTATAAGATTATGAAAATGAAAAGATTATCAAGTATAATAATGCTCGCCGGCATCTGCCTGGCCGCTGTTTCCTGCTGGGAAGAGGATATACCGGAGGCCGGAGCCGGTCGTCATCAGGTAGAGAATCTGAAGGCCGTTCCCGGAGATGAGGAAGTGCTTCTGGCCTGGAACGCCGCGGAAGGCTGGAATCCTACAGATTACATCATTACTTATACCGGTCCTGGCGGAAAAGAAACCATCTGCACGGACGGGAGGACAGAATGGACAATTTCCAACCTCGTCAACGGGACCGACTATGTGTTCACGGTTCAGGCAGTTTACGGAAAACTTGTATCCAATGGCGTGGAGGCCAAGGCCAAGCCGTCCACAAGCAGGTTCCCTGTAACAGTATTCGAGGGAGTCGGTACGGACGCCACCGTGGACCTGACCTGGGAGGCACCTTCCATCGCAGTACAGTCCTACACATTGTCCTGGTGGCCTGAGAATGATGAGGCGGCCAAAGGTGAGGCATCTCTGGAAGGCAACTTGACAGAATATTCGGTCACAGACCTCGAGAATGACATAAAGTATCTCTTCAGCATCACTGCCAATTATGCCAAAGGCCCGGCCGAGGCCAAGGTCATCAAGGTGATGCCGACAATGGCCACCCCTTACTTCCTCGACAGGGACAATATCGTTGCGGGACAGGTGATTACTTTCACCTTCAATATGGAAGGCTACCCTTATGCCACTGACATCAGATGGACATTCCCGGACGGCTCAGTCAAGAAAGGCGAAGTGATCACTTCCACCATCCTCGTTCCTGGAACTCAGCAGGTTGTACTTACCGTCAATCTCAAGGGAAAAGACAAGAGTTGGAATATCGAAGTGAATGTGAGAGAATATCTTATCTATTTCAATAAATGGGACAGCACAAGCGGAGGCTACAACGGCTTCAAAGGCACATGCCCTGTATTCTCGCCTGACGGAAAGACCGTGTATATCATTACTTTCAACGGGATTGCAGGTCTGTATGCGTTCGATACCGAAAGCGGCGACATGAAGTGGAAATATATTCCGGAAAAAAATAGCGGAAGTTACAACCCGTTGACAGTCAATCCTGTAACCGGCGACATTTACTACGGTACCCAGACTGCTGGACAGTTCTATGCGGTAACTCCTGAAGGAAGCCTGAAATGGACGTTCACCGGAGCCGGGTCAATGCAGAGTACGGCACCGGCCGTGAGTGCTGACGGAAGCGCAGTCTATGTTGCGGACAAGGCAGGCAAACTTTTCTCTCTCAATGCAACAAGCGGAGCGAAGAACTGGGAGGCAGCATTCTCGGGAGCCGCCGCCGGACTCATTACCAAAGGGGAGAAGGTTGTCGTCGGTGCCGGCAAGAACCTGTATTTCTACAATACGGCGGACGGTACTCTGCGCAAGTCCCTGGCAATGACCTCAGCAATGGTCGGAATCACCGGCTTTGCCGTAGCTGCCGACAAGAAGACTGTATATTTGCCTGTAACTGCAGGCCTCAGTTCCTTCGACATTGACTCGGAAACAATAATCAAGGACAATTTCGCATTCGCAGGGAACAATCCTTACGTACCTGTAGTCGCCCCGGACGGAAACGTTTTCGTGGGCTGCAAGGACTCCTGGGTATATAATGTGGACAAAGATCTCACTACGGTCAACTGGTCATACCAGCACGTCATGAGTTCGGCCACCACCAATGCATTCAACTTCTCGCATCCTTGCGTCGATTCGGAGAACAGATATTATATCACATCCGGACAGGAAGGCAACGTGAACTATATCTTCGACAAGGACGGAAAGGTTATTGAATCCTGGACCTATGAAAACGGTGACCTCAACCAGAAGCAGATGGCCGGAAACAATCTCCTCGGCGGAATTCTCTATTCCTGCTTCATCGGAAGCGGCAGCGCCAACGGCTATTTCGTAGCCAAATATGTTGGCGGCGAGAGGGCTGGAGGCTGGAGCACCTCCGGTGGTGACATCTGCGGTTCCAATTGCATAAAATAACCCCAAAACAGACTGAGAAATGTACAAAAGAATACTCTCATATTTAGGTAGCGCAGCACTTCTGATCTCGTCTTTCGTCTCCTGCACGGATGACAAGGACGAGGTCAGGGACCTTGCGTCGAAATGCTACATAACGCTGGGCTCTTATTACGGAGCCGGGCAGAAATACACCAACCCGGTCTTCAAGGATACTGACAGGGCTGCAATCATGCTCAATACCGGTGGAATAACAAGGACAGCCACGGCCGCTCCTCTCATGCCGGGTTCCAGTACTGCGATGTTCCTTTTCAACATCATGGCAAGCACTGAACCGTCCGATGTCGTCTGCTGGTACCCTGCCGAAGAAAACGTCAGCCTTGACGGAGAGGACATAGTTTATACAATTCCTGAGACGCAGGATGGAAACTGGACCCCGCTGATGATTGGCTCGGACAATGCCAATGTCAACTCATACAGCGGATGCAAATTTGAACTTGAATCCGTTTGCGGCACCCTCTACATTCCTGTTGCAAGAGGGGACTACTCTGTCAAGAGCGTGACTGTCAAGGCGAGTGGCGGAGTGATGATAGCCGGGGAGACCAGAACTTCCATTTCTGCCCCTTCAGCCTGCAGGGCATCGTCCTCCGAAATTACGGTCAATCTGCCTGAGGCTCTTGACTGCCGGAGCTCAAGCCGGGATATTCCTGTATTCTGCGCACCTGTGACAATATCTGGAGGCGTGGAGGTAACTGTCGTTACTGAAGATGGCGAGACAATGACTTCGACCCTCCCGGATGAAATCACCCTTTCCCCTGGCGGCAGATATGTGACAGGAACAGCAGCGGAAAGCGAGTCCACGGTGCTTGTATTCTGTGGCGACAATATGGTCTATATGGTCAATGCTGATTTGGTCAGCGACGTTTACACGGAGGCTGTCATCTGGAGCCTTGATGTGAAGACTCTCGCTTCCCAGCTGGGGCTGTCCGAGAGCAGGTGCGACCATCTGGACGACTGCAAGATTGTGGACAATGGCAAGAAACTCCTGCTCAGCAGTTCATACGGTTGGTGCGCCCTGGTGGATATAGCCACATCCAAAGTGCAGTTTTACTCTACCCAGTGCCCGAATGCCCACTCTGCTGAATATATAATGGGCAAATATATCGCAGTGGCCTGCTCGTCTGGAGATACGGATGACCACAGCAAAGTCCAGTTATATGATATCAACCAGTCGAATGTAATCCTTTCCAAGTCCGCTCTGGAATCCGCCCACGGAGTAGTATGGAACAGCCAGCGTCAGGAACTCTATGCGGCTGGAGGCAATGTTCTCCAGACCTGCACAATCGAGGGAATTGACTCGGGTACAGTTTCTCTCAAACTCGTCAAGAGCGTCAGCACTCCTCAGGGCGGGCTGCACGATCTGACTTTTGTGGATGACAATACGCTCTGCCTGGCAGGAGTAAAGGCATATCTGTACAACATAAACACCG
This sequence comes from Candidatus Cryptobacteroides sp., assembly GCA_051870395.1. Classification (GTDB taxonomy): domain Bacteria; phylum Bacteroidota; class Bacteroidia; order Bacteroidales; family UBA932; genus Cryptobacteroides. The sequence goes on along the minus strand of JBJEBV010000105.1, from coordinate 68,243 downwards.
GGTCCTTCGACGAGATGATGCATTTCACGAATTCGATAAGCATCAAGTCATTGAATTACAATCCGGAAAGCGGCGAGTTCTGGTACACTGATGCGACCGTTCCGGAAGGCAATGAGACTTGGTCTTCGCAGAAAATCCGCTTTGGAACGGACAGGAACTCCACCAATGTTGACCGCATAATCAGGGTTCCGGATATGGATATGTACAAAGTCAGGGTAAAAAGTTGGTAAATAGACTATCTTTGTGTCAATGATAGAGAAAGACACACTGAACAGGCTGTCACAAGGGGATGTCAATGCTCTTGACATCCTCTATGTGGCCTACGCATCCCTGGTCAGGAACTGGTGCGTCTCCATACTGAAGGATAGTGCAGAGGCCGAGGACCTGACCCAGGACATTTTCATCCGCATCTGGAACTCCAGGGCGGAGATGAGGGAAGTGCGGTCTTTCAAGTCATATCTGTTCAGGGTCACACATAATGCCGTGATGAATAAAATCAGGGAAAAGAATGTCAGGATGATGTTTGCGAGGTCCCGTTCCGGGGACTCCCTGATTACGGAAGACAGTTCCGGGCTCATGGACACGGCAGATTTGCTGGGCAAGATTAATCTTTCAGTTGAGGGAATGTCAGAATTGCGCAAGAAGATATTCAAGATGAGCCGCTTCGAAGACAAGACCTATCAGGAGATAGCTGATACTCTGGGTATTAGCCCGAAAACTGTTCAATACCATATTTCCTGCGCCCTGGCTGAACTTCGCAAACTCTTATGACAGAAAATGATACACATTAGTTTAATTACGGCTTTTGTCGCTTTGTCCATGGCACTTTGCCAGACGGCAGCCGGGCAGACTCCGAAAGATGTGAAATATGAATTCACTGAGGCGTCCTCCCTGACCCTTGCCGGCAAGATTTTTCACGACACGGAGAACCCGTATTCCAGAATTGACACGTCCGGGTTCAAGGGATTCACCCGCACTGAGAACCTTCAGGTGAGGATGTCCTCCGGTATTTCCGTCTCGTTCAGGACTAATTCCACAACTATTTCAGTAAAAGCCACTTACGGTTATAAGCAGTATGCCTCCCACATTGGAGGGTATTCCTCAAGAGGGTTTGACCTGTATATCAAGAAAGACGGGGAATGGATCTGGGCAGCAGCCGGATGCGGTCCTATTGACAGGGAGGACGGATACAACACAGTGCTGATTCGGAATATGGACGGCAATATGAAGGAGTGTCTTCTGTATCTGCCTCTTTTCAGCGAGGAATATTCCGTGCAGATTGGCGTTCAGGAGGGTTCCGTGATAGAGAAAGGCGAGGCTCCGTTTAGACACAGGGTAGCAATCTTCGGTTCCAGTTACACCCATGGCACTAGTACATCCAGGTCTGGAATGACTTATCCCGCACAATTCAGCAGAATTACCGGAATCCAGTTGCTGAGTCTGGGCTGTTCCGGCAATTGCAAAATGCAGCCATATTTCGCTGATGCTCTTGCCGCTGCACCAGATATTGATGCATTCATATTTGACTCCTTCTCCAACCCTTCAGTCGAGGAAATCAGGGAGAGGCTGTTCCCGTTCATCGAAAAACTCCAGGCTGCGCATCCCGGGAAACCGCTTATCTTCCAGCATACTATCTATAGGGAGAGGCGGAACTTCGACCAGGCAACCGAAAAGAGTGAAAGCGACAGAATCAAGGTCGTGGACGAACTGATGGCCGAGGCCGTAAAGAAATACAAGGATGTGTATTATGTTGCCAATACCAATGCCACAAGCCCGAAACATGATACAAGCGTGGACGGAACCCATCCCGGAGATTATGGATATTCTCTCTGGGCCGAGTCAATACGGAAACCTGTATTGAAGATTCTCAGGAAATACGGAATACGTTGAGGGAAAAGACGTGATTTGTCAGCCCGTCTACTTGTCCTTTCCGGGCTGAAATGTTTTCTTCACCCCTCTGACAGCCGTAGCCTCCGCAGGCTCATCCGGCCAGGAATGTTTGGGATACCTGCGGCGGAGTTCCTTCCTGACCTCGAAATAGGCTCCGCTCCAGAAACTCCTCAGGTCCGAAGTCAGTTGGACGCTCTTGTAGCCGGGGGAAAGGAGGTCCATCAGTACGGGAACCCGTCCGTCATCCACCTTCGGCGTGTCGAGCAGCCCGAAGCATTCCTGGAGACGCACACGGACCACCGGGACATCATTGCCGACACGGTATTCCACCTTTATCCGGCTGCCTGTCGGCACGGTTATATGAGACGGCGCAATGCGGTCCACGGCCTGCTGCTGTTCGTATGTCAGCAGGCTCCATATTACCCGGCAGAGGTCAATGCGGCGGAGTTCTGTCACCGTGGATGCCTTGCCGGCAAATGCAGGCAGCCATTCTCCGGCATTGCCCAGAAGGGTTTCCCGGCTAACATCAGGAAGTCCCAGTTCAGGATGCCAGGAGGCGGCCAGGGCTATTCTGCGCTGAAGATTGCCCACCTCTTCGGAGAATTCGAACATTGTCTGCCCTTCTTTCGGGGCCGCGTCGCAGATAGCCTTGAGGATCTCGCCGCTTATATCCCCGTCGGCCGGTCTGGCGTTTAGAGTCAGGACGCCGATTTTCATTTCCTGTAGTGCGGAGACCCCGCCTGCCCTGCTGTCCCACACTATATTGCGTCTCGATACGGCAATCTCCGCAAGGTCATCCGGATCCACGGGGGCTGCGAGGAAAATTCTGCCGGAGACGGAGTCAATGACGGCCACGGACAGCCATTCGTGTGCGGAGAGTTCATCAGCATTGTCCACGACAGCATTGTCCCCGCAGGAAAGCTGGTAATGTCCGCATCCGTCCTTGGCCTTTGCAATCCTCTCCGGATAGGCTGCGGCGAGCAGCAGGCCGGCATTGTCTGGGGATGGTATATCGTTGTCCACCAATGACTTGGACATTGACCTGTATTGTGAGGCAATCTTTTCGATACGGGCCCATTCGCGGAGATTCCCGCCCCGCCCGCGAGCCTGGCGGAGGGCATTGACCCTGGTCCTGATGTCGGCGTCATTTCCCTGTGCAAGCGGGTCCTTCTCCTCCAGGATTGCCGCAATGTCGGTGGCCAGCGAACGCAGTTCCGGAGTGTCAGCCCGGAGCAGCATCTGGGCAATGCGGGGGTGGCAGGGCAGAGCCGACATTGACCTTCCGTGAGCGGTAATCCGTCCGTTCCTGTCAATGGCACCGAGGCTCTCCAGCAGCGAAACTGCCTGTAAGACATTGGCTTTCGGAGGCGGTGCCAACCACGGCAGATTCATTATGTCGCTCTCACCCCAGGCTGCAATGTCAAGGCAGAGCGGCGCCAGGTCGCAGTCCGAAATCTCCGGCACCCTGCACGGCTGCATTCTCTGCAATGTCCCCGTCGTCCATAGCCTGTAGCATATCCCTGGGGCAGTTCTGCCCGCTCTTCCGCTCCGCTGGTCAGCCATGTCAATGCTTATGCGCACGGTTTCGAGATGACTCATCCCGTTGCGCCTGTCGAAGACCATTTTCCTGCACAGCCCCGAATCCACAACTACTTTCACGCCCTCGATGGTAAGCGAGGTCTCCGCAATGGATGTTGCCAGCACGACTTTTCTTTCGCCTTCCCGGCTCGGAGCGATGGCGCGCCTCTGTTCATCTTTCGGAAGCATACCGTAAAGAGGGAAGATGCGGGTGTCGCCCAGATTCCCCTCCAGAAGTTCCGCACAACGCCTGATTCCCGCCTCTCCCGGCAGGAATGCCAATATGTCGCCCTCATTCTCCCTGTGCGCCGCAAGAACGCATCTGGCGACCTCTCCGGCCACATTTTTCGGGTCAATGTCTTTCTGCGTGTAATGCAATTCCACAGGAAACATCCTGCCCTTGCCCTCGATTAGCGGAGCTCCCAGCCGTCCGCAGATTTCATCCGTGTCAATGGTGGCCGACATTATTACAATGCGCAAATCCGGCCTCAATAATTTCTGCGCCTCGAGTACCAATGCCAGGGCTTCGTCCGAGGCCAGGCTCCTCTCATGGAACTCGTCGAAAATCACCACCGAGACCCCTTCAAGTGCCGGGTCAGCAATCAGCATCCTGCTCAGGATGCCTTCAGTAAGTACCTCAATGCGGGTTTTGCCGGATGTCTTGTTCTCGAACCTTATCCGGTATCCTACCTCCTCCCCGACCCGGCAGCCGGCCAGTTCGGCCATTCTCCCGGCAATCTGGACTGCGGCTATCCTCCTTGGTTCAAGCATCAATATCTTTCCGCCATCACTTATGCCATCCAGTATCGTCAGGGGCAGCAATGTGGATTTACCCGCACCGGGAGGGGCGGTAATCACGAGACAGGGATTGCCTGCGAGGCTGCTGTTCACCTCGTCTGCTATTCCGAAGGCAGGAAGACTGCGTGCTATGTCGTCAAGTCTGATATTCATTCAATGATGTCCGGCAATTGTCATTGACAGTAATGAAAAAGGTGACCAATCAGTCACTGGACTAGTTGGTCACCCATTATTTTAACGTATCAAAACGTCAATTATACTACCTGTACTGAGCGAACTCGATATCCTTCTCGGCACGTGCCTCGAGAGCGTCGCACTCAGCAGCCTTTGCGAGGTGAGCAGCAACCTCGTCCTTGTTGCCCTGACGGGCAGCGATGATGGCGCGGAGGTACTCAGACTTAGGGCACTGGCACTTGAGGGCAGCAGAAGCTGCGGAAAGATTGTCGGTAAGAACGTCAGCGAGAGCCTCGTTGAAGGTGTTGGTACCCTTGAGGGCAGCAGCAGCCTTTGCATAGTTGCCGTTGAGAATGTCAACAACAGCCTGGTTCTCAGTGTTTCCGGCAGCAGCGAATGCCTTCTCGGCAGCAGCGAGGTCACCATTGCGGAGAGCGATGACACCCTCAGCGTTCTTGAGGTCAGCATCCTTGGTCTCAACCTTTGCGAATGCCTTCTCAGCCTTGCCAAGCTCACCCTTCTCGAGGTAAACAACACCGAGGTTGAACTGTGCACGGTCGCTGTTGAACTTGTCGATAGCCTTCTTGTAGATAGCCTCTTTTGTATCGAGATCCTTTACGAGAGATGCAGAGCGGAGAAGAGCCTCCTCGTCGAGAACGTCGCTGTTCTCGTCAACGAGCTGGAGAAGCTCCTCAGCGGTGTAGTTCTGATACTCAACATTGGCAATGAATCTTGCACGACGGAGCTCAGGGAGAACTTCCTTCTTGAGAACGGTGTAAACCTCAGACATGTTCTTGATCTCGCTCTCGCGAACTGCAGGATCGCTGTACATGGAAAGAACGCGGATGATGAGGTCCTTGTCCTCGATGTCAGACTTGGCAACGAGCTCCTGGAAGCCTTCCCAGTCCTGGCCGATGCTCTTTACCTCAGGGTCAGCAACCTCTCTTCCGTTTACAACCTTTGACCAAGCCTTTGCACCGCTCTGGGAACGCTTGTCAGAAAGTTTTGCGTTGAGAGACTCACCACCGTCCGGTGAAGCGTAAGCTACGACCTCAGTGCCCTTGAGAGTCTTTCTCTCGTTAGCCTTGATCTCGTCGAGAGCAGCCTGGAAATCCTTGATGGACTCTGACTTGAGCTCCTTGCTGCGTACGTCTGCAGAGTTGATGGTGTAGAGAATCTGGCCCTCGGCAGTCTGAGGAATAACCTCCTGGTAGTTGTCAGCCTTATAGTCAATGCGGCCGGCCTTTCCGCCGAGAGCCACGAGCATATAAGTAGTGTTGGCACCGTCAGCAACCTTCTTGATAGGGAGGTCCCAAGTTCTTGCCTTATATTTCACTACACCGCGGAGTTCGAGGTGGCAAGCCTCCATACCTTCAACATAGTCGAAGTGAACTTTCTCGGTAACGGTCTGGCCGTCTGAAGAAACAACAGTGTAGTTGTCCTTAACCTTCTCGCCCTGATACATGAATGGGGTCATTGCTGCCTCACCACCGTCAAATACGATTACAGGGGTAACCTCGAGAATCGCCTTCTTGTGGAAATAGTCAGCAGGATAGGTTACAGACACGGTAGCATCGATTTTGCCTGCTACAACCTCAAGCGGTGAAGGATCGCAGGTAACGGTAACGCTCTCTGCCATCTCAGCCATCTTCTCTGGTGAAGCACAGCCGACAGCGGCAATCGCAACGACTGCCATTGCCAAATTTTTGATTTGCTTTCTCATAATTGAAACGATAAGTAAAAAGTATTTGTTAAACCTATATTCAAATTTTTCGCCAAGATACTAACATTTTTGCAATTTTCCGTTATAATAGTTCATATTTCGAACCGAATTTGTAACTTTGTCCTATATGGAAGCACAAGAATTACAAAAAATAAAGAATAAATACGACATTATCGGGAATGATCCGGCGCTCAATCGCGCCATTGAGATGGCGATGGCTGTCGCTTTGACAGAACTTACTGTCCTTGTGACAGGTGAGAGCGGCGTCGGAAAGGACAATATACCCAGAATCATTCACCAGAACGGCAGGAGAAAGAATGCGAAATACTTTGCCGTGAACTGCGGTGCCATTCCTGAGGGGACCATTGACTCTGAACTTTTCGGTCACGTCAAGGGGTCGTTTACCGGGGCTGTGGATGACAGGAAAGGCTATTTCGAGGTGGCGGACGGCGGTACACTCTTCCTTGATGAGGTGGGCGAACTTCCCCTGCCGTCACAGGCCAAGTTGCTGAGAGTCCTCCAGTCCGGTGAGTATATCAGGGTAGGTGACTCCAAGGTCAGCAAAACTGATGTCAGGGTCATAGCCGCCACCAATGTGGACCTGCTCTATGCCGTATCCAAGGGCAAATTCAGGGAAGACCTATATTATAGATTGAACGCAGTCCAGATAAGGATGCCGGCCCTCCGTGACAGGAAGCAGGATATCTATCTGCTTTTCAGGAAGTTTACCTCTGATTTCTCGGAGAAATACGGGATGAACAAGGTTACGCTTACACACGATGCGGTCGATATGCTCTCCAACTACCGCTGGCCCGGCAACATCCGCCAGCTCAAGAACGTGACTGAGACCGTGACCGCCCTTGAGAGCCACAGGCTGTCCCCGGTATCCGGAAAATGTGAGGTCAATGCTGAGACTCTCTCCAGGTATATTCCACACGATGACGTGAACACCCTGCCGGTGGCCTATGAGGACAATTCGGAGAATATTTCCAGGAGCGAGAAGCAGGAGATTTACAAGGCCCTGTACGGACTCAATGCCGAAATCAACAAGTTGAAGCAGATTATCGCCTCCGGCAATCTCAATGCGGCCTCCCAGGTCGCTTCTCCGCTCGGCGACCAGAAGAGCCTGCCCGTTCCTGACGAGGGATATGTCTCCAGGCCGGATTCGAATTGGAACAAGGAAGACATTGATATCCAGGGAGATATTGAAACGGGACGTCCTCTCAGGGAAATCCGTGCCGATGACGATGAGGCGTTCTCCATATCGAAGGTCAGCCAGGAACTCATCCGCAAGGCCCTTGAGAAGCACAATGGCAACAGGAAGAAAGCCGCGGAGGAGCTTGGGATTTCAGAGCGCACACTTTACAGGAAACTTCCCCCTGAGTACAAGAGCCAGAAGAAATGAAGAAGATGAATATCAGGAAGACATTTACAAATATATGTGCTGTCGTGTCGTTGGTTGCGGCGGGCTTCCTGGTGCGTTCCTGCGGGATTTACTCATTCTCCGGGACGTCCATTCAGCCGGATGTCAAGACAGTGACTATCAATTACTTCGAGTATAAGGCACTGAAGGTCAATCCAAATCTCAGCAATGACCTTACAGAGGCACTTAAGGACAAGTTCCGCAAGATGACCCGCCTGGAGCAGGTGGACATGGACGGGGATCTCGAGATTACCGGTGCGGTTACAGGCTATGACATCAGGGCAACGGCGGTGACTGCCCAGGAGGTTGCCGCGCAGAACCGTCTTACCGTGTCCGTGAAGATTTCGTTCACAAACAGGAAATATCCTGAGGATGATTTCTCTGACAAGTCTTTCTCGGCATACGCCGACTATGATTCCACGCAATCCCTCGATGCCGTGGAAGCGTCTCTCTGTGAGGAAATTATAGAAAAACTCTGCGAGGATATGTTCAATGCGACAGTGGCGAATTGGTAGTATGGAAGGGTCAAGGACAATCAAACTCAAGACATTGACGATGGAGGAACTGGCCGGAGTGGTCAACCTCTATCCGTGGTTTGCAGCGGCCAGGAAAGAACTCTGCGAGAGGATTGCGGCTCTGGGGGGCGAGTCCTGGGGCGTGGGGCAGTATGCTGACCAGGCAATGTATGTGGCTGACAGAAGCATCATTGCCGGGATTATGAGGTCTGCAGCCGTCAGGGACTACTCTGACAGCGATTTGGAGAGCCTCCTCAGTTCGTATATGGAAGAGCAGGAGGTAGGGACAAAGGAGGAGGCCAAAGTTGAGGCTCCGGCACCTGCCAAGCCTGAACGCCGGCTTCCGGGAGGGGATTTCTTCTCCAAGGACGACTACGACAAAGTTCGCAGGGCAGGGGACAATTTCGTATTCCGCTCCCCGGAACGCAGGGAAAGTGCTTCCGGAAATGCCGAAGATGACCTCAGCCTTGAGTTCTGCACCGAGACATTGGCTGAAATTTATGCCGAGCAGGGCTATTTTGAGAAGTCAAGGAGCATTTATCGCAAACTTCTTTTGGCATTCCCGGAAAAAAGTGCTTACTTTGCATCCCTTATTGAAAAATTGGATAAATTGATAAATAATCAGACTTTATGAGCGTTATATTTACAATTCTCGTTGTTCTCATTGTGATTGCCAGCATCCTGCTTACAATCGCAGTCCTTCTCCAGAACGGCAAAGGTGACAGTTTGGCCAGCAATTTCGTGGCCGGCAATCAGACTTTCGGTGTAAGGCAGACAGCCAATATGCTTGAGAAGATTACCTGGGGTCTCGTTGCATTCATTCTCGTCGTTTCCATTGTTTCTTCATTCACATTGGGATCAAGAGGAACTCAGGTTGACATCACCGACAAGATTGAGGAGGCAGCAGCAGAACAGCCTGCATTCCCTTCAGCTCCTATTTCCCAGGATGCACCTGCACAGGATGCTCCGGCTATTCCGGCTACTCCTGAGAACAACTAGTTTTCCAGCGTAGGGGACTGACAGATTGTCAGTAATCCGGTAAAAGGAATATATTTTGACTATAGCCGTCTGGTCTTCGGATCAGGCGGCCTTGAGTCGTTTCAGGGGTCCGGGCCAAAAAGGAGATAAGATAATATGAATGAAATGCAGAACAACAGCTCTTCAGGAAAGCTTGAATTCCTGAGCAAATTCGCCACCAACCTCAATGAGAGGGCGGCGGCCGGAAAGCTGGACCCGGTGATTGGCAGGGATGAGGAGATTCGCAGGGTGTTGCAGATATTGAGCAGGCGTACCAAGAACAATCCTATCCTCGTCGGTGAGCCTGGCGTGGGCAAAACTGCGATTGCCGAGGGCCTGGCCCAGAAAATAGTTAACGGGGCAGTGCCGGAGAATCTTAAGGACAAGAAGGTCTATTCTCTCGATATGGGTGCCCTCATTGCGGGAGCAAAGTATCAGGGTGAGTTCGAGGAGAGGCTCAAGGGCGTGGTCAAGGATGTCATTGACAGTGCAGGCCAGATTATTCTCTTCATTGATGAGATTCATACTCTGGTCGGCGCAGGAAAGAGTTCCGGTGCAATGGATGCGTCCAACATTCTCAAACCTGCATTGGCCAGGGGCGAACTGAGGACAGTGGGTTCCACTACCCTGGATGAGTACCAGAAGTATTTTGAGGCCGACAAGGCATTGGAGAGACGTTTCCAGATGGTGACTGTGGACGAACCTACTCCGGCGGAGTCTATTGCCATCTTGAGGGGACTGAAGGAGAGGTATGAGAATCACCACAAGGTCCGCATTGAGGATGATGCGTTGATTGCCGCAGTCAATCTCAGCCACAGATACATCACGAACAGGTTCCTCCCGGACAAGGCCATTGACCTTGTGGATGAGGCGGCTTCGAAGCTCAGGCTGGAGATGAATTCCGTACCGGAGCCTATCGACGAGCTCAACAGCGAAATCCGCCAGCTGGAGATTGAGAAGGAGGCCATCAAGCGCGAGGGCGTCTCCCTGAAGATGGAGAAGATTGACAGCCAGCTCAAGGAACTGAATGACAAGCGGGCCGTCCTGATGAAGAAATGGGAGGATGAAAAAGCCATCCTGGATGGTCTGCAGACCTCCCGCCAGGAACTGGAGAATTTCAAAATCCAGGCTCAGGTGGCAGAGAGGGCCGGAGATTATGGCAAGGTGGCCGAACTCCGCTACGGCAAGATTGCGGATGTGCAGAAGAAGATTGACGGGCTGCTTGAGAAGCAGGCTGCCGTAAAGGACCCTATCATTACCGAGGCCGTGACCCCGGAGGATATCGCTGACGTAGTTTCAAGGTGGACTGGCATACCTGTGAGCAAGATGCTGGAGAGCGAGAAGACCAAACTTCTCAGGATGGAGGATGAGTTGCATCACAGGGTTGTGGGCCAGGATGAGGCCATCAGGGCAGTGGCAGATGCCGTCAGGAGGAGCCGTGCCGGGCTTTCCAATGAGAAAAGGCCAATTGGTTCGTTCCTCTTCATGGGTACCACCGGTGTGGGCAAGACTGAACTTGCAAAGGCTCTTGCCGAGTTCTTGTTCAATGATGAGAATATGATAACGAGGCTTGATATGTCCGAGTATCAGGAACGTCATACAGTCAGCCGTCTTGTAGGTGCGCCTCCGGGATATGTAGGCTACGATGAGGGTGGCCAGTTGACCGAGGCGGTAAGGCGCAAGCCGTATTCCGTAGTTCTTCTGGATGAAATCGAGAAGGCGCACCCGGATGTTTTCAATATACTTCTCCAGGTGCTGGATGACGGCCGCCTGACCGACAACAAGGGCAGGACCGTGGACTTCAAGAACACGATTATCATAATGACTTCCAATGTCGGCTCTGACATTATCCAGGGCTATATGGACAGGATGCCTGAAATCGGCGGAAAGGATCCGCTCGCAGATGCTTCCGCTATCGCATCACGACGCCAGATGCTGGATGAATGCAAGAGAAAGCTTGTGGAGGTGCTGAAGCAGACTATCAGGCCGGAGTTCCTGAACAGGATTGATGAAATCATCATGTTCGACCCGCTGACCAAGGCTGATATCAGGGAGATTCTTCACATTCAGGCTGATGCCCTGAGGAAGAAACTTTCGGAGGACTGTGTCGAGATAGAGTTCACTCCTGCATTCGAGGACTATATGGTGGACAAGGGCTATAACCCTGCCTTCGGTGCACGTCCCGTCAAGAGGGTGATGCAGAGAGATCTGGTGAACATGCTTGCCAAGTCAGTGCTGGACGGCACGGTTCGCAAGAACTCCAAGGTCATCGCCGATGTCCAGGGAGGGCAGATTGTCCTCCGGGAGGCGTAGGATGTCTTCCCGGCTGTTCCTCCGGGAGCGGCAGGTTTTCCTCCCATCCGATTCTCCGTGAGGAGTAGGTTCTCCATGCACTGATGGATGGCCTTCTTGTCTGGATGGTCTCCATTCTCTCGTGACATTCATCTGGAACCCCAATGTGCCTCACAGTTGTTTCTGTCAGGTGGGTGGGTGTCCGACGTAAACCGGTCCAGGGAATGTGTAAACAATACTGATATCCGCAAATCGTACAGAGCATCCCTTGCAATGTTTGCAAAATGGCCGGGATTTCCCGCATTTCCCGGCCGTTTTGTCTGTCAAAAAGCAAAATGTCCGTAAATCTCGGGATTTCCCGGCCATTTTCAGATGTCGTCCTCTCACGCTGGAACCCGAATCGCAGAAGGACCAATGCTACATAGTTTGAAAGAATGAGAAAACGTAACCTGATGGTGGCAGGGGGAATTAATCAAGGCATATTGACCGCCTTGACAAGACTCTCGGCCAGCCCGATGAAGGCAATGCCGTCAGGCCTTGAGGAGAGGGCGGCAGGTTCGCCGTCGTCTCCGTTTTCCCTTATGCCCTGGACCAGCGGAATCTGGCCAAGGAGCGGGATGCCGTAGTTCTCGGCCATCTTCACACCACCGTCCTTGCCGAAGATATAGTATTTGTTCCCAGGCAGTTCGGCAGGCGTGAACCAGGACATATTCTCCACAAGGCCGAAAATCTTGCGGGCCACATTCTTGTTGCGGAACATATCCACGCCCTTCTCCACATCGGCGAGGGCCACGGCCTGCGGAGTGGTGACAATGACCGCTCCCTCCATCGGGATGTCCTGGACAAGGCTGATATGGATGTCGCCGGTCCCCGGAGGCATGTCAATGAGGAGGAAGTCCAATGCACCCCACCTCACCTGCAATATCATCTGTTTCAATGCGTTGCAGGCCATTGGGCCACGCCAGACAAGGGCCTGCCCCGGCTGTGAGAAATAGCCTATCGACATCCACTTCACCCCGTACTTCTCAATCGGCATGATCACCTCCCTGTCACCATCCTTGATGGCTTCAGGCAATGCCCCCTCGGTGGCTGTCATCACCGGAACCGAAGGACCGTAAACATCGGCGTCGGCCAGGCCAACCTTGTATCCAAGGCGGGCCAATGCCACGGCCAGATTGACGGCGACTGTGGATTTGCCCACTCCGCCCTTGCCTGAGGCAATGCCTATGATATGGCGGACGTTGTTGACCTCCTCCATCGTGAGATTCAGCCCAGTCTGCTTCTTGGCCGGTTCTTCCTTGACAATGGCCTTGACCTCCACCTTTCCGGCCTCCGGCCAATGTCTGTAGATGGCTGCCCTCGCACTGCCGATTATGTATTCAGTGAGCGGGTCCCTGTGTTTCGGGAATCCGAGGGTTACGCACACGTCGTTACCCTCGATTTCCACGCTTTCCACGAGCCCGAGCTCAACAATGTTCCTGTCGCCCTTACCCGGATGGGTGACGTCCAGGAGCATTTTCATTATCTCGTCCTGTTTCATTATTTTACAATATTCATTTCCTTGAGAAGATGGCCTGCCCCGCCAAGCTTGTCCATGAGGAAGAGCACGTAGCGGATATCCACACAGATGCATCTCTGGAGATCCGGCTCGAACATCACGTCGCTGGACATTGACTCCCAGTTGCCATCGAATGCGAGACCGATGAGACATCCGTCAGCATCGAGGACAGGGGAGCCTGAGTTGCCTCCGGTAATGTCATTGGTAGTGAGGAAGCAGGTCGGAACCATTCCGTCCGGGCCGGCATACTGGCCGAAATCCCTGGCATTGTAGAGTTCCTTGAGCTTGGCCGGTACCTTGAACTCGTAGTTCTCCGGGTCCTCCTTCTCCATCACGCCGGTGAGGGTCGTGTAATATCTGTAGAGGATACCGTCAGCAGGGGAGTATGCCTTGACAGTACCGTAGGACAGCCTCATTGTAGAGTTTGCATCCGGGTAGGAAGGCTTGCCTTTCTCCCATTCGAGGAGGCCGGCGGCGAACTTCCTGCTGCCTTCGGCGAGCTGTGGAGACCACTTGCGCTGGGCAGGGAGAACCTTCATGTACACGTCCATAAGGGCATTGTAATATGCGTAGGCAGGGTCTGCGGCCACTGTACCTGCAGTGAGGTCACCTGCGGCATTGAACTTTTCCAATGAGGCGAAGATACTGTTGTCGAACAGCCAGTCCACATATTCCTGGATATCCATCGTGGCGAAGTCGAAGCCGGCGATATTGAGATAATTCCCGGGCTTGGCGTTCTTGCGGTAGAAATCCAGCATTGCCACGGCGATTTTCCTTTCAAGCGGCTCATTGTAGTCCTTGAATGTGGCGAGAGCAGCCTCGCGGCCGGCCTCAATTGCAGCGGCGGTGTCTGCAGGTGCCTTTGAGAGGGCGCCCGTATAGGCCACCATCCAGGCGATTCCCACTTCCGGAGCCCCGACATTGAAAGGTGCCTCAATGAGAAGGTACAATGCCATCATGCTCTCATTGGTGCTGTCCACTGCCTCGCTGATCAGGCTGAGGGCATCTCCATAGGCCTCGGTTCTCTTCTTGTTCGCACCCACCCACTTTGTGAATGCCTCCTCCTTGGCCTCCTCGCGGCCGATGATGTCCAGCTTGGCGAATGCCTGCTTCTGGCCAATCCACTTCTTCCAGCCGTTGGCGGAGCTTGCGTACTTGTTGGCATACTGGAGACGCACGGTAGGGTCAGCCTCCATTCCTTCCTTCATTACCCTCTGCCTCAATGTCCTTGCTGCCACGCTGATGTCCTGGCGGGCTAGCATCTGGTTGAGCTGGGCGGCAGTCTGGAAACGCTGCGTGCGGCCTGGATAGCCCATAACCATCGAGTAGTCACCCTCATTGATGCCCCCCAGGGATATCTTGAGCGATTGTTTCGGCACGTATGGCACATTGTCCTCGGAGTAGTCGGCAGGCTCATTGTCCTTGCCTGCATATACCCTGAACATGGAGAAGTCTCCGGTGTGTCTCGGCCACATCCAGTTGTCGGTCTCGCCACCGAATTTGCCCACCGATGCAGGCGGGGCGCCTACGAAGCGGACATCCCTGTAAATTTTATATACTATAAGGTAATAGACATTCTGGTTATAGAAACCCGTGATCCTGACATCGCAATTCGGGTAGTCGGCCTCCGCAGCCTTGATGAGACTCTCCTTGGCGGCCTTTACAGCATTCTCTGCGAGCGTCTCGACGTTTGCGCTGTCCCTGTACTCCTTCATTGCCGCTTCCCTGGCCTTGTCGAGAACTGCGGTGACATCTGTCATATTCTGGAGGAACTTCACTGTGAGGCCCTCGACAGGGAGCTCGTCCTTGCCGGTCATTGCCCAGTAACCGTCCTCAAGATAGTTGTGCTCCGGGGTGCTGAGACCCTGGATGCTGCTGTATCCGCAATGGTGGTTGGTCACGAGGAGTCCCTTGTCGGAAATGATTTCTCCGGTGCAGCCTCCGCCGAACTGGACGATGGCGTCCTTCAGTGAGTTGTTGTTGATGCTGTAGATTTCCTCGGGAGTAAGCCTGCATCCCAAATCCTTCATAGCCTTGCCGTTCATCTTCTGTATCAGCGGCAGCAGCCACATACCTTCGTCAGCCCAGGCCCCTGCGGCAACCAGGAGCAATGCTGACAATGTGCAAAGAAATTTCTTCATTATCTGTCTCAATGTTTTTGTTTAATCGTGCAAAGATATAAATCTTCGGCCAATAACCGGCATCCTGGGCGGAAATCTTTCCTGCCGGGCCGGCTTCTGCCTGGGATAAAATTTTATGCGTAACTGATTGAAAATTGAAAAATTAGTCGTATATTTGCAGCCCGCAAAAATATGCGGAATACGATAAAGTATTAATAAACAATTAATTAACAAAACCAATGCCTGGATTAATTGGAAAGAAAATCGGAATGACTTCCGTTTTCGGTGCTGATGGAAAGAATATTCCATGCACCGTCATTGAGGCTGGTCCGTGTGTTGTTACGCAGCTCCGTACGGTAGAAAAAGATGGTTATGCCGCCGTACAGCTCGCCTATGACGAAACCACAGAAAAACACGCCAGCGCCCCTCTCAAAGGGCATTTCGCAAAGGCAGGAACCACTCCTCACCGCAAACTCGTAGAGTTCGCTGCGGATTTCAAAGGAGAGCTGAAATTAGGCGACACCCTGACAGTCGCTGACATCTTCGAAGGTGTCGAGTTTGTCGATGTCGTCGGTACTTCCAAAGGAAAGGGTTTCCAGGGAGTTGTAAAGCGCCACGGCTTTGCCGGTGTGGGCGGTGCTACCCACGGTCAGCACAACAGACTCCGTCACCCTGGTTCAATGGGTGCATCCTCTTGGCCTTCACGTGTATTCCCGGGTATGAGAATGGCCGGACACATGGGCAATGAGAGAGTGAAGGTGTTCAACCTTCAGGTAGTAAAGGTAATCCCTGAGAACAACCTTATCGTAGTGAAGGGTTCCGTACCGGGAGCCAAGGGTTCATATGTTATCGTGGAGGATTAATTATGGAATTGACAGTTAAGAAGATTGACGGAACAGAGTCCGGAAAGAAGGTCGTTCTCGATGAGAAGGTTTTCGGGATTGAGCCTAACGATCATGCCATCTATCTCGATGTCCTCCAGTATCTTGCAAACCAGCGTCAGGGTACGGCGAAGACTAAGGACCGCAGCGAGGTGTCTTACAGCACCAAGAAGCAGGGTCGCCAGAAGGGCGGCGGCGGTGCACGTCACGGTAGCATCAAGGCCAACATTTACGTAGGTGGCGGCCGCGCACACGGTCCAAGACCACGCGACTACTCCTTCAAGCTCAACAAGAAGCTCAAGGCACTCGCAAGATTCTCAGCCCTTTCATACAAGGCACAGGAGAACAAGATTGTCCTCGTGGAGCCATTCACGATGGAGGCTCCAAAGACCAAGGAATTCTTGCAGATTCTTTCAGCTATCCAGGCCGGGGACAGAAAAGTACTTTTCGTCCTTCCTGAGAATTCAGCCAACATTTACCTTTCATCACGCAACCTCGAGAATGTCAAGGTGATTTCAGTCAATGAAATCAATACCTACGCCATCATGAACGCGCACTCGCTCGTTCTCGTTGACGGTGTACAGGATATCCTTTCTTCAAGAGTTAGCCGCTAAAAAGATTGAGAGATGGGAATTATCATTAAGCCAATAGTAACAGAAATGATGACGGCTCAGGGCGAGAAGTTGAACCGTTATGGATTCATTGTGGACCGCAAGGCGAACAAGATTCAGATCAAGGCCGCAGTAGAGGCCATGTACAATGTATCTGTCGCTTCAGTCAACACATTGAACTACCACGGGAAGAGAAAATCCCGTTATACCAAGGCCGGAATGATCAAGGGCCGTATGAACCACTTCAAGAAGGCATACGTCACACTTGCCGGCGAGGACAAGATTGATTTCTACAGTAATATTTAAGGAGGGAAAGCAATGGCAACAAGAAAATTCAAACCGATGACTCCTGGTACCAGGGGAATGGTCATCAGCGCTTTTGACGATATCACCGCCAAGAAGCCTCACAAAGCATTGCTTGAGCCTCTCAAGAGCACAGGTGGACGTAACAATACCGGCCAGATGACTGTACGCTACATCGGCGGCGGTCACAAGAGAATGTACCGTATCATTGACTTCCATCGTGCAAAGGATGATTGCAAGGCAACTGTTCTTACAATCGAGTACGACCCGAACCGCAGCGCACGTATCGCGCTCGTTCAGTACGAGGACGGCGAGAAGAGATACATCATCGCCCCTAACGGACTGAAGGTAGGTCAGGTCATCGAGTCCGGTTCAGGAGTCGCTCCTGAGGTCGGCAACGCTCTTCCTCTTGGGGAAATTCCGGTAGGTACCCTCGTTCACAACATCGAGCTTCGTCCTGGCCAGGGCGGCGCAATGGCCCGCTCAGCAGGTACATACGCACAGCTCGCTGCACGTGAAGGAAACCACGCCATTCTCCGTCTGCCTTCAGGCGAGACCAGGATGGTACTCGTTTCCTGCCGCGCTACCGTGGGTGTGGTATCAAATCCAGAACACAATTTGGAGTCGTCAGGAAAGGCTGGCCGCAGCAGATGGCTCGGCAGGCGTCCTCACAACCGTGGTGTCGTCATGAACCCTGTTGATCACCCGATGGGTGGTGGTGAAGGACGTGCATCCGGAGGTCATCCTAGGTCCCGCAAGGGTCTTCCTGCAAAGGGCTACAAGACACGTAATCCTAAGGCTGCTTCAAACAAGTTCATCATTGAAAGAAGAAAGAAATAAACGGAATTAAACTTTAGAGATTATGAGTCGTTCATTAAGAAAAGGTCCATATATCCAGGAAGCTCTGGAAAAAAGAATTCTTGCTATGAATGATGGCAGCAAGAAGAAAGAGGTCGTGAAGACTTGGTCACGCGCAAGCATGATCTCTCCTGACTTCGTTGGTCACACTATTGCGGTTCATAACGGGAACAAGTTCATTCCTGTTTATGTAACTGAGAACATGGTAGGCCACAAGCTCGGGGAGTTCGCTCCAACTAGGACTTTCAGAGGCCATTCAGGTAACAATAAGAGGTAATAACGCTTAATTGATCAGAAATTATGGGAAAACGTAAAAGATTGATGGCCGAAAGACTGAAAGAGATTAAGCAGCAGACAGCTATCGCAAAGGCTAACGATGTGCCTTCATCTCCTCGCAAGATGCGTCTCGTGGCAGACACGGTAAGAGGTGTGGAAGTCAATCGTGCACTTGACCTTCTCAAGTTCTCGAAGAAAGCACCTTCAGTGGTTCTCGAGAAACTTCTCCGCAGTGCTATCGCCAACTGGGAGGCAAAGAACCAGGACAAGGCCAAGGAGCTGGACAACGGAAACGTATATGTCAAGACGATAATGGTAGACGAGGGACGCACCCTCAAGAGAATCCGCCCTTGCCCTCGGGGTCGTGCCGGCAGGATCCGCAAGCGTTCCAACCACGTCACCATCATTCTCGATGTAAAGAAACCAACAACAGTGGAGGAATAAGAAATGGGACAGAAGACTAATCCTATTAGCAACAGAATCGGTATCACCCGTGGTTGGGTCTCTAACTGGTGTGGTGGTAACTATGCGGAGAAGATTGCCGAGGACTACAAAATCCGTAAGTATCTCGTGAATCGTCTTGCAAACGCAAGCATCTCCAAGATTGTCATTGAGAGGACTCTCAAGCTCATCACAGTGACAATTCAGGCTGCAAGGCCGGGTGTGATCATCGGAAGGGGCGGCACCGCCGTCGACAAGCTCAAGGAAGAGCTCAAGAAGGTCACCAAGAAGGAGGTCCAGATCAACATCTTCGAGGTAAGAAGGCCAGAGGTTGATGCCAATATCGTCGCTGACAGCATCGCACGCCAGATTGAGGGCCGTGTATCTTACAGAAGAGCCATCAAGATGGCAGTATCTACCGCAATGCGTGTAGGTGCTGAGGGAATCAAGGTCCAGATCAGCGGCCGTGTAGGCGGAGCCGAGATGGCAAGAAGCGAGATGTTCAAGGAAGGACGTACTCCTCTCCATACATTCCGTGCTGACATCGACTATGCACTCGCAGTGGCTCACACCAAGGTAGGTGCTCTCGGTATCAAGGTATGGATTTGCAACGGTGAGGTTTACGGAAAGAAGGATCTTTCACCTAACGCAGGCATCGCAGCAGCTGCTGCACAGCCTCAGGGCCAGGGACGCCAGGGCCGTGGAGACCGCGGACAGCGTCGTGGCGGAAGAGGTCGTCGCGGACAGGATTCAGAGAGATAATCTGAAACACGATATCCAGGATTCCTCCACGGAGGAGCCGGTGACTAGCGGGACAATCGGAATGGTTGTCCCGTTTTTTGTCATATTTGCTTAAATTTATATATTTGCATAGGCAAACACCTGGATGAAATGAACTTTTATCTTAGACTGGCCATTGTCATTGTTGCTTTCTTTGCAAATATGACGCTCTCGTCCGCTGAGAAGAGGGCGTTGGTTTTTGCATTGAGCCGGTACGAAGACCCTTCCTGGGCGGTTATCAGTTCAGTCAATGACCTGCAATATGTGGGGAAACTTCTCAAGGCCGGTGGCTTCGGGGACATTACTGTCCTCCGTGATGAAAAGGCGACAAAAGCAGCCATGGTCAATGCCTTTGCAAAGCTTGCGGACAGATGCCGTCCGGGAGACGATGTTTACATACATTTCTCCGGACACGGACAGCAGATGACCGACGTGGATGGAGATGAAGAAGACGGATGGGACGAGGCCTGGATACCCTACGATGCCTATATGACACCTTGTGCGAAGGATAACGGGTCCAGGCATCTCAGTGATGATGAAATCAATGTCCTCCTGCGCCGGATACGTCAGGCTGCAGGTCCGGAAAGCCGGATACTTGTGGTCGTGGATGCCTGCCATAGCGGCGGTTCCTCCCGCCGTGACGGGGATGTTGAACTGCCTCCATTCCGTGGAACCGATGTCAAGTTCAGGGTCGGTACCTCCTCCGGCAGCCAGGGCGGCATTAATGTCCGGGATGAAGACTGGACCATTATCAGTGCCTGCCGTGACTACCAGGTCAACTGGGAGCTGACGCAGCCGAGGGCGGGCAAATTGACCTATTGTCTTTATCTGCTCCGTGATAGATTGGCACACTTGAAAGACACTAATATAATTGAAGAGATAACATCATTGATGGAATCCCCGCAGATGCAGTCTCCGATTCCCCAGGAACCCGTGCTTGGCGGCCGGAATGATGGAGATGCCGTGTCGGCGATATTCAAATTACCGGAAAATGCTCGGACTTGGCAGAAAAAATGACGTTGACTTCGTAAAAGGGGTCGCCGGCAATGACAATGGACTCGAACGTGAGTTCTATTTCCATTGCCACCAATATTTCCGCTCCCATTGCAGGGCGGTGCTCATAGACGTGGAAAATATGGATGACCTCTTTCAGGAGGCCTTCCTGGTCGTGTGGACAGAGATGCAGAGCGGCAAAATCAGGGTCAATGACTCCAGGGTCTGCCGCCGCAGGAACGGGGAATATGTCCCGATGACCTGTTCGCTGGCCACATTCGTGATGGACATTGCGCGCAATATGAACCGCAAGGCCCTGCGCTCTGCACCTGTGAAAGTCGATGTGGGGACAGTCCAGCTGCCTGATGATGAGGAAACAGACGACAAGGAGGACCGTCTCAATGCCATTGCCAAGTGTATTGCCGAGCTTCCTGCGCGGTGCCGGGAAATCCTGACAATGTTCTATTACAAGAAAATGTCTCTCGACGAGATACTTGCCGCCCGCAAGGAGAACATCAGCAAGGATGGGCTCAAGACCGGCAAGTCCAAGTGTATGAAGAAGCTCAAGGAGAATGTACTAACCAGGATGAATGAAAATGTATAGCGACAGAATAGACAGATACCTTCGTGGCGAAATGACGAAGGAGGAGATGGCTGCTTTCGAAGCGGAGATTGAGAAGAATCCGGAACTCAGGGCGGACTTCGAACTGACCTCCGACATCAGTGCCGCCCTTGCGGACAGGGCTGCCAAATTGGATAGAATCCGGAGCTGGAAGGCATTCAGGACTAGGCGGAACATGACGTTTGTAACCATTGCGGCCGCTGCCTGCATAGCCCTCGGAGGCTTCCTCGTCTATCCATATACTTATTCCGGACTTCAGGATAGGACAATGCAGGTGTCCAGGGCCGGCGGCATTGACGTAGCCGCATTGTGGGAGAAGGGGGACTATGATGAGGCCCTGCGCAAGATATCGGCGGAAACAGAGGCGGCGGAGAATGCTTCTGCAGGCCTGGAGGCGCTTCCATCATTGACCGGGGAGCAGACCTATCAGCTTGAACTCCAGAAATATACCATATACCGGCTGAAATGGGCCCGTATCCAGACGCTTCTCCGGATGAGAGAGTGGGATGAGGCCTACAGGCTTGCATTGGAGTTCAGCGGAGAGGATGGAGATTGCAGGGACAAGGCATTGAAACTATGCCGGAGGCTGAAGTTGCGTATCAGGTAGATTGCCCTTGGCTTATGAAGAAAGTAATCATTGTCGTGTCAATGCTTCTGGCTGCATTGACCGTCGGGGCACAGGACAGGGCCCGGATTCTTGAAGCCAAGAAACTGTATGTCAAGGCTTTGAACATAGCTGTGGATGACGATCCTGAAGTCGCCATTCCAATGCTTGAGGAAGCAATGAGGGTATTCCGGGAAGAAAAGTCGCTGCCTGATGTCCGCGATGTGGAGGATGCCCTGTCTGCCGTATACGATTTTGTATATGACTATGACAATGCCGTTGAATATGCCGCAAAGGCAGCTTCCCACAGCCGGGAACTCTGCGATACGGCCCGTCTTGTAGATATTTTGATGAACCAGCGTAGGTATTGCCGGCAACTTCATCGATTGGAGCAGGCCAAGAGCCTGACATCTGAAATCATGAGCCTCTGCCTGGAATATTCAGACGTGGAGTCCAATGCCGGAATTCTTTCTAAACTTTCCGGGATTGCACGGAATGAGGGAGATTTTCTTCTTGCTGAATCATTGGCGGAGATGGCTTCAAGAGCACAGTCCGGCTACGAAGACGAATATCAGGTCTTGGATTCCAAGATGATGTCTGCATATTACAAGGGTGATTATTCGCTTGCGGCGGAGTATGGAAGGGAACTGCTGAAGTCTGGGCACTCAGGTACTGTCAATGATGCCATTATAACATTGTCGGAGGTTGCCTTTTACTTTGCGCATTCAGGGGATGGGAAGGGAGCTTTGGCATTGATGGAGATGGTGAGGAACGTACTTCCCCGAATTGATAATGATGACAATAGGAAATTCATGACTTGCAGTTTGCTGTGTATGGCCTATGGGGAACTTGGCTTGTACGACGAGGCGCTTGAGATGTACAGGATGAGCGAATCAGTAGGCGGAGGCAAGTATCTTCGTGCGAAACCCGACGAAGTCGCATACTCTGCTGAAATGTTGTACCGGGCCGGAAAAACCGGAGAGAGCATTGCTGAGTACGAGAAGTATTCCGCTCTGTGTCTCGACCGATACGGGAGAATGTCTGAAAATTATGCTCTTTCCCTGAACTATCTTGCGAATCTTTATGCCCTGGCCGGTGATATCCCCAGGGGAAGCAGCTGCTATATTGATTCCGCCGGAATTCTCCTGGAACTGGCGAGAGGTGACTGGAAATACCTGCCTTCCTATGAAAGGGGGAAGCTTCTGGAGAATATGGCCCGCAGGAGCAACAAGATGGCATCATTTGCTGTTGCCGCCGGCCATACGAGGGATGAATTCACAGCCAAAGCCTACGATACTCATCTACTATTCAAGGGACTTGGCCTGGCGACGGAGATGAATCTGCGTGATGCCGTGAAGGGGGACAAGTCCGCAAAGGCCCTGCTGGACAGCATATATGTGATACGCAGGAATCTTGACAGGGCCAAGCTGGGAGGCAATTCTTCCGATGTCAGCCGGCTGTACGCCTCCCTTTTGAAGGCTGAGTCTGAGATAGCACTCAAGGCCCCTTCGCTGAAGGGTTACGGGGACTTTCTCCATTTCACATCCGGGGATATCAAATCTGCCCTTGGGCCGGATGACACTGTGATTGACTTCACTGATTTTGTGACGGAATCAGGTAATCATTACTATCTGGCCTACGTGATGAGGAGTGATTTCGATGCTCCGGAACTCGTCAATGTCTTCATGGAGAGCCAGTTGACCGACATCGGAATTCCGGGAGACAAGCCCTGGATGCTGTATTCCGGAGACAATGCCAAAGCGGCCTACAACATAGTCTGGACCCCGCTTGAAAAATACATGAAGCCGGGCGGCAGGGTTTTCTTCTCTCCATCCGGAATTCTGCATCTGCTTGCTGCTGAATATCTTGCCGCTCCGGATGGCAAGTTGGCCTGCCAGCGATATGATATCCATAGGGTTACATCTGCAAGACAGGTTGCAATGCCGAAGAAGGATATTGATGATGGACCGGTGGAGATTTTTGCCAGTCTGCCCGAGGAGTTGCCATATTCTCTCCGGGAGGCTGACGCTGTGGCCTTGGCATCGGGCGGCCGGGCTGTGCTGCATTGCGGAACAGAGGCTACAGTGGACCTTCTGAAGGCTGTTTCAGGCGGTTCCGCCTCCGTGCTGCATTTTGCCACACACGGTTTCCAGAATCTTCCGACCGGCAAATATGATGCTTTCAACAGCCTTGTGGAGTCAATGCAGAATTCGGGGTTGAGGATGAATGACGGTCCGGTGACCTCCGAGGAGATTGCAGCCATGGACCTGGCCTCTTCCGGCCTGGTTTACCTTTCCTCCTGCCGCTCAGCCCGGGGAACCATAAACCAGGACGGTGTCTTCGGCCTTCAGCGTGCCTTCAAGAAGGCTGGTGCCGGGAGCCTGGTGATGTCTCTCTGGGATGTCAATGACATGGCCGCCTGCGACTTCGCCGAGTCGTTCTACAAACTTCTCAATGCCGGAGGGGATGCTTCTGAAGCATTTTCCTCCACTATCGCCAAGATGAAGCAGCGCTACCGCTCCCCATACTACTGGGCTGGGTATCTGCTTGTGGACTGATGCGTCCGTAGCGGATGCCGTCATCCCCATGACGATGGCGCCGCAGGCCGGGGGTTACTTTCCGCCCTGAAGGGAATTAACGGTGAAACCAATAAATCACCGTTATGGAAAATAAACTCACTATCAATGGCCGTGACCCCATCGATGACCTGATTATCCGGGGACTGAAATCCGCAAATGACGAAATCAGGGCAGTATGCGTTATGCGTTTCTTCTACAGGACATTGCGCAGGCAGCTTCTGTACATCCGCCGCAAGGTCTTCAATTCCAGTGTCGAATATGACGACCTCGTGAATGAACTTTACCTGTATATGAGCAAAGGGGGATGGGCAATGCTTGATTCATTCCGGGCGGAAAACGGGTCAGGGCTCGCTACCTGGGCCGGAAAAGTCGCCCTGTATTATTTCTGCTCCAAGACCAGTCTTGGTGCACTCCCGGAGTCATCCACTCTGCTGCCGGGCGAGGTAGGCATTGACGAAGCGGCGAGGAATGAAGTGCGGATGGATGTCCGGAATATCATTTCCCTGATGCCGAACAGAAGATACGCCAAGGTCATAGAATTGCTGTTCCTTGAGGGATACTCCCCGGCAGAAACCGCTGAAATCCTCCATGTCCGGAAATCCAATCTTTACAACATCAAGAAAAGGGCCCTAAACCAGTTCTACAGCACAATGACAATATCTGGAACTTCCCTGAAATAAAATTCTCAAATTACTGCGTGCCGTGTCGTCATATTTGCTAACTTTGTGCAGTAATCTTATACCTGATGAAAGAGCAATATGCATTCCTGTTCCAGAAGAAATTCTGGATTGAGATAGTGGCACTACTTGCTGCCCTTCTTGTCGGCGCAGCCGCCGTCTATTATTTCCTGATTCCGGGCAATCTCATCCTTGGCTCCATATCAGGTCTGGCAATGGTTATCTGCACCTTCCTGGAGACTGTCGGAATATCCATGAAAGTATCATTGATGGTCTTGATACTCAATGCCTTCCTTCTTGTTCTGGCCTACATTTTCCTCGGCCCGGAAGTCGGGCTCAAGACTGTCATTGCATCCCTGCTCCTCGGCCCGTTCATGGACCTCTGGGCCTGGATATGTCCTTATACAAAACTCATTGAGCCGGGCCTGTCCACCGTCATGGGCGACCCGATATTCGACCTCCTCGGATTCGTCCTCCTGCTCGGAGCCTCCCAGGCCTTCCTCTTCCGCATCAATGCCTCCACCGGCGGCCTTGACATTGTGGCAATGATAATGAAGAAATATCTCCATTGGGACATCGGCACCTCCGTCACCGTCTCCGGAGTCATCGTCTGCCTCAGTTCATTCCTCGTCAATCCATTCCGCCTGGTAGTAATCGGCCTCATCGGAACCTGGTTCAACGGCCTCATTGTAGATTATTTCACCGTCAGCCTGAACAACCGCAAGAGAGTCTGCATCATAAGCGATGAATATGAAAAGATCCGCAAGTATATCATCAGCACTCTTTGCCGCGGATGCAGCATATACGATGTAAAGGGCGGGTTCAAGGAGACTCCGGGTGTGGAAATCCAGACAATATTGACACAGAGCGAGTTCGCCTCCCTTATGGAATTCATCCGCAAGGAAGACATCCACGCATTCATCACTGCCGGAAACTGCAGCGAGATTTACGGTCTCTGGCGCCCGGGCAGGAAGAAGGTAAAGTTATGAAATGCAGATGCAAACATAGCCTCGTCCTGACGCCTCCCGGGCATAGGATTCTGCTTCACGCCTGCTGTGCGCCCTGCTCGTCTGCGATTGTGGAATGCCTTGTAAATCAGGGCTTTCGCCCCGTCATTTTCTTCAGCAATTCCAATATTTTCCCGCAGGCCGAATATGACAAGAGGCTCAATGAATGTCTCCGCTATGCTGCTGAAACAGGTCTCGAAATAGTGGAGGACAATTACGACCACAGGGAGTGGCAATGCATCGCCAGGGGGCTGGAAAGAGAGCCGGAGAAAGGCCTGCGCTGCACCGAATGTTTCCGCTACAGGCTTGCCAGGGCAGCCTCTTACGCCTCCCGGAACGGATTTGACGTTCTCACTACCACCCTGGCTTCATCCCGTTGGAAAGATCTCCGTCAGGTCAATGATGCCGGAACATACGCCTGCTCCCTTTTCCCCGGCGTTACCTGGTGGGAGATGAATTGGCGCAAAGGCGGGCTTCAGGACCGCAGAAATGAAATCATCCGCGAACACGGCTTTTATAACCAGCTGTATTGCGGATGTGAGTTCAGTACTTCTCAAAAACAACCAGGCCCATCTTATGAATATCTTTCCGGGCCTGCGATGAGTGGCGAGGGTCTTATTTGACCCACTCAGGGAATCTGTTCTTGAAAATGTAGTATGCGATAATTCCCAACCAGCTTGTCAGGACAATGAGAACGATGAAGAGAACTTTCTTGACATCGTCTCCATTGAGTCTCCAGATGTCCAGCGCTGCCTTGATTGTCAGGACAACGCCAATAATCCAAATAATGAATGATAGCATAAGTTACATATTTATAAAATAGCCGCTCCCTGCGGTGACGCAAAGATAGCATTTTTTCTTTCACATTGAGCCGTCCAGCTCAATTCCTTCCGCATCCCAGTCCAGTTCATCCCCGCCGGGTTCATTGAAAGGTTGGAGGAAAGGATTGTGAGTGCGCTCGTATGCGATGCTGGATTCCGGGCCGTGTCCCGGAAGCACGCTCACACGGCCGTCCAGGCCCATCAGCTTGTCCATAATGGCTACAATCATCTTGTCATAGTCTCCCCAGGCATTGTCGGTACGCCCGATAGCACCGGCAAACAATGTATCCCCGGAGAACAGCACGGCATCCTTCTCCCCGTACCAGCAGACCCCGCCGGGAGTGTGTCCTGGTGTCGTAATCACCTGAAGCTCAATGTTCCCGAACTTCACAATGTCTCCCTCAGCCACCGGCGTGAAACCGAAACTGCCATCCGCAGCCTTGAGCCCGAAGCCTCCGGTGAAGAAGCCATTGTTCTCCAGGATGACCTTGTCGTCCGCTGACATCATCACCGGGATATCAAATTGGCGGGAACATTCAGCCACTCCGTAGATATGGTCGAAATGCCCGTGGGTCAGCAATATCATCTTCGGTGTCAAGCTGCGCTCCCGGATTTTCCCGTAAAGAGCCTCCCTCTCCCTTTCGTCATAGAATCCCGGGTCCACAATTGCAGCCTCCCCTGTCTCGTCCCAGACCAGATAGCAGCATTCCTCGAGGGGATTGAAATGAAATTTTGCTATGTTCATAATGAATGCATATAAGTTTTAGGCCTTTTCAGCAGGCCTTTGGCGATATCCGCCGGACTGACCATGATGTTCATCATTCCGCTGTCATAGAAATTGATGTCGGCAGTATCGTCACAGTCAATCTGCAGCAGATTCACGAAGCCCGGATACTGTTCCCGTACCTCCTCGAAGAAAGGCTGCCCGAGAAGCTTGATTCCGTCTGCAAGGTCATCGCACGCACTGAAACTCATCTCCAATGCCTCATCCGTCACAGGCTGGTCCTCATCATCCACCATAATGAAAGACTGGAAGGTCTCCATGTTGATGGACTTGGTGTATTTCACTATCACAGAGCCCTTTGGCCATTCTCCTATACCGAGATGGACAGGGGAGTCATAGCCTGCGTACTCGTCCACTGCGGCGAAGAAATACAGCATTCCGTCGTGAGGGAGAAGGCCCTCCGGGTCAAGTTCCGCGATATCCTCGCATCTGATTTGGCATACGAAAGTGAGAGGGTAATCCTCGTCGCCCTCCACCTTCATCATAGGGTACTCCATGTCCGCCGGCATATCCGGGTCGCCCCACCATTTGCTTTCGCAGAAAAGGGGCTTCACTGTCTTTGCAAGGTCAATTCTGACGGCCATGGCTATTTCACGATTTTGTAATAGTTCTCTTTTCTTGGAAGAGCCTTCGGCAGAGGTATCAGCGAGTAGCCCAGCGAAAGGGCTCCTATACCTATATATCCCTCAGGGATACCGAGTTCCTTCATTATCCCAAGTCCCTCTTCGGTCGCGAACATCTCCATTTCCCTGTTTATCCAGCAGGAGGCGAGGCCGATGGAGTGGGCCGCCAGCATCATTGTCCCGAGCACGAGCGAGCCGTCCTGGACGGAATTCTTGTTGTCCTTGACGGCCGGTGCGAACACCAGCACGATGGTCGGTGCATCGTAGTAAGGGTTCGAGTCGGTACCCATAATCCCGGCATTCATCCTGATGAGCCTCTGCTTGAGCTCCTCATTCTGTACGGCAATGATGAACGGGTCCTGGCGGTTCTTGCCTGTCGGGGCGAATGTCCCGGCCTCGAGTACAGCGAGGAGTTCCTCGTCCTTGATCTGCCCAGGCTTGTATTTCCTGATGCTCCGCCTTGTCTTTATGGCTTCCAATACTTGATTTTCCATTAGAATGTAATTTTAGATGATTTCAATCCTTTAGCTGTCACTTCCACGGTCACAGGACCTTCTCCCGTGCGCTCCGCAATGATTGTCAGCTGGCCGGAGAAGAGATGCATCTGCGGCTCCTGGAACGGCTCCAGGCAGGTGGCGTCACCATTGCCGATGGCCTTGAATTTACCTGCTCCGCCCACCTTCACGCTTACCGTACGGCTGTCGTCCGGAACAATGTTGCCGTTCTTGTCCAATACGCTGACATTCAGATATATGAGTTCCGGGTCGGCTACCCCGGCATATTTTTCTCCACCATCATTCCAGCCATCCTTGGCAACTCTCAGTGAATATGCCTTGCCGGCTGTCCTGACAGTTTCCCCGGCCACGGCGCGGCCCTCATTGTCGTAAGCCACGACCTTGATTTCACCCGGCTCGTAGACCACATCCGGCCAGATGAGACGGTAACGGCCCATCAATGTCCTGTCGTCCGGAAGAATGCCCTTCCATTCGCTGGCAGGCGTGGTGTCCTTCCTGGCAATGCCCTGGCTGACTCCATTGACGAAGAGTTCTGCGGCAGGCCAGGACGTATAGACCATCACCGGCACATTCCTGCCCTCGTGACCCTTCCAGTTCCAATGCGGAAGTACGTGGAGCGTAGCCTCGTCCCTGTTCCACACACTCCTGTAGAGGTAGAACCTGTCTTTCGGGATAGATGCCAGGTCAATGATGCCGAACACCGAAGAGTGGCTTGGCCAGGCCTCCGTGTCGTAAGGAGTAGGCTCGCCCAGATAGTCGAATCCAGTCCAGACGAACTGCCCGGTCATCCAACCGTAGGCCTCGTCGGCGGCGAAATCCACATCCGGGATGTTGGACCACCAGCAATATTCATTGTCGTATGATGATGACTGCTGGTCCGGATGCATCCTCTGCGCACCAGGGAGCGCATTGAAGTCCGCCGGGACTGTTCCGTCCGTGAGAGCCTCTCCGGGGAGATGGTAAACGCCCCTGGAACTTACCGTGGAGGCAGTCTCCGAGCCGAGGATAATGTTCTGTGGCAGCTTGGAGTAGGCCTCATTGTATCTCCTGGTCTTGTAGTTGAATCCAGGGATGTCGAGCC
Source organism: Candidatus Cryptobacteroides sp. (assembly GCA_051870395.1). Classification (GTDB taxonomy): domain Bacteria; phylum Bacteroidota; class Bacteroidia; order Bacteroidales; family UBA932; genus Cryptobacteroides. The sequence goes on along the minus strand of JBJEBV010000105.1, from coordinate 38,699 downwards.
TGGCCCCGAAACCGTTGTTCACCACGGCGTCGAACTGGTCCATTCCGCAGGTCACGACCCTGCCAGGATCCTCCCTGTGGCAGATATCCTGCAGCATTGAGGCAACCTTGTATCCGTCCGGAGTCCACTGTGTCGGGACCTCATTGCCGATACTCCACATTATCACGGAAGGGGAGTTGCGGAAATGGCGGACCATATTGACGACATCTTTCTCCGCCCAGTCATTGAAATATCTGTGGTAGCCGTTCTCGCATTTGGCCACTTCCCATTCGTCGAATGCCTCAGGCATTAACATGAAGCCCATCTCGTCGCAGAGTTCCACGAGCTCCTCCGCAGGCATGTTGTGGGATGTCCTGATGGCGTCACAGCCCATATCCTTGAGCATTTTCAGCTGGTGATGGATGGCTGTCCTGTTCACGGCCGCACCGAGCGGACCCAGGTCGTGGTGGAGGCAGACACCCCTGATTATGCGCCTCTCCCCGTTGAGGAAGAATCCGCGGTCGGCCACCCATTCCACAGTCCTGATACCGAAGCGGTTGTCCACTACGTCCAGGACATCGCCGCCGCGGAGGACGGTGGTCTCGGCATTGTAGAGAACCGGGGATTCAGGAGACCAGAGCTTAGGTGAAGGGACAATGAGATTCTGCACTGCCGGGTCGCCGTGGCAGATGGCCCTGGAATCGGTTCTTTCGGCTACGATGCGGCCTTCATTGTCGGAGATTCTTGTACGGAGAATGAGGGTTTCACCTTCTGGGGCGCCTTCCACATTGACGGAGATTCTCACCCCGGCCTCGTCAGCAGATACTTTCGGAGTGGTGATGAATACGCCCCAGACAGGTATGTGGACCGGTTTCGTCTCGATAATCCTGACTTTTCTGTAGAGCCCGGCACCGGGGTACCACCTGGATGAGAATGGCCGGTTTTCGAGCAGTACGACGAGTTCATTGCGTCCCTGCCTGAGAGCCTTGCTGATGTCGAAGCTGAATGAATTGTATCCGTAAGGCCATTCGCCCACCTTCTCGCCGTTCACCAGCACCTGCGCCTCGCTCATTGCCCCGTCGAAGAGGATGGTGCGGCAGATATTGTCAATATTGTCAATGTCAATGAAGGTCCTGTAGCAGCCTTTGCCCATATAAGGGAGACCGCCGCTCCGGCCTGTCTTCTCGGTAGCCTGTTTCTCTCCGTTCTGGACCACAGCCACTACCTGGAGGTCATTTTCCTTGGAGAAAGGACCGGTGATGGCCCAGTCGTGAGGTACTTTCACCGCAGTCCAGCCTTCGCCGGCCTTCCAGTCGTGGTCCCTGCGGAACTCCCAGTCTGTCAATGTGGTTTCTTTCCTCGGTGCGGAAGCCGTCGCGGAGGAATTGGCGGCTGCGGTCAGCTGCAATGCTGCCAGGGCCGTAATTACTATGCTTGTCAATGTCATATCAATCGTTTTTTCGAATTATTTGCCTGCTGCTTCGGTGAATGCGTCCATAGCCCTGGTAGGAATGCCGTTCTTGAATGCGCCCATGTTGTATCCGATTTTGTCCGTGTCGGCCTCAGGCTCCCAGTAGAATACTCCCAGGCAGCGTTCTTCAGCCTTTGCCTTGGTCAGCAGCGAGGAGAGCATCTGGTAGGCCACATCCTCGTACCAGTAGTCGATTCCGGTCTCGCAGATCATCACGTCCTTGCCGTATGTCGCAGCCAGGGTTCCGATATTGGAGATGCAGGCATTGACCTTCGGGGCCCAGTTGGAATTCTCTGTCTCGGACGTACCTCCGGGATAGAGGGAGAGGCCGATGATGTCGTATTTGCCTTTGGAACCCAATGCGTCCAGTACCCACTTGGCAGTGTCGAAGGTCTGTCCGTTGCTTATGTGGACAATGACCTTGGCGTCCGGATAAACTGACTTCACGGCATCGTAGCCGGCATTGTTGAGGGCGACGTAATTGTCCTTGCCGCCCTTCGAGATGCAGCCGCCGGCCCAGTCGGCATAGACTCCGCTTTCCCCGTCCAATGCCTTGTGGTACAGCATTCCGTCATTGACTTCGTTCCCGACCTGAACCCAGGCCACGTCGATTCCCTCGGCCTTCAATGCTTCGAGAACGTCCCTGGTATGCTCAGAAACGGCATTGCAGAGACCGTTGAGGTCCAGGCTGAGCCATGCTGCCGGGATAACCTGCTTGCCGGGATCGGCCCAGGAATCGCTGTAATGGAAGTCAATCATCAGCCTCATTCCGTTCTTCTTTGCCCTTCTTGCCATCTCCAGGACATCATCCTTGCCGGAATATCCGTCAGCCGGATTGACCCAGACCCTGAGCCTGATGGCGTTCATTCCGAGCTCCTTCATGAGGGCCGTGCATTCCTTTTCCTTGTAGTCCCTGCTGCGGAACTTGCAGCCCATATCCTCCAGTTTGGTGGTCCAACTGATGTCTGCGCCAAGAGCGAATCCGGAATTGTCGCCCTGATTGGTGGAAGGCCCGTCCCCAGAGCAGCCCATGGCAATGAGGGCCGCTGCGATGATTGTAGTCAATGTCTTGATGTTCATATAGTTTCAGTGTTTTTGATATCTATAGATTTGCCAGGAGTTGTAGAGATTGTGCCAGATGCTGTACAGGCCTCCGGCAATGGAGGTCTCCGGCGAAAGGAAGGTGTAGCCCATCCAGATGGCGAAGACCGTGTTCTTCTGTCCCAGGGCCTGTCCGCAGGTGGTGACTCGGCTGTCCCTGGTTTCCGGACCTTCGTGCCCTTTGGCATTGTCGTATCTGGTTCCCAGCACGTGGCCTGCCCAGAACTGGAAAATGCAGGAAACCAGTGAAACTGCCCCGATGGAAACAATCAGCAGTACCGGCATAGTGCTGTGTACTATGGCCTTGACTGTCACCACAATGGCGAGGAACAGCCCGACAGCCCAGATGTAGAATGCCAGGTCGGCCTTTGCGGCGAACTTGCCGTGGAGCCTCGGGGAGGTGTATCTCAGGATCCAGGCGCAGAAGCATGGCATTATCAGGAGAGGAAAGACCTTGGCCAATATCATCATTGAGGCGGAAATGAAGTTCACGCCCTGGGTGGGCTGGACAATCGGCACTATCGCAGGAACGAGAATTGCCGTCAGGATGTTGATGAGAATCGTATAGGTGGTGATTCCGGCCACGTCCCCGCCGAGTTTCTTGGTCACGACCGCAGCAGCCGTGGCTGTAGGGCAGATCAGGCAGACCATTGCGCTCTCGATGAGCACAGTGCTGTCACCGCAGTCCGGGACCAGATGCCGCAGGAGGACAATGCCGAGTCCGAGCAATGTGAACAGCCCGCCCTGCACCGCGAGCAACCATCCATGCCATCTGTGCGGCCTGAGGTCCTGCGGCTCAATGCGGCAGAATGTCAGGAAAAGCATTATGAAGATTATCAGCGGCTGGATGATTCCGACAATAGTCTCCAGCGTAGGTCCGGCCGGGTGCAATGCTGGAAGCCAATGGTAGGAGAGATATGCCAGAACTCCCGCCGACATTGAAATAGGCAGCATCCAATCTTTTATCGCTTTCCTCAGGTTCATAATCCTATATTGACTGTCATACAAAATTACAAATTTTCGGTTATATTTGCCAATCTGTATGGCATCATTGACAAGAATCTTCAACGACGGGGAATTCGGCACCGTCCTCCTGCGGAAAAGCGGGAGAAGCCGTGCCATGAGCATACGTGTGCGGATGAGGGCTACGAAAGAGGGGGCCAGGGTGGTAGTGGGCATACCTTACGTGGTAACATTCGCAGCCGGCATTGATTATCTCAATCTCAAACGCACCTGGGTCAGGGAGTCATTGGCCTCGCTGGATAAGCGCAATGAAAAGGCTGTCGGGGAAGGCCGGGCCCCAGAACCTGTCAGGGACGGGCTCTCCATTACGACATTGTCCTGCCGCATTCTTTTCCGCACTGACCATTTCCTTGAGAATAAGGCGATGATTACCGGCGGAGTCGATGAGGAGGGCAATATGATCAGGACTATTATATTCCCCACCGCCTGGACAGACTCCGGGGGCAATGTCAAAGACCCCGCCTTGGAGAAATGGCTGTCAGGCGTGCTTGTGGATGTCATAAGGCAGGAAGCGAAAGTCTATCTTCCGGTGAAACTGGAAATGCTTGCCGGCCGTTTCGGGTTCAAATACGGCAGGGTCGTAATCAAGCACAATCTCACGAACTGGGGAAGCTGCTCGACCAAGGGTAATATCAACCTGAATCTCAATCTGTTGCGCCTTCCCGAATACCTTGCCGACTACGTGATTCTCCACGAACTCTGCCATCTCCGGGAGCCGAATCACGGACCGGATTTCCACGCCCTGCTCGGCCGCATTCTGGCGGCGTATTTCAATGATCCCGCCGCTCCGCATCCTGGCGGCGAGGCATTTTCCAAAGCCCTCTCCGCAGGCGAAGTCGAGCATTGGTTCAGGAAAGAGATTTCCCGCTGGCGGCTGATGTAAGATGACAGGGAGGTCTCCCGGTGACAGGAATGTCTATTTCTTCTTGACCGGCTCCAGATGCAGCATGATGAGGGTCTCCTGGCCGAATTCCTCCCTCAGCCTCTTCTCGATGCGGGCCGAATGCGCGTGGGCCTCCTCGAGAGTTGACTCTCCGGGGAACCTGATGTGCATCTCGATTGCAATTCTGTTGCCGAGTTTCCTTGTCCTGAGGTTGTGGATGTCGCTTACCTCGTCTTCAGCCAGGGTCAGTTCGCGGATTTTCTCCTCGGTTTCGGCAGGAAGACTCTTCTCGAGCAGTTCGCCGAGGGATTCACCCAGGAGCTTGATGGCGGTTATAATGATGAACACGCTGACAATCACCGCAGCGACAGGGTCGAGAATCGCCCAGTTGTCACCGAGGAGAATCGCACCGCCAATGCCGGCGGCCGTGCCGATTGAGGACAATGCGTCACTTCTGTGATGCCAGGCATTGGCCTCCACGGCACTTGAGGCTACCTCCACCGCCACCTTGTGGGTGATTCTGTACACCAGTTCCTTCATAAGGATGCTGACCAATGCCGCAGCAAGGGCTATCCATCCCGGGCTTGGCAGGCTGCCGCCCTTTATCACAGTGATGATTTTCTCTATTCCGTCCCAGCCTATCATCGCACCTACGCCAAGCAATGCCAGGCCTATGGCTGTGGTGGCCAGGGTCTCGTACTTCCCGTGTCCGTAGTCGTGGTCGTCATCGGCCGGCTTCGTGCTGATTTTGACAAAGGCAAGGACTACCAGGTCGGTCAGGAAATCGCTGAGGGAGTGGACGGCGTCCGCTATCATTGCGGCGGAATGTCCCAGTATGCCGGCTAAGAATTTGAATATCAGGAGCAATACGTTTACGATGCTTCCAAGAATCGTTACTCTGTAGATTTTTTGTTCTCGTTTCATATAGTGCAAACAATTGCGGCCTGCAAGACCGTCGCAAATATATCGCTATTTTTGCGGAAAACATTGGAATATCGGAAATTATTCCTAAATTTGCACACTTTTCCGCATTGGAAGAGAGATTGATAAATATTCACAACAAAATTTTTTGCGCAATGGCAGAGTATCTTAACGCCGAAAAGAAGCAAGAGATTTTCGCGAAGTACGGAAAGTCTAATACAGACACCGGCTCTCCAGAGAGTCAAGTTGCTCTATTTTCCTACCGTATCAATCATCTTACCGAGCACGTGAAGAAGAACAAGAAAGACGTTGCAACACGTCGTTCCCTCCTTCGCCTCGTAGGTAAGAGACGTCAGCTCCTCGATTACCTCCAGAGAACTGACATCGAGAGATACAGAAGCATCGTCAAGGAGCTTGGTCTCCGTCGATAATAGGAAGGAAACCAAAGGACCGGTTCCACAAAGAACCGGTCCTTTTTCGACCATCATTAACCCTACCTGCTTTCAATAAGAAAGACCCGCGGCAGGCAAGGGTATTGAAATAAAGTAAGTTACGACAATATCGACTTCCATTGGGGAAGGCGGGTCCAGAAAGCACTAATGAACATTATCAACAAGAAAATCGAATTATCCGACGGTAGGGTAATCGAAATCGAGACCGGCAAGCTCGCCAAGCAGGCTGACGGTTCAGCAGTCATCAAGATGGGAGGCACAATGCTTCTCGCCACAGTCTGCGCGGCCAAGGAGGTAAAGGAGGGTACTGACTTCATGCCTCTTACAGTGGATTACAAGGAAAAGTTCTATGCAGCAGGACGTTTCCCTGGCGGATTCATGAAGCGTGAGGGCAAGTCCTCAGATTATGAAATCCTCATTTCTCGTCTCATTGACCGTCCGATCAGGCCTCTCTGGCCGTCTGACTATCACCTTGAGACCTTCGTCAATGTGACCCTCATCTCTGCTGACAAGGACACCCAGCCGGATGCTCTTGCAGGTCTTGCCGCTTCCTGTGCGCTCGCAGCCTCCAACCTTCCGTTCGAAGGCCCGATTTCCGAGGTCCGCGTTTGCCGCATTGACGGCCAGTTCGTAATCAATCCTGGCTTCGAGGATATGAAGAGGAGCGACATCGAACTTATGGTTGCCGCTACCGAGGAGAACATCATGATGGTCGAGGGTGAAATGAAGGAGGTCAGCGAGCACGATATGCTCGAGGCCATCAAGTTTGCCCACGAGGAAATCAAGAAGCATTGCTGCGTACAGAAGGAACTCATCAAGGAACTCGGCAATGATGTGAAGAGGGACTATCCTCACGATGAGGAGGATGAGGACCTCAGGAAGGCAGTACACGAGTTCTGCTACGACAAGTGCTATGCTCTTGCCAAGTCTGCAAAGCCTAAGCACGAGAGGGAGGACGGTTTCGCACAGATCAAGGAAGACTTCCTTGCCACCCTTCCGGAAGAGGACCAGGAGGCCAAGGCAGCAATGGTTGCAAGATACTACGGTGACGAGGAGAAGGCCGCAATGAGAAACATGATTCTCGATGAGGGGATCCGTCTCGATGGCCGTACAAGCACCCAGGTACGCCCTATCTGGTGCGAGGTCGACTATCTTCCGTGCGCTCACGGTTCAGCAATCTTCACCCGTGGCGAGACTCAGTCTCTCGCTACCGTGACACTTGGAACCAAGCTCGACATGAAGGAGATGGATGAGGTACTTATCCAGGATGACCAGCAGGTTGTCCTCCACTACAACTTCCCTCCGTTCTCTACCGGTGAGGCCAAGCCGCAGCGTGGCGTGGGCCGTCGTGAGATCGGTCACGGAAACCTCGCTCTCCGTGCTCTCAAGCCGGTTATCCCTACAATGCCTGAGAATCCTTACGCCGTGCGTATCGTTTCCGATATTCTCGAATCAAACGGCTCATCTTCAATGGCTTCCGTCTGCGGTGGCTGCCTGGCCCTGATGGATGCCGGCGTGAAGATCAAGAAGCCTGTAGCAGGTGTTGCGATGGGCCTCATTACCGACAAGGACAGGCCTAATGACAGATATGCCATCCTCACCGACATTCTCGGTGACGAGGATCATCTTGGAGACATGGACTTCAAGGTTACCGGAACCAAGGACGGTATCACTGCCACCCAGATGGATATCAAGGTTGATGGACTTTCATACGACGTCCTCGCCAAGGCTCTTGAGCAGGCTCGCCAGGGCAGGCTCCACATCATGGGTGAGATGATGAAGACCATCAGCGAGCCTCGTGAGGATTACAAGCCGTTCGTTCCTCGCATCAAGCAGATTGAAATCGACTCAGACTTCATCGGTGCAGTTATCGGAAAGGGCGGAGAGACCATCCAGAAGATTCAGAAGGAGACCGGTACCACTATTACCATTACCGAGGACACCGAGAGGCAGAAAGGTATCGTGGATATCTTCAGCGCCGACAGGGATGCTCTTGACAAGGCTCTCGCCTGGATTGAGGGTATCTGCGCAGTGCCTGAGGTCGGTACAGTTTATCATGGAAAGGTAGTTTCAATCCTCGATTTCGGTGCATTCGTCGAGATTCTTCCTGGCAAGGAAGGCCTTCTCCACGTTTCCGAGATTGCCTGGGAGAAGACAGAGAATGTTTCTGATGTCCTCAAGGTTGGCGACGAGGTGGATGTGAAACTCCTCGAAATCGATGAGAAGACAGGCAAGATGAGACTCTCAATGAGGGCTCTCCAGGATAAGCCTGAAGGATATGTAGAGCCGGAGCGCCGCCAGAGAGGCCCTCGTGATGACCGCAGGGGAGGTGAGCGTCGTGACGACCGCCGCGGCAATGATCGCAGGGCACCTCGTGACGACCGCAGGAACGACCGCAGGGCACCTCGTGACGACCGCAGGGGTGGACGTCGTCCTTTCGGCCCTAAGAATGAGGAGACCGGGCAGGCCCCTGACTTCGATTCACAGAACGGTCCAGAGGATATTCTTTTCTAAGTAATCTTCAAATCAGATTACTAAGTGATTCCCCAGACGATAGCGGGCGGCGGCTGTAGCATAGTTGCCGTCTGTTTTGATTTTCTCAAAACAAAATGTATATTTGCTGCATAATAATGTATTGTTAAGCATTACAAGGTTGTGAACAGTTTAGCAAATATTGATATGAGAACCAGAGCAATTATCTTGATGGCGGCATTGACCATCATTTCTTTATCGACATTTTCCTGCAAGAGCGACACCCCTTGGAAAGATGACATCGCCGATGTAACTGCGGGAAATGGAACTGAGGAAAATGGAGATAATCAGGAGTCCGGGACTGGTGGAAGCGACACCCAGGGAGGTGGCGAGAGTACCGGGGAAGAGAATCAGGGAGAAGGGGAGAGCCTGCCTGATACCGGGGAAATCACTACGGACAATCCCGACGAAACAGTATTCACTGACATTGACCCGTGGACAGGTCCTGTCGCAGATGACAAGGCTGCGGACACCAAGGGTACGGATTCGGACATCTACTGGGAGGCAAACACCTGGACCAATGTGGTGACAGTCACATTCGACGGCCTGACCGCCACGGTGACCAAGAGTACACCTGCCATCCTCGCATACGTTGACGGTGCGCACGTAACCATTGATTTCCAGACTAATACGTTGTCCAATGTCAGCATTGTCGCAAAGGGAAAATCTCCGGACGGCTCCTTGAAAATATACGGTGCCAAGAAATCCAGGCTGGCACTCTGCGGCCTCGACCTGACCTCGTCCAAGGGCCCGGCCATCAACATCCAGTCCCACAAGAGGGTGTTCGTACATCTGCCGGCCGGTTCAGTCAACAGGGTAACCGATGCAGCCACGTACTCAGCCGACTCGTATTATATAAGCGGGGCCACATCTGCTACAGAGGACAGGAAGGCGGCCTTCTTCAGTGAGGCCAACCTTATCTTCAGCGGTACAGGCTGCCTGGTCGTGAACGGCAAATACAAGCATGCCCTCTGCACAGACGGATATCTTTACACTAGACCCGGAGTAACCCTTGCGGCAACAGGTGCGGCTGCCAACTGCTTCCACGCCAAAGGTGATGACGAGGAACTTTTCGGAGTGAAAATCCAGGGAGGCTGCCTCTATGCCAGGGCCACTGAACTTGACGGCAAATGCCTCAAGGCTGATATGTCAATAATTGTCAATGGAGGGAAACTCGATTTCCAGGCTGACGGACAGGCCGGAAAAGGCATCAAGAGCGATGCCGATGTTACCATCAATGCGGGCAAACTGAATATCAAGACCACCGGAGCGGCATACTATGACTCCTCGGTATCGGATGTCTCCAGCGCCTGCTGCATCAAGTCGGACGGAGACCTCAGCATACTGGGGGGCGAACTCGACCTCTCCAGTACCGGACAAGCCGGCAAGGGTATCAAGGCCGGGAGCGATGACATTGCAGGCAAGAATATCATAATCGGCACTGCGCAGGGCGGCCCGGTAATGAAGATTGCTACAACCGGCACATCATACGGCAGTTCTTCTTCCGGACCCGGTGGGGGACGGCCTGGACAGGGAGGTTCGACGAATGCGTCCAGCGGCTCTTCGAAGCCGAAGGCAGTCAAGGCTTCAGGCACCATCACCGTCAGGGGAGGGGACTTGGCGATAACCACCACAGGCTCCGGAGGCGAAGGAATGGAGAGCAAGTCTGCCACAGTCAATTCTATCCTGCTTGAAGGTGGGAACATCTATCTCAATACCTACGACGATGGTATCAATTCAGCCGGCCAGATTGTAATCGACGGAGCAAATGTCTTCGTATGGGCCACCGGCAATGATGCCGTGGATTCCAACTACGGCAAGACTGGCTCCCTCCTCATCAAAAGCGGCTCCCTGTTTGCGCACAGTTCCACTGAGGAGGCTCTTGACTGTGACAGTGCCTCAAGGGTGACCATTTCAGGAGGAACCTTGTTCACCACTGCCGGATCGTCAATGAGCTCCGGCTCCCCGTCTTGCTCCGTTCCGGTGGTTAAACTCAGTTCCTTAGCAGCCACTGTAGGATATTTCACCCTCACGGATTCATCAGGTAACGTGATATTTTCCACTTACGTTCCTAAGTCAATGACGAGTCGGGGCACGTATATTGCAGCGCCGTCCCTGGTGAGCGGAAGCACTTATAAATATGGAATGTCGGGTACTTCCGCACCTTCCGGCTCCGCATCCGTTTTTGGAACATATTACTATACCGGAGGCACTGCATCAGTGTCTAACTCGTTCACTGCTACATCTTCATTGTTGAGCAAGTAGTCTGCGGGCCGGCTAAACCACATTTATCTATGACCAGGACTATAATCATGACATTGGCGGCATTGCTCTGCGGTATATCAATGTCCGCCCAGGAACTTGACCCGGCTACTCTTGCCAAACGCGAGGGACGTAAGAATCTGGTAGTCAAGGAATGGAACACCGATGCAAGGACCAAGACCCGCTGGCTGGACCGCCAGACCAAATACGACTCCCAGGGCCGCAAGGTGGAGGAAATCGAATATGCCTCCTATGGCCAGAAATGGAGGGAGACGATGGAGTACGGAGAGAATGGCAGGGTAGTCAAGGAAGTTGAGTACGATGACAGGAACAAGCCTGTCCGCATTCGCAAATACGAATGGAACGAGAACGGCACCAAGAAGAAGCAGTACAATTATGCCCCGAATGGCAAGCTACTGTCAGTCAAGGTGTTCGAGTATGTATTCGAAGAACCGTAATTCTGCATTGGGCTAATGGGAGCAGGCGGCATATACGGGGACGGGATTCGCAGGACCCTGGCGGAAATGGACGGCATTACGCTTGACGAGATGGACTCCATAAAGCTGATGAACAGGGTCGATACGAAATTCCTCACCACTGTGACTACCCTCGGGGAAATTCTCAGGAGGGCCGCTGCATTGTACCGGGTCCTGGAGACGGGCGGCAGCAGAATCGCTGGTTATGATACATTGTATTATGACACAGATGGTTACAAGATGTATCTTGACCATCAGAACCGCAGATTGAACCGCCGCAAAATCCGTACGAGGACCTATCTTTCCTCCGGGGCCACCTATCTGGAAATCAAGAGGAAGAACAATAAGGGAAGGACCAGGAAGAAACGCATTGCGATACCTGCCGGAGAATTCCATTCTTTTGCCGGGGACAATGCCGCCGAGGCCTTCATCAGCGCAAAGACGGAGTTTACCACCACGTGTATCAGCCCGTCCACGCGGACTGAGTTCAGCCGGATTACCCTCGTCAACAATGCCATGACAGAGAGACTTACCATTGACAGCGGCCTGAAGTTCGAGAATCTCAGGACCGGAGCGAAGTCGGATTTGGCCGATGCCGTCATCATTGAGCTCAAGCAGGACGGATACTGTCATTCGGACATAAGAGACATTCTCCTGGACCTCAGGGTGAAGCCGACGAGGGTAAGCAAATACTGCATCGGTACCGTCCTTACCGTGCCTGATATCAAGAAGTCCAGATTCATAAAGAAGATTAGAACAATAGAGAAACTAACTGATAATAAATTACTTGAGAGATGATACAGGATTTTCCGGAATTTGACCCGTCAATTGCCGATGAATTCGGTTACGCAGTCACCAACGGGACCACCTTCCTTGGAGTGCCGCTTCTTGAGGCCACAAACCTCTACCACCTGCTTATGAGATTCGCCTTCAACCTTCTTGTAAGCTGGATTATCACGTATTTCATTTATCGCAAGAAGAATGGCAGGAACGAGTACTGCGTCACCTTCCTGGCTTTCGCTTCCGCAATGTTCCTCCTCATTTTCCTGATGGAGAGCGTAAAATTGCAGATTGGTCTCACGCTCGGTCTATTCGCCATCTTCGGGGTAATCAGGTACAGGACCGAGACAGTACCCGTGAGGGAGATGACATATCTCTTCGTCATCATCACCGTCGCGGTAATCAACGGCCTGGCCCTGAACATCTCCTATGCGGAGCTTGTAATAGCCAATATCCTGATAATCAGTCTCCTCCTGGTTATAGAATATTCCATCGGCAGGACCAGAAAGGGCAGGCTCACCACCAAGATTGTGCTTTATGACAAGATTGAGAACATTGTCCCGGAGCGGAGGGAAGAACTTATTGCCGATATAGCGAAGCGTATTGGCGTGAATGTTGAGGCAATCGAGATTGGACACGTGGACTTCCTCAGGGATGCGGCCTGGCTCAAGGTCAGCTACTATCTCGGGAAAGGGGAGTCCGACACCATCAATAACATTGTAAGAGAGAAAGATTTCAATAACGAATAGCGGTTATGACAAAGACAAAATTCATTCTGTTCTGCCTTGCCATTGCGCTTCCGGCATTGGCCGGCGCCCAGGTCCACGAAGACCTGGACTTCGATTTCAGGGCGAGATTTTCCGCCGAACTGGACAAGAGGATAGTCAGGGGACTTCACGTGAACCTTTCGGAAGAGTTCCGGCTCAAGGACGATTTCAGTTCGGTTGACAGGTTCTACACCACATTGGGGCTGAGCTGGAAGGCCTGCCCGTATTTCAAGATAGGCGCAGCCTACACATTGATGAATCTCCACAAGTTTGACGAAACTGACGGCTGGAAATGGAACCTTCGCCACAGGGCTACTCTCGACCTTACCGGTATGTACACTGCCGGGCAGTTCAAGTTTTCCCTCAGGGAGAGGTTCCAGCTGACCCACAGGACAGGGGAAATGAACATTTACCAGAACCCCAGGAATGCGTTCGCATTGAGAAGCCGCCTGAAGGCTGCCTGGGCGCCACAAAACAGGCCGGTTGAACCATATATGTCGGTCGAGCTCCGCAATACTCTCAACAATGTACATTTCAACAGCCCTTCCTATACCGCCGAGCCTGGGGACAACATCAGCTACAATGACATCTATGTCAACAGGGTACGTATCCAGCCGGGCGTAGAGTGGAGGCTCACAAGACGCCAGTCGCTAGACTTCTTTCTCCTGGCTGACTATACCTACGAGAAGGATATCGATGCCAAGAAGGACGGCAGCCTGAAGGTCCATGAGGATGCCTCAGGATACCCGGTCTATGACAAGAACGGCGATCCTGTATATGCTATCTACTATCAGGAAGCCTGGCATTTCTCGCTGGGCGTATCCTATCGCTATGCTTTCTGAGCCAGCATTGTTTCAGACAGTATTTTTTTGTAATTTTGCATCCTGCTAATCAGTAATTATATGAAGAAAATTTTCAGCATTGTCCTCGCCGTAGCAGTTGCCGCGGCTTGTAATTCAAACAATGGCCAGACCATCCTTAAAGGCAAGGTGTCTGCCATTGACGGAATCGAGGAGGTACACGTTACCCTCCAGTCACAGAATATTGATACCGTCATTGCCCTCAATGGCACACCGACATTCTCCATTAACCTTCCTGTTGACAAGCTTAATGCAGGCATGATCACCGTAGGCTCATCCAGGGGCCAGTTCATCTCAGACGGTACTGTAATCACAGTCAAGCTCGCAGGAGACGAAATCGTGACCGAGTCCGACAGCAAGAAATCCATCAACAACCGTTTCGAGGCCTACAAGGCCCGCACAAAGGAGTCAATGATGGAGTACCGCAGGACAATGAAGGCCCTCAATGACAGCACAGGCATTCCAGAAGCCGAAAAGGACAGCCTGATGGAGGAATATGCTGGCAGTTTCTTCGAGGAATTCACCGCCTACAATCTTGAGACAATCTCCGCCAACAAGGACAATATTATCGCTCTCGCAGCCCTCCAGCAGATTTGCTATGAGCTTGAGGATACAGAGTTGGATTCACTCCTCAATACTCTTGACTCCGCTGTTGTGGCAACTCCTCAGGTAAGCAGGCTCAGGGCCGCCCTGGACGCACGCCTCAATACTGCCGAGGGCAAGATGTTCACGGACTTCACCGTGAAGAACGACAATGGCGAGGTCAGCCTTTCCGACTATGTCGGCAGGGGAAAATACATCCTCGTTGACTTCTGGGCATCCTGGTGCGGCCCTTGCAAGGCTGAAATCCCTTACGTGAAGAAGGCTTACGAGCAGTTCCGCGGCAAGGATTTCGATGTGCTCAGCGTTGCTGTATGGGACAAGCCACAGGCCTCCATCGACACAGCCAAGGTATATGGCGTGAACTGGAATCAAATCATCGATGCCCAGAGTGCTCCAACTGACATTTACGGTATCTCCGGTATCCCGCACATCATTCTCTTCGGACCGGACGGAACCATTGTCAAGAGGGGTCTCCGCGGCGAAGGAATCTCAGAAGAGATTGCCAAGTACGTACAGCGTTGACGCTTAGAGAGAAAATATCATTGTTCCCGCATTCCCCCGGAGTCTACAGGTATTATGACTCCGAGGGGATTGTGATATATGTGGGCAAAGCCAAGGACCTTCACAAGAGGGTGGCACAATATTTCGCACCGCCGGAGCGGCTCACGGCCAAGACCAGGATTCTGGTATCCAAAATCGCCGATGCGCAGTACTCCGTCGTGGATTCCGAGGCGGATGCCCTGCTTCTCGAGAACAATCTCATTAAGCAGTACAGGCCCAAGTACAATATCCTCCTTAAGGATTCCAAGACCTATCCCTGGATTTGCATTACCGGAGACGAATTCCCGAAGGTATTTCTTACCCGCAGGGTCGTCAAGGGCAACCGCTACTTCGGCCCCTACAGCTCCGTGATGCATGCCCGGAACCTCCTGGACTTCTTCAAGGAAAACTACAAGCTCCGCTCCTGCAATCACAAATTGACTTCGGATGCCATCCTCCGGGGCAAATACCGTCCCTGCCTGGATTTCCACATCGGAAGGTGCGCAGGATGCTGCGTGGGCAAGATTTCCTCCGCGGAATACAATGAGGGCATATCCGAGATTGTGAGCCTGCTTAAAGGCGGGGTCAATGAAATCATCCAGCATTACCGCCATCTTATGCGCGAGGCGGCAGACCGGCTCGAATTCGAACAGGCCCTGGTTTACAAGGAAAAGGCTGATTCCCTACAGCAACACTACTCCAAGTCAGTGGTGACCACAGCCGCCGATGTGGACGTGGATGTCTTCTCGCTTGTCACGGACTCCGCCGAGGCATACGGCAATTTCATCAGGGTAAGGGGCGGAGCGATTATCCAGTCCCTGAATCTTGGATTCAAACTCAATATCGAGGAGGAACCGGCCTCCATCCTGAGCGAGTTCATTGCGGAAATAGAGTCCAAGTTCGGCAAGATTGCAGGCGAGGTCATTGTGCCTTTCCTTCCGGACGTGGAGATGGAGGGCGTCAGGTTCAGGATTCCGGTAAAGGGAGACAAACTGGCCCTGCTTGACCTGAGTACGAGGAATGCCCGGGAATATCAGTTCAATTCCATACGGCAGAAGGAGCATACCGACCCTGACCAGTACCGGGCGACGGTGCTTGAGGAACTACGGAAGGCTATAGGGATGGATGTCCTCCCCGAGCATATCGAGTGCTTCGACAACTCCAATATCCAGGGTACCAATCCGGTAGCCTCCTGCGTCGTTTTCCGTGGCGGAGTCCCGTCCAAAAAAGATTATCGCAAGTTCAAGATCAAGACCGTAATCGGGGCCAATGACTATGCCTCAATGAAGGAAGTCGTAAACCGCCGATATTCCCGGATGCTCGCCGAGACCCCGGATGACCTGCCGCAGCTCATAGTCATTGACGGAGGCAAGGGCCAGCTCGACTTCGCTTTCCAGGCCTTGGCGGAACTTGGCCTGGCAGAGAAACTTACAGTGGTCGGCCTGGCCAAGAGGCTGGAGGAGGTAATCCGTGTGGGCGACCCGTATCCGCTATTCATAGACCGCAACTCTGCGGCATTGAAACTTCTCCAGCGGATTCGTGACGAGGCCCACCGTTTCGGAATCACCTTCCACAGGAGCCTCAGGAGCAAGAGCCAGATTGAATCCGCCCTGACAAAAATCAAGGGAGTCGGGGAGCAGACAGAGAAACGCCTTCTGATGCATTACGGGAGCGTTCCAAGGATTGCTGCCGCAAATGTGGATGACCTTGCCGACTTCCTAGGCAGGCGCGATTTGGCAGAAAGAATACATAATGAGCTTAATAATACGGACAATCAATGAAAATCAACGAAAAGAAATTCAATCTTTGGTTCAATGCCTTCATTCTCATCGGAATGCTGCTGGCTGTAGTCGTAACCAATGTTTATAAGTTCCAGCAGCCTGGAGCCAGGCATTTTATGCTTGTACTGGCCAGCATAGGGGCATTGACCGGTGTCATAAACACAGTTCTCTCTGCCAACGGCAATATACTCACCTTCCTTTTCGGCCTCATTGACGTGACAATCGCATCCTACGTGGCCTTCGACAGCAGCATACGCCCCGGCGGCGACCCTGTCTGGGGCAATTTCGCCCTGCACGCATTCTATTTCCTGCCGATGCAGTTCGTCGGCTGGTGGCAATGGAGGAAGAGGGGAGCCTCTGCCAAGGAGAAGGTCAAGGCCCGCAGGCTCACCGGAAAGCAATGGTCAATGCTGGGGGCTGCCTTCATTGCCGGTACAGCCGTGGCTTATCTGGTGCTGTGTGCAGTAGGCGGTGATACAGGGACGCACGGGCTTATCCGCACCGTGATTCTTTTCGACGCCCTGGTTCTCATCCTGAACATCCTGGGCCAGGTCCTCATGTCACTAGCCTATATGGAGCAGTGGATTGTCTGGATTCTCGTTAATATCTGCTCTATCTGTCTCTGGGGAGGCAAGGCCCTTTCTTCCCCTGATTCCAGCTATACTGTAGTGATGGTGATAAAGTATGTGTTTTACTTCCTGAACTCCCTGAACGGCTTGCGTGTCTGGTACGGACTCAGCCGGGAAGAGAACTGAACGACATTGAAAATCGCTGCCGAAGTTATGCTCAAATGGCTATTTCATTGAGAATTGAGGCAAAATTATTGTCGTTTGGTCGAAATTGTTTTATTTTTTGGATTTTTTTTGCTTACTTTGCCGAGTTGTTTGACGAAAATATTTATTAATCAATATAAACTGTAATTACTATGTCACACGAAGAAATTGTAAATCAGGTAAAAGCCATCATCGTTGACAAGCTTGGTGCTGAGGAGTCTGAGGTAACTGAGACTGCGAACTTCACCAACGATCTCGGTGCAGATTCACTCGATACAGTTGAGCTCATCATGGAGTTCGAGAAGGTATTCGACATCAAGATTCCGGATGAGGACGGTGGCCAGATCTCTACTGTAGGCGATGCTATCGCATACGTTGAGAACAAACTCAGCCAGAAGTAATATCTGAATCAATGGATAAAAAATCAGGGTGACTTTCCGGTCACCCTGATTTTTTTATTTCCATACGCTATTTCCCGGCTTTCGGGACAGCGTAAGTGATTTTGAACATTGGCTTGCGGCCCTCGCTATCAGGCCCGTTGAGCACGGCACGATAGAACCGGTGGAAGTCCATCATTTCCATTTTTTGCTCAAGGCTCTCGGATTCCGACGAGGCTGAGGCGTACATTGCCTGCATCATGTAATAATTGTAGTAATTATTGTAGTAACTGTCGTATCCGTATCCGCCGTAGCCTCCATAATATCCGCCATATCCGCCGTAGCCGTTGTACATGCTGTTGTAATAGCTCTGGTAGGCCAGCATGTCCAGATAGTCACTTGAGGAGGATGACGAGGATGATGAACCTGTGAAAATGGTCTCTGACGCCATTGCAAGCAGCCAGATATCGTAGTTCTCTATTTTCTCAAGATCCTCGAGCTTTATGATTTCCTGCACGTGGTGCGAGATGTCCGGAGCGTAGCGGCATCTTGACCTGTCGATATTGCCCTGGTTTTCATCAGAAGCGCTGGCATCCGCAATTCCTGCGTATGTTACGGAGGTGTCGGTTGCAATCCGGCAAGTCGCACTGACCATTATCGGGTACTGGCAAATCTTCAGGTAGTCCTCAGGAAATTCGAACGGCAGTTCGATTGTAGCCTTGCTGACCACGATTGATGACGGGTTGTCGGTATGCTTGAGGATTTCTTCAAGGACCTTCTCCCTGAGACCTGCAGCCTTGATGACCGGCTTGAGACCCTTTCCGCCCTCCAGATAAACCTTGTCAGTTGCCGCACCCGCCATGGCACCGCTCTCGTGAGTGGTAATGTCGTAGGCAATCTGGGGATATGTGGTAGGACTCGTGGCAGTCACGCCCTTGAGGTCATATATCTGGGTCGGGCCAAGATAGAACAGGAAAGTGGTGTCAACCTGCCCCCTGTCCTCGTATTCTGCCGAAAACTTGAGTTCTGCCACCGAACCGTAGAGATAACCGTTGTCAACGCTGAGCGGGAGTTTGAACATATTGATTCGTCCACCGTTCCCTGCAGGCGGGTCCATCGTGATGATGATTCCCGGGAATCTTTCGACATAGTTGCTTATGGTGTCGAGGTCGTGGTCGGTTATGGTGAGGTATTTCTCCCCGAATTCGCGGCTGAAATTGAATGAAAGGGAATCCTTGCCGTTATATACCGGTACGCCGTCAGTGATTCTCTTCTTCGTATAGCGGACTTCCGGGGCGACCTTGGAATTGTCAATGGCCTGGTCAAGTTCATAGACATTGATATTCTGGAGAATGAACTGCTGGCTGAAGTCATCGTATGACGTGGAGTCCGGTACTGCGGACATGTGGAAACTCCTGAATACCTGGGTGCCCGGCTTTCCGTAGTCGAGAGTGTCGCTGACAGGCACGAGGGTGAATGCGGCCGATCTCGTGGTGAGTCCGAATGTCTCATCCCTCACTGCACCTACTGTGAATTTGTACAGGCTGTAGGACGAGAGGCTGTCGGCCATCTCCATACGTATGTCCTCTATCGGGAATTCCACCGTGTACAGGTCGTAGAGTTGGTTGTCGGCGATGAAGGATTCTCCAAGCGAGGTATTGATATTCACGCAGGAAGCCGCTGCCAGTCCTGCGACGGCGGCTACGAATCCGGTTCTTGATGAAAAGCGCATTTGCTAAAGACTTTCGTAAAAATTGTTATAAGCGTCAATGTAGGATCCGTCCGCCATTGACTCCGCATTGTATTCCAGCAGCGGAAGGGACAGTCCCTTGCAGTATTCCTTGAGTTCCGGAGCCACGTCGCCGGAGCCGAGGATTACTCCGTCGGAATACCGTGCGGCCGTTTTCGCAAGATTTATGCCAGTCGATTCTCCGAGGTCAGGGATGTCGGCATCGGTGATATCCCCGAATTTTATCAGGGCTCCGAGATCTTCGTCGAATGTCCCCGGAGTGTCTCCGTACAGGGACAATACAATCTTGCTGGATGCGAAGATAGGATCGTCCTTGTATATTTTCTTCAGGTAGAGCGGCAGGACCTGGGTTATCCAGCCCTGGCAATGGATAATGTCCGGAGCCCAGCGCAGTTTCTTCACGGTCTCGAGGACGCCCCTGGCGAAGAAGACAGCCCTTTCGGCATTGTCCTTGAAGAACACGCCATCATCGTCGCGGTCAGTCTGCTTTCTCTTGAAATAGTCCTCATTGTCAATGAAATACACCTGCATTCTCGCAGAAGAGATAGAAGCCACCTTTATTACGAGCGGCCTGTCCACATCGTCAATGACGATATTCATCCCCGAGAGCCTGATGACCTCGTGAAGCTGGTTCTTCCTTTCGTTGATGCATCCGTAGCGGGGCATGAACGACCTGATTTCCTTCTTCCTTTCCTGAATCCCCTGCGGAAGGTATCGGCCTATCCCGGAGATATGGGTTTCAGGCAGGTAAGGGAAAATCTCGGAATTTACGAACAGAATCTTCTCTCCCATATCCATTTTAATAATTGGTTCATCAAACAAAGGTAAGAATTTTTTTTGATATTTCGATAAATCACTATCTTTGGGGTCAATTTGGGTCAATATGCGGAAAAACGAAAACAAACTTATGCGCCGCCGTCTGGCGAACGCCTATCTTTCCTCGGTGGTCAGCATCAGCCTCGTCCTGCTGCTGGTCGGGGTGGCGAGCATGCTTTTGGTCAATACCCGCAGCGTTTCCGATTATTTCAAGGAGAACCTCCAGATTTCCGTCATCATGCAGCAGGAAGTCAGCGATGACGAGGCGGCCGCATATCAGAAGGAAGTTGCATCCAAGCCCTATGTTCGTGAAACTGAACTGATTACCAGGACCAGGGGAGAGCAGGAGATGGCCGAGATGCTCGGTACCGACTTTCTCAGCGTCTTCGAGACATCCCCGATTCCGGTTTCAGTAGTCGTTACGCTGGATGCCGCATACGTTTCCCCGGACAGCCTCCGGGTAGTCGAAAAGGAAATGTCGGCATCTCCGATGGTGGACGAGGTGGTATACCAGAAGTCACTTGTGGATGCCCTCAATGCAAATCTCAGCCGGATTTCAATGATGCTGGGCGTCTTCATTGCCCTGATGCTCTTCATTTCCTTCGTATTGATCAACAACACTATGAGGCTCAATGTCTTCGCCCGCCGTTTCACTGTCCATACAATGAAACTCGTGGGGGCGACCAGGGCCTTCATCCGGGGACCTTTCCTGGTCAGGGCTGCATTCCTGGGCCTTTTTGCCTCCCTCATTGCGCTGGTGATGCTTACAGGGCTGCTTTTCGTCCTGAGGGCGGAGTTCTCCCAGCTTTTTGAGGTGTTCACCCTGCCGCGCCTGCTGATTGTGATGGGAATTGTGGTGGCCTCCGGCCTCGTTATCTGCGTAAGCAGCACCTGGTTTGTGGTGAACAAGCTGGTATCATTGGATAAAGATGAATTATATTATTGATATTTTATGGAAAACGGAAAAATGGCTATGACCCCCAGGGGACTCTGGATGCTGGTTATCGGCTTCCTGGTGATGGTGGCCGGGTACATTATAATGACAGGTGGCGGAAGCGACGACCCTGCAGTCTTCAATGAGGCAATGTTCGACTTCCGCAGGCTGGTTCTTGCGCCGATAGTGATATTGGCCGGAATCGGGCTCGAGATATTCGCCATAATGAAAATCTGGAAAAAGAAGGAGGAGTAGGATATGGAATGGTGGCAGGCACTCATTCTCGGCATCGTTCAGGGACTTACTGAATTTCTGCCGGTCAGCAGCAGCGGACATCTTATGATTTTCAAGGAATTGCTCGGCGTGGATGCCGAGGGCTTCCTCGATTTCACCGTTACAGTACATTTTGCTACGGTGCTGAGTACCATAATTGTATTCTGGTCGGCGATATGGTCCCTGCTCAAGGGCATTTTCAAGTTCAGGTACAATGACGAAACTGACTACGTGGCCAAGCTCATTGTCTCAATGGTGCCTGTGGCCTTGGTTGGCCTTTTCTTCAAGGACAGCGTCGAGTCGCTCTTCGGCGAAAATCTCTTCGTCGTAGCCATATCATTGATAATCACGGCATTGCTGCTTTTCCTCTCGGACAATGCGAACCGCTTTTTCCGCTGCCGCAAATCCGTGTCCGACACGGTCAATGAGAACGGGCACCGCAACGGTCTTTCGTTCCTCCAGGCCTTCATTGTAGGACTGGGACAGGCCTGTGCCGTGGCGCCGGGCCTTTCCCGCTCGGGAACCACCATAGCGACGGGCTTGATATTCGGTGTGAAGAGAGAAGTGATGGCCCAGTTCTCCTTCCTCATGGTACTTGTGCCTATCCTTGGTGAGCAGCTTCTTACTGTGTTAGATGCCGTGGGGGAGGGTGCCGGAATGGCATTGCCGTTTGCCGACCTCTTCCTGGGCTTTGTCGGAGCCTTCTTGGCCGGACTCGTTTCCTGCAAGGCGATGGTGGCTATCGTGAAGAAGGCCAAACTGACCTATTTCGCATTGTACTGCCTCGTGGTGGCGCTCGCATTGCTTTTCCTGGCATAGCCGCATATCTTCCTGACACTATAACCCTATGAACGACAGGAACTTGACCTTTTTCGTATCGGACGTCCACCTGGGGCTGGCCGTAAAGGACCCGGCCGACAGGGAAGCCCGCTTCGTCTCATTCCTGAAATCCATCCCGGCACAGCGGACCGAGGCACTGTATATGCTGGGAGACATCTGGGATTTCTGGTATGAGTATCACGATGTGGTGCCCAAGGGTTATGTCAGAGTGTTCGCAGCCCTGATGGACTTGATGGATGCGGGTGTCAAGGTCTATTTCTTCCAGGGAAATCACGATATCTGGTGCTATCATTATTTCGAGGATATGGGACTCCGCATCCTGCAGCAGCCCGCCGTGGTGGACATAGCCGGGAAAAAGTGCTGCCTGGGCCACGGTGACGGACTGGGGCCGGGACATATTCTTTACAAATTGATGCGCTGGGGTTTCAGGAACCGGGTTCTCCAAAGCCTTTTCAGCCTGCTGCACCCCTATATCGCATTCCGTTTCGGAAAAGGCTGGTCGAAGAAAAGCCGCGTGGCCAAGACCGTGGAGTATAAATTCAAGGGTGAGACGGAGCCGCTTTGCATATTTGCGGAGGATTTCTCTGCGAAGACTCCCGTGGATTATTTCGTCTTCGGACATTTTCATTGCAATGTCGATATGAAATTGCGCTCCGGGGCCGAGCTTTACGTACTAAAGGACTGGATGGACGGCGGACAGCCTCATCTGTACTTCGACGGGATTTCGATGCGCTTCGGGTATTCCCCGAAAATGGAGAAGTAAAGCCCGTTGAATTCCCCGCTGTCCCATTTCTGCACCAGTTCCTCGATGGCCCTGTCCTCTCCGGCGGGGTCGTAATGTTTCTTCAGGTCGGAGCCGAATAGTTTTGCGATGCCCTGCCAGAATCCGGCGGCAATCCCGTTCTTGTAATCCTTTATTATGGAGAAAGAGGATTTTCCCACCTCCCTGTCTATCAGTTTCATAAGCAGCTGGCCCTGCGTCACGGTCATCCCTCTCATCGGCTCCTCGAATGCGTCGAAGAGCTCTTTCTGGACCGCATTGATGTATTTTTCCCGCTTCCTGCGGTTGAAATCATTGTCTTCGAGCTCGGTATCGGTCTTCTCTATGAGTTTCCTTGCCACCAGCGCATAGGGATAGGTCTTGCTGAAATTCCACACCAGCCGGTAGTACTTCCTCCATTCCCGGCCCTTCATCTTCCTGAACGAAGTCACGTGTGACGGATTGATGACATCGAAGAACAATGTGTCCCCGTCCACAATCTCATAGCCCAGCATCGGCTTCGGTTCAGGCATCTTCTCCCTCCTGTTCTGTGCTGATGCCACTCCTGCGGAGGCCATCAGGACCACCGCAATCATTGCCGTCAATATGTGGAACCGTTTTCTCATTGAATTCAATGCCGGAGTTTGTTTCAATGCCGGAGTCCGGCCCTGCAAATATAGCGATAATCGCGCAACCTTGTTCTTCTTGCCGTTGGCTTTGCCTCGCACTTGTCGAAAATGTTTGCATAATTTTTTTATCACAATGCGTAAGTCATTGAAATACCAGCAAATAGCGATGCATTTTCTTGGTCGAAAAAGTTGAAAAATTTTCCGGAATATATTGTGATTTCAATAATTTTTACTAACTTTGCATTCCCAAAATTGAGGAGAAGTTCGCCCAACCAGCTGATTCTCAAAGATTTAGGGAATTTGGGAAAAATAATTAAAGTAATACAGCAATGTTACAACCAAAGAAAACAAAGTTTAGAAGGGAACAGAAAAACCGCATGAAAGGAATGTCCCAGAGGGGCAATCAGCTTGCATTCGGTTCTTTCGGTCTGAAAACCCTTGAGAATTGTTGGCTTACATCGCAGCAGATTGAGGCTGCCCGTCAGGCAATCTCGCGTTATATGAACCGTGAGGGTCAGATCTGGATCAGGGTATTCCCTGCCAAGCCGTTCACGAAGAAGCCTCTCGATACCCGTATGGGTAAAGGTAAGGGTGATCCCCAGGGATATGTATGCCCTATCACTCCGGGAAGGATTCTCTTTGAGGCTGAGGGTGTTTCGCTCGAAATAGCCAAGGAGGCAATGCGTCTCGCATCACACAAGCTTCCGGTTGCGACCAAGTTCATTGTTCGCAGGGATTATGTAGAATAATTTAATGGAGAAGAAAATGAAAATATCTGAAGTACGCGAAATGTCGGTGGCCGATCTGCGTGACCGCATTGCAGTGGAGAAGGCAAATCTTGACACAATGAGGATAAACCACGCCATCTCTCCATTAGAGGATACATCCAAGTTTAAGAAGACAAGGCAGGATATCGCCCGTATGATGACCGTCCTTGCTGAAAAAGAAAAACAGAACTAATTGAGAAGGCTCTATGGAAAGAAATCTTCGTAAGGAAAGAATAGGGGTCGTTGTCAGCAACAAGATGGACAAGACGATTGTCGTTGCCGTTGAAACCAAGGGCAAGCACCCTATGTATGGAAAATTCATTAAACAGACCACCAAGTTTGTAGCTCAGGATGAGAAGAATGAGTGCAGCGAGGGCGATACTGTCCGCATCATGGAGACACGTCCTCTCAGCAAGACCAAAAGGTGGAGATTAGTTGAAATTGTAGAAAAAGTCAAATAGCGATGATACAGCAGGAAACACGTTTACAGGTGGCCGACAACAGCGGTGCAAAGGAAGTTCTTTGCATCCGTGTCCTGGGTGGTACCCGTCACCGTTATGCATCTGTCGGCGACAAGATTGTCGTTGCAGTGAAGAGTGCGATCTCAGGTGGAGATGCCAAGAAGGGTTCAGTCTCCAAGGCTGTCGTAGTCCGCACAAAGAAAGAAATCCGCAGGCCGGACGGATCTTACATCCGTTTCGACGAGAACGCTTGTGTTCTTCTGAACAATGCAGGAGAGCTCAGGGGTACACGTATCTTCGGCCCAGTTGCCAGAGAGCTGCGTGAAAATTATATGAAGATCGTTTCACTGGCACCGGAGGTCCTTTAATATCAAGAGAGTTATGAAAAAATTTCACATCAAGAAAGGCGACACCGTGTATGTAAATGCCGGAAATGACAAGGGCAAGACAGGTAAAGTCCTCGCTGTCATCACAGACAAGGACCGTGTTGTCGTAGAAGGTGTCAATATGGTAAGCAAGCATACGAAACCGAATGCCAAGGCTCCTCAGGGCGGCATCATCAAGCAGGAGGCCGGAATCCACATTTCCAACGTCCAGCTTCTCGACCCTAAGAGCACTGCCGACAAGCCGGTTCCTACACGTGTAGGCTACAAGTTCGTAGACGGCAAGAAAGTACGTTATGCTAAAAAATCTGGAGAGGAGATCAAATAGTTATGGCAAAGAAGAATAACAACGCACCGGCAGAGCAGGCATTGCCTGCAGGATACGTGCCGACATTGAAGACCGTTTACAAGGAGCAGGTTGTTCCGGCTCTCATGAAACAGTTCTCTTATGCTTCAGTGATGCAGGTTCCGAAGCTCGTGAAGATTACCATCAATGAGGGTGTCGGCGAGGCTTCCAACGGCCAGTCACACGACAAGAAGCTCGTCGAGGAGGCAGCAGCAGAGCTCAGCCTCATCGTAGGACAGAAGGCCGTCCTCACCAGCTCAAGAAAAGATATCTCCAACTTCCACCTCCGCAAGGGCCAGCCGATCGGAGTCAAGGTTACTCTCCGCAATGTCAAGATGTACGAGTTCCTCGAGAGGCTCATCCGCGTTTCTCTCCCTCGTATCCGTGACTTCAACGGTATTTCCGAGAAGCTTGACGGCAACGGTAACTACACCCTCGGCCTCAAGGAGCAGATTATCTTCCCGGAGATTGACATGGACAAGAACCCACGCGTTCACGGTATGGAAATCACTTTCGTGACAACTGCCAAGACAGATGAGGAGGCTTACGCTCTTCTCAAGGAGTTCGGCCTGCCGTTCAAGAAACATAACAACTAAAAGAGAATAAGATGGCAAAAGAATCAATGAAAGCCCGCGAGGTAAAACGCGCGAAGTTAGTTGCCAAATACGCCGAGAAAAGAAAGGCTCTGAAAGAGGCTGGAGATTGGGCTGCTCTTGACAAGCTCCCAAAGAACTCTTCTTCAGTACGTCTTCACAACCGCTGCTCTCTCACCGGCCGTCCGAAAGGATATATGCGTGCCTTCGGTCTCAGCCGTATCCAGTTCCGTGAGATGGCCAGCAACGGTCTCATCCCGGGAGTAAAGAAGGCAAGCTGGTAATAGGCTACATACAGCATACATTATATTTTATTATTAACAATTCGGATATCGGGCGCATTACTTGCGCCGGTTCGCCAAAAACAACAAAACAATGACTGATCCAATTGCAGATTTCCTCACACGCATCCGCAACGCTTACCGTGCAGGAAACAGGATTGTGGAGATTCCTTCCTCAAAGATGAAGGTAGCCATCACCAAAATCCTTTGCGAGAAAGGTTACATTCTCAGCTACAAGGTAGTTGAAGGTACACCTTACAACACTATCAAGATTGCCTTGAAGTATCACCCTCAGACCAAGGTTGCCGCCATCAAGAAGATTGAGCGCATTTCCAAGCCGGGTCTCAGGAAGTATACTGACGTGAAGGACATGCCAAGGGTTCTCAACGGACTCGGAATCGCTATCCTCTCCACATCCAAGGGCATTATCACCGACAAGGAGGCCAAGCAGCTCAATGTAGGCGGTGAGGTTGTATGCTATGTTTATTAATCATTAAAGAAACTGATAAATGTCAAGAATTGGTAAATTACCTGTAAGCCTTCCGGACAAGGTGGACGTTCAGGTCCTCCCTGGCAACGTTGTGAAGGTTAAAGGCCCTCTCGGAGAACTTTCACAGAAAGTAGATCCGGACATCACCGTAACGGTGGAGGGAAGAGAAGTGAAATTCACCCGTCCTACAGATCAGCCGAGACACCGCTCCATGCACGGTCTCTATCGTGCTCTCGTACACAATATGGTAGTAGGTGTTTCTACCGGTTTTGAGAAGAAACAGGAATTGGTCGGTGTGGGATACCGTGTTGACGTAAAGGGCCAGCTCCTTACTTTCGCTCTCGGATATTCACACGACATCCAGCTCCTTCTGCCTGCAGAAATCAAGGCTGAGGCTGCTGCCGTCAAGAAAGGTGAGAACCCTGTACTGATCCTCAGAAGCTATGACAAGCAGCTTCTCGGTCAGGTCGCTGCCAAGATCCGTTCATTCCGCAAGCCTGAACCATACAAGGGCAAGGGTATCAAGTTCGTAGGTGAGCAGCTCCGCCGCAAGGCAGGAAAGACTGCTTCCGCTAAATAAATCTAGGAGGATAGAATTATGGCATTGACAAAAATAGAAAGAAGGAAAAGGATTCACTACCGCATCCGCAAGCATGTAAGCGGAACAGCAGAGAGACCTAGGCTCGTTGTCTTCAGAAGCAACAAGCAGATCTATGCACAGGTCGTTAACGACGCTGCAGGCGAAATGGGTTGCGTAACCCTCGTTGCCGCTGCTTCAAACGACAAGGCTCTCGCAGCTGAGTGCAAGGGCAAAAGCGGAAAAGAGGCTGCTGCCATCGTAGGCAAGGCCATCGCCGCTCGCGCTATTGAGAAAGGCATCAATGAGGTTGCTTTCGACCGTGGAGGATATCTCTATCACGGCAGAGTTCAAAGTTTGGCTGACGCTGCCCGTGAAGGCGGTCTTAAATTCTAATCGGGACTATGGCAAATACAAATGTTAAAAGAGTAAAGACATCTGATCTTGAGCTTAAAGACAGACTTGTCTCAATACAGAGGGTAACCAAGGTTACCAAGGGTGGACGCCATTTCCGTTTCGCAGCCATCGTTGTTGTCGGAGATGAGAATGGTATCGTAGGATACGGCCTCGGCAAGGCCAATGAGGTAACCGTAGCTATCCAGAAGGGTATTGAGGATGCAAAGAAGAATCTCGTGAAGATTCCTGTCATCAACAAGACCATTCCTCACGAGCAGGTTGCAAGATTTGGCGGCGCTGAAGTGTTCATGAAGCCGGCTGCCCCGGGTACCGGTGTAAAGGCAGGTGGTGCTATGCGTGCAGTGTTCGAGTCTGTAGGTATCCAGAACGTCCTCGCCAAGTCAAAGGGCTCTTCAAACCCTCACAACCTTGTGAAGGCTACAGTAGCTGCATTGACCGAGCTCAGGGACGCCTATACAGTGGCCGGACTTCGCGGAGTGCCTATGAGTAAAGTATTTAACGGATAGGAGGAAACGAAATGGCTACATACAAAGTTACTCAGGTTATCAGCAAGAATGGTGCGACCAAGAGGCAGATTGCCAATCTCAGGTCACTCGGCATCCGCAGGATGCACCAGACAGTGGAGGTTGAGGCAAACCCTGTCAACAAGGGTATGATTGCCAAAGTGCAGCACCTTGTAAAAGTTGAAGAAATCTAATCGGAGGAATTACAGATGAATTTGCACAATTTGAAACCTGCACCAGGTTCTACACACAATACCAAGAGATTAGGCCGTGGCCAGGGTTCCGGCAAAGGTGGCACTTCCACCCGCGGTACCAAGGGAGCTCAGGCACGTGCCGGCTACGAGCACAAAGTCGGATTCGAGGGCGGTCAGATGCCTATCCAGAGGCGTCTTCCTAAGTTCGGCTTCAACAATCCGAACAGGATTGAGTACAAGGCCGTGAACCTTGACCAGATTCAGGCTTTGGCTGAGCGGCTCGGAGCAGACGTCATCACTGTCGAGAATATCAAGGCTGCCGGCTTCGCAAGCCACAGGGAGCTTGTAAAGGTTCTCGGAAACGGTGAAATCAGCGCAAAGGTCGAGGTCGTTGCTGATGCTTTCTCAAAGACTGCCATTGCAAAGATCGAGGCTGCCGGTGGTAAAGCAACTAAGACCGAGAAATAATGAAGAAATTTATTGAGACATTCAAGAACATCTTCAAGATAGAGGAGTTACGCAAGAGAATCGTTTATACGCTTCTCTTGATACTCGTTTATCGTATAGGATGTTTTATCGTGCTTCCGGGCATTGACGCAACCATGCTCGCCAGCCTCCAGAACAGGACTCAGGAAGGTCTCGTAGGCCTCCTGAACATGTTCTCCGGCGGTGCGTTCGGCAATGCGTCAATCTTCGCTCTCGGTGTGATGCCGTACATCTCGGCATCCATCGTGATCCAGCTGCTCGGAATGTTCGTTCCTTATTTCAGGAAGCTTCAGATGGAAGGCGAGAGCGGCCGGAGGAAGATGAACCAGATTACCAGGTACCTGACAATCCTGATTCTTGCCATCCAGTGCCCTGCCTACCTTACGGCTATCCACGCCCAGATTCCAGGTGCTGCCTTCGTGGCTGTGACCCAGCTTGGCTGGTCCAACTTCACCTTCAATCTCGTATCCACACTCATCCTGCTTTCAGGCTCGATGTTCGTGATGTGGCTCGGTGAAAGAATCACCGACCGTGGTATCGGAAACGGAATTTCCCTCCTTATCATGATTGGTATCGTTGCCCGTCTCCCTTACGCTCTCGTAGCCGAGATTGGTGAGAAGTTCACCACCACCAACGGTGGTCCGCTCCTCCTCATCGTCGAGCTGGTTGTCCTCTTCTTCGTCTTCGTGGCTGCTATCGCCATCGTCCAGGCTGTCAGGAGAATCCCTGTGCAGTACGCCAAGAGGGTTGTCGGCAACAAGCAGTACGGTGGAGTCCGCAACTATCTTCCTTTGAAGATCAATGCGGCCGGCGTTATGCCTATCATCTTCGCCCAGGCTCTCATGCTTTTCCCTATCCTGTTCTCCAAGTGGGACGCTACCAGGGGAATCGCTGCTGCCCTGAGCAACTATACCGGCTTCTGGTATAATCTTATTTTCGGATTCCTCGTCGTAATCTTCACATATTTCTACACAGCCGTCACCGTTCAGCCGAACATGATGGCCGAGCAGATGAAGCAGAACGGCGGTTTCATACCTGGCGTGAAGCCTGGAAAGAAGACTGCGGAGTACATTGACGACATTATGGACAAAGTCACTCTCCCTGGTTCCATTTTCCTTGCCCTCATCGCCATTATGCCGGCATTCGCGATGCTTCTGGGTGTCAACAACCAGTTCGCAAGTTTCTATGGAGGTACTTCCCTCCTGATTCTTGTGGGTGTGATTCTCGACACTCTCCAGCAGATTGAAGGACATCTGCTGATGCGTCACTATGACGGATTGATGAAGACAGGTCGTCTGAGTGGACGTTCCGGAATGTAATTCCTGAGAGGAGAAGAAGGAAGATGCTTAAGCCAAAAACAGAAGAGGAAATCGAACTACTCCGCGAAAACGGAATACTGGTGTCCAAGACACTGGCCGAAGTCGGTAAGGCCGTTGCCCCAGGTGTGACAACTAAAGAGTTGAATAGGGTGGCGGAGACTTTCATCCGTGACAATGGAGCGATTCCAAGCTTCTTGGGTTTTGAAGGATTTCCGGCCTCAATATGCGCCTCTGTGAATGACGTAGTCGTACACGGTTTCCCGTCCGACTACGTCCTCAAAGAGGGAGACATAGTCTCTTGTGACATAGGAACCTTGTACAAAGGTTACAATGGCGACTCCTGCTACACCTTCCCGGTCGGGGAGATTGATGCGGAGACCAGGAAACTCCTGGATGTCACGAAGGCTTCCCTCTACAAGGGCATTGAGCAGGCCGTGGATGGAAACAGAACAGGCGATATCGGATACGCGGTGCAGTCGTATGCTGAGTCATTCGGGTTCTCTGTCGTAAGAGAGCTTGAGGGCCACGGAATCGGAAAGGGTATGCACGAGGAGCCGGGAGTCCCGAACTACGGGAGGAGAGGCCACGGTACCCGTCTGGTGAGTGGAATGACAATTTGTATTGAGCCGATGATCAATGCCGGTACCAAGGCTGTGTACCTTGCTAAAAATGGTTGGGCGGTACACACTCAGGACCACAAGAATGCGGCGCATTACGAGCTTACGGTTGTTATCCGAAAAGGCAAGGCTGAACTGCTTTCGACTTTCGACTTCATCGAGAAGGACAGTAACATTAAATTTTAAAGAGGTATTTCAGATGTCTAAACAAACAGCAATTGAGCAGGACGGGACGATAGTCGAGACTCTCCCTAACGCTATGTTCAAGGTAGAACTGGAGAACGGTCACGTGATTCTCGCCCACATTTCGGGCAAGATGCGCCAGAATTTCATCCATATCCTGCTTGGTGACAAGGTTAGAGTTGAAATGTCGCCTTATGATTTAACCAAAGGAAGGATTTCATTCAGATACAAATAAAATTTTTCGCGATATGAAAGTAAAAACATCCATTAAGAAGCGCAGCGAGGATTGCAAAATCGTGAGACGTAAAGGTCGCCTTTATGTCATCTGCAAGAAGAACCCTAAGTTCAAGATGCGCCAGGGATAATATTCAGTTGTGTAACAAAATAAAGTAAAGATTATATGGCAAGAATAGCCGGTGTTGATTTACCGAACAACAAAAGAGGAGAGATAGGTCTTACCTATATCTTCGGTATCGGGCGCTCTTCCGCAAGAAAGATTCTCACAGACTGCGGCATTGATTTTGACACTAAGGTCAGCGAGTGGGATGACGACCAGATTGCAAGGATCCGTTCCATCATCGCCAATGAGTACAAGATTGAGGGTGAGCTCCGTTCAGCCGTCAATATGAACATCAAGCGTCTCATGGACATTGGTTGCTACAGAGGTATCCGTCATCGTATCGGACTTCCTGTCCGCGGTCAGAGCACCAAGAACAATGCCCGTACAAGAAAGGGCAAGAAGAAGACCGTAGCCAACAAGAAGAAGGCAACCAAATAAACCCTGATGAATTATGGCAAAGAAAACAACAACAGCAAAGAAGAGAGTCGTAAAGGTTGAAGCGACCGGTGAAGCTCATATTTCATCAACCTTCAACAACGTTATCGTTGCTCTCACCAACAACATTGGCCAGGTTATCAGCTGGTCATCTGCGGGAAAGAGTGGGTTCAGAGGCTCCAAGAAGAATACTCCGTATGCTGCCCAGGTAGCTGCTGAGGATGCTGCGAAGACTGCTTTCGACGCAGGTCTCCGCAAAGTGAAGGTCTATGTCAAGGGTCCTGGTGCCGGACGTGAGTCAGCTATCAGAACCATCGCCAATGCTGGTATCGAGGTAACCGAAATCATCGACGTTACTCCAATGCCTCACAATGGCTGCAGACCTAAAGGCCGTCGTAAAGTTTAATTTCACATTCTTTTAATGATTTATTACTATGGCAAGATATACTGGACCAAGTACTAAAATCGCCCGCAAATTCGGCGAGCCGATCTTTGGAGCGGATAGATATTTCGAAAAAAGAAACTTCCCTCCAGGACAGCACGGAGCAGCCAGGAAGCGTGCAAGAAAGGCTACCGATTACGGTAACCAGCTCAAGGAGAAACAGAAGGTTAAATACATGTACGGCCTTCTCGAGAGACAGTTCCGCAACACCTACGAGAAAGCCTGCCGCATGCAGGGCCAGAAGGGTGAGAATCTCCTCTTCCTTCTCGAGTCCAGGCTCGACAACCTCGTTTACCGTCTCGGAATTGCTCCTACCAGGGCAGCTGCAAGACAGCTCGTTCTCCACTGCCACATTACCCTCAACGGTGCAGTTTGCAACATTCCTTCTGCACAGGTGAAGGCCGGTGATGTTATCGCAGTACGCGAGAGGTCAAGAAGCCTTGAGGTCATCCAGGCCAGCGTCGCTTCCGCCAAGAAGTATTCATGGCTTGAGTTCGATGCAAAGACCCTTACCGGAAAATACCTCAATGTCCCTGCAAGGGAGGAGATACCAGAGAACATCAACGAACAGCTCATCGTCGACCTCTACTCCAAATAATAACACCTAAAAAGAAACAATATGGCAATCTTAGCATTTCAGAAACCGGATAAGGTCATAATGCTCGAAGGATCGGACACCGTAGGCCGTTTCGAGTTCAGGCCTCTTGAGCCTGGCTATGGACAGACCATCGGAAACGCACTTCGTCGCATTCTGCTCTCTTCTCTGGAAGGTTTTGCTATCAGCTCGATAAAGATTACGGGAGTGGACCAGGAGTTTGCGACCATCCCGGGAGTTATCGAGGGAATGCAGGACATCATTCTGAATCTCAAGCAAGTGAGGTTCAAGAGAATGGTGGACACTGTAGATTCCGAGGTAGCAAACATCACAGTTAGCGGCAAGCAGGAGTTTACCGCAGAGGATATCACCAAAGGATTGTCTTCTTTCAAGGTGCTCAATCCGGAGCTGCACATCTGCTCCCTCGAGCCGTCTGTAAAGCTTGAGATCTCAATTACCATCACCAAGGGCCGCGGCTTCGTTCCGGCCGAGGAGGAGAGGGATGAGAACACACCTATCGGAACTATTCCGGTAGATGCCATCTACACTCCTATCAGGAAGGTGAACTGGACAGTGGAGAACTGGCGAGTTGAGCAGAAGACCGACTACGAGAAGCTCAATCTGGAGATTGTTACCGACGGGTCTATAACCCCTAACGTGGCTCTCCAGGATGCTGCGAACATCCTTATTTATCACTTCAAGCTCTTTACAGACGACAAGAAGATGTCTCTCGAGAGCACTGTGAAGCCGGATTCCAAGGAACTTGACGAGGAGTCACTCCGTATGAGACATCTTCTTCTCAACAAGCTCTCAGACCTCGGTCTTTCCGTAAGGGCATACAACTGTCTCAAGGCTGCCGAGATCGACACTCTCGCCGACCTTGTGTCTTATTCCCGCCTGGAACTCATGAAGTTCCGCAATTTCGGACGCAAGTCTCTCAACGAGATTGACCAGATGCTTGACAAGATGAAGCTCACATTCGGAATGGATGTCACCAAGTACAATATTGAACCTAAGAAAAAGAATAACGTTTAATTATGAGGCATAATAAAGCAATCAATCATCTTGGTCGCAAGAGCTCTCACCGCAAGGCCCTTCTCGCCAATATGGCTTGTTCATTGATCCTCCACAAGAGAATCAATACCACCGTAGCCAAGGCCAAGGCCCTCAAGACTTACGTTGAACCTCTTGTCACCAAGTCCAAGGATGACTCCACACATTCCCGTCGTGTAGTCTTCAGTTATCTCAAGAACAAGTACGTAGTTACTGAGCTCTTCCGCACAGTGGCTCCAAAGATAGCTGACCGTCCGGGTGGATACCTCCGTGTCCTCCACACCGGTTTCAGGCAGGGTGACGGCGCCGAGATGGCTCTCATCGAGTTCGTTGATTTCAACGAGGCAGCTCTCGCTTCCGCTCCTCAGAAGAAGGAGGCCAAGAAGAGTACCCGCCGCAGCCGCACCAAGAAGGCAGAGACTGCTGCAGCTCCTGTAGAGGCAGCACCTGCAGCAGAGGCACCTGCGGCTGAATAAGTCAGGATAGATCCAGGGTGACGCCAAGTCGCCCTTACATCCGTATAAAAGAGATTGGACAATGCATTATGCATTCTCCAGTCTCTTTTTTCGTTTATTTCTGTTCAAGAATCAAAAAAAGTTGATATATTTGCAAGCGAAACCTATTACTTTCGCTGCGAAACATTTAAACGTTACTAATATTTTCGATTAATAATTGACCAACTTTATGGATTTACTGTTCTGTATCGTTCCGGCGGCATCCCTCATTGCCCTGTTTTTCGCCTGGTATTTCTTCAGGCAGATGATGAAAGAAAGTGAGGGCAGTGTCACCATGAAAGAAATTGCCCAATACGTCAGGGATGGAGCCATGGCCTATCTCAGGCAGCAGTACAAGGTCGTGACCATCGTATTTGTAGTTCTGGCAATATTCTTTGCCGTGCTGGCTTACGGATTCCATATCCAGAATCCATGGGTTCCGTTCGCTTTCCTCACCGGAGGCTTCTTCTCAGGCCTTGCAGGTTTCATAGGAATGAAGACGGCGACTTATGCTTCGGCCAGGACTGCCAATGCCGTCACCCGCTCCCTCAATTCAGGACTTAAACTCGCCTTCCGCTCAGGAGCCGTGATGGGTCTCACCGTCGTGGGACTTGGTCTCCTCGACATATCCATCTGGTATGTTGTCCTGAAGGCATTTGTAAGCGACCCTAATCCGTCCCAGGTCCTCGTCACCATCACCACGACAATGCTCACATTCGGAATGGGAGCCTCTACCCAGGCCCTCTTCGCCAGGGTAGGCGGCGGTATTTATACCAAGGCTGCCGACGTCGGGGCTGATATCGTGGGCAAGGTGGAAGCCGACATCCCTGAGGATGACCCGAGAAACCCGGCCACCATCGCTGACAATGTAGGTGACAACGTGGGAGACGTGGCCGGAATGGGAGCCGACCTCTACGAATCATACTGCGGATCCATCCTCGCTACAATGGCACTCGGCGCTTCTGCATTCTTCGGAGACACAGTAGCACAGACCAGGGCGATTCTGGCCCCTATGTGCATTGCCTCTATCGGCGTAATCCTCTCAATCATTGGCATTTATGCGGTACGCACCAAGGAGGGCGCAGGTCTTCAGGAACTGCTTGGCTCACTCAGCCGCGGAACCAACCTCAGTGCCGGACTCATTGCGGTGGTAGTCTTCCCGGTATTCTACCTCCTCGGTTTCGAAAACTGGTGGCAGCTTTCCCTTTCCGTGATTTTCGGCCTTCTTTCAGGAGTAATCATCGGCAAAGCCACTGAATATTATACGTCACATTCATATAAACCGACCCAGAAACTTGCTGAAAGCGCCAAAACCGGGTCCGCCACCGTCATCATAAGCGGAGTAGGCCTCGGAATGATCTCTACAGCAATTCCTGTGATAACGATTGCCGTGACAATCTTGTTGTCTTATCTCTGCGCTACAGGGTTTTCGTTCGACCCGGCTCTTATCAGCAGCGGCCTGTACGGTATCAGTATCGCTGCGGTCGGCATGTTGTCTACTCTCGGGATTACTCTCGCCACTGACGCATACGGTCCGATTGCCGACAATGCCGGAGGAAATGCCCAGATGAGCGGACTCGACCCTGAGGTGCGTCAGAAGACGGATGTGCTTGACGCTCTAGGCAATACGACTGCTGCGACTGGCAAGGGCTTCGCTATCGGTTCGGCCGCATTGACAGCACTCGCACTCCTTGCCTCCTACATTGAAGAAATCAAGATCGGCCTCGCACACGTAGGCAGGACCACCATTGAAGTAGCGGGAGAGGCTATAGATGTGGCCCAGGCTACCATTCCGCAGATAGTCGAGTACTACCAGGTCAATCTTATGAATCCAAGAGTGCTTGTGGGAGTATTCATCGGTGCAATGATGGCATTCCTTTTCTGCGGACTCACAATGAACGCTGTCGGCCGCGCCGCCCAGAAGATGGTTACGGAAGTCCGTCGCCAGTTCCGCGAAATCAAGGGCATTCTCACGGGCGAACAGAGACCTGACTATGCAAGATGCGTGGAGATTTCCACTCTTGGCGCACAGCACGAGATGATACTTCCTTCCGTAATCGCCATTGTCGTACCGGTGCTTACCGGAGTATGCCTTGGCCCTGCCGGAGTGATGGGCCTGCTCGTCGGCGGTCTCGGGGCGGGATTCATTCTCGCAATTTTCCTCGCCAATTCAGGCGGTGCCTGGGACAATGCCAAGAAATATGTCGAAGAGGGAAATCTCGGAGGGAAAAATTCAGACTGTCACAAGGCCACAGTGGTCGGTGACACGGTCGGAGACCCGTTCAAGGATACTTCAGGACCGTCCCTTAACATCCTCATCAAACTTATGAGTATGGTTTCCATAGTTATGGCCGGTCTGACAGTGATGATAGGTGGATAGATTATTTTTTATTTTGTTTTCCTTTTTTCCGGGGTTCCGACGTGAGTTGAAGCCCCGGTTTCCTTTGACTGATTACAGGGTACGCCGACAATAATGCGGTGCATTAAGTAATCTGAGATAAATAACTTAAGTTTCGCACTTGCGAAACTTAAGTTACTAAACAATTGTTATCGAAAAATACTTGATTATGTTGTAAAAATCCACTAACTTGCGATGTTTAAGTTATGGGTTAATATATGGGCTTG
The DNA here is from genome assembly GCA_051870395.1 of Candidatus Cryptobacteroides sp. GTDB lineage: Bacteria > Bacteroidota > Bacteroidia > Bacteroidales > UBA932 > Cryptobacteroides. The sequence continues at coordinate 1,515 of JBJEBV010000105.1, read as the reverse complement.
TCAAAAATCAGAGGTTATGAAAAGAATTACAATTCGTGATGTCGCCCGAGAGGCAAAAGTGTCGGTTACGCTCGTGTCATTCGTAATGAATGCGAAACGAGACAAAGATGGAAATCTCGATTGCCCGGTCAATGCAGAGACTGCGAAGCGCGTGCTTCAGGTCGCCCAGAAATTAGGTTACAGGAGAAATTTCGCTGCCGCTTCGCTCAGGAGCGGAAAATCCAACTCTATAGCAGTCATACCTAACGACATATCCAACAAATTCTTTGCAGGCGTTTCAAGATGTATCGAGGAGAGGGCGAAGAGTTATGGCTATACCGTGTTGTTCGCAAGTTCTGACGAGAATGCGGAGAGGCTCTCAAACGTTATGGATGCGGTCCTCGCCCACAATATTGACGGAGTCATCGTAGCACCTTGCACAGGTGGCGACGATGCTGTAAGAAAAGCTACAGATGCGGGAGTACCTGTAGTGCTGCTGGACAGGGACATCGTCGATATGGAGAATGTCGGCAAGGTCCTCCTGGATGATGTCGAGGCCGGTACGATGGCCACGAACCTCTTCATTGAAAGAGGATACAGGAAGGTGGAGATGATATCCTATTCGCTCGGAATCTCCAGCCTTGAGGAGCGCGAGTCCGGATACCGCAAGGCAATGATGGACCACGACTTCTACGAGAACACCAAGGTACATTACACATCATACGCAAAGGCTGCGGAAGATGTGCCTGTGATAATCAAGGATGCCATCAATAGGGGAGTGGAGGCCATGTTCCTCCCTACATATTCCCTTTCCGCCCTCGTGCTTATGACTATGCGGGACCTCGGTCTCAAGACACCTGAAGACATGGCCGTAATCGGTTTCGATGTCAGCGATATCTATCAGCTCTATTCAACATCCGTCACACATATCGTTCAGCCGCTCAAGGAACTCGGCGAGAAGTCAGTTGACGTGCTGGTCAATATGATACAAGGAAAACCGGCCGAGAAAGCTGTTCTCAAGCCAGAAATGATTGAAGGCGATTCTACTTCCGCCAAGGCTTAGGTTTCTGTTTTCTTGCACATCGCTCAGGCTGCTGGCTTGGTGTTCTTGCCTTTCAGTCGTAGGAGTCTATTTCACGACGAGTTTCCTAGGGTTCCCCGGGCTGCTTGGCGTTGGGATGGCCTGTCCAGCAAGAAGAAATAGTCTGGCATTGGATACTTTGCACCCGTAGCCGTTCTCGAACCAATATTCCCTGAATTCCAGTTTCTGGCAGGCACCCTCAATGACGGCCTTGAACCGCTGCGTCGAACTGAAGATTGTCGGGGAATAGGATTTGCCGCAAATAATGTGTAGATTTGTGAATTGAGTTTCATGGCGAGACTTGGGTTTGTGGTTTGCAGTAAATGACGCATTGAAATGGAACAGATCAGGCAGATACCATACGGGGTTTCGGACTTCCGGTCGGTGAGGGAGTCGAACTTATATTATGTAGACAAGACAATGTATATCAAGGCTCTTGAGGACCAGGCAAGGAC
>JBJEBV010000104.1:14663-31768 GCA_051870395.1 Candidatus Cryptobacteroides sp. | reverse complement strand
GCAGAACAGCAATCCCGGTCACGTAGTTACAAGGAGACCGGGATTTTCAGTATATGACATTGGCCTATGAACTGGCCGTGAGATTTCCGGACAAGGCATTGGAAATCATTGAAAAACAGCGCGCAAGACTGACAAATCCTGATGTGCGGGACAAGTTCGATTTCATTTCCCGGGCAGTCAATCCTTCCGAAGAGTACAGGGATTCGCTTTTCGCATCACTTGCTGACGTGGAAACGAGGAGAGTCGAGCCTTGGACCCAGAGCCTCCTGTATTATCTCAATCATCCTTTGCGCTCCGGCTATGCTGTAAAATACATTGTCCCGGCACTTGAACTCCTGCCTGGAATCCAGCGGACAGGTGACATTTTCTTCCCGGCCGGCTGGTGCTCGAATCTTCTTGCGGGACATCGTTCCGATGAAGCCCGCATTGCCGTTCACCAATATCTCGACAAACATCAGGATTTGAACCCGATGCTCCGCTCGAAGATACTCCAGGCCAGTTTCGGGCTTCGCTCGAAATGACAGGAACAAAATAAGGGTGACCTTCTTCCGGCCACCCTTATTATTGCGTATTTGTATTGACTTAAGCCAAAGCCTGTGCAACTGCAACAGCGACAGCCACGGTAGCGCCGACCATAGGGTTGTTGCCCATTCCGAGGAAGCCCATCATCTCAACGTGTGCAGGAACTGAAGATGAACCTGCGAACTGTGCGTCGGAGTGCATACGTCCGAGGGTGTCAGTCATACCGTATGATGCAGGACCTGCGGCCATGTTGTCCGGGTGAAGGGTACGGCCTGTACCACCACCTGAAGCCACTGAGAAGTAAGGTTTGCCGGCGAGTACGCGCTCCTTCTTGTATGTACCTGCTACAGGATGCTGGAAACGGGTAGGGTTGGTAGAGTTGCCGGTGATGGAAACATCCACGCCCTCAGTCCACATAATCTTCACGCCCTCGCGAACATCGTCAGCGCCATAGCAGCGAACACCGCCGCGGACACCCTCTGAGTAGCGGGTCTCGTTCACAATCTTGAGTTCGCCAGTGTAGTAGTCGAACTGAGTCTGGACGTATGTGAAGCCGTTGATGCGGCTGATAATCTTGGCAGCGTCCTTTCCGAGACCGTTGAGGATGACGCGGAGAGGTTTCTTGCGAACCTTGTTGGCCATCTCGGCAATCTTGATAGCGCCTTCAGCGGCAGCGTATGACTCGTGGCCTGCAAGGAAGGCGAAGCACTCTGTCTCCTCGCGGAGAAGACGTGCAGCGAGGTTTCCGTGTCCGAGACCAACCTTGCGGTCGTCAGCTACCGAACCCGGGATGCAGAATGCCTGGAGACCTTCTCCGATAGCCTCGGCAGCATCAGCAGCATTGGTGCAACCCTTCTTGATAGCGATGGCAGCGCCTACGACGTAAGCCCACTTTGCATTCTCGAAGCAGATTTTCTGGGTGTCCTCGCAAGTCTTGTATGGATCGAGGCCCTTGGACTCGCAGATAGCCTTTGCTTCCTCGATGTCCTTGATTCCGTATTTGTTGAGAGCAGCATTGATCTGATCAATACGACGCTCGTAGCTTTCAAAAAGTGCCATATCCGTTTATTCTTTACGTGGGTCAATATACTTAACTGCATCTTTGAAGCGGCCGTAGGTGCCTTTTGCCTTCTCGATGGCCTCAGGACCTGTAGCGCCTGCCTTGAGAGCATCCATGAGCTTTCCGAGGTTGACGAACTCGTAGCCGATGACCTCATTGTTCTCATCAAGAGCCATCTGGGTGCAATATCCCTCAGTCATCTCAAGATAACGTGAACCCTTTGCGCGGGTTCCGAACATTGTACCTACCTGGCTGCGGAGGTTCTTTCCAAGGTCCTCGAGAGATGCGCCTACAGGGAGACCGTTCTCTGAGAATGCGGACTGTGTACGTCCATAGACAATCTGGAGGAAGAGCTCGCGCATGGCAGTATTGATGGCATCGCACACGAGGTCAGTGTTGAGTGCCTCAAGAAGGGTCTTGCCCGGGAGAATCTCAGAAGCCATGGCGGCTGAGTGAGTCATGCCGGAGCATCCGAGAGTCTCTACGAGAGCCTCCTCGATGATGCCGTCCTTTACATTGAGAGTGAGCTTGCAGCAGCCCTGCTGGGGAGCACACCAGCCGATACCGTGAGTAAGGCCGGAGATGTCCTTGATTTCCTTTGCATGCACCCACTTTCCTTCCTCAGGAATAGGGGCGTTGGCGTGATTTGCGCCCTTTGCTACGCAGCACATGTGCTGCACTTCGTTTGTGTAGATCATATTGTTGAATGCAATTTTTAGATTTTGCCGTGCAAATATAGTGAAAAATATTAATTTTGCGATGTGGATTTGCATATTATCTACATATTCCTCCTCTGCATCGGGGCCAGTTTCATCCAGCGGACAACTGGCTTCGGTTTCGGCATTTTCATTATGACAATGCTGCCCTTTCTTCTGCCGTCATACGGGGAGGCGACGACCCTGTCCGGTCTTCTGGCCCTGACGACGTCTGCGGTTATTTCTTTCAGGCTCCGGAAATCTGTGTCCTGGAAGCGTCTCCTGCCCATTCTGCTGACATTCATGGCTGTGTCGGCCATTGCCGTATCCTGCCTGGGAAGCATGGACGACAGTCTGTTGCGCCGGATTCTGGGCGTGGCCCTGGTCCTTGCCAGCCTGTATTTCATTTTCCTTTCTTCGAGGATACGTATCCGGCCGACTCTGCCTTTCCAGGTCACAGCCGGCGCATTGAGCGGCGTCCTGGGCGGTTTCTTCGGTATGCAGGGCCCTCCCGCAGTCTTGTATTTCATTTCCTCCGAGCCTGACAATGAGCATTATATGGCCATTGCCCAGACTTATTTCTTCATCGGGAATCTGGCAATGACTTTTTTCCGTGCAGGGAACGGCTTCCTGACGCCTGCTGTGGGCTGGAGTTATCTCTACGGCCTTGGCGGCGTGGTAATTGGCACTGTGGCCGGCTCGCTGGTGTATCGTCACATCCCCTCTGCAGCATTGAGATACATTGTCTATTCCTACATCGGCATCAGCGGCGTGATTGTCTTCTTCACCGCTTGAGAGAATCAGTTTGAAAAATGTGGCGTCTGAAAAGGATAACATGCTTCAGGTCTGAAGACGCCCCTAAAAAAAGGGGCGGTGCAGACACAATCCGGACCACCCCGACCAATAGGGAATTATGAAATATTCATTGCAAATTTAACGAAATATTCGAAACTGCAATATTCAGGCAATGTTTTTTTGATAGATTGTCAATAATTCATGCTGTGGTTTTGTCAAATCAGTCGGTTTTTTGCAATCCGGGGGAAGTTTCCGGAAATATCAATGAAGCAGAGTCAGGAAAAATTCCTATATTCGCAGGTCAAAACTTTCAACGATGAAAAAATTACTTTCAGTCGGAATCCTGACACTGGCGGGCAGCCTTTTCACATACGCACAGAACGGTCCCCTGCTTCCGGAATGGAAAGAGGGATATCTTGATATTCATACGATTGCGACAGGTCGCGGGGATGCGTGCCTCATAATTATGCCTGACGGTACCACAATGATGATAGATGCCGGGGACAATGGCAAAGCCAAGGACAAGCAGCACCCGGACGGCTCGATGAAGCCGGGGGAGTGGCAGGCCCGGTATATGAAGCATTTCATGGAAGGACTGCCGGGCGGGGGAGCATTGGACTATGCTATGGTCACACATCTTCACGATGACCATATAGGAAGCGTTCGGGATACATTGCCGGGCAAGGACGGCTACGGCCTTTCCGGAATAACCCTCGTCGGCAGCATCATCCATTTTGACAAACTTGTGGACAGGGGCTGGCCGGACTACGATTTTCCATCGAGGCAGAAGGTTCTTGCCGCTGACAAGGGCTTCATTGAGGAGTACTTCAAGTTCATTGAACATCAGCGAAGCCTCGGCATGGAGGCGGAGAAGTTCGTCACCGGTTCAAGGAAACAGTTCGCGATGAAATATGATCCGAAGCCGTACGCCCGTGATTTCGAAATCCGCAACCTGGCCTCCAATGGCGAAGTGTGGACCGGCAAAGGTCTGAAAACCAGGAAGATGTATAGCGGAGACACGGAACTTTTCGATGAGAATATGAACTCCTGCGCCATCAGGCTGAGATACGGGAAATTCTCCTATTACAATGGCGGTGACCTCTCAGGAGGCAATCTGGACATGCCGGCCTATCCGTCCAAGGAAAGGGATTTCGAGACCCCCGTGGCCGATATATGCGGGCCTGTCACTGTGATGAAGGCCAACCATCACGGATACTACGATACCTGCAACGGGTATTTTCTCCAGACCCTTTCGCCGGAAATCATTGTCATTGACGCGAGGAGCAATAATCATCCCGTCCCTTCCACATTCACGAGAATCACGGACCCGCAGGTCTGGCGCGGGGAAAGGGAGTATTACATTACGGTGGACCAGGCCAGGGGCAAGCTCGGGGAGGAACTCTGGAGCAAGTTCAAGCCTTGGGGACACATTGTCATCAGGGTCTATCCGGGCGGCGGAAGCTATCAGGTCTTCGTCCTCGATGCCGACAGCACTGACTACAGCATAATCTACAAGACTGAAGTAAGACAATTGAAATAAAAACCAACCGATATTTATGTACACCTCAGAGAACGGGCTTTATGTCGCCCACGGACCGGAAGGTCCCATTTCGATTTGCGGAAAAATGGCAAACAGGCATGGCCTCATTGCCGGAGCCACCGGAACCGGAAAAACTGTAACCCTCCAGGTCCTTGCGGAGACATTCTGCCAGGCCGGCGTACCTTGCTTCATGGCGGACATGAAGGGGGACCTCTCCGGTATCAGCCAGACCGGAAAAATGAGCGGGTTCATTGAGAAGCGTTGCGCGGAATTCGGTATCCAGGACCCTCAGTTCGCCGGCTGCCCTGTCAGATTCTTCGATGTCTTCGGGGAGCAGGGGCATCCTATGAGAACCACCGTCTCCAATATGGGACCTCAGCTTCTGGCCCGTCTCCTGGACCTCAATGAAACACAGGCCGGAATATTGAACATTGTATTCAGGATCGCAGATGACAGGGGCCTCCTCCTCATTGACATGAAGGATCTCAGGTCAATGCTGAATTATGTGGCAGAACACGCCAAGGAGTACACCACGAGCTATGGCAACATTACATCCCAGAGCGTAGGAGCCATCCAGAGGGCACTTCTTACGCTTGAGAACCAGGGTGCGGAGAAATTCTTCGCCGAGCCTTCGTTCGATATCTATGACCTCCTGCAGACAGAGGGCGGCAAAGGCGTGATGAGCGTGCTTGCGGCAGATAAATTGATGCTCAATCCGAAACTCTATTCCACCTTCCTGCTTTGGCTCCTGTCAGATCTCTATGCAAGGCTTCCTGAAGTCGGAGATATGGATCTTCCGAAGCTCGTATTCTTCTTCGACGAGGCCCACATGCTGTTCGACGGTACTTCCAAGGCCCTCGTGGACAAGATTGAGCAGGTTGTACGCCTCATCCGAAGCAAGGGAGTCGGCGTATATTTCGTGACACAGAACCCTACAGACATACCTGAGGACATACTCGGCCAGCTTGGAAACAGGGTCCAGCATGCGCTCAGGGCCTTTACTCCGAAGGACCAGAAGGCTGTCAGGTCCGCCGCCGAGACATTCCGGGCGAACCCTGCGTTCAAGACCGAGGAGGCCATCATGGAACTTGGCACCGGAGAGGCCCTCGTTTCATTCCTTGACGAAAAAGGTGCGCCTTCAATGGTGCAGAGGGCCAAAATCCTCTTCCCGCTCAGCCAGATCGGCGCAGTGACTGAGGGCCAGAGGGACTTGATTATCAAGCAGTCACGGCTCTACGGGAGATACGACACCGTCGTTGACCGTGAAAGCGCATTCGAAGTTCTCCTCGCCGAGAGCGAGAAGGCTGCGAAGGAGGCTGAGGAAAGGGCTGCTGAAGAAGCCAAAGCGGCCGAGGAGGCAAAGGCTGCCAAGGAGTCCAGGAAATCCGGCAAGTCTGGAGGACTGATGAAGGGAGTGCTCGGGGCCATTGTGGGTGCGGCTGTGACCAGCCTCGGAAGAAGCATCGGAAATGAGGTGGCCAAGAGCGTGACCGGCTCCAAGTCGACTTCCAAGTCAGGTTCAAAGTCATCCACCAAGGGCAGCGTCGTAAAAAGTGCGGCCGGCAAGGCTCTTGGCAATGCTGCATCCACCGCTACCCGTGAAATTACCCGCAGCATTCTCGGCAACTTGCTTAAGTAATCTAGAAAGATTTCCATAAACAATTGAAATATAGTATAATATGGCAGACAATAAATACAAATGGGAATTCTCCAATATTGGAGGAACCTCCAGGGTGAAAATCAGCCGCGGAGAGGACATTGCGCATCTCGGCGAACTTGACCCTACGATGTGGACAGTGCTTTCCTGCCCTGTACAGGGGCTGGAAATCGATTCGGCCAGCCTCGCCTGCATTGATACTGACGGTGACGGCAAGATTCGTGTCAATGACGTGGTGAAGACAGCAGAATGGGCTGTTTCTGCATTGACCAATGCCGACAGGCTGCTCGAAGGGGCATCCTCCATTGCCATTTCCGAATTCAATCCCGGGACCGGGACAGGGCGCAAGCTGGCTTCCTCGGCCAGGGAAATTCTCCAGAACCTCGGCAGGGATGGGGATGTCATCAGCCTCTCTGATACTGCTGACCGTGCTGCGATTTTCGCGGGCACGAGGTTCAACGGTGACGGAATCATCATTGAGGCAACCTCTGGCAATGATGATGAAAAGGCAGTAATCGCCGCAATCAAGTCCACTCTCGGGACGGTGAAGGACAGGAGCGGAGAGGACGGAGTCAATGCTGAACTCATTGAGGCATTCTACAAGGCACTTGCAGAGTATTCAGCCTGGTGCGCCGCCAAGCCTGAACTTCCGTATGGTGATGATACAGAGGCGGTTCTTTCTGCATATCAGTCTCTTGACGCCAAGGCTCGCGACTTCTTCGTGAGGTCAAAGGTGGCCGCTTTCTCTCCTGACAATGCTGCCAAACTGGATGTCCAGACTGCCTGGATTGAGTCAATTGCCGGCAGTGACCTTGCGTCCAAACTTGACGAAATCGCTCGCTATCCTCTGGCCAGAATCACCGGAAAGGCTGAGATTCCTGTTGATGCGGCCGTGAACCCGGTCTGGGCGGCACAGTTTGCGACGGTTGTCAGACTTGCTGTTCCTGAGGGAGTTGAGGTTGTGGATGAGCCGCTTTGGAATGAAATCGGGGCCAAGCTCGCTCCGTATGTTGCCTGGAAGGCGGCGAAGGCAGGTGAGGCCGTGGAATCGCTTGGAATTGAGACTGTGGACAAGTTCCTCGCTTCCGATCTCAAGCAGCCTCTTCTCGACCTCGTGGCGAAGGACCTGGCCCTGAAGGAGGAGGCTGAGAATATTGACAATGTGGACAAATTCTTGCACGTGTACAGGGATTTCTACAGGTTGCTCAGGAATTTCGTGACCCTTGAGGATTTCTATTCCAAGGACAAGAATGTCAAGGCCATTTTCCAGTCGGGTACCCTCATCATTGACCAGCGGGCCTGCCGGTTCTGCATGAATGTGGCAGATATGGCCAAGCATAATACAATGGCTCCGGCCAGCGGAATGTATCTCGTTTATTGCGACTGCACGACGAAGACAAAGCCCGGCAAGATTACCATTGTCGCCGCCGTCACTGTGGGCGACATAGGTGACCTGGCTGTGGGAAAGAATGCGATTTATTATGATAATCAGGGACTTGAGTGGGATGCTGTGATTACCAAAATCATAGATAATCCTATCAGCATATCCCAGTCGTTCTGGTCTCCTTACCGGAGAATGTCGGATGCCGTGCAGAACCTTATAAACAAGAGTGCTGCGGAGAAGGATGCCAAGCTGATGAAGGAGGCCACGGACAAGATCAATGCGGCCCCTGCGGCTGCTCCTGCCTCCCAGGATGCCAAACCTGCAGCTGCACAGCCTTTTGACATCGGCAAGTTCGCCGGTATCTTTGCTGCCTTGGGCATGGCTGTAGGCATGATCGGCTCCGCCCTGGCAAGTCTGGTGAAGGGCTTCGTGGCCCTCAAGTGGTGGCAGGTCATCCTGGCTTTTGTGGGCATTCTCCTGGTGATTTCCGGCCCGGCGATGGTTCTGGCCTGGATGAAGCTCCGCAAGAGGAATATCGCACCTCTTCTCAATGCAAATGGCTGGGCTGTCAATGCTTCCGCCAGGATCAGCATTGGTTTCGGCGAGACTCTGACTGACATTGCCAAGTTCCCTAAACTCAAGCTCAAGGATCCGTATGCGAAGAAGGGTCTTCCGCTTTGGGCCAGGCTCCTGATTTGGCTGCTTACCTTGGCTGTTATCGCGGGCGGCGTAGCCGCCTACTTCTTCTGGCTTAAGGACTTGATATAGATTAATGCCCCGAAGCAAAAAAAATGCTTCGGAGCAGATTATTTTGAGGATGGTGTCAAATGGTTACAGCAGATGCGGGAATTTCAGCAGTATATTATTCGCAGGGGATGCGCAAAAATCGGCAAAGTCATTTGACATTCCGATGAAAATGATTAATTTTGGACGATGTCAATGTCTATTTCTTATGAAAACTATCCGAACTATTTTTTGTACATTGTCAGCCGCATTGATGGTATCTTGTGCCATCCAATCTACACCACAGCGGCTAGACGATTTTGTGGAGAATGCTGAAATCAATGCCGAGGATTACACCGCAGATGATTGGGCCCAGTCCAATGAAGAATACAGCCGGCTTCTGGACGAATATCTCAATTCGGGTCAGGAATACACAGATGAAGAGAAGCAGCTGGCCGCAGAGGCCATGGGACGTTATCATGCACTGATTCTGAAGAACGGCATGGCTAAGGTCGGGGATTATTTGAAGAAGCTCGGTGATATTCTTCCTTCATATCTGGACGGACTTGCTTCCGGAATTGACGAGAATGCTGGAGATATTGAATCATTCTTCAATAATCTCATTGACGAAGAGGCCTTTGTGGATGCTCTTGACAAATTGGATAGTGCCTTGGAAAAGGCTTTTACCGGAGTTGAAGAGTAGTATCGGCTGAATATGGACCGAAGGGATTTTTTGAGGAAAGCGGCAGCGGGAAGCGCCGCCGTGGCAGTTGCCGGCACAGCAATGGGCGGGGTATCTTTGCTTGGGGGATGCTCTGGCGGCAATGCGAAATACTCCAGGATGCACCTGGCATTCGAGCCCTACGAACTCCAGTTACGCCACGTTTTCACAGTCTCAAGCTACTCACGCAAAACCACGCCGGGAGTACAGGTAAAAATTGATTATCAGGGGCTTACGGGATACGGCGAAGCCTCGATGCCACCCTATCTTGGCCAAAGCGTGGAGACAGTGACGGCATTCCTCCGGAAGGTGGACCTCACCCGTTTCAGCGACCCGTTCTGCCTCGAAGACATATTGGCATACGTGGATTCATTGTCCCCGGGAGACAGTGCGGCCAAGGCCGCCGTTGACATTGCCCTGCACGACCTCGTAGGCAAGCTCCTTGGCGCACCGTGGTACCGTATCTGGGGCCTGGACCCTTCCAAGGCACCCGACACCACATTCACCATCGGCATTGACACCCCTGAAGTCGTAAGGGAGAAGACCCGCGAATGCGCTGGCCGCTTCAACATCCTCAAGGTCAAGGTAGGTCTGGACAATGACAAGGAAATGATACGTACCATCCGGGAAATCACCGACTTGCCAATCGCCGTGGATGCCAACCAGGGCTGGAAGGACAGGTCGAAGGCATTGGACGAGATATTCTGGCTGAAGGAAAACGGCATTGTGATGGTAGAGCAGCCTATGCCCAAGGAAAGGCTTGACGACAATGCCTGGATAACCGAGCGCAGTCCGCTTCCGATATTCGCAGACGAGGCCATCCAGCGTCTCGCCGACATTCCTTCCGTCAAGGGGGCATACCACGGAATCAATATCAAACTGATGAAATGCACCGGGATGCGCGAAGCCTGGAAAATGCTTAACTATGCCCGGGCCGAAGGGATGAAGGTCATGGTCGGATGCATGACCGAGACTTCCTGCGCCGTCTCCGCTGCAGCCCAGCTTTCTCCAGCCGTGGATTTCGCTGACCTTGACGGTAATCTCCTCATCAGCAATGATTTGTTCGACGGGATGAAAGTAGAGGCCGGACGGATAGTGCTACCCGACCGGCCAGGAATTGGTGTATTGCCGATTTGAAATCTAGCTGTTGTACGAAGTCTCCCCGTGCTCATAATAGTCCAGGCCATCCTCCTCGATTCTTGGAGCAACGCGCAGGCCTATTGTCTTCTTGACAAGGTTGAATACTGCCAGGCCGCAGACAATTCCCCAGGCTGCATAAGCCAATGCACCGAGCACCTGGACACCTACGAGACGGAATCCGCCGCCATAGAACAGGCCACCGTCAGTGGCTAGAAAACCTGTCAATATGGTTCCAAGCGAGCCGCAGACACCGTGCACCGATATTGCGCCGACCGGGTCGTCAATCTTGACCACGGCATCGAAGAAATGAACCGCCAATACCATTGTCACACCGCAGATTATGCCAATCAGCAGGGCTCCGGTCTGGGTCACTGTGTCGCAGCCTGCAGTGATGCCCACCAGACCCGCCAGTACACCGTTCAGCGAGAGGGAGAGGGAAGGCTTGCCGTACAGGAACCAGGACATGAGCAGACCTGCCACGGCACCGGCAGCCGCTGAGAGATTGGTGTTTATGAAGGCCAATGAAGCAGTCTCCTGCAATGCCTTGTCTGCAATTCCGACTGTGCTGCCCGGATTGAAACCGAACCAGCCTGTCCAGAGAATGAAAACCCCGAGAGTCGCAATGGTCAGGTTGTGGCCGAGAATAGCCCGTGGTTTGCCATTGACATATTTCCCGAGTCTCGGACCGACCGTGGCGGCCCCGACAAGGGCGAGCCAGCCACCGAGGGAATGCACTACAGCAGAGCCGGCGAAATCGTGGAAACCGAGTCTCGACAACCAGCCGCCACCCCAGGCCCAGTGACCTGCAATAGGGTAAACCAATGCGGTTATGGCAATGCAGTATCCGAGGTATGCGCTGAACTCAGTGCGCTCTGCCATTGCTCCGGAAACAATCGTCGCTGTTGTCGCACAGAACATTGTCTGGAAAATGACATAAGCATTAAGCGGAATATTTTCTGGAACCGGACCGAGGCAGAAAGGATTGGCAAGCAGTCCGGCACAGGCATCAGCCCCGAACATCAGCCTGAATCCGAACAGCCAGAACAGCAAAGTTCCGAAACAGAAATCCAACAAGTTCTTCATCAATATGTTGGCCGTATTCTTGGCCCTCGTGAAGCCCGCCTCCACAGTGGCGAAGCCCATCTGCATCATGAATATCAATATCGAAGCAAGAAGCACCCAAATCGTATCTGCTGCGGTGCTGAGACTGCCTACAACGGGCAGCAATTCTGTCAAGTCCATTTTTTTTGTTTGTTAAGTTCGTTTTACATAGAGGGCGGGGTGTCGCTTACCCCTTGATTGCCTCATCGCATCTTCCGGTACGGATGCTGTAATAATGGTCAATGTCTGATACCCAGAGCCTTCCGTCTCCGATTTCGCCTGTCCTGGCGTGCTGGAAAATGATGTCCAATGCCTTCTCGCAGAGTTCATCCTTCACAATGAGAATCAGCATCATTCTCTCAATGATGTCCGTCTCGTAGATTACTCCTCGGTAGGCCCTTCTGTTCCGGGCGTGTCCCGCGCCCCTTACTTCCACGTATGAGAACCACTCCACGCCGTTCTCAATGAGTGCTTCCTTGGTTTCCTCGAACTTGGTCCGCCGGATAACCGCTTCGATTTTTTTCATTTGGTTTTTATGTTTGTTAAGTATTGATAGTCAGCATTGTACCGAAATAACACAAGTCCCCGGCCTGCACGTGACACACCACGCACGGCCAACCGTAAATCACCTTGCGGCAATCGGTCAGGAATGAGTCAATATGGTCGGATGCTAAAAGAATTGCTGTCGGGAGGCTGCGCCTTCAATGGTTACTATCCATTGATTGAGAAGAGCCTTGATGATGTCCCGTCCAGCTTTCATAAGCAAGAATTTTTTAGTCACGGGATAGCCCCGTTGACTATCATTGACTGCAAAACTAATTCATCCGGCTCTCAATTCCAAGATAAATTTTATAAAAAACGATTCACCCGCCCTGTCAACTCAGGGCGGGTGTCTTGTTTCAAACGGTCAGGACGGTTACTTGGCCTTCTCCTCGGCGATGATTCGCTCCATCTTCTCATAGCCAGTGGCAGGCTGCTTCCAGAGCACGGCCAGGATAGCGGCTCCAATGAGCCCGAAGATTACGGAGAGCAGGAATACCAGATCCCAGCCGTACTGGCTGTCTGCAATCGCTCCGAATACAATGCCGGAGACGATAGGGGAGAGGTAGCAGAACAGGCCGCAGATTCCGTTGGCCGTGGCCGCTGCACGCTTGGTAGCCTGGTTCGAGCATGCAATTCCAAGCAGGGCCTGGGGGCCGTAGATGAAGAATGCGGAGAGAATAATCAGGAGCGATGACATCACGACACTTCCTGAAACCTTCCAGAATGCCAGCATGCAAAGGGAAGCCAGCAGGGTGCAGATTGCGCTCGTGCGGACAGCCCTGCCCTTGAAGAACTTGTCGGTGACCCAGCCTGCAAGGAGCATTCCGAGGATTCCACCGATGATTTCCATTGCACCTACCACGCTGGCTGCCAATGTGATATCCATACCCTTGACCTGGGTCAAAATCGTGGAGCCCCAGTCCAGAATCGTAAACCTTATTATGTACACGAAGAAATCAGCGATGGAGATAATCCAGATTACAGGATTCTTCAGGACCATTTCCTTGATGCTGCGCTTGTAGATACGCCTGGTGAGTTCCGGGCTTTCGACCTCAATCGGTTCTTCCTTGCCGGCTTTGCCGGAAAGCTCCTTGTCAATCTCCTCTACTGACGGAAGTCCCACTGTATGAGGCTCATTGCGCAATCCGAAGAAAATCATTGCCGCTCCGAAAATGGCCAATATCGCAGGCACCCAGAAGCACCATTGCCAGGCCGCATTGCTGTAATGCCCGAGAATTGCGCCAATCAGGAGGGAAAGCAGGCCGGCTCCGATGGAGTGGGACGCATTCCAGAGCGACTGTTTGGTGGCCAGTTCCGAAGGCCTTATCCAGTAAGCCATCAGTGATGAGCATGGAGGATATCCCATTCCCTGAAGCCAACCATTTATCAGCCAGAGACTTCCCATCAGGTAAATGAAGCCCATCGTGGCCTTGCCCTCGGTGTCGAGAACAGTGAAAAAGGCATTGACATCAGGGATGAAACCGATGAGAATATTGACAATGGCGGAGAGCAGCAGGCCCAATGCCATCAGGCCCTTCTTGTTGGCGATTCTGTCCGAGAGGAAGCCGTTGACCAGTCGGGAGACTCCGTAAATGACTCCGTTCAGGGTCAGGAACAGTCCGAGTTTGGTCTTGGTGATTCCCAGTTCCGCCTCCAGTGCAGGCATTGCGATACTGAAATTCTTTCTTACAAAATAGAAGAGGGCATAGCCAATCATCAGGATGAGCAATGTCCTCCACTGCCAGTAGTTGTACTTCTTCAATGTCTGAGATTCCATTATCGTAAGTTTTTGTCAGTTAGAGATTATCCTTCCACCTCGAATTTGCCGCCTCGCCCGAAAATATGTTCAGTAACCTCGTCGAGAAGACCGGCCCTGTAAATCAGGTCAATGCCGGTGAACCTGTTGCGCATAAATGGAATGCACTTGAAAGTGTCACGCAGGCGGGCTTTGCTGACTCCGATTTCTTCCGGGCTGGAAGGGGCGCCTGCAAGTTCCAGCATCTTCCTGATATCTTCGAAAGGAATAATCTGGGCCCTGATTTTTTCACGGAGTCCAGGCCACGCTGCGACAATCGCATTCAGCTCCCGGCGAATTTCTTCCGGCCCGCAGTACTTGGCCTTGCTTTCTGCCAGACCTCTTGCGAGATGCCCCGGCTTGCCTTCGAAAATCTTCCTGATATACTGCTCCTGCTCTTCCCAGGTCGGCCACGAGGCAACGCAACTGTCTATGTCAAGATTAGTCAAGTCCTTGGAAATCAGGAACTCCAGGCACGCCGTGGAAACCATTGTCCCTATACCGACCTTGAAACCGTGCGATACGTGACGGCCTTTGTAGCACAATCCTTCCATATCCCAGAAATGGCTGAACTGGTGGTCGGTGCCGGATGCCGGGCGGCTTGACGAGATGGCCTGCATTGCAAAGCCGCTCATTATCAGGCCGTCAGCCAGCATTCCCGTAGCTTCGACATCCCCATTGGCGACTGCCGAAGGGTCAGACAGGGCTTTGCGAAGATTCTTCTGGACCAGCCCGAATGCGAAGTCGTCAATCGGTTCGCTCCCTACGGCATCCGAAATAATCCAGTCTGCGCCTGCAGGTACCTTGGCCAGCAGGTCGGCATATCCTGAAGCGGACATTCCTGCCGGTGCCTTGGCCGCTATGGCCGGGTCGAAAACCACGCCGAGCGGAGCCGGGCAGTCGAAGGTCTGTTTGTTCCCCTCGTAGGTTATGGATGCCCCGTATGCTGTGTAACCATCCATTGAAGCGGCGGTCCCGACAATGATGTAGCGTCTGCCGAGATGGTGGGATGCCAGTTTGGCAAGGTCATTGATGACCCCGGAGCCGACCGCCACCGGGACAGCGCCTGTTTGTCCGATATATGACTCAAGTTCCTCAAGATAAGACCATTCCGCATAGAGTTCCGGGTCCCTGAATATGAAACTCTCCCTCATTGGGACACCTGCTGCATTGAGAATCTTGAAGACCTCACTTCCTGCGGCGCGATAGGTGTTTTCATCAGCTACAATCACAATCTCCTTTCCCGGAAACAATGTATCGAGCATTTCAGGTAGTTTTTCCATGGCTCCCGGTCCAAACTCAAGAGCCTTGGTGTCTCGTGCTCTCTGTAAAGCAGCCTCAATGTCATTCATGTCAAAATAAATCTTACTGGTTTTCGTTTTGTTTCCAAAATTCCCGGAAACCGGAAGGTGATACGGGGCAATTCCCGATAGACTTTTTCAGTTTCCTTGATTTGAACGGCTGTAAAGTTAGTAAAAATTTTCATTTTATTGTAATTTTCTTTCGGAATTTTCAAATTATTTCGATTATGCTCACGGTATATTACTTTTTGTTTGGCTTGTAATTGTTTCCGGGGGAGGGAAAAGTGAAATGCATCAAATTTGAATATTTTTGTCCTAATCTATTGATATTCGATAAAAAATAATATATTTGCAATCATCAATACCTATGAGACATGATAAGCATTGCAGAGCGACACATTTTTATAAAAGAACAACTTTCCAAGAACGGATATATCCGTGTCCAGGATATCGCTGACCAATTGGGAGTGACCGGAGCGACCATCAGGAAGGACTTGAGGATTCTCGAGAGCCAGAATGTTTTGATCAGGGCACACGGTAGCGCCTCGCCGGTGAAACCTCACGTGATGGATATCAGTATCCACGAGAAGTCAGTCCAGCATTCTGCCGAGAAATTGGCCATTGCCGCAGCTGCACAGAAGCTTATCAGGCCGGATGATGCCATTATCCTGGCTTCCGGTTCGACGGTGACTGCCTTTGCCGAGCAGCTCCAGCCAATCAACAGCATCAATGTCGTAACTCCTTCCATTGGCATTGCAGTGCTGATGAATGAGAAGAATGATGCCAAGGTCCTGCTCCTGGGAGGTGAGATGTACAAGAATTCTCTATCCGTGCGTGGTATCTATGCGGAGGCAGGCTTGAAGAACGTGAGCTGTTCCAAGGTTTTCATCGGCTGTGACGGTATAGATATTTCGACAGGTATCACGTGCGCCACCATCGAGGAGGCCCGTCTTACCAATGCAATGATGGCCGCATCTTCGCAGACCGTGATTCTGGCCGACTCCTCCAAGTTCGGCCGCAGGGGCTTCGGCAAAATCGGCGCATTGGAGGATTTCGACATAATCATCACCGATGCCGGTATTCCGAAATCCCTGAAGGAGAAGATTGAGGAGGCAGGGGTGCAGATTATCATTGCTTAGTTTACCTTCCGGTTTGAATTTTTGTGCGCATACGTGTATGTGCGCGTGTTCTTTTGCGTGCGGGTGTCCTTTGTGCTTGGCTTGGTTCATATTTGGTTCAAATGCCTGTGGCTTGTATTATTACCGATTTCCGTATTGTTTTATTTCATTAATAGTTGTAAATTTGCACCAGCAAAGTGTAGTTTCGATTGCGATTGCTGTTATTTAGATTGTATATGGATTACACTCTTCCGTAAATTATTGATTTATAATAATTTACAAACGGAGGAGTGAATTATTGGACACGCTTTCCGGGAATTTTGGAGAATGTTTGCACATATCGTTCACTGGAAAAGGAGCATTGGTTCGCCATGAACGTATATGCTCTTCGCATTTCCTTTGCGGAAAAGGCATTGTCCCGGGAAAAGAAATTGGAATATTTCATTCCGATGCACTACGTGATCAGGAAATATGCGTCGAAACCGAAAAGGGTGCTGGCACCGTTGATTCCCAGTATGGTATTCGTCCGGGGGAAGTATTCCGACGTGCATAATTTCCAGAGCATATACTCATTCATTGGCTTTGCGACAATGCCGAAGGACGGGCATCGGACACCGCTGATCGTGCCTGACCCGGAAATGGAGAATTTCAAAATCATTGCCCTGAAGGCAAAGGGGGATTTGACTTATTACCGTCCAGAGGAACTCCGGATGCAGAAGGGGGAATACATCAGGATTATCGGGGGGATTTTTGACGGGGCGGTCGCGCAGCTTGTCAAGGTTTCAGGGAAGCGGAACAAGAAGCTCGTGGTGGAACTGCCGGGAATTGCTGACATTGCCACGACCAGCATTGAGCCCCAGTTCGTCAAGAAGATAAGTCTGAAGGAGTACAAGGAGGCACTCTCCGGCAAGGCCGCCAGCCACGGAAGCCAGGCCTGCCCTGCCAGCCCGGCCCGGACCAAGCCCGCCAGCCAGCAAACCCCGGCCCGACCAAGCCCGCCAGCCAGCAAA
>JBJEBV010000104.1:0-14563 GCA_051870395.1 Candidatus Cryptobacteroides sp. | reverse complement strand
CCAGCAAACCCCGGCCCGACCAAGCCCGCCAGCCAGCAAACCCCGGCCCGACCAAGCCCGCCAGCCAGCAAACCCCGGCCCGACCAAACCCGCTGAAACAAAAAGAAAGTAAAATTACAATATGAAAAAAGCCATTCTAGCCGCAGCCTCTGCTGCATTGATGATCTGCTCTTGCGCCTCCCAGAAGGCTGTAGAGCGGGTCAGATACTTCCAGGACTTCGAAGATGGTGCATCTTACGCCACCCGGGTGGAACAATCCATCACCGTCAAGCCTGAAGACAAGCTCACCATCGTCGTGAACAGCAAAGACCCCGAGCTCGCCTCGCTCTACAACCTGCCGGTCATCTCCAGGTACCTGGCAGCCGAAGGCTCATCCTTCTCCCAGAACCAGAGCGTCGCATCATACACAGTCGACAGCAAGGGAAACATTGACTTCCCGGTACTGGGCAGCATCAAAGTCGCAGGAAAGACCAGGGACGAAATTGCGGCCAAAATCAAGAACGAACTCGTCGAACGGAACCTCATCCTCGACCCGGTCGTCACAGTTGAGTTCATGAATATGTACATCTCCGTGCTCGGCGAAGTAAACAAGCCGGGCCGCTACAACTTCAACCAGGACCGCCTAACCCTTCTCGAGGCCCTCGGGCTCGCCGGCGACCTCACCATCTACGGACGCAGGGACAACGTCAAGGTACTCCGCGAAGTGGACGGACAGCAGAAAGTCTTCATGGTGGACCTCAGGTCCGGGTCCGACCTCTACGACTCCCCGGTATTCTACCTCCAGCAGAAAGACATTATCTACGTTGACCCTAACGAGGTCAAGATGCGCCAGTCCACGGTGAACGGAAACAACGTCCGCTCCACCTCATTCTGGATTTCCATCGCCTCGGTACTCACCTCCGTGGCCGTCCTCATTACCAACATCATAAAATAATATTTACCGCAAAATGGCAGAATTCAACGAAGAAAACATCCAGAACGATGACTTCCTGAACATCCAGGAACTCCTCTCACTATGCCTCGCCAAATGGAAGTGGTTCGCACTTTCATTGATACTGGCGGTCTGCTGTGCGGTATTCTACGTGCTCAGGACCCCGCCGGTGTATACCAGGTCCGCTTCCATCCTCATCAAGGAAGAAGGCAAAGGCTCCAGTTCGCTGGCCGGCGAGTTCGCATCGTTCGCCGACATGGGCGTCTTCAGCTCCGGTACCAATGTCTATAACGAATTGATTACCATACAGTCACCCGCATTGATGTGGGAAGTGGTGAAACGCCTCCGCCTCGATGTCAACTACAAGGAGGAAGGCACCTTCCACGACAACACCCTCTATGGCGAGTCACTGCCAGTAAGGGTCAATTTCCTCGACCCCGACACAAAGGGCTCATTCGAACTTGAGGTCAATGCCAAAGGCAATGCCACCCTCACCGCCTTCATCGTCGATGGGGACAAGGTCCAGGGCAATGCCAAAGGCAATGTCGGCGACACCCTCACCACACCGCTCGGCAGACTCGTAGTGCAATACGCTGATGCCTGGGAAGGAAAGGATGTCAATCTCAAAGTAGGCCGCACATCCGTGTTCGGAGCCGCCTCAGGCTGCTCAGCCGCATTCACCGCATCGCTCAACAACAAGAACGCCACCGTCATTGACATGAGCTATGACGACGTATCCACCAGGCGTGCGGAGGACATCCTGAACACCCTCATTGCCGTTTACAACGAAAACTGGGTCAAGGACAAGAACCAGATTGCGGTCAGCACATCCAGATTCATTGACGAGAGGCTGAATGTCATTGAGGCTGAACTCGGTGACGTGGACAGCGACATCTCCTCATACAAGAGCGAACATCTCATCCCGGACATCGCTGCCGCGACCGGAATGTATATGGAAAATGCCAATGACGCATCCAAGCAGGTCCTGGAGCTGAACAACCAGCTCTACATGGCCCGCTACATCAAGTCATTCATCCAGACCAGCGACAAACTCCAGCTCCTTCCGGCCAACTCAGGCGTGGAAAGTTCATCACTCGAAAGCCTTATCGGCGAGTTCAATGAAAACCTTCTCCGCCGTAACCGCCTGGTAGCCAACAGTTCCGAGCAGAATCCCCTCGTCGTCGACCTCGACAGGACGCTCGAATCCATGAGCAGTTCGATACTGGTTTCCCTCGACAATGTGATAAATTCCCTCCAGACCCGTATCAATTCCCTCCAGGCCACTGAGCGCCAGAACACGGCCCGCATCCAGTCCAATCCTTCGCAGGCCAAGTACCTCATCTCCGTGGAACGTCAGCAGAAAGTCAAGGAGGCCCTCTACCTCTTCCTCCTCCAGAAGCGTGAGGAGAACGAGCTCTCGCAGGCCTTCACCGCATACAATACCAGAATCATAACCCCGCCGACAGGCTCCAGGCTGCCTAAGTCCCCGAACCGGAGAATGATATTGCTCATTGCCCTGGTCTTGGGAATGGCCGTGCCGTTCGGCATCATTTATCTCATCCAGACCACCAACACCAAGGTCAGGGGCCGCAAGGACCTCGAGTCCGTTACCATTCCGTTCGTCGGAGAGGTGCCTCTCTGCGGTGCCGAGGACGATATCAAGCATTGGAAGAAGCATCTGCTCAAACGCCACGAGGAAAATCGCCAGCTCATTGTAGTGAAGGATGGCAGCAGGGATGTGGCCAATGAGGCCTTCCGTGTACTCAGGACCAATCTCGAATTCATGTCGGCCAAGGACCCGGAAAAGAACGTATTCGTGTTCACCTCCTTCAATCCGGGTTCAGGAAAATCCTTCCTTACCCTGAACCTGGCCATATCGTTCGCCATCAAGGGCCGCCGGATTCTCCTCATTGACGGAGACCTCAGGCACGCCTCCACTTCGGCTTTCGTGAAATATCCGTCTCTCGGAATCTCAGACTTCCTCTCGCACAAATCCGATGACTGGAAGGCCAATGTGGTCAATGACAAAGACCATCCGGACCTCGACATCCTGCCGGTGGGAAAAATTCCGCCTAACCCGACCGAACTTCTTGAAGACCAGCGGCTTGAGGAAATTGTCAAGGAGGCCAGGTCAATGTACGACTACGTCTTCTTCGACTGCCCGCCGGTGGACATTGTGGCCGACACCCAGATTATCGGGAACTATGCCGACCGCACTATGTTCATCGTAAGGGCCGGGCTTTTCGAGAGGGCTATGCTGCCTGAACTCGAGACCCTATACACCGAAAAGAAATTCAAGAACATGAGCCTTATCCTCAATGGAACCGACAACGGCAGCGGAAGGTACGGCTACCGATACAGATACGGCTACCGTTACGGTTACAAATACGGATATTCCTCATACAGGTCATATTACGGGGATAATAAGTAATGTTTTTCTGGAACAAAGTCAAAATAGGAGAGATTCTCAATGGCTTCACCGACTGGCACACCCACATTCTGCCGGGAGTGGACGACGGCGTGAAGACATTGGAAGACTCCCTGCTGATTCTGGCGGAGTACGAACGCCTGGGAATCAGCAGGGTATGGCTGACTCCGCACATAATGGAGGACATTCCCAACGAGCCTGGCGACTTGAGGCGCAGGGCGGCCGAATTGAAATCTGCCTACAAGGGGACTGTTGAGCTTCGCCTCGCCGCCGAGAATATGATTGACACACTGCTGCCAGAAAGGCTCGCCGCCGGGAATCTTCTTCCGATTGGAAGGGGAGCGGCACGGGTATCCCCGGAGGAAGAGACAAGCGGCTCCGGCCTCCTGGTGGAGACCTCGTTCTTCAGCCCGCCAATGGACCTTGACGGAATGCTGCACAGCATACGCAGAGCCGGTTACTTCCCGGTCCTGGCCCATCCCGAGCGCTACTCCTACATGACATCCCGTGAATACGAAAAACTGAAGTCGGACGGAGTCCTGTTCCAGCTCAATCTCCCTTCACTCTCAGGCTTTTACGGCCCCTCAGCCAAGGACAAGGCCGAGAAATTCCTGAAACGTGGCTGGTACGACTTCGCCGGAATGGACCTGCATTCCTACAAGTCATTGATGCATATCATCGCCGGTACAATACCGGAAAAACTTGCCGCCAGGCTCCCCGACCTCAATGGACCGGAAGTAATCGAAGGATAAAATTCATATAACATCGGATATGAGACAATTCAAAGACATTCAGATTGCGGTGGCCGGCACCGGATACGTCGGACTGAGCATCGCCACATTGCTCTCCCAGCACCACAAGGTAACAGCCGTGGACGTCATACCGGAGAAAGTGGAGAAAATCAACAACCGCATCTCACCTATCCAGGACGAGTACATTGAAAAATATCTCGCCGAGAAGAAACTGGAACTCACGGCCACATTGGACGGGGCAGCCGCATACAAGGACGCAGACTTCATTGTCATAGCCGCACCTACCAATTACGACTCGGTACGCAACTACTTCGACACCTCCCACGTGGAGGAAGTCATTGACCTCGTCAGGGAAGTCAATCCACAGGCCGTCATTGTCATAAAAAGTACCATACCGGTAGGCTATTGCGAAAGCCTTTACGGCCGCTACGGCAGGGGATTGAGGCTCCTTTTCGCACCTGAGTTTCTCCGGGAGAGCAAGGCACTCTACGACAATCTCTACCCGTCCCGCATCATTGTCGGCATCCCTTCGGAAGAAATTGCGGATGGCAGGGAAGAACTCGCAGATGCAGCCAGGACATTCGCCGCCCTGCTCCAGGAAGGCGCCATCAAGCAGGATATCGACACCCTCTATATGGGACTGACCGAGGCCGAGGCCGTGAAACTTTTTGCTAACACCTACCTCGCCCTCAGAGTCAGCTATTTCAATGAACTCGACACCTACGCCGAGATGAAAGGTCTTAAGACCCAGGACATTATCAAGGGAGTCAGCCTTGATCCGAGGATTGGGGACCATTACAATAATCCGTCATTCGGCTACGGCGGATACTGCCTGCCGAAAGACACCAAGCAGCTGCTTGCAAACTACGCCGACGTGCCTGAGAACCTAATCCAGGCCATTGTCGAGAGCAACAGGACAAGGAAGGATTTCATAGCCGACAGAGTGCTGGCCAAGGCCGGATACTACAGTGCCAATGCCTCCTGGGACGCTTCCAGGGAGAAGCAGGTGACCGTAGGCGTATATCGTCTCACAATGAAGTCCAATTCCGACAACTTCCGCCAGAGCAGTATCCAGGGCGTGATGAAACGCATCAAGGCCAAGGGAGCCGAAGTCATCATCTACGAGCCGACACTCGAGGACGGAAGCACCTTCTTCGGGAGCCTCGTGGTCAATGATCTTGCGGCATTCAAGGCCCGCAGCCAGGCCATCATTGCCAACAGGTACGACTCCTGCCTCGATGACGTCGAGGATAAGGTCTATACCAGGGACATTTTCAGAAGAGATTAACTAACTATACCTATCAATAATGCCCAACAAGAAAGTATTCGTCAGCGGATGCTATGACCTCCTCCACAGTGGCCACGTGGAGTTCTTCATGCAGGCATCCCGCTTCGGGGACCTCTATGTGGGAATCGGTTCGGACGCCACTTATCTGGAATACAAGCATCGCAAACCGATGTTTCCGGAGGAGGAGCGTCTCTTTATGGTGAAAAGCATCCGTTATGTCAAGGACGCCTACATCAATGCCGGCAGCGGGGTGATTGACTACCTCCCGACATTGGACCTGGTCCGGCCGGACATCTTCGTGGTCAATGCAGAGGGCGGAAGTGACGACAAACGTCGCATCTGCGAGGAGAGAGGCATCGAGTATGTCGAGCTTCAGCGCACTCCGCACGAAGGCCTGCAAGCCAGGAGTTCCTCATCGCTCAAGGCGGCGCTGGGGGATGCCGGTGAAAAGAACGAGGAGAAAGGCATACCTACCAGGATTGACATTGCGGGAACCTGGATTGACCAGCCTTATGTCAGTGTGTATCACCCGGGCTGGGCTATCACCCTTTCGATAGAACCGACCTTCGATGTCCGCGACCGTTGTGGCCTCTCCACGTCCACCAGGAACATGATCCGGAAAATCTGGCCGGTCAAGCTTCCGAAGATGGACCCGGAGATGCTTGCCAGGCTGGTCTTCTGTTTCGAGAACAATCCCGAACGCGAGGCCGGTCACATCTCGGGCGCACAGGACGCCATAGGAATATGCGTGCCTGGTCTTGCCCGACATTATTACGACAATAGTTTCTGGCCCAAGAAAATCGAGAGTACGGTCGATGAAATGACCATGCGCTTCCTTGAAGGCCACATTGTACTGATTCCCCTCGCGCCGCGCCGTCCCGGCTGCAGTGTTGTCGACGGGAAAGATATAACTGCGGAGAAGGTGGAGGCTCTCGCCAATGCTGCCGAGGCCTGCTGGAATGCCATTCTCCGTCACGACCTTCCGGAGTTCGCCGCTTCATACAGGGCTTCTTTCGATGCCCAGGTGGCTATGTTTCCGGGAATGATAGATCCGACTGTAGCGGGACAGCCTTGCGGGGAGGCGTCCGTCAGGCCGGATATTGCGCACTGGTCAGCAGTGCCCGGGGTCCTTGCCTGGAAATTGGCGGGGGCAGGTGGAGGCGGATACCTCATCCTCGTGGTGGAGGATTCGGCTGCATTCTGTAATGCTCACGCTGCCGACGGCGCCATTGCCATTACCGTGCGGCGGTAGCATCCGGCTCAGGCCTGGCCGGGTATCACGCGAACTGTATCCGCAGCAAAAGCTGCTGCCGGCGTAAAAAGAAAGTAAATTGTTGAACCATAACCGCTCTCCGAACATATTGAAAATCAATGTTTTCGATATGTTCGGGGGGGGGGGTGGAAAAAGAAGTAAATCGTGAATATAATCAGGAAAGTTTCAGACTGGTATTTCACCCAAAGGGCCCTTCCTTATTGGTGTATTCTGGTTCTGGATTGTACCATAGTCGGCTTCTCCGGCTATCTTGGACATTATCTTCATCTTGGAGGTGACGTATTTGCCTCGAACTTCTGGCCCATCACCTGGGGCCTCCTGGTAGGAGTATTCTTCTACCTGATCTCATTCAAAATTTTCCACACATACTCCGGAATCATCCGGTACTCGTCTTTCGTGGATTTGCAGCGTGTCGCCGTGGCATCGCTCCTGTCATCCGCATTGTTCTACATTGCCGGACTGGGAGTCGACAGTATCTGGCCCGGCCAGCACACATTCTTGTTCCCTAGCTTCAGGACCATTCTCACACTATACCTTCTCAGTACCCTTGTGCTCTGGCTTGAACGCATTGTCGTCAAACGTCTCTACGACCTTTTCCGGACCGACAATGCCAAGCCAGCCGTCATCTACGGCACCAAGGAGGGCGGCATCAGCCTTGCCAAAAGCATCACAGCCGTCAAGGTCAAGCCATACTCCCTCCACGCCTTCATCTCTGACGGCCAGGAAATGAAGGGCGCCTACCTGATGGGCAAGCCGGTTTATCTCAATGAACCAGGCCTTGCAGCCACCCTGAAGCGCCAGGGTGTCCGTGTCCTCCTCGTGTCCCCGCTCAAAAACGACAAGTTCCGGGACAACCAGAAGATGATTGACGAATTCATTGAAGCAGGCATACAGATAATGATGATGCCTCCGGCCGAGGAATGGGACGGGAAGGACAATACATTGAGCCATAGGCAATTGCACGAAGTAGTCGTGGACGACCTCCTGCCGAGGGACAAGATCGAGGTGGATATGGAAGCCATCGGTTCGCTTCTCTGCGGCAAGCGCATTCTCATAACCGGTGCGGCGGGTTCCATCGGCTCGGAAATGGTACGCCAGGTGGCAAGGTTCCATCCTGCCGAGATGATTCTCATTGACCAGGCCGAGACACCGATGCACGATATACGCCTGATGATGGCGGGCAAATATCCCGGCGTCAAGAACGAGACCATCGTCACCAGCATCACCAACAAGCCCCACATGGAGAAGATTTTCTCCGGGCACAGGCCTGACTATGTCTTCCACGCAGCCGCCTACAAGCACGTGCCGATGATGGAGGACGACCCTGCCATAGCCGTCCAGAACAATATCTACGGCACCAAGGTTATCGCAGACCTGGCCGTGAAGTACGGCACGAAGAAATTCGTGATGATATCCACAGACAAGGCCGTGAACCCTACCAATGTGATGGGATGCAGCAAGCGAATCTGCGAGATTTACTGCCAGAGTCTCAACCAGGGCATCCAGGAGGGCAAGGTCGAGGGCGTAACCCAGTTCGTCACCACCCGTTTCGGCAATGTACTAGGCTCCAACGGAAGTGTCATCCCGATTTTCAAGGAGCAGATTAAGAAGGGTGGTCCTGTCACCGTGACCCATCCGGACATCATCCGCTTCTTCATGCTCATACCTGAGGCCTGCAAACTGGTGCTTGAGGCCGGTACAATGGGAAAGGGCGGTGAAATTTTCGTATTCGACATGGGCAAGCCTGTGAAGATTGTGGACCTGGCCAAGAGGATGATCCAGCTTTCAGGTGCCGGCAACATTGAGATAAAGTTCACGGGGCTTCGTGACGGCGAAAAACTCTATGAGGAGGTTCTCAGTTCGAAGGAGAACACGCTTCCTACTTCCAATCCGAAGATTATGGTGGCCCAGGTCCGCGAGTATGACTATGATACTGCGTGCCGCAATGAGGAACGCCTCCTGGAGGTTTCCCGCAGTTTCGATGACATGGCTATCGTCAAGGTAATGAAGGAGATTGTGCCGGAGTACAAGAGCCGGAATTCCAAGTACGAGGCTTTGGATTAGATTTCCAGGCTGCGCCTCAGGGTTCCGGGACAAAGACGCAGGCTCCGCATTGATTTCAGTCAATAAGAAAAACAAATAATTTAACACAATAGAATGAAAACAGCATTGATAACCGGCATCACCGGTCAGGACGGATCGTACCTTGCCGAATTCCTTCTGGAGAAGGGCTATGACGTACACGGCACCATCAGGAGGTCATCCGTCGACTACAGGGAAAGAATCGCACATCTCGAAGGCCGCCCGAATTTCCACCTGCATTACGCAGATATGGGCGACTCGATGAGTCTCATACAGGTAATGGGCAAAGTACGCCCGGACGAAGTGTACAACCTTGCGGCCCAGAGCCACGTCCAGGTCAGCTTCGACTCGCCGGAATTCACCGCTGACGTAGATGCCACCGGAGTGCTGAGAGTACTCGAGGCTGTACGCCAATGCGGACTTGCCGATACCTGCCGCATTTACCAGGCATCCACCTCCGAACTCTACGGAAAAGTGGAGGAAGTCCCCCAGAATGAGAACACTCCGTTCCATCCTTACAGCCCGTACGCCGTGGCCAAACTCTATGGCTTCTGGATTGTGAAAGAATACAGGGAGGCCTACAACATGTTCTGCTGCTCCGGCATTCTCTTCAATCACGAGAGTGAGCGCAGGGGAGAGACCTTCGTCACCAGGAAGATAACATTGGCGGCCGCCCGCATTGCCCAGGGCAAGCAGGACTGCCTCTACCTCGGCAATCTCAGTTCGCTCCGTGACTGGGGCTACGCCAAGGACTATGTAGAGTGTATGTGGCTGATTCTCCAGAACGACAAGCCGGAGGACTTCGTTATCGCGACCGGAGTGCAGCACAGTGTCAGGGAGTTCGCATACTACGCCTTCAAGCACGCCGGCATTGAACTGAAGTTCGAAGGAGAGGGCCTGGATGAGAAGGGAATCTGCGTGGCAGTGAACGGCAATGCCCCGGAATCGCTTGTGGGCAAGACACTTGTGGCCGTGTCAGAGGACTTTTACAGGCCTACTGACGTGGTCAATCTCTGGGGCGACCCGACCAAGGCCAAGGCCAAGCTTGGCTGGAATCCGAACAAAACTTCTTTTGAAGAGCTTGTAAAGCTGATGGTGGAGTCGGACATGGCCAAGGTGGCTGCTGAAGGTGCCGCTGCCAAGGTCAGGACTAACCTCGCCGAGTATCTGGAGAAGGGTATTGTAAAGTAAAGATTGTCATCCCGGCCAAGTGAAGCGCACGGAGAAATCTAAATAATCATGCTGGAAAAAACATCAAAAATATACATAGCCGGCCACCGCGGCCTGGTAGGCTCCGCCATCTGGAACAACCTCCTGGGCCGTGGCTACACGAACCTCATAGGCCGCACACACAGCGAGCTGGACCTGACCGACCAGGTCGCCGTCCGGAAGTTCTTCGATGAGGAACGCCCTGACGCAGTGGTACTTGCAGCCGCATTCGTAGGCGGGATAATGGCCAATTCATTGTACCGCGCCGACTTCATAATGCAGAACATGAAGATGCAGTGCAATGTCATAAGCGAGGCCTACGCCCATCGCGTGAAGAAACTCCTCTTCCTGGGGTCCACCTGCATTTACCCGAAGAATGCGCCCCAGCCGATGAAGGAAGACTGCCTGCTGACATCACCATTGGAATACACCAATGAGGAATACGCCATTGCCAAGATTGCGGGCCTGAAAATGTGCGAGAGTTACAACCTCCAGTACGGCACGAACTACATTGCCGTCATGCCGACGAACCTTTACGGCCCGAACGACAATTTCCATCTGGAAAACAGCCACGTCATGCCTGCGATGATGCGAAAGATCTACCTTGCCAAGCTGATCAATGACGGAGACTGGGATGCCATACGCAAGGACCTGGGCATCAGGCCGGTATCAGTATCCATTGACATTGCCGGGAAACTTGGATGCAAGGCCGGGGTGCAGGATGGCTGCGGGTGCGTAGCGACATCCGGGAGCAGGCCTCAGGGCAGAACGGCAGGCTCCGGACGCTTCGTCGTGGACGCCACGTCATCCGAACAGGACATCCTGGCGGTGCTTTCGCATTACGGCATATACGACAACAAGGTAGTCCTCTGGGGTACCGGCACCCCGCTCCGCGAGTTCCTCTGGAGCGAAGATATGGCGGACGCATCCGTCCACGTATTGCTGAACGTTGACTTCAAGGACATCATTCGCATTGAAAAATACAGCTCCGTATTTTACGGCGCATCAGCCGACGGCGCAGTAGACCGCAACAACAGCGAAGGCCGTGGCGGCGCAATCCCGTCCCTCGGCGAAATCCGCAATTGCCATATCAATGTCGGCACCGGCAAGGAACTCACCATCCGCGAACTTTCAGGACTCGTAGTCAAGGCCGTAGGCTTCACCGGAACCGTGGAATTCGATGCCTCCAAGCCTGACGGCACAATGCGCAAGCTCATAGACGTCAGCAAGTTGCATTCCCTAGGCTGGACCCACAAAGTCGAGATTGAGGACGGTGTCCGGAAGCTGTTTGACTGGTACCGTGACAGCCTGAAGTAACGGGGAATTTTTGAGATTTGAGTAAATTTGCGAATAGAATTGAGTAAAACCATCGTGAGAATTGAGTAAATTTTCAAATCATTGTTCATTATGGAATATATTCGCAAACAGTTCGGGATACTGAAAGAGCGTATCCTTGAGCCACGCAAATTTATGCAGGTAGTGGCAGGACCGCGGCAGGTGGGTAAATCGACATTGGTCCTCCAGGTGCTCAATGGATTGAGCATCCCGCATTCTATGTTGGCCGCAGATGCAGTGAACCCTGAAGATACAGACTGGATTCACCGCATTTGGGAAGCCGCCCGTGCTACAATGATACTTCAAGGAGCCGATGAGTACCTGCTTGTGATAGACGAAGTCCAGAAGATTGATAACTGGAGTGAGATTGTAAAGTGGGAATGGGATTCTGACACACGCAACAGAATAAACCTGAAAGTAATACTTCTTGGAAGTAGCCGCCTGCTTCTGAAAAAAGGACTTACAGAGTCCCTTGCCGGACGATACGAACTTATCAGGATGCCACATTGGAGTCTGGACGAAATGCGGGATGCATTCGGTTTCACATTGGACGAATACATATATTATGGCGGTTATCCCGGTTCTGCCCATCTGATACGCGACGAGCGCCGATGGCGGAAATATATAAAGGGCTCGTTGGTCTCTCCAGCCATTGAGAAGGACGTTATCATGACGACTAATATATACAAGCCGGCATTGATGAAACAACTTTTTGAACTGGGGTGCAGCTATTCCGCTGAAATCCTGTCTTTGACAAAGCTGATGGGACAATTGCAGGATGCTGGCAATGTCACCACATTGGCTTCGTATCTTAAGATTCTGGACGAATGTGCATTGCTTGCAGCATTGTACAAATATTCGAATGACGAGGCTCGCAAGCGATGCTCCGTTCCGAAATATCAAGTTTACAACAACGCCTTGATGACTGCTTATGTCGGGCGCAGTTTTGCCATTGACCGGGTTGACACACGAGCCTGGGGGCGTTGGGTAGAAAGCGCGGTAGGGGCACATCTGATGAGTATGGCAGACGAACTCGACTATGATGTATATTATTGGCGGGAAGGTTCCAAAGGAGAAGACAAGGAAGTGGACTTCATTGTTTCTTTCGGAGGCAAGTTGACGGCAATAGAAGTCAAGAGCGGCCGGAGAGGCATGAACTCGGGACTGCCTGCATTTACAGAGGCTTTCCATCCTGACAAGGCGTTGGTTGTCGGCACAGGAGGCGTGAGCCTTGAGGATTTCCTTGGATGTGACATTGGGAAACTGTTGGGCAGCGGACTCTGATAAAAAGACAGACAGACAGAACCAAAATCTGTAGTACCACAAATAAATGTTAATGGAACCAATATGAAACGCTACTGCCAAACCCTGACATTGAAAAACGACCCGCAGCTGGTCGAAAAATATATAGAAGTACATTCCCAAGTCTGGCCCGAAATAATAGCCGGCCAGCACGCCGTAGGCATACTCTCAATGCAGATATACGCCAAGTCCAATGTCCTCTTCATGGTAGTGGACACCATAGATGACTTCGACTGGGACCGCGACATGGCCCTCCTGTCCACCCTTCCCCGCCAGGCCGAATGGGAAGCCTACGTAAGCCAGTTCCAGGGCTGCGACCCCTCCGCCACCTCCGCCGAGAAATGGCAGCTTATGGGGAAGATATTTGACTCCGAAGGGTAGAAACCGCAGAGAGGTATTCTCTTGCGAAAATACCCCTCCTTGGCTAATCCGGATGTAAACAGCACCGGTCTCGACCGATAAGAAAGACATCAACGGCGTCTCCGCCTAAGATGCGCTTTCCTGAATCGTACCGCCTTTCCATTTTTCTCCCGGACACTTCCGGAGACAATGACAAAGCGGTCGAGCGCCAGCTCTTTGACAAGCTCGTCAAAAAGGCGCTCCAGAACGTTTATGAAAATAGGAATGAGATGCATAAGCAATATAAACTTTGACGGAGCGTCGGAGCGGCTTTCCCGAGCAAGCAGTAATCCGGTAGGATAAAAATACAGAGCATCCATCCGACAAACGAATAAATGCTCTGTTCTGGTTTTCTCAACGTTCTGGGGCGCTAATCTCCCATCGCTGAATCTCATTCCTGACGCAAAGATATAAAGTTGAAATGATATATGCAATAGCCACCAATGACAATGCCGATTGCCCGCAACTGTCATTTCGATAGAGTTCACCTCACCTGTCATTTCGACCTGTTCCACTTTTCCGTCATTTCGACCGAGCGAAGCGAGTGGAGAAATCTGCTGGGAGAGTGCAATAGTTTTTGCTGACAAACTGAATAATGGAACGTTATTATTGTTAGTTTTGCATATAACATTTTGAATGTTTTGTTATGAACAATATTAATTGGCAAAAATTAGCAGTTGCGATAATAATAGCGATTATTGTTGCCCTGTGTGTATCGCTTTTCGTATGTGATAACTACACGAGAATTGGAATATTTGTTGAGATTTCATCCACGGTATTCCTTGGTGGCGTCTCTTTGTATATCCTGAGTAAGAATCGGGAAGATGATAATGTTAAAGAGGAAAACATAAACAGAAAAGAATCCTTTGAGAGGATGCAACTTGTATTGGAACAGAATTTCAGTATTCTCGATTACGAATCTGTCGTGTTTGCTATGCAGGTTATGCGAATTAATCAGACTCAAGCATTAGATATTCTGTTTACCCTACTTCGACAAGTTGAAACTCAAGGCCATCGCTACGATCTGAACATGCCTTACAGTTATGATGAGGATTGCGTCAGACGATATGCTCAAACATTTAACAAGTGCCTGAAAGAATATGGCCATTTTATCAATGATTTGATATTAATATGCCATCTGCAGCAAATGATTGTTTCAAACAAATGTGACAAGGCCACAATCGACAAAGAACTTATAGCGATGACTAAAGTGTTTGAAGTCTCACCCGATTCAGGTGAAATCATGTTTGCAGGAAACGGCCTGTTAAGAAAACTGAGAGAAATTCCGAATAATGATTATTTTGTCGATTCGGTTATTTGCGCAATAGATGAACGGACAAGCGACATAATGAAGTTGCACTCTATGAAGAAGGAATTATCCGAGGTTGGACTGGCGCTTGTTGAGAAGAAGAGGGAGGAGTTGAATAGTGTTCGTCTAGAAAACTAGAATTTGCCGACTTATAGATAATATTTGATGAGCAGAATGCAGGAAACTAAAGGGACATGTCGCATTGCACTGCTCAAATTAACAACAATATTCGACTGCCCCTAATATACATAATTT
>JBJEBV010000103.1:0-7196 GCA_051870395.1 Candidatus Cryptobacteroides sp. | reverse complement strand
ATACGAAGCGGATTTTCTAGCGAAATGCTGGGTGCCTATGCTCCGAAATACTCAAATATAGTAATCTCCGCTGAATTCTTCCCCCGCCCGCCCCTTCAAACTCGTTAGAAATAGTATGTCGCAATCTTTGTCATCCCGACCGGACGCGCTTCTCCTTTTTGTCATTCTGACCGAACGAAGAGAGTGGAGAGATCTAAAAACAGATATCCCCACAATGCTCCTTGGCCCCGTAAATGCGAGACGTCAAGGTTAGCCGTTCTGCCCAGTCCCGGCCTTGTAGCGATACCAGGTGTTCCGTGAAATGCCGATTCGCCTGCACATTGCGCTGACCGACATCCCCGAGCCGAGCATCTTCGAGATGCGGGCCTCATTCTCCCGGACAATTCTCATTTTCACATCGCTCCCGGGCCTTCTCCCGAGCCTGACTCCTTCTATCTTCTTCAATGCCAGTGCTTCCCGGGTCCGCATTGAAATCAGGTTGCGTTCAATCTCTGCGACCAGCCCGAATGCGAAGCAGAGTACCTTGCTATTGATAGTGTTGTCGAAAGAATAATGTTCCTTCGTGGTGTAAAGTGATATGCCTTTCTCCACGCAGGCTCCCATAATCTCCATCAGCTCGACCAGTGAGCGACTCAGCCTGGATATTTCCGTAACTATTAGACAATCACCTTTTTGCAGCTTCCTGACAATGCGTCCCAGCTTCCTTTTCTTGAATGGGACCTTGCCGCTCACCGTCTCAATTACCCATTGGTCCACGTTCGAGTTCTTGGCCTCAAGATAGCGCCTGATTTCATCCTTCTGGTTCTCGGGATTCTGTTTGCCCGTACTTACTCTCAAATAGCCGATAATCATATTATTTTCAATTGGTTTGTGTTATTTCGGTTGCCGGTGTCGTTTCTAGAGCCTGTTTTGAAACGTAGATAAGTAATCTGAAGCAAGTTATTTTTTTTAGATTACTAAAGATTTTACCCCGCCCTGGATAAATAATATCCGGGAAATGCCGGAAGCCAAACACAAATCCACGACAATAAACATTCCACCCGCACCTGTCAGTTGGCAGGTACGGGTGGAATCCCATTGCGGACAAAGTTCCGCAACTTTTGCTGAAAATTGCGGGAACTTTACCGCAATTTTCATATATTTGTGCCGAATAGACAACGCAATCACATTATGCAGGCACTATACGAACAATTTTACCGGCTTTTGGAGTTAACTCCGATGGATTTCTTCAGGGAGCAGCATCAGGTCATTAACTGGGATGTCCGCATTCTTGGCATCCTTGGCCAGAAAGGTGTGGGCAAATCAACACTTATCCTTCAGCATATTAAACTGGAGGGAAATATTGATGAATCCCTTTATGTCGTAGCGGATGATATCTATTTCAGTGCCCATACACTTCTAGATACTGCGAAAAATTTCTATGCGCGAGGCGGTAAATATCTGTATATCGATGAGATTCACAAATACGAGAAATGGGGCAGGGAAATCAAGAACATATATGACAGCCTGCCGTTGCTAAAAGTCGTCTATTCCGGCAGTTCCATGTTGGATTTGAAACAGGGCGGTGCGGATCTAAGCAGAAGGGTCATTGAATACCATCTTCCTGTCTGGTCATTTCGTGAATATCTCAATCTTCGTTGCGGCTGGCATTTGAAGACCGCCACACTGGAAGAAGTGTTGAACGGCAATGTTGATTTTCCATACGGGCCGGAACGTCCTCTAAAATACTTCGAGGATTATATGAAGAAGGGATGCTATCCATTCTTCATTGAACCTGAATTTGAGACCCGTCTGCGCCAGATTATCAATACGACAGTTGAGGTGGACATTCCGAAATTTGCGAAGATGACCATTGCTGCCACCCAGAAACTGAAGAAGTTCATGTATTACATTTCCACTAGTGTCCCCGTCAAAATCAATTATTCCGACATGGCGCGAGATCTGGAACTGGATCGCGATGTGCTGCCTGGGTACTTGTGTTATCTGGAAAAGGCGGAGCTTGTATCAGTCCTCAGGATGAAAGCCAATGGCGATGCAATTATGCGCAAGATGGACAAGTTATACCTCCACAATCCGAATATGGCAAACGTCCTGTCCAGCGACCGCTCAAATGACGGCAACTCCCGGGAGACCATTTTTTTCTGCTGGGCCAAGCAGAAATATGACATCGTTGAATCCCCGATATCCGATTTTGAAATCGATGGAAAGACCTTTGAGGTCGGCGGAAGAAAAAAAGGGAAGAAGCAGATAGAAGATGCTAAAGAGGGATATATTGTCAAAGATAATATAGAATATGCCTTTGAAAATCAGATTCCTCTCTGGATGTTCGGATTTCTCTATTGAGAGGGGATCCCTGCGCCGAAAGCCATACACAAATCCACGACAATAAACATTCCACCCGTGCCTGTCAGATGGCAGATACGGGTGGTTGATTATTTGGTATTCTACAAGTCGGGCTTACTTAGCCGCGACCGTCTTGGTCCACTGGAAGGTGGTTACTACCGGGAAGTGGTCGGAGTAGCCGACGTCCTTGGTGTAGGAGACAGTCTGGTTCGAGTTGTATTTTGTATTGCCGCTGGTATTGCTGCCATTGGCATCCTCAACCATTACCCCGGAATAACTTACGTCAGACGTGCTCTTGCGGAAATTGTCCACATCATTCTGGTGTGCGGTCGCCTTTAATTGAACCTCGGCGCCAGGAACATTGATGTACCAAATCTTGTCAACGACCTCGCCCTTCTGGTTGTCAGCACATACAATGTCATTGGTCGTATCACCCTTGAATGCGAATCTGGTCATCAGTGAGAGGCTGTTCCAGGCAGGATAAATGCCGCCGCGATGGAATTCAACCCAAGGGTCGGAGACGGTGTAGCCCGCATTGCTATCGTATGAAGCGATGACATCGAGGAAATTGGTCTTGATGTCGTGGCGGGTGTAACGCATATTGGTGTCGCCTATGATTATGGCAGGGCGCTGATTGGCCTTTGCCTTTTCGAGAACATAGTCACGGAGCTGGCGCAACTGGCCGAGAACCGCCTTTACATAGGCGTTCGACTCTGTATTGCCACTGCCGCTGTAAGTGTTCATGTGGGTGATATAGACATCAATGATGACATTATTCTCAGCATCCACGGTCACCTCGTAATGGCGGAAGCCCTTCTTGATACAGGTGTTAGCACCGGAAGTGAGGCCACCTTCCTCGTCCGTGTACTGCACCATCTTCTCCCAACTGCTGCTTCCCGGGCTATTGCCCTCGCTGGTAACTGTCAGGCCTTTTTTCCAGAAGAAGCAAAGTCCATCGGTGTCGGCACGAGAAGTCAATTGAGCAGAAGTGATAGTACCTCGGTAAGTACCGGCATTGTAATTTGAAAGACCCGCAGCAAGCTGTGAATGATACTCGAAATCTTCGCTCGCTGCAATAATGTCCCAGCCCAATCCATTTGCTATGTTGGCCATCGATGTAGTCCCGGATGAGCCAGGACCATCTCCATTGATAGTAACTAAGCTAATCTTCTGCGGCAGTCCGTCCACATTGAAAGCGCAGGCAGTGAACGTTCCGGTGGTGACGGTAGGATTTGGGTCCGCAGGTTCCTCAGGTTCAGTTGGCTGCTCAGGGTCTGTTGGCTGTTCAGGCTCGGTACCTGGTTCCTCGCCATCAATAGTCATTCTGTCACTGAAGTTCGTGAGTGTCAATGGGAAATCGTAAACCACATCTTTCTCGAATGCCTTCTTGGCAGGGGTGACGATTACGGCCGTATGATTGGCTGTATTGATTTCAATGCGAATAATATCACCTGCCTGGATGACCGGGAGCATACACATATAGTCTGTAATAGGTTCAGTCAGGCTGATTCCGTCTTCCCAGTCCATTGTGATATCAGGCTCGGTGCCGATGCCATCCATTACCACACTTCCGTCCACTGCGCTGAAATGGAATTCACCGGCAATGTTTACAGGCTCCCCGTTTCTGGTAGCGCTGACTTTGACCGTCTTGAGTACATCATCTTTCAATACGGTCCCGTCCGTGTCGATTATCATCCGGATGAAGGTTACAATGTGCTTGCAGGTCATGGTGTAAGTCTTGTTGAAGAGAATACCTGAAGCCCTTTCCAATGTCCCGACTTTATACGCCCCGATGAGATTGCCGCTGACCCTTTCCTGGATTTTTGGGAGGTTGCCGATGCAGTCCTCCGGTGTTCTTCCTGAATTGGCACTCCTGTAAGGGTAGTACGCATATTCCGGGGTGTAGTAACCCCTTTCCGGATAGAATCTCGCCGAGGTTTCGGTTCCTGAAGTTTTTCTGATGAACCGTAGATGTCTGCCCCATTTGTCGAAGACTCCGAGTTCATCCCCGGCAGTCCACTTGGTGAGGATGCCGCCATCATCCGTGACACCTGATACGGCAGTTCGTGTTTCAGGAGAAGGTGAGATAATCCTCACTTCAATAGCTGATTCTTCATCTTCCTGAAGATACTCCTGATTGGTACAAGCGCAGCATCCCGCAATAATAAATGCTGCGAAAAAAGGTTTTAAGTTACTCATATAAAGAATAGATTAGTGTGTCCCAATAATAACCCTGTTAATCTCTGTTTCTATACTTTTGCCCTGGTACAATGGGCCTATATACATAAAACCTGCATCAGATTCAATGTATATCTGGTGCAGGTAAATATTAAATGCCGCCACCTCCTCCGGTGCTGCCGCCACTTTCTCCGCCGCCGGACTCTCCGCCCCCGACGTTCTCCTGGTCAGGCCATTCAGGCTTGGCGGGGTCTCGGTTCAGCCTGAACATTGTGTTCATTTCGAGGATTTTTTTCACAAGAGCGGCCCCGTTTCCGTTGGAGGCATCGCCTGTACAATAGTTCATAAGCACGATTCCCACCGGTGACGGTGCGAGGCCTTCCTCTCCCATCAACTTCTTCTCAACCTTCGAGAGAAGGTAGTTGTTCAGGTCGGTGGCAACTGAAAGTCTATCGTTTTTGGTAGAACCCCAACTGGTTTTCTTATTAATATATCCTCCAATTCCTATCTGGAACCATGAGTTGTGTAGATTGTTCTCATATATTGTTCTTGACTTAGTAGTGATTTCATCTATCGCTGCGTGTCTCTCGTCCAAGTTAGGAGAACTGGACGATCCGGATTCATATGTATTTTGTGCTTGATGATAATAGAACATCAGGTTGCTATCCGTCTTGCCGTTGTAGATTATCGATGACTGCATAGAGTCGAATATGCCAGTAGTCAGGTCAGAATAATC
The DNA here is from genome assembly GCA_051870395.1 of Candidatus Cryptobacteroides sp. Lineage (GTDB taxonomy): Bacteria > Bacteroidota > Bacteroidia > Bacteroidales > UBA932 > Cryptobacteroides. The sequence goes on along the minus strand of JBJEBV010000103.1, from coordinate 1,939 downwards.
CGTGTACCCGGCACCGCCTGCCATTGATGCAAGAGACACCATAGAATTTGGAATGGTGTTGTATGTATCTTCAAGGAAATTGGAAGTGTTAGTATTAACCTTTACTATAATCTTTCCGAGGACATCATATACCGTGGTGTTCGGGGTAATCGGATTCTTGTAGATGTAACCGTCAAGGCTTGGGTCGTCAAGCAATGTGGCTATGGCATTTAGGACTTCTAGAGGGGCAGTGGTGCCGTAGGTATACGAAGATCGGTCCATTGGCTTTTCTGCTATTGTTAGAACGACAACAACGTATTCTTCAGGATTTCCAGCTATCAAAGTTCCAATTTCTTTCATTATATCAAGGACCAAGTCCCCGGGATCATAATTATAGGCACTGCTACTTCCATCTGTTCCAGCGCATACCAACCTGAGCTCACCTTTGCCATCTGTATACATTCCTACTATATTCGTGTTAGCATCCTCATAAGTCAGTCTACAATCTAAGTTAAAAGCCCTAATACCCGCAGAATACTGGGTTGCGATATCTACTCCAGTTCCCTGATATTCCTCAAGCACGCTATACCAGGAACCGGGGAGGGAAAGTTCGGAGAGATACACGTTTCGCGGAATCTGAGTCATCCAGTCGGCCGGGTTCAGGGTAATGTCCTGAGTGACAGTGAGAAGAGGGATATTGAGTTTGTGAATCTGACCCGCCTTCAGGGCAGCAGTCTTGCCGCTGTTGTTTTCACTGCTTGCACTTGGCTTCAGTTTGTATCTGAAGTCTCCTGCATTGGTTTGCAGAGTCACAACCCAGCTATCACTCAATGTAAGATTGTCCTGTGGGATGGTGAATATGCTGAATTCGACAGTCTGATTCTTGCCGAGACGGACATAAGAACCTCCCGGAAGTATTGTATTTACCTCAATCACGTTTGTGGCCTCGGTATCTGCGACCGGCGCTGCGCTGACACTGCCGTCCTTTTTTATTGTCGCATCGAAATTGCCGGCAACGGTAACCCCATCCGGTGCAGTGAGTATCACTTTCTGCAGGTAGATATATGGTGAGGTGAGGTCGATGGATGTGGTAAATCCGCTGAACTTGAAATTCAGAACTGTAGAGAATGGATGGTATTGGAGTTTTACAACCTCCGAACAAGTTTCCTGGTCAGGAGTCACTGCGTACATAAATGCGTCAGGCATTGTCTCGTCAGTATATTTCTCGTAAAAAGGTTTGCTTGTGAATCCGCTGAGGTCACTCTTGGCGTTGAATACGCAGAACTGCGATGGGCGGATATGAGCCCTCACGGTCACGCTTTCGCCATCTGCATTGGGAGTAATTGTGGTGTTGTGTCCATTGTTTACGGACGGATAAACGGAATAGAAGTCGCACTTCGCAGCCTCGTCCAGCCCCCACTGTACGCCACAATCACCAGTCTTGTCGAGGCTGTTAGCGAAGTTCTGGATTATTTCACTGCCATCATCGTTAATGTTGGTGACATTGTATTCAGCCATATCACGGCCGGCAAGGCAGTTGGTTCCGTAAACCAGGACTTTGTCGCCATTCTTCCAGTTGACCTTGATGCCGGTGTCCGTCTCTTCTCCATATATCGTCTTGGTATTGACCCCGAGTTTCCCGGAGAAACAGACTTCGTCACCAGGAACTGTCTTGACGGTATTGTTTTCCACCTTTGCGCAAGAACCCATTGCCAGGGCTATTGCCGCAATATATAAAACGTTTCTTCTCATCGCTCTAGTCATTTTGTCATCCAGTACGCTAATTATTCCCATCCCGATACATCGAATTCAGTAGTGAATTCCTGATTAACCTTCTGCTCTTTTATCTCGCCAGTATCTCCCTGAGGGTTCTGAATATCCGCAGATGCACTGCAGAACCCGCTCTCCATCTCAATGCGGCAGACGGAAAGCAACGGAGCCTGATATTCTTTCTTCATTT
>JBJEBV010000102.1:0-82173 GCA_051870395.1 Candidatus Cryptobacteroides sp. | reverse complement strand
CCCATAAACAACCGGAAGAATATGCAGGGGCGCATTGCCTATAATGTTTTTTATGGGAATGACAAACCACACATATTTCCACACCTAAAATTGATTTGGCCACACTTGTACCTGATGATATTTATGACAACTAATATGAAACGATTCATCTCGGAATTATTTGTATCTTTTGTATTGCTATGCTGCGTTTCTTGTTCTGATGACAGCGGAACCGGCAGTTCGTTTGACGTCCAGCTTGACATTCCGGCTGAAATCAATGTCGGCACTGACGCCCTCTTGAAATTCAGGATCATGTTCGGCAAGGCACCGGAGAGCTCCGACATCATAGTTCTCGGCGACTCCGGCGGCAAGAGCCACGACTGCGGGATAGTCAATATCTCCACCAAATATGTAACCATCTCCCTCTACGATGGCGCCATAACTGACAATTACTCCGTGTCTGTTCGCAGGGGCAAGGCCGTCAAGAAACTTGGCGATACCCGCATCATTGTCTCCGATGGCGTAGAGCCGGCTGAGGGCAGCACAGTTTACGGAAGGGTATATTGCGGCGACAAGCCGCTCAAGGGCGTTGTCATCTCGGACGGCGTGGAAGTGGTTTCTACCAATGCCGACGGAATATACCAGATGAAGTCTGCCAAGAAGTATGGCTATGTGTTCATCTCTATCCCAAGCGGTTACGAGGTGGCCACCGAAGGTGTCCTGCCTACTAACCATGTTCTCCTCAAGGCAGGCGCATCAGTTGCGGAAAGGGTGGATTTCCGTGTTTTCGAGGCCGGAGACCAGACGAACCATACCATGCTCGTCTTCGGCGACATGCACCTTGCCGGAGGCAGGAACAATGACAGGCAATGGTTCACCCAGTTCTGTCTTGAGGTGAAGGATTATGTGAGTAGCCACAGTTCCGAGAAGGTTTATGCCGTGACCCTCGGAGACATGACCTGGGACTATTACTGGTATGACAGGAATTATCAGTTCCTGCAGTATCTCGACGATGTAAAGCAGGTGGGAGACCTGACGATTTTCCATACGATCGGAAACCATGACCACGACATGATGCTGCCCGGCGATTTCCAGAATGCTGTTCAGTTCACAAAGGAGGTTGCCCCGGATTTCTACTCGTTCAACATCGGCAAGGTGCATTATGTCGTCCTTGACAATATTCTCAGCACAAGCAAGGGAGGCGGGAAGGATGACAGGAAGTACAACGAACTGGTTACTGATGAGGAGCTTGCATGGCTGGCAAAGGATCTTTCGTTTGTATCCAAGTCCACACCGGTAGTTGTCACAATGCACGCCACGACCAGCAACCTTGACACTGAGGCGAACAGGACAGCATTGTTCGGCTGTTTGTCTGGCTATGACCAGGTTCATTTCCTTACCGGACATACCCATCAGGTGGCAAACAGGAAGTCCAGCAATTGGTATGACCACAATTGCGGAGCCGTCTGCGCCGACTGGTGGGACTGCGTTTACAAGTCCGACGGCAAGGTTCACATCGGAACCGACGGAGCCCCGGGAGGATATGAGATTTTCAACATTGCAGGCAGTGATTTCAAGTGGAAGTTCAAGGGGACGGGTCTGGATGAGAATGTCCAGTTCCGCTCCTACGACCGCAACAACATCCATCTTCCCGTTGAGAAGTACATGTCAGGAAAGGCTGATGCCCAGATAGCCGTGTTCGAGGCGGTGGCCGGCAGCTGGATGACTGCCAACAATGCCAATGAGGTTTACATCAATGTCTGGAACTACGGTCCGGGCTGGAGCATTGAGGTAACCGAGAACGGAAAAGCCCTGACTGTTTCCCAGGCGGCATCAAGCACCTTCAGGGATCCTCTCCATATTCTCACATATATGCCTTCCTGCGGAAAGACAAAAGAGGACTCTTTCACAACCAAGTCCTGCAGCCATATGTGGATGGTCACGGCCTCGAGCGCGACATCGACTCTTGAAATCAAGGTGACCGACAATTTCGGCAACGTCTATACCGAGACGATGAGCCGTCCAAAGGCATTCAACGTCGATACCTATGCCTGGTAAATATCCTATTGATAACTGGAATATATCCAATTAATAATATTAACTAATCTAGCTTTTATGAGATTCATTAAAACTATTGCTGCAACTCTGTTGCTGGCGCTTTCGGGCCTTATGAGCGCGAATGCACAGACCAGAGTTGTATCAGGAACAGTTCTTGATACCCAGCAGCAGCCGGTCATCGGTGCGTCCGTAATGATCGCAGGGACCAATCAAGGTACTGTGACAGACCCAGATGGTACATTCTCATTGAAGGTTCCATCAGGAAATGTCAAGCTTGACGTGGCCTGCATGGGTTACGTGTCAGTAACCACCACTGTTCCCGAGGGAACATCCAGGATTTCCGTCACTCTCGAAGAGGACAACCTCTTCCTTGAGGAGACGGTCGTTGTGGGTTATGGTACGCAGAAGAAGGTCAATCTGACCGGCGCCATCACCTCGGTGGATTCCAAGGCATTGGAAAACAGGACCGCTCACTCGGTTTCCACAATGCTTCAGGGTTCCGTACCGGGCCTCAACATCTCCACCTCTTCAGGTAACCCTGGTTCTACCGGAAGCCTGAATGTCCGCGGATATACATCCATCAACGGAGCCGAGCCTCTCGTTCTCATCGACGGAGCCGTAGGTGACATCGACCGCGTCAATCCTAACGATATCGAGTCCATCTCCGTCATCAAGGACGCAGCTGCAGCAGCCGTTTACGGTGCACGTGCTGCCTTCGGTGTGATTCTGGTCACCACCAAGAACGGAAAGGTCGAGGACGGAAAGGCTACCGTACGTTACAGCGGCCGCTTCGGATGGGAGGAGCCAACCACTTCAACCGACTATGAGACAAGAGGTTACTGGTCAGTCTATACTCACAATGTCTTCCGTATGAACTCTGAGGGAAACCAATATGTGAAGTATGACGACTACGACATGCAGCAGCTCCTCGCCCGCGTGAACGACAAGACGGAGAATCCGGACCGTCCTTGGGTAGTAGAGCGCGTAGTGAACGGTATCAACCAGTGGCGCTACTACGGAAACAACGACTGGTGGCACATGCTCTTCAACGACCAGCATCCTGTACAGCAGCACAATGTTTCCATTTCAGGCGGCGGAAAGGGAGTCAAATACTTCGTATCCGGCGGTCTTGACCGTCAGGAGGGTATCATCAAGCAGCGTCCTGACGTGTTCACGAAGTATAATCTCCGTTCAAAGGTTGACTTCGACATCAACAAGTACATGAAGTTCAGCAACAATACTTCATTCTACAGTTCACTCTATGACTTCGTGGGAGTCGGCGACATCCAGAACGCCATCACCTACACGGCCGCACACGCTCTTCCTATCTTCCCGATGCAGAACCCGGACGGTTCCTGGCTGTACAAGCTGAAGGACTTCTTCAACTCTGACTATGGTATCGGCAACGGCCGTCACATTGTCTATGGTGAAGCCAAGAATACCAACCTCCAGAGGAAGACCGACTTCTCCAATACTTCCGAGCTCACCATCACTCCTGTGAAGGGCCTTTCAATCGTGGCCAATTTTACCTACAGGTTCCACCAGAACAGGAATACCAGCAGGACCACCAACTTCACATACAGGCGATATCCGGGTGCTGACCTTGAGAAGTACGATACAGGTGCCGGTCTCGACCAGCTGAACGAGAGCATAGCTACCTACAACTACTATGCTGCCAACGTTTTCGCAACTTATGAGAACACCTTTGCAGACAAGCATCATCTCACCGTGATGGCCGGAGCCAACTATGAGAGCCAGGATGGCAAGTCCGTGGGAGCCTCAGGAGATTATCTTCTCACAGAGAATCTTTCTGACCTCAACCTCGTCGGCACCAACTCTGACGGAGCCACAGTGATGGCTGTTTCCGGAGGACGTTCAGCATACGCACTCATGGGCTATTTCGGTCGTGTCAACTATGACTATGCAGGCCGTTATCTTTTCGAGATTTCAGGTCGTTATGACGGTACTTCACGCTTTGCCAAAGGTCACAGGTGGGGCTTCTTCCCTTCAGGATCCATCGGCTGGCGTATTTCGGAAGAGCCTTTCTTCGCTCCAGCCAAGAGCGTCGTGGACAATCTCAAACTCCGTGCTTCGTTCGGTACTCTCGGTAATCAGAATGTAGCCAACGATATCGCTTACCGTCTTATCGAAATCAAGAACTTCGCATACTATAATTTCGGTGAGGGCAGCACTGTGGGCAAGTATTCCAGCATTTCCGCCCCTAACTCATCCGATCTGACCTGGGAGACTTCAGAGCAGTGGAACGTCGGTCTCGACCTCGACATGTTCAAGAGCAGACTCCAGTTCACAGGTGAGGCTTATATCCGCGATACCAAGGACATGCTTACTGACGGTTATGAACTTCCGGCAGTATATGGTGCTGATCCTCCGAAGCAGAACACAGCCGACCTCCGCACCAAGGGTCTCGAATTCTCACTCGGATGGAGAGACCAGTTCAATCTTGCTGGACATCCTTTCGGCTACGGAATCAAGGGTACTCTCAGCGTTTATGACTCGGAGATCACCAAATATGACAATGCTGACAAGACTTTCGCAAAGTCCTTCTATGTAGGCCAGAAACTCGGCGAAATCTGGGGTTTCGTGGCAAATGATCTCTTCCAGAGTAACGAGGAAGCTCAGGAATATGCATCACAGGTCGATCTTTCCTATGTAAAGGGTAAGCTCGACAAGTGCGGCGGATGGAGTGCAGGTGACCTCAAATACGAGGATATCGACGGCGACGGCAAGATCGGCATAGGCCAGAACAATGTGGACAATCCTGGCGACCGCAAGATTCTCGGTAATTCCCTTGCAAGACTCCAGTACGGCTTTACCCTCAGTCTCGACTACTTCGGTTTCGACATCTCGGCTTTCTTCCAGGGAACCGGCAACCATTACTGGTATCCTCACGTGAGGTCATTCGCATTCTGGGGACCATTCTCCCAGCCTATGTGTTCATACCTTCCTAAGGACTTCCTGCAGCAGTGCTGGAGCGAGGAGAACCCTGACGCCTACTTCCCTCGTCCTGTCGCTTATCTTGCATACGACGGTGGTGCGCAGCTCAACAAGGTCAACACCCGCTACCTTCAGAATCTCCGCTATCTCAGATTCAAGAACCTCACTGTAGGATATACCGTTCCTCAGAAAGCTACCAGGAAGATCAGAGTCGACAAGATCCGCATCTACTTCTCCGGTGAGAACCTCCAGTACTGGTCTCCATTCAAGAAGCACAGCATCTACATCGATCCTGAAGGAGCGTTCGGCCGTAGCAATAACGACTACAACAGGGCATTCTACCCTTGGCAGAAAACTTATATGTTCGGTATTGACGTGACATTCTAATACGGTGAATATTATGAAAAAGAATATATTGATTGTAGTCGCAGCAGCTCTTGCAATCAGCTCTTGCGATCTTCTCGACAAGGAGCCGCAGTCAAAGCTCAGTCCTGAGACATATTTCAAGACTGCTACTGACCTGCAGCTTTTTACAAACCCTTACTACAACAACCTGCTTCCAAAGACCATCTACAACGAGCAGAGCGACCAGTATGTGCATCAGGATCCTTCTGACCTCGTGAAGAGCGGATCCAACCGTTTCGTGCCGGCATCCGGCGGCGGCTGGTCCTGGGGTGACCTCAGGCGTATCAATACCTGCCTGGATTATATCCCGAAGCAGTGCGAAGACCCTAAGGCTGCCGTTCAGTATACTGCTCTCAGCCGTTTCTTCAGGGCTTACTTCTACTTCGACAAGGTCATGCGTTTCGGAGACGTTCCGTGGGTTGACCACGAACCGGGTTCCACCGACCCTGTCCTCCAGGCCCCAAGAGAGAGCCGCGAGTTCATCATGCAGAGGATGATCGAGGATGTGGATTATGCTGCCGAGAACCTTCCGGATTCTTATGGCGGAATGAACTACCGCGCTACAAAGTGGGCGGCATTGGCATTCAAAGCCCGTTTCTGCCTCTTCGAGGGTACTTACAGAAAGTATCACGACGAGCTTTATGACCCGAGCTTCGTATGCAGGCTTCCGGAAGATGCCAAGGATGCCGACTGGTATCTTGAACTGGCTTACAAGGCTGCCGAGGAGGTGATGGAGAAAGGTCCTTTCAAGCTCTATTCAACCGGAAATCCTGACCTTGACTATGCAGTCCTCTTCTCTTCTTACGATGCGCTGACCACCGAGGCCATCCTCGCGATCAACTTCGATTATGGTACATCTCTGATGCACAATGCCACGGCTTATGCAGTCGAGGCCGGCCGCGGAGCCTGCATGACCAAGAAGTTCGTGGACGCATACCTGATGAAGGACGGCACCCGCTTCACCGACAGGGAAGGCTGGGAGACAATGCAGTTTGCCGAGGAAGTTGCTGACCGTGACCCTCGTCTTGCCCAGACTATCCGTATCCCTGGCTACAGGCGAATCACCCAGTCCGGCAATGCCTACAAGTATGCCGAAACTCCTGTAGGAGTTGACGCCAACTGCGCCGTGACCGGTTTCCAGACAGCCAAGTTCGTGATGCCGGACAACAATCTCTCGTTCGACAAGCTCGACAAGTCCTACAATGACATTGCGGTATTCCGTTTCGGCGAAGTCCTTCTCAACTATGCTGAGGCCAAGGCTGAGCTCGGTATCCTCGACCAGGAGAGTATCGACAAGTCGATCAACCTTCTCCGTGCCCGTGTCGGAATGCCTGACCTGAAGGCTGACGTGAAAGCTGACCCGTATCTTCAGAGAGAATATTTCTATCCTGATGTTACCGACGCCCTCATTCTCGAGGTTCGCCGCGAGAGAGCCATCGAGCTTGCACAGGAAGGCTTCCGCTATCAGGACCTCATGAGGTGGAAACATGGAGAGCATCTTGCAAGGCCTTACTATGGAATTTATTTCCCGGGAGTCGGACAGTATGACATTGACGGTGACGGTGTCATCGACTACAATATCACTACTGACGGCAAGAAGAATGACAAGGCGACCAAGAACTGGCAGCTCGGCAAGGATGTATTCCTCAGCGAGGGCGACAAGGGTCTTTTCGAGCCTGTGCACAACATTCTCTTCTCTTTTGACCCTGTAAGGGATTATCTCTATCCGGTTCCTATCAATGACAGGTCTCTGAACAGGAATCTTACTCAGAACCCTGGCTGGGATGACGGTCTTGACTTTTAAGCATTAAACTGAATCGTTATGAAAATTTCCAAATATTCAATCGCGGCCGCTTTTGGAGCAGTCATGATGGCTCTTGCAGGGTGCGCCGAGGAAGAAATCAAAGAGTCTAGGGCTATTCTTCCGGGAGATGATGAAGTTGTTCTCCCGGCAGCGGCCTGCGAGAAGACCTTTACCGTCTATGCTGATGGTACATGGCTTGTCGATGTGACAGAGGAATGGCTCTCAGTTACCCCTAACTCAGGTGAGGGTACTATGGATGTCGTCATCGAGGCTGAGGAGAATACCGGTGACGAGGCACGTGAGGCCAAGCTTATCATCAAGGGAGCTTCCACAATCAGCGATGTTGAAGTTGTTGTGAAGCAGAAAATGGACCGTTTCCGCACTATGTCTCCAATCACCGTCACTGAGGCTGTGGCTCTCAAGGAAGGTGACCTCGCCAAGATTGGCGGTGCGCAGGTGATGGCAACCACCAAGAAAGGCTTTGTCATCAGCGACGGAACTTCCAATATTTTCGTAAGCGGAACCGCTTCAGTGAAGGTGGGTGACAAACTCACCATCACCGGAGATGTCGCAAAGGTCAATGACCTTATCGGCATTGTCCTTGACGAGGCTACGGTAAGCGGAAATGAGGATGTGGTATATCCTGAGGCAAAGGATGTGACGACAGCGGAGTCTTACGCACCTGGCAAGGTCGAGCTTGTCAAGGCTTTGGCTTCCTGTGCAGGCGGCAATCTTACCATCAATGGCAAGAAGTCCGCTGCCATCTACAATCCGGTTCAGGACATCAACGGCATCAACAAGCACGATATTGAGATTACCGGTTACTATATCGGTGTGAGCTCCAAGCTCGCAGCCATCGCTCTTGTAAGCTATGTGGACAATGGCGCCACCCCTATCATCGGCAAGGCTCTTCCTTTCAAGGACAACTTCGACTGGGTAGCTCCTTTCGTCCAGTGGGACAAGGACAATGGCAGGACAACGGGAGACTCAATGGGCGACAAGAAAACCGTAAACTACGGAAATGCTTATGCGATTCCAGGATTCGAGGATATGTTTACGGGTGAAATGGGCTATGAGTCAATGTTCTATTCATCCAAGACCGTTTATGTCTGCGGTGGTAATTATCTCAAGTTCAGTAAGACGAACAACTGTAACGGTGTAAGGCTTCCGGCTTTCGCAATCGACGGCTCTACAGACCTCCGTCTTTCATTCGACTGGGGAAAGAACGTTGACGATGCGGTAGAACTTGAAGTCGTTGTAGAAGGTGACGGTACCATTGACGGAGCTGCCAAGTCCGGAGTACTCACACCAGATGGAGACTTCACCTGGAAGAACGAGACCATCGTCATAAACGGTGCTACAGCAGGAACCCGCATCTGCATCAGGCCTACTACCTACACTGGAGCTGTCGCCACTGATGGCAAGCTTTACCGCTGGTTCCTTGACAATGTTGAGGTTGTATCCCTGGCCGGTATGAAGGAGGCCAACATTGAAGTCGCAGGCACTGAGAATGGTGTCATTTCCTTCGAAGGTCTTGAGCCAACTGATGTGAACCTTACCATTACCTCTGATTCAGACTTCTCTGTGAATACCACTGCAAACTGGCTGCATCTCGATGTTACCGAGGGCCTTGCAGGCGAGCCTACCGCCGTGGTGGTATCCTGCGACCCGAGTGACCTCAGTACAATGAGGAAGGACGAGATTACCATCAAGTCCGGCCTCTCAGAGAAGAAGATCATGGTGATTCAGTCCGCCGCAGGACAGCAGCTTGATCCGCTTATCAGTGTGATATGCAGCAAGCCTACTGATGCCCTCCTCGGTGAAGGTGACGAGTTCAGCGTGGCTGTTCAGGCCAATGTTGAATATCAGGTTGCCATTTCCGACTCCTGGATCAAGGAGGTTGAGACTCCTTCCACCAGGGCTTCTGTCGAGAAGAGCGAGCACAGCTTCACTCTCGATGTAAATGTCTCAGGTGCCACAAGGACAGGTTATATCCGATTCTACAATGAGGCCAGCAATGTCGAGGCTGTCGTTGTGGTAAAGCAGGAGAACTTTGTACCTAGGATTGATGTGAACTATTATCATCAGATTGGCTATATCCCTTCTGAAGGCCTGACATTTGATGTTAATATCTCTACCAATGTGGATTTCACTATTTCTTCTGATATAGTGACACCTCCTGTAGAGAGTGCTGTTGCCGGAGACTATGATGTCAAGGTTACGGTTCCTGCCAATACCGGAGCCACAAGAATTGTCAAGATAGTGTTCTATAGTGAAAGATATGACTTCACCAAGACTGTCTCCATCAACCAGCTTGGTAATGATGTGCTCTTTGCTGACAACTTTGACTGGCTCGAACCGCTCATCGCATATTACAATGCCAACAGCGGCAAAACTATAGGAGATACAATGGGAGCACAGGATCCAGCTGCCAATGCTCCTAACCCTTATACCGATGCTAATCTGAAGAATGATTTTCCTGCAGCCCTTGCCGCAGCCGGATATACTGACCTGAATGCTACGGCAAAGGTTATTTATCCTCAGGCCAACTATATCAAGCACAGTAAGACTGACAATCAGACATCATTGCAGTTCCAGCCTTGTAAGACGCTTTCATCCGCATCAGATATAACGCTTGATTTTGACTGGTTTGCACATGCAAAGGGTGGATTTGAGATTGATCCTGTCAGTCTGGTAGTAGTGATTGTCGGCGACGGAACATTCGATAACGGCACCAAGGTAAGTGATGTTCTTACCAATGATCAGGTCAATGGCGAATTCCACTGGACTCACTCTTCGGTCAAGATTAGTGGTGCGAGCACGAATACCAAACTCAACATAGTGCCTTCGGTTTGTCTCAATGAAGACGGAAGCTACAACTGGAAAGTCAAGGGCGTTTATCGTTGGCATCTCGACAACATTGTGGTAGTATCGAAATAAACATTGACACTGTCACATTGGTGTAATTGCATTGCATATTTGAGAAGGGACCGGTTCTCCGGCCCCTTCTCTGTTGGTTTGGCCCTCTGCCATCCCGACCGGGCAAACGGTTTCATATTGACTCGAAAACGTAATGTAATGCGATAAAACTGCGATTTCTGATAATTTTGTCGTATATATACGATAAAATCGTTATTTTTGCACTATGGAAATATTATCACGGCCGGAATACATACATGAGATCCGCCGGCATCTCGGAAAACAGACAATAATAGTGCTGACAGGTCAAAGACGTGTCGGCAAGAGCTTCGTTCTGCTGGATCTCAAGAGACTGCTTTCATCGGATTCGCAGAATAATGTAATCTTCATAGATAAGGAAAAGAAAGAATGGAAGGAGATAAAGAATGATTCGGACTTGAACGATTACATTGATGCCAGAATAGATTCCACGAGAACCAACTTTATTCTTATTGATGAGGTTCAAGAAATAAAGGACTTCGAGGATAGTCTTCGCAACTACAGGACAGAGAATGGGGTGGAAATTGTTGTCACTGGAAGTAATGCGGAAACCTTGTCGGGCGACCTGTCCACCAAACTTGGCGGTCGTCATCACGAAATTTATGTTCAATCTCTATGCTATCTGGATTTCCTCAGGTTTCATTCTTTGACGGACAGTGATGAGTCCCTGCGGAAGTTCATTGACGTCGGCGGTCTTCCTGGTTTAAAGCTATATGATTTGGCTGATATTGACGGACTTGGGACTTATTGTGAAGATGTTCTCAATACCGCTTTGATGAAAGACATTATCCTTAGGCATAAGGTCAGGAATGTGCCTTTCCTATATAATCTGGTGAAGTTCCTTGCTGACAATACAGGAAAGCTGATTTCAGCGACCTCAATCAGCAAATACATGAGGGGGCGAAAAGAGTCGGTTTCTACTGATCTTGCACTCAGATATATCAAGTATCTGAGTGACGCATATATAGTTCACAAGGTTGAACGCTTTGAAATTCGGGGCAAAAAACTGCTGGAGAGCAATGATAAATATTATTTCGAGGATGTTGGAATACGCAATACTCAAACTCTGGTAGGCCGTGATAAAGATATTGAGAAAGTAATAGAGAATATCATCTATCAGCAGCTTGTACATGATGGGTATAAGGTTCAGGTCGGCCAGCTGCAGGCAGGTGAGATAGACTTCGTATGTACGAAAGGCACTTCCCGAGTTTACGCTCAGGCATCATATCTAATAGCCGGGGAGGAAACCAGGGAAAGGGAATTCGGTGCTCTGAAGAAGATTAAGGATAATTATCCTAAATATGTTATATCCTTGACGCCGATGGTGACAAGAACTGACGATGAGGGAATAATCCATCTAAGTCTTCGCGAGTTTCTTGTAAACGGTTTCTGACTTCTATTCCGACCGGGCGAAACGGGTGGAGAAAGGTCCTTTCAAGCTTTATTCAACCGGAAATCCTGACCTTGACTATGCAGTCGTGTGCTGAATGCCACCGATGCTGATCTATCCAATGATGTATATGAAACTGACCCTGTGGATATTGTGGTTGAGGTTCTCGAAGGGGACGCTGTAGTTTACACCAGCGAGACGCTCAAGACTTCCCAGCCTCTTGGCAAGATGGAATGGCAGTCCGCAAAGGTAAGCCTTCCGAATGTGGCTCCGGGACAGCGTATCGCCATCCATCCTCTCGATATGGCACCTGGCTCAAAGGTGGTTACGAGATGGTATATCGACAATATCGTTGTTTCCTCGAAATAATCACGATACTGTAATATAGAAGATGAGGGTGACTGAAAGCCGTAAGACTGACAGTCACCCTCTCTATTTCTTGCTGCTGACCGGAAATGCGGATTCAACATTCCGCGGTGCCCACGAATACAGCCGGCCCGGTGAGGAATACATCCACGGCTGAAAATTCCGGTTTTTCGCCGGGACGGAGAATCAGTGATGGGGTGAAGGTCACATTGAGTTCGGCAATACGGGCCCGTACAGAGCAGACGACAGGCTTCGGCTCCTTGACTACAACCGGTTCTCCCGAGCGATTGTAACCGGCAGAGGAGTCTGCACGGCTGACTGCAACACGATAGGCTATCCAAGAGGCCATGGCAGAGGCGGTGATGCCTGTTCCGCAGGCCAGGGTCTCGTCCTCGACCCCCTTCTCGTATGTGCGCACGACAATGTCCCTGGGCGTATTGACCTTCACGAAGTTCACATTGACCCCCACCGGGGCGAACCTCGGATCATGCCTCAGCGGGCGGCCCTCCCCTACAACATCCAGTTTGTCAATATCTTCCACGAATCTTACCAGATGCCTTGTACCTGTGTCGAGGAACCAGTCGCAGGACCTGTCCCCATAATAAGGCTTTGCCCCGCTGACATTCTTCATTCCCAGACGGACAATCCTCGCCGCATTGGTGAAAGCCGCCGCCTCGCCGGAGAGAAGTTCCGCCTCGTGCGGGCCGTCAGGTGCCTCGAAACGGAATCTCTTGTAACCGAGATCCGCAGCGAAGGCCACAATGCACCTGCCCCCGTTGCCGCACATCATGCCGCCGGAGCCGTCGGAATTGTAATAGCGCATACGGAAGTCATAGTCTTCGCTCTCCTCAAGCACCATCAGGCCGTCCGCCCCGAATCCGGTGTGGCGGTCGCACAATGAGGAAATACGCTCCGCACTGAGGTCAATCGAAGCACCTCTTCCGTCGGCAATGAGAAAGTCATTGCCGGCCCCGTGATACTTATAGAATTTCATCGGTCATCAATGTTTTGGTACAATAATGTGGTTATCAGCGGGATGCGGCAAGCTTTTCCGAGACTATCCTGCAGAGAAGGCGCACGCCCTCCCTGAGCCTGTCCGGAGTCATAAACGAGAAGTTCAGCCTCATCGTATTGAGCCCGGTGCGGCTTCCTCCCTTGTGAATCGCCTCCACGAAATCGGTGAAGAACATATTGCCGGCCACGTAGGCAACCCCGGCAGAAAGGGCCGTGTCGTAGAATGCCATCGAGTCGAAACCCTCCGGCAGGGTCAGGAAAAGAAAGAGACCACCTTCAGGATGGGTCCAGCTCACTCCCTCAGGCATATTCTTCTCAAGTTCCTCAAGCATTATGTCCCGCTTTTCCCTGTATGATTCAATGCTTTTCTTCAGGTTGGCATCCAGCCTGCCGGAAGTCAGGAACTCGGCCGCAAGATACTGGTCGAATACCGGCGGGCAGAGGTCCAGGGACTGCTTGCAGAGATAGACCTGATGCAGCAGGTCGGGATGACCGAACATCCAGCCGAGCCTGAGGCCCGGACACATTATCTTGGAGAATGAGCCAAGGTGTATGGTCCTGTCCGGAGCGAGGGAATAGATGGAATCAACCGGTTCGCCCTCGTACCTGAGTTCCTTGTACGGGCAGTCCTCAATGATGATGAAGTCGTGCCTGTCAGCGAGTTGCGCAAGCACCTTCCTCTCCTCCAATGTCAATGTCTCCCCTGACGGATTCTGGAAATCCGGAATCATATACATCAGTTTCAGCCGTTTCCCGGAAGACTTGATGCCGGCTATGGCCGCCTCGTAGGCCGCCCTGAACTCCTCAATGTCAGTCCGTCTGGCCACTCCCACCATCTCAGCCCTGTAGGACTTGAATGACTGGAGAGCGCCCAGATAAGTAGGATTGGAGGTCAACACGACATCGCCCGGGTCCAGGAAGACCCTGGCGCAGACATCAATGCCCTGCTGCGAGGAAGTGGTTATCTGAATCCTTTCGAGAGGCTCCCCGAAACGGGCCGAAATCGCCTCCCTTAGTTCTGTGACTCCCTGTGTACCACCATATTGGAATGCCTTCGGGCCATATTTTGCCAGCACTTCCCTCATTGTCTCGCCCATCGATTCCACCGGCAGGGCGTCGGGAGACGGATATCCTCCGGAGAGGGAATATATGCTGTTGATATCCACCTTCTTGAAAATCTCCCTGGTCGGGGATCCCACGAAGGCTTCCGTATCCTTTGAAAAGAATTTTCCGTAATCCATAGACTATCTCAACAAGTCTTCAAGCACGGTGGAGGCATCTGTCTTGCCATCCCTGTACTTCACGATCACAGGAGTATAGAGATGAATGCCGGCCTCGGCTCCCGGGCCCTTGGTCACAGGCCTGCTTCCGGCCACGACGACGGCACCTTCCGGAACCACCATCCTGCCATCCGCATCAGGGCGTATCCAGCATCCGTTCACGGCATCGTAAAGAGCTGTGGATTTGTTGATTATCACGCCTGAGCCAAGCACTGCCCTCTCCTTCACGAGAACTCCTTCATACACTCCGCAATTGCCTCCGATGAAGACATTGTCCTCAATGATCACAGGCAATGCGCCGACCGGCTCAAGCACTCCGCCTATCTGGGCGGCAGCCGCAATGTGGACGTTCTTGCCGACCTGGGCACAGGAACCCACAAGTGCGTGGGAATCAATCATTGAGCCCTCGTCCACGTAGGCTCCTATATTGACATAGGCAGGAGGCATCATGATCACGGAAGGGGCCAGATAGGCTCCCCTCCTGACAGAACTTCCGCCAGGGACGATACGTACCCTGTCCTCCACGGTGAAACGCCTTGCAGGTATGGTGTCCTTGTCAATGAAGGACAATCCGCCCTCCGACATATCGGTCAGCTTTCCGAGACGGAAACCGGTGAGTATCATCTCCTTGATCCAGGAGTTGACCTTCCATTCCCCGTCCGTTTTCTCTGCAACTCTTATCTTTCCGGCCTCGAGGTCCTGACAGACCTTGAGGAATTCATTCATTTCGCTGTTCATAATGATTTCTATTTGGAATAACTGCCCACAATGCCGGCGAGGAGATCCCTGGTCGATTGCACGGCCTCAGTTAGCGGAAGACGCATCTCAGGGGTGCAGAAGCCCATTATTGAAAGGGCTGCCTTGACCGGGATAGGATTGCTTTCGACGAAGCAGGCATGATAGAGAGGCATGAGTTCATTGTTCAGAGCCACGGCTTTCTCCATGTCCCTGGTCGCTGCGGCATCCGCCAGGGCCTTCATCTGTGAAGGTGCCACATTGGACGCAACACTGATGACACCGTCGCAGCCGGAAGCCATCAGTGGCAGGGTCTGGTCGTCATTGCCGCTCAGGACAGTGAATTCCTCCGGAGCCTGCCTGCGGATATCGATAATCTGGGTCACATTGCCCGATGCCTCCTTGACAGCACGGATATTCGGAATCTGCGCCAGACGGAGGACAGTCGAGGTCTTCATATTGGTACCGGTACGTCCGGGTACATTGTAGAGGATGACATCCCTGTCGGTAGCCTCTGCTATTGTCTTGAAATACTGATAGATACCCTCCTGTTCCGGCTTATTGTAGAATGGCACGACCACGAGGTAGGCATCCGCCCCGAAAGGGTCGAGCAGCCGCATGTTGCGTATCGTGGCAGCCGGGGAATTGGAGCCGACTCCGGCCACTATCGGAAGTCCATTGCTCTCTTCCTTTGTGATTTTCAAAATATTGACCTTCTCCTCATCTTCGAGGCAAGGGGTTTCCGCAGTGGATCCGAGCGGGACCAGGAAATCTACCCCGGCCTCGACCTGTCTCCTGACAAGTGCCCTGAAGGCATCATAATCCACCTTACCGTCCCTGAACGGGGTTACGAGTGCCGTTCCGAGACCTCTGTACTCTCTTCTCATAAGCCTAAAAACAAATCCTTGAAATCATTGACCAGTTCAACATTCTCCCCGGCTGCGGCTTTCTCCGCGATCTCTTGCGCCATTCCGGCAGCGACTACCGCACCTTCAGCGAAGCCCTGTCTCGAGAATGCCTCGTGCTCGAAAGTGAGCCTGTCGCAGCTTCCCTCGAAGCCTACGGTATGGATGCCGGCAAGCTCTCCCACGCGGACCGAGGCCACATCTGCATGCAGGCCCATATTGGCATCCACGCAGGCTGCCAATGTCTTGGCGGTGCCGCTTGGGGCGTCCAGTTTATGACAATGATGCTTTTCCACTATGTAAGGGGCGTATCCGCCTGCCTTCGCAAGAAGCCTTGATGCGATGTCAACTGCGGCGGAGAGCACATTGACCCCCACGGAATAGTTGGAGGCCCATATCATCGGAGTCCCGCATTTGCGGAAATAGTCGGAGACCTCCTCCCTGATATCATACCAGCCTGTCGTCCCGATGACGGCAGCCTTGAAATTTTCCGCGATGAACTTGTAGTTGGCCCTGAAGGCCTCCGGAACCGTGAAGTCCACGCATACGCATTCGCGTGCAAGTTCCCTGTCCACCGAGGCGATGTCCTCGCTCCACCCTGCACATTCAATTCCCCTCTCCCTGAGAACCCCCTCGACCATTTTTCCCATACGGCCGTAGCCGCTTATCAAAACTTTCATAAAATATTTTTATATCTACTAACTGTCCAAACTACAAATATAGTCAATTTTCGGCCAAGGTCAACCGAAATATTCGCCGTGAAGTGCCGAGACGATGTCCCTCGCCCCTGACTTGTCCACCACTACGCTGACACTCAGCAATGAAGGACTGGCTGACAGCATATAGACGGGAGCGGATTTCTGCAGCAGGGCAGAGAGCACCGTGTGTGATACCGCCACATCACAGCCTACCACGGAGACAAGGGCCTTGTCCGTCAGGACCTGGACCTCATATTTCTCCCTGAGACGTCTTACAGCATTGTCAGAAGACTTTTTCCCCACTTCCAGCACTATGTTTGCCGATGATTCGGAGACAGTCCCGGGCCCGGTTTCCAGGCCTTCAGAAGCAAGGATGCCGTAAACGTCTGAAATCATTGAGGTTGCCCCGCTGATTTTCGGGGAAGTGATTCTGAGGAATTCCACTTCCTCATTGAGGGCAATGCTCTTGGGCCCTGCACCTTCCCCATTGAAAGACACTTCGGAACCCGGCCCCCCGGGGTTTGCGGAATTGAGGACTACAACCGGGATACCCCTCTTCCTGGCAGGCTCGATAGTAAGCGGATGAAGTACCCTGGCACCGAGGGAGGCCATCTCGGCAGCCTCGTCGTATGAAAGCCTGCCAATCCTTCCGGTATTGGAAACGACTCTCGGGTCAGCAGTACGGATTCCGTCTACATCGGTCCAAATCTCCACCCTGGATGCGTTCAGGGCCATTCCGAATATGGCAGCCGAATAGTCCGAGCCCTCGAAACCAAGCACTGATGGGAAGCCCTCGGCCGACGAGGCGATGAAGCCCTGGGTCAGGACGACGGACGCGCCCTTGGACAATGCGGGATATTCCCTCCTGACATTTGCCTCGGTAGCCTCAAGATCGGGAGCGGCAGACATATAGTTGCAGTCTGTCACCATCATTCTCCTCGCATCAGCCCAATGGCAGGACAGCCCCTCCGCATTCATTGCCGCCGAAACTATCACGGAAGAAAGCAGTTCTCCTGTGGATACAATGCGGGCATAACTTCTCGGAGAGAGTTCCGCAATCCGGTAAACGCCATATACAAAGTCCTCAAGTTCATCGCAAAGCCGCCCGATTCGCCCAATGCAGTCACGGAGCAATGCCGAACCTTCCGGAAGGAGTTCAGCCGCAAGGTCGCAATGCCTCTTTCTCAATGCTGAGAGAAGTTCCCTGAACTCTTCCTCCCTTCTGCCCTGTGCAGCCTCGGCAATACTGCAAAGCTGCCTGGTGACTTTTGACAATGCGGAAACCACCACAAGCGGCTTCTCAGGCATTCTCCCGCAGACAATGCCGATAACTCTGCGGATGGCCTCGCCATTCTGGACGGAGGTGCCTCCGAACTTCATTATTATCATAGTGCTACAATGCTTGTTATCATTCTCTTATACTGGTCAATAGCCTTCCTGAGCTGAGTCATGAGGACATATTCCCTGTCGGTGTGGGCTACAAAAATAGAGCCCGGGCCGCACATCGCCCTGTGCCTGAAGCCAGTCAGCCTCGGCGTATCGCTGCCGAAGGAGACAGGTATGGTCTCATAGCCCGGCAGGACATCGTATTTCATGGGGGTATCACCTCCGAATGCCTCCACATCAATGCCGGGGAACATTGTTCTCCATTCCTCCGGAAGTGCCTGCACGATATCGTCAGAGGCAGACGTGGTCCTGAAATACAGTCTGAAAGACAGTTCCGGACAGAGGATGTTCTGCGGATTGCCGGCAGCCAGGCAGCCTATGTTCCAGGTAGTTTCCCCAAGTACGGGGTCGATTGGCAATTCCTTGGCTTTCAACGCATTGACAAACTCATTGAAGTCCAATACCGCACTATGTCCCAATTGAGGATAACCGGAGTGGCAGGCCTTTCCCCGCATAGTGATGCGGAAAGACTTGGTTCCCTTGGAAGCGGAGACCATCCTGTTGCCGGTCGGCTCGCCCACGATTATCCAGTTGCCTCCCTGGCAGTCCCTTGTCCAGGCCTTTGCCCCGAAGGAGCCGGTCTCCTCCCCGGCCAGGAGAAGCAGTCCGTAACTGCCTGGAAATCCGGACTCTGCAAGCTCAACGCAGGCGGCCAGCATTGAAATAATCTGGCCCTTGGCATCGCAGGAGCCGCGTCCGGTTATGAGGATGTCGTCAGCCACGGCTGTCTTCCCGTCAGGCAGCCCTGCTCCGGCATTGATTTCCCTGAAAGCGGGCGGAATGTATGGCGGGACAGTGTCCAGATGGGTGCAGAGGCAGACTTCAGGCATTTCACCTCCTTTACATCCCCAGGTGCAGAGAAGGTTCAATGTCCCGTCCCCGACTTCAAACTTGCTGATAATCGGAACAGAGCCGATGCGGCCACATTCACGGCGGATCAATGCCTCCACCAATTCGGCGAAAGATCTTTCCCTTCCGCTTGTGGAATCGGACGAAAGTATTTCTTTAAAGGTATCCGGAATATTCATTTGGTTCAAAATAATCAACTTCACCCGAGGGCTATATATGACAAAATTACGAATTGTTGGTCAAAAATTCACTATTTGAGGCTGTCAAGTTTGTTTTTTGTTAAACTAATGATATATTTGAAGCCGTAAAACTTAAAACTGGCTTAAGAAAACTGTTGCTGCCACGTCTGCGAGGACAATGCACACTTTGCAGGATGTGGCGGCAACTTTAAGGTTTGACTTTGGCCGATACAGGATTTTGATGAGATGAATAAGGAAAATAAATCCGTGCGCAGGATAAAGTTCGGGAATTTCCAAGTTTCCGATGATGCTATTACGGTTGGAGATATCGTAGTCCTGAATGACAATCTGGACAGGGATATTCCGGAACTGAGTACCGAAAACATGAAAAAGGAAGTACCGGCAAAACTGATGATGGCTTTCTGCATTATTTGCCTGAATGGACACATCCACGTGAAAATCAATCAGGAAGATTTCGATATCTCCAGGAACAGCGGGCTCATTTGTATGCCTGGAGCCATAGCGGAATACATCCATTATTCTGATGACTGCAAGTTCATCATCGGTGCCATCTCCGAGAGAAATTTCGGAAAGGCAATTATGCAGAGTGCGGCTATTGTCCGCAAATGGCTTATCAAGAATGCGGGCCGCGGCGTAGTGCATTATCCGGAAAGCGTAAGTGAGGCTTTTGTGCAGAGCTACACCCTGTTCAAGAATTTGTGGAAGTTCTCCGGGATAAAGGAAAAATATGCCCAGGATGCCGCCATCGGCTTTTTCTATTTCGCCAGTGCGATTTTCGCATCCATTATGTCTGACCAGGTGGATGCACCTGTGGAGGATTCCAATATATCCAGGAAGAAGGAACTTACCATGCGGTTCCTCAATGATGTCCACGAGTACTGCGGAACTGAGAGGGCCGTGGCATTCTATGCCGGGAAGTGCTGTCTTTCACCGAAGTATTTCGCAAGGATTATCACGGAGACGCTCGGGAAGAAACCTGGAGACATTATCAAGGCCAGCGTAATCCTGGAGGCCAAGGTGCTGCTGGTGTCCAATGATTATTCCGTGCAGCAGGTCAGCGACAAGATGAATTTCCCTAATTCTTCTTTCTTCTGCAAGTATTTCAAGTCGGCTACGGGGTGCTCTCCACGGCAGTACCAGCTGTATGGAGAAAAGGCGGTCAAGAAGAGCTAATAGATTCCGCCATTGATGGAAATCACCTGGCCGGTGATGTAAGCGGCCTTGTCGGAAACGAGGAAGGCCACAAGTTCGGCCACCTCCCCAGGCTCGCCGAAACGCCTGGCAGGAATGGTTTTCTTCAGTTCAGCCTCATCCAGGCCCTCCACCATATCGGTACGGACAAAGCCCGGAGCCACAGCATTGACGGTAATCTTCCTGGCAGCCACCTCCTGTGCCAATGCCTTCGTGGCGGCTATGATACCTCCCTTGGCAGCAGAGTAATTGGTCTGGCCGGGCAGGCCCTTCAGGCCCGAGAGCGAGGTCACATTGACTATCCTTCCGCATTTATGCAGTACCATAGGCTGAAGAACAGGCCTTGTGACATTGTAGAAACTGTCCAGATTTGTCTTCATCACACTGAACCAGTCCTCCGGCTCCATCCAGAGCAGGAGATTGTCCCGGCGGATGCCGGCATTGTTGACCAGAACGTCAATGTATTCGTCCGGATGGGCGTCCTGCCACGATTTCAGGGCAGCCGATGTCGCCTCGATATCGCTCACGTCGAATTTCAGAAGTTCTCCGGTACCTCCGGCAGACTCTACCATGGCCAGGGCCTCCTGCGCAGAAGCATCGTTAGACACGTAGTTTATAATGATGTGCCGGCCCTCTGAAGCCAGCCTGGCACAAACAGCCCTTCCTATTCCGCGGCTGCCGCCGGTCACAAGTACATTGCTTTTCATATTGTATCAATTATTTTTCCATCAATCAGCCCCATCTCCGCCGGAAGATTCCCAAGTCCCGGCATTGCCGAGCAAGTAAGGACCGAAGTCATTGTTACACCGAGAATTCCGTGAAGATTGAGGCTCTGTCCGGTAAGGAAGAGATTCTCCAGCGGGGTCCTCGGCGAGAGGACGGTAGCGAGCGGATTGCGGCAGTCCTTGAACGCCCCGAACGCCGAACCCTCCACTGTCCCGGTATAATCCCGCCAAGTCAGCGGGCTGTCGGTCCAATATCTGTCCACTGCTTTCTCCAATCCCGGCAAAGCCTTGGATGCCAGACCGATACATCTCTCAGCGCATCGATGTTTCATATCCCTGTAAGCCTCACCTCTGCCATCCGGAGCCACCAAGGCCCAGTCCATTGGCGTGAGGATGTCAAGCGAGAGAGCGGAACCGCCTGCGACATCGGCAGCATTGAAATGCACCATCACCTCATCTCCTCCCCGGCCGGATACATGCCAGGGGTCACAGTCCGGAGCAGCGACGAATATATTGCGGTTCAGATAAGGCATCGTACCCGGCTTCATGGCAACATTGACGGTGAACATTCCCCTGCTGTTGCCAAGCCTGGTCATCCTCGACCTGTAAATCCTACGGAGCGCCCTGCAATCATCCACCATACCGACGGTGATGGCAGGATGAGCATCCGAAATCACGTAGTCCACAGGCAGTTCTTCAGTCTCATTCCCATTGAGTACTCCCAGAGAGACGACCCGTCCGATACCGTCGGTGCGTAGCGAGGTGACTTCCGCCCCTGTCATCAGCCGGCCACCCGCCTGTTCCAATGTCTTGATCAATGCTCCTGCTACAGCAGACCCGCCTTCAACCCCGCCGCCCGTACGGCCAAGCCGCCAGGAACTCCTTATGAATGAGCTGTTTATCTGGGCAAAAACATACAGGGGAAGGCTCTCCGGGCGCAGGTCCATATTGAAGGCAGAAGCTCCTGACACGAGTCGGACAAGTTCCGGGTCCGCCAATGTCTCCCGAAGATAATCGGCAGCAGGGACCCCGAACAGAGGATTCATCCCGTTTTCCGGCCGGAAGGCATTGAAAATATTGTCCCCGACATCCTTCAGCATCCCCACATATTTCCTGATACCTTCACGGCAATGCGGGAAGGCCTTGCTCAAACTTTCTTCGTATGCCCCGTAACCTGATGGCAGGGCATACTTATCATCTCCAATGAGAACCTCCGCTGCAAAATCCGCATCCAAAGGTTCCCAGGGCAGGTCCATAAGCCCGAAATATGAGAACAGCCTGCCCAGAGGTTCACCCTCGCCGAGACTGCCGACATAGTGAAAACCGGTGTCGAAGATATGCGTACGGCCTCCGGAGTCCTTTCTGGAGAATGTCTGGAGCGCCCCTCCCGGCACTTTGGCCTTCTCCAGGACAATGACTTTGAAGCCCTTGCGGGCCAGAATGCAGCCGCATTCAAGTCCGCCGGGACCGCTTCCGATTATAGCCACCGTCCTGTCCACTTCAATCCTCCTTTATGAAAATCTTTATCTGGCCACCGGCAATCCGGACTCCGTCAATGAAGGATTCCGTCCCGACCAATGACATGCCGAAGGCCTCGCCGAGTATCCTGACCCTGGTCCTGATGCTCTCCCCCACCTTCGGAAGGCGCTCAATGCGGAAAGTCTTGATTTCCCCAATGAGGCCAATGCGGGGTTCCTCCCCCGCCTCAAAATATCTGTATCCCGAAAAAGCCGCGGCACTCTGGGCGGAATGCTCAATGATGCCGGGCTCAATCAGATAACCATCTATACAGAAAACATTGTCCCCGGACACCGTGAGGCCGGTTTCAGCAAAGTCGCTTCCGGCACTGTACAAAGTGTCGACCATCATCATAGGCGGTTTCTGGGGCAGCAGGCGTGACAATTCGTCACCCCTTACCGGAATGTTTTCTTTCATAGATTACTTAACCTTGTCATACACAAAGTCATAGAGCGCCTGGAACGTCTGCAGTTCAATCATCTCTGCTCCCGTAATCTTGATTCCGAAACGGGATTCAAGAAGGGCTACCAGATCTACCAGGCTGAGGCTGTCCAGCTGAAGGGCTGCCCTGATGTTGGCTTCAGGGGTGATGACAGACTCATCAACTTCAAACTCCCCGGCAAGTGCCGAGTTGATTTCATTGATTAACTCCTGCTTCTCCATTTTATTTTTATTAAACAATACACTCCGGGACCTTCCCGGAATGCCCTACATATTCCTGATAACCAGGGTAGAATTGGTACCTCCGAATCCGAATGAATTGGAAAGGAAGGTATCAAAATGCTTGTGCACCAGCCGGCCCGGTATCAGAAGCCTTGAAGAGTCCTCGTCAGGATTCTCGAAGTTCAAGTTGGCAGCGATGAAGTCGTTCTTCATCATCAATATAGAGTAAATGACCTCGCTGGCCCCGGCCATCCACATCTCGTGTCCGGTCTGGGACTTGGTACTGGTCACTTCCACCGTGCGTTCGCCGAAGACATTGAAAATTGCCTTGGCCTCATTGGCATCGCCCACGTGGGTGGAAGTAGCGTGGGCATTGATATATCCTATCTCCGACTTGGAGATACCTGAGCGGCGGACTGCCATCTCGAGAGAGCGGCTCGGCCCGTCCACATTAGGGGATGAAATATGGTCTCCGTTACTTGAGAAGCCGTATCCAAGCACCTCGGCAATAATCGGGGCTCCCCTTCTGACCGCCGATTCGTAGTCTTCAATGATGACCGTGGCGGCACCGCCACCCGGTACCAGACCGTCCCTGTCCCTGTCAAACGGACGGCTGGCCGCAGCTGGATTGTCCTCCCTCGTGGAGAATGCTGAAATGCCGTCAAAAGAACCGACTGCGAAAGGATTGACCTCCTGGGCTCCTCCGCAGACTACCATGTCCTGCAGGCCGTTCTGGATCAGGAGTGCGCCGAGGCCAATGGCGTGGGAACCGCTCGCACAGGCACCTGAGACAGTGAGGTTGATGCCCTTGAGCTTGAAAATGCAGCCGAGGTTCATCGTCACCGTGCTGTTCATGGACTGGAAAATCGCTCCAGAACCGCAGAGGGTTGTATCCTTCTTCTCCCGCATTATATCTACGGAATTGACCACAGGGACCGTCGAACTGTCATTGCCGTAAAGGAGACCGACCTCGTGCGTATTGAGATAATCCTGGTCAATGCGGGCGGCCCTCAGGGCATCCCTGGTGGCACAATAAGCATATTTTGCCTGCTGCGGCATGAACACTCGCTGTGAGCGGCTCAATTCCTTCTTGAGGTCAGGTTCCGGGACGCAGGCCGTAAGGGCCGACCTGAATCCCATCTCTTTCCTCTCCGGGTCGAAAATGATTCCGGACTTTCCCGTATAAAGGGAATCGCGCACCTCTTCCAATGTTACTCCGAGGCACGAATAAATTCCCATTCCTGTTATTACTACTCGTCTCATTATTTCAATTCCATATATTCGGACGGCTGCAAATATAGTGCATTTTTTATGATAGGGGAACACGGAAGGATTATTTGGCAAACAATACCTACTTTTGGAGTAATGGCATAAATGAAAAACGGAAAGCACCGTACTTGAAACAGTGCTTTCCGATATTGTATACTGAAGCGTTGCCGCCTCATATTGATTTGACTGTCAATTACTCAGCCTTTCCGTTGGAGCCGAGAACGTTCACAATCTTGTGCTCATAGAGCTTCTTCATCTCGTCACGAGCAGGTCCGAGGTACTTGCGAGGGTCGAACTCACCCGGTTTCTCAGCGAATACCTTGCGGACAGCGGCTGTCATTGCAAGACGTGAGTCAGAGTCAATGTTGATTTTGCAAACTGCTGACTTGGCAGCCTCACGGAGCTGCTCCTCAGGAATACCTACTGCATCCGGAAGCTTGCCGCCATTGGCGTTGATGATGTCTACATACTCCTGTGGAACTGAAGAAGAACCGTGGAGAACGATAGGGAAGCCAGGAAGCTTCTTCTCAATCTCGTGGAGAACGTCGAATGCAAGTGGCGGAGGTACGAGACGGCCTGTCTTAGGGTCGCGGGTACACTGCTCAGGTTTGAACTTGTAGGCACCGTGTGAAGTACCGATGGAAATAGCAAGGCTGTCAACACCTGTCCTGTTGGTGAAGTCGATAACTTCCTCCGGCTTGGTGTAGTGGGAAACCTCAGAAGCAACCTCATCCTCAACACCTGCGAGGACACCGAGCTCACCCTCAACGGTTACATCGTGCTGATGTGCGTACTCGACTACCTTCTTGGTGAGAGCGATGTTCTCCTCGTAAGGAAGAGATGAACCGTCAATCATGACTGAAGAGAAGCCCATGTCAACGCAGCTCTTGCAGAGTTCGAAAGAATCACCGTGGTCGAGGTGAAGAACAATCTGAGGATGCTCCCAGCCGAGCTCCTTGGCGTACGCTACAGCGCCCTCTGCCATATAGCGGAGAAGGGTCTGGTTTGCATAGTTTCGGGCACCCTTGGAAACCTGGAGAATAACTGGAGACTTAGTCTCTGCAGAAGCCTGGATAATGGCCTGGAGCTGCTCCATGTTGTTGAAATTGAAGGCAGGGATTGCATAACCTCCCTCTACTGCCTTTGCAAACATTTCCCTGGTGTTTACAAGGCCCAGATCTTTATAAGAAACCATATTCTATAAAAATTAATGAATTATTGTCAAAAGTATTTCATTGTCATCTGCAATACAACAATTCTGCCAATGTCCACAGATGCGACAAAATGTCATATCCCATCCCAGAAATCTTTTAAATCACGCAAAAATAACTAATTTTGCGGAATAAACGAAAATTGAAACATTTTAGTAATCTTCACAAAATAAATAGCATCATCTTATGCATATCTTTCCGATTCATATTTCCTCCCTCATCAGTCACGTAGCTACGGCTACGCTCTTTCTTCGGGAGAAAATCTGTCCTCTGGAATCTGATGCAAATCTGAAGCAAGTTATTTTTTTCATATTACTTAACAATGAGCAATAAAGTCATAATTTTTTCCGCACCCTCAGGTTCCGGCAAGAGTACCATTGTAAACCACATTCTCGGGCTGCATCCCGAAATGGAATTTTCAGTTTCCGCAACATCCCGCCAGCCAAGGGGCAGCGAGAGGGACGGAGTCGAGTATCATTTCCTGACTCCGGACGAGTTCCGAAGGAGAATAGCTGAGGACTGTTTCGTGGAATATGAGGAGGTCTATGCCGGCTCATACTACGGAACTTTGAAGTCCGAGGTGCAGAAAATCTGGGACAAGGGCCACGTGATCATCTTCGACGTGGACGTGAAGGGAGGCGTGAACCTGAAGAAATATTTCGGGGACAAGGCCCTCTCTGTATTCATCCAGGCCCCTTCGGTGGAGGAACTTAGGAAAAGGCTAGTTGCCAGGGGGACGGACAGCCCTGAGGCCATTGAGAAAAGAGTTGCCAAGGCCGCCGAGGAAATGACTTACGCTGACAAGTTCGACTACATTCTGGTCAATGATGACCTGCAGGCCGCATTCTCCGAGGCCGAACAGATAGTGGACAAATTCCTTTCTGAATAATCCGGACATACTCCGACAATGAGAATAGCCGTCTATTCGGGTTCATTCAACCCCCTGCATATCGGGCACCAGGCCATCCTCGAGTATCTCACCAATGAGAAGGGCTTCGACTGGGTATACCTGGTCGTTTCGCCCAAGAATCCGCTCAAGGACAGCATCAGTGCGGACAGCGGGGAAGCCAGGTACAATGCGGCCGTGGAAGCAGTCAGGAGGCATCCGGAGCTTCACGTATGGGTAGACGACATTGAACTGAAGATGGAGCCGCCGCATTACACGATAAGGACCCTGGATGAATTGAAGAAACGGGAGCCGGAGAATGAGTTCACCCTGGTGATGGGAGCAGACAATCTCTTCTCCATCCGGAAGTGGCGGGACTTCCAGCGCCTCCTGTCCGAATACGGAATCGCCGTATATCCCCGAAAGGGATTCGATATCAAGACATTGCGGGATACCCTCATAAACGAGTGCACTGAATCTCCCGCTCCCTACGTGCTGGATGCTGCAGAGTCAGGTCCAGACCTGCTGATGCTGGAGGATGCGTCCCACAGGATGTACCGTATCCAGATTATCGACGCCCCCATCATAGACATATCCTCCACCCGCATCAGGGAAGGCCTGGCAGCGGGGGAGGATATGAGTGGATGGCTTATGTAATTCCTGCCTTTAGAATTCCAGCAGCACCTTGCCGCACAGTCCGCTCTTCATCACGTCAAATCCCTTCTGGAAATCATCGAATTTGAAGCGGTGCGTGATGACAGGTGAAAGGTCGAGACCGGAAATGAGCATCTGCTCCATCTTGTACCAGGTCTCCCACATTTCACGTCCGTATATTCCCTTGAGAGTCAGGGCATTGAAAATAACCTTGCTCCAAGGAATCTGGGCAGAGTCAGGCTGGATTCCGAGAAGGGAAATCTTTGAGCCTGAATACATGCTGTCAATCATTTCGCGCAGGGCAACCGGTGAGCCGGACATCTCGAGGCCTACGTCGAAGCCCTTGAGACCGAGCTCGTGCATTGCAGCGGCTACTGACCCTCCCTGTGTAGGGTTAACGCAGAGAGTGGCGCCCATTTTCTTGGCAATGTTGAGACGATACTCGCTCAAATCAGTCACGACAATATTCCTGGCACCGGCGAACTTGCAGATGGCTGTTGCCATTGTTCCGATAAGACCTGCTCCGGTGATGAGGACATCCTCACCAAGAAGCGGGAAGGAAAGTGCCGTGTGGGTAGCGTTTCCGAACGGATCCATGATGGCCATAAAGTCATCGGGGATACGCGGGTCGACCTTCACCACATTGGATGCAGGAAGGCTGAGATACTCAGCGAACGCACCGTCACGGTTCACGCCTACGCCAATGGAGTTCTCGCAGATATGCTCACGGCCCCTGCGGCAGTTGCGGCAATGTCCGCAGGCAATGTGGCCCTCGCCTGTCACGCGGTCACCAATCTTGTAGTTCTTTACGCCGCTTCCCATCTTCACGATTTCTCCAACATACTCGTGTCCGATGGTCATCGGGGTCTTGATAGTGTTCTGGGACCACTGGTCCCAGTTGTAGATGTGGAGGTCTGTACCGCAGATAGCTACTTTCCAGATCTTGATAAGAACATCATTTACACCGATTTCCGGAATCGGGACATCTTCCATCCAGATACCCGGCTCGGCATACTTCTTTACAAGTGCTTTCATTGTTATTGAATTTAAAAATTAAAGTTCCACTGCGGAAACGGCAGAGGAACTCATATTCTTTCATTACCAGACGAACTCGAACCTGATGTCCACAGGTACACCGCCGCGGTTGACATTGGCAATATCTGCGGAGAGAGCCTCAGGGACTACCGCATGGTTGGCATCATACTCCTTGGCGAACATATAGTTGCCTGTAGCCTGAGTAGTGAGAATCAGCTCCGCCCAGTCAGCCACCACCCCAGGAACCTTGTCATAATTGATGTGATAGAGACCTTCCTTGTTGCGCTCGAAGGCCCCGTTGTCCTTGAGGAAGTTGTAGCACATCATATTTGCGCGTCCGTGGGCTCCGGCTGCTCCGAAACGTACAGAACGGACGAGGCTTGCAATGTATGTGGTGATGGCAGCCTCCTTGGAGATGAGCGGAATCTCGCCCTTGTCAATGAGGTTGCAGACCATATAGAGACCGAGAATGTCAGCCTTGGCCTCCTCCCATACGGAGGACTCGTTGCCCAGTGCCTGGTCAACAGGACCCAGGCCGTTCACTGTCTCCTTCACCCCGAGGCCGTGGGCCACCTCGTGGAATGTAACATTCCAGAAGAATGCGTCTGCGCTGAGATATCTCTGCTGTTCCGGCTCAATGAGAATGTTTCCGATAGGATATACAATCTTGTCGAACTTGGCCTTGATGACATTGCGCAGCTGGAGACGGCGGGTACCCTTCTCAGCATGGACCTTAGGGTCATTAGGAAGGTTTATTGCAATGGTCTTGCTGCCGGCATTGGCGTCACCTGCATAGTAGATGGCATCATAGACAAACATGTCCGACTCCGTGCCGGGCACGAAGGTCTTGTATTCCTCAGGGCAAGGAAGCTCCTTCTGGAGGTCAGGAAGCATGGCGATGTACTTGGTTAGTTCATCCGTCTTCTTGAGATCCTTCAGGAGAATGAAGCACTCGTAAGCTGTCTTGACGCCGTTTATCCCGTCCTCATAGTCCTCAATCGGGCCGATTACAAGATCCATCTTGCTATCCTTCATATCCATCCAGGCGAGGTCTGACTCGTAGTAATTATCAGTCCTGAGAGCCTCGGCACGCTTGAGAAGATAGTTGCGCACACTCTCCTTGATGGTCATTGTGGCTGCGGACTCGAGGAAGCGGGCAATCTTGTCGACACTCTCGGCATACTCCTCGTGGTACCACACTGTCTTGAGTTTTCCGTCCTCTCCCCTCCTTATGAGGGTGTAAGGGCTGAGTTTGAGAGGGTCGTCGAATGCGTCGAACTCCTCCTTGGTCATATCTTCCGGATAGAAACGGGCTCCTGCAGGACGTTCCCCGTAACCGTCAATAAAAGGAGCATTGTCGTCAAGCCTGTCCCAAGGGCCGTAATTGATCATTGCGTATGACCTTTCCGGGCCTTCAGGAAGAGCCTCGAACACGCTCTTGTCCCCGAATGACTGGAGCCAGTAAATATGGTCAACCTCGTCAGCAGCCATCCTGAAAAGATTCAGGACTTCCTTTCCGTTGTCTGTCAAGCCCTCCATATAAGGGGAGCCAATCTGGAAAACCGCATAAGCGTCCACCTTCTTCTGGAGTGGTGACTCAGGGGTTCTGTGAGTACAGCTGCACACGGCCATCACGCAGGCTGCCGCTGCTAAAAAACTTCTATTCATACAAACAAGAAAAAACCGTCCGGGAAAAGAACTCCCGAGCCCCTCTCCCAGACGGTAATAATAATCTACCGGTTAATTAGAACGAAAGTGCGATCTGGATGAAATCGTCAGCCTTGAGAGCAGCGCCGCCGATGAGGCCACCGTCAATGTCAGGGCAGGCGAAAAGTTCCTTGGCATTTGAAGGCTTGCAGCTTCCGCCGTAGAGAATTGTGGTATCGTCAGCAACCTGGGCACCGAACTTGCCAGCGAGCACCTTGCGGATGCAGGCGTGGATTTCCTGAGCCTGCTCGGCTGTAGCGGTCTTGCCGGTCCCGATAGCCCATACAGGCTCGTAAGCGACAACAATCTTGGCCATTTCCTCAGCGCTGAGGCCGAAGAGAACGTTCTCAATCTGTGAAGTTACAACCTCGAAATGCTTGCCGGCCTCTCTCTGCTCAAGATTCTCACCTACACAGTAGATGACCTTGAGACCGTTGGCAAGAGCGAGCTTCACCTTCTCAACGAGAATGGCGTCAGTCTCACCATAATACTGCCTTCTCTCGGAATGTCCAAGGATGGTGTACTCACAACCTGCTGAAGCAAGCATTGCGGCAGAAACCTCTCCTGTGTATGCACCTTTCTCCTTGTCTGCGCAGTTCTCTGCTGAAAGCTGTACGCGGGTACCCTTCACTACATCAGCAACCGGTACAAGGTGGGTGAACGGAGTAGCGATTACGAGGCCTACGCCCTCTGCTACCTGGGCTGATTTCTCAACAACTGCCTTTGCGAGTTCAACGCCTTCCGGAACTGTGGTGTTCATTTTCCAGTTTCCGGCAACAATTTTCTTTCTCATTGCAATATAGTTTTTAAATAATTTCCAAACAGTCTGCAAATTTAGTGGTTTTCCCTGAAAATAACAATCCGTCCGGCGCAATCAGAGTTCACACAGGTAAATATTACGGAAAAATATACCTATATTTGCAGTTCGGGGCCGGAAGGCCGCACTACATTGAAATAAAAAGAATGAATATATGAACAAGAATTTTGTAGAGGAACTCAGATGGAGGGGCATGATCCAGGACATTATGCCGGGAACTGAGGAGAAACTTATGGAAGGTCCGACCGCAGCATACGTAGGCATTGACCCGACGGCCGACTCACTTCACATCGGCCACATGGTCAGCATCATGATACTCAAGCATTTCCAGGAATGCGGACATAAGCCGATTGCTCTTGTCGGAGGAGCCACCGGAATGATCGGGGACCCTTCAGGAAAGTCCCAGGAGAGGAATCTTCTCGACGAGGCTACCCTGAACCACAATGTGGAATGCATCAAGAAGCAGCTTTCGAAGTTCCTCGACTTCGAGTCAGACGCCCCGAACAGGGCAGAACTCGTGAACAACTACGACTGGATGAAGGACTACGGTTTCCTGAACTTCATCAGGGACATCGGAAAGCACATCACCGTAAACTACATGATGGCCAAGGACTCAGTGAAGATGCGTCTCTCCAACGAATCCAGGGAGGGAATGTCATTCACCGAGTTCAGTTACCAGCTCCTCCAGGGATATGATTTCCTCTGGCTCTACCAGAACAAGGGCTGCCGTCTGGAGATGGGCGGAAGCGACCAGTGGGGCAACATTACCACAGGTACCGAACTCATCCGCAGAACTCTCGGAAAGACAGACGCATACGCTCTTACCTGCCCTCTCATCAGGAAGGCTGACGGCAAGAAGTTCGGCAAGACCGAGAAGGGCAATATCTGGCTCGACCCGGAGAGGACATCCCCTTACGAGTTCTACCAGTTCTGGCTCAATGTATCCGACGAGGACGCAGACCGCTATATCAAGATTTTTACATTGCTCGGGAAAGAGGAAATCGAGGCTGCCATTGCCGAGCACCAGCTTGACCCTGGACAGAGGAAGCTCCAGAAACTCCTTGCCAAGGAGGTGACCATCCTCGTTCACGGGGAAGCAGAGTATGAGAATGCCCTCGCAGCATCCAGGATGCTTTTCGGCAACTCCACATCGGAGGATCTCAGGAAACTGGACGAGAGGACATTCCTTGCGGTATTCTCAGGCGTACCAACCTTCGACATCAGGAAAGAGGACCTGCCTTGCGGCATCATTGACCTCCTCTCCGTAAAGACTCAGGTATTCCCGTCCAAGGGCGAATGCCGCAAGATGATCCAGGGCGGCGGAGTCAGCGTAAACAAGGACAAGATTGCCTCCATTGATCACGAGATTACCGAAAACGACATCGTGGACGGAAAATACATTCTCGTCCAGAGAGGCAAGAAGAACTATTTCATAATCAACGTTCTGTAATATGGAAAACGGAGCAAGCAAAAGACAGCTCCAGGTAGCGAGGGAACTCCAGAAAGACCTGGCTGAAATCATCAGGAGCAAGGGAATGGCGGCCTTCGGCGGGGCAATGGTCTCCATCACCGAGGTAAGAATCAGCCCCGACCTCTCCGTTGCCAAAGTCTATGTCAGCGTATTCCCGTCCTCCAAGGCCGAGGCCGTCATGGAGCAGATCAATGAGAACAGCAGGGCTCTCAGGGGCGAACTGGGTCACGTGGTGGCCAAGCAGATGAGAATCGTGCCGGAGCTGGCATTCTTCCTCGACACTTCCCTGGACTATGCCGAGCATATCGGCGAGCTCCTTAAAAAATAACGGGAAATGAACCTGTCATTGAGGTTTGCGTCAAGGTACCTCTTCGCGAAGAAGTCACACAATGTCATAAACATCATCTCCGCGACGAGTGCTGTCGGCATGGCTACCGGTACCGCCGCCCTCATAATGATAATGTCAGTATATAACGGGTTCGACGGTCTTGTGAGGGAATCCCTCGGGAACGTCGAGCCCGATATCCTTGTAACCCCTGCGGAGGGCAAGGTATTCGTACCGGACTCCCCCGCCTTCGACTGGGCCTACAGCCAGGACAATGTCCTGAACATGTGCAGCGTCATTGAAGAGAAGGTCTTCGTGAACTACGACGGGCACAGCGGCATTGTGAATGCCAAGGGCGTGGATGCCGTTTACGAGGAGGAATCCCCGCTAAGGGACAAAATCAAGGACGGCTCATTCAGGCTCCACAAGGGGGACATACACCTTGCGGTAGTGGGAGCCGGATGCGCCGGCAGCCTGGGCATCAATCCGAGATTCGTGGCGCCTATTGAAATGTATTTTCCGGCAAGGGACAGGAAAATATCCCTGGGCAACCCTATGGCATCATTGGAAATGGTGAAGGTATTCCCTTCCGGAGTATTTTCGGTCAATGCGGAGACTGACGCTTCGCTGATGATTGTCCCCATTGAGACAATGCGGGAGTTGCTGGAATATGACAATGAGGTATCAGCCGTGGAACTCAGGATGCGTCCCGGAACAGGGGCCAGGGAACTGGGCGAAATAATCTCAGGCATGCAGGAGAGACTCGGTCCGGCTTACCTTGTCAGGGACAGGTTCCGCCAGAACGAGGCCCTTTACAAGATGATGAAATATGAGAAGGCTGCCATCTTCCTGATATTGGTATTCATCATCATTATCATTTCATTCAGCATTTTCGGCAGCCTGTCAATGCTCATAATCGAGAAAAAGGGCGACATTGCCACACTCAGGAGCCTTGGAGCCCCCGAAAGTCTAATCCGGAGAATCTTCGTGACCGAAGGGTGGATGATATCATTGCTGGGGCTGCTGGCCGGCCTCGCCATAGGTATCGGGGCCTGCCTGATACAGCAGGAATTCGGACTGATAAAAATGCCGGGAGGCTTCGTCACCCCGGCCTATCCGGTTATACTGAAATGGGGAGACATCCTTACCACAATACTCTGTGTGACAGGCATTGGCCTCCTGATGGCCTGGCTTCCGGTAAAGGTTAACCTGAAGGATATGTAAATTCCCAGATTCCTGAAGGGCTAGTCCTGGAGTTCCAGCCAGCGCATTTCCTTCTCATCGAGAATAGCAGACAATTCGCCGAACCTAGCAGAAGCCGCCTGAAGTTCGTCATACGACAATGTTCCACCGGCCAACTTGGACTCAAGCTCTTTTTTCTCATTGCCGAGAGTCTCCAGATCCTTCTCGATTTGTTCCAGTTCGCGCTGTTCCTTGTAGGAGAGCTTCTTCTTCCGCTGAGCCTCCGGCCTGGCCGGCTTCGGCTTCTCAACAGCACGCTCCTCCTGACGCTTGCGGGCCTCATATTCCTTTATGTACTCGTTGTACTCCGAATATGAGCCGATGAAGTCCTTCACAACCCCGTCCCCGCAGAATACGAAGAGATGGTCCACAAGCCTGTCGAGGAAATGTCTGTCGTGGGATACAATTATCAATGAGCCCTTGAAGTCCTTGAGATACTCCTCCAGCACGTCCAGAGTCACGATGTCGAGGTCATTGGTAGGCTCGTCGAGGATGAGGAGATTGGGATTCTTCATCAATATTGTCATAAGATAGAGCCTTCTGCGCTCACCTCCCGACAATTTGGCGACCTTGGTATTGAACATGTCCCGGCTGAAGAGGAACTGGTTCAGCAAGGCCGTATCCTGGACTATTTCCATCACCGTCTGGTTCTCATCGAACTGCATTCCGGACTGCCTGTAATAGCCTATTTTCAGGGATTCTCCCCTCTCGATTACCCCGGTCAAGGTGCCGTCCTCCGGGATGTTGCCCATGAGGATATTGAGGAAGGTGGACTTTCCGCAGCCGTTGCGGCCGACTATTCCCACTCTCTCGAAACGCTGGAAGTTATATGTAAATCCATCGAGATAGACATCATCCCCGTATCGGAAGCCCAGGTTGTGGCAGTCGAATAGTTTGTTTCCCAGGCGGGAACCCTGTCCCATTGACTCCAGGCTGACTTTCCCCGTACGGTAGACCTGCCCGGCCCTCTCCTTCAGTTCGTGGAAAGCATTGATGCGGTAACGGGCCTTCCCGGTCCTCGCGCAGGGCGAGGCGTGAATCCATTCCAGTTCGCGTCGCAGGATATTGTTCACCTTGGCGGTTTCAGCATTGTAGTTGTCGATTCTCTCCTGCCTCTTTTCCAGAAAGTTCTGGTAATTTCCCCTGTAGACATAGACCGAGCCGTGGTCAAGTTCGAGCACCGTGTTGCAGACCCTGTCGAGGAAATACCTGTCGTGAGTCACCATAAGCAAGGTGCTGCGGGAATGCCCGAGATAATTCTCCAGATATTCTATAGCATTGATATCCAGATGGTTGGTAGGCTCGTCCATTATGAAGAAATCGGCCTCCGAGGCAAGCATCCGGGCCAGGGCAACACGCTTCACCTCGCCTCCCGAGAGGTTCTTCATCAGGCTGTCCTTGTCCACCTCGAAACTGGAAAGGAACTTGGCCACCCTGAGTTCGTAGGCGAATATTCCGTCATCATCCAGGCCGGCCATATATCCGGTACTGTCATCAATAATCTGGCGGAACGCAGTCTTTTCCGGGTCGAATTCGTATTCCTGCTCCAGAAATGCAATGCGGATATTCCGGAGGAATGTGATTTTTCCGCCGGAATCTGACTTGTCCTTGCCTGCGAGTATGCGGAGCAATGTGGACTTGCCGGTTCCGTTCGGTGCAATGAGGGCAATCTTGTCCCCTTCATTTATATTGAAGCCAATGTTCTCGAAGAGTACCTTCGGGCCATAGCTTTTGCTGATATTCTCGATTTGGAGATAACTTGCCATTGTCTATCTGAACATTCTGTCAACTTCCTTGACCGCCCTCGGCAATGCGAATACGACCACCCTGTCATAAGGTTCAATCACAGTGTCACCCACAGCGATAAGGGAATCATTGCCACGGATAATGCCCCCGATGATTGCATCTTTAGGGAAATCTGTGTCTTTCAATGCTTTACGGGTAATGATACTGTCCGGAGCCACAATGTATTCGAGGATTTCAGCATCGGTTCCGCTCATGTATTTTACAAATCTCACCTTATTGCTCAGGGTCATCTTGAAGATTTTTCCGGCGGTTATGAGCTTTTTGTTTATCACGGTATCCACGCCCATCTCCTCGGCCAGCCGGATATACTCAATGTTCTCAACCTCCGCCACAGTCTTGCCGACTCCGAATCGCTTGGCAACGACGCAGGCAAGAATGTTGGCCTCATCGTTTCCGGTGACGGCCACGAAAGCGTCGAAATCCCTGATATTCTCCTCTAGCAGGAAGTCGGAATTACGTCCATCACCATTGACCACCAGCACGTTGTCATCGGTATTCTCACTGAGTTCCAGGCATCTGCGACGGTCCGAATCGATGACCTTGACAGTCTCCACCTGACGGCAGATTCCATTGGCAACCATCTCCCCTACGGCCCCGGCGCCGAGAATCATGACATTGCGGATTTCCACATTGGTCTTTCCAAGGAAGTTCATAATCGGGCCAATGCCCTCCCTGGTAGTGATGATGAAGAGAATGTCGTGATAACGCAGCCTGGTATTGTACTTCGGCATTATGGTCACATTGTCCCGCTGGATGCAGGCGACCCTGAACGGGACCCCCATCGCTGCGGCGAACTCCGAGATTTTCATGTCGATTACCGGCGAATCGTCTTCCAGCTTGAACACAGCCAACTGGAGTTTTCCGCGTGCGAAATCCATGGAGTCGGTGGCAGCCGTGCGCTTGAGAATCGAGGTAATCTCGCCGGCGGCAATCTTTTCCGGATAGAACATCATATCTATTCCCATCTCGGTGAACAAGAACTTGTTGTCGTAGGAAAGATACTCCTCGTCATTGATTCTGGCACATACACGCTTGCAGCCCAGCCTCTTGGCGAGAAGGGCGCTGACAATGTTGACATCCTGTGACTCAGCCGGATTGACGGCTATGAACAGGTCCGCATTCTCCACTCCGGCATCCTTCAGGACCTTGATGGAGGAGAGATTCCCGGTAATTGTCACCACATCTGCCGAGGTGGTGAGGCGGGCAAGCCTTTCGGCATCACAGTCTATGACCGTGATGTCATTGGCCTCGTTGCTGAGCATCTTGGCGAGATGTGAGCCGACTTCTCCGGCTCCTTCAATGATAATCTGCATAGCGAAGCTTTGAAAATATATTCTTCCCGTAAACCAATGTCTTCAGGACAATGCTTCCGGGCATTATTCCCCTTACTGCCGAATCCGGATGGCCAGCTGCGAACGTCTCAACTTCCTCTGCCGAAGGCCAATTCCCAAGTTTCCTGAACTCAGAATGAGCCTCGACCACTGCCCTGGACGAAGCAATATCAGCCCTCAACAGATATGCCAATGCGGCGGCCCCGTCCACCATCATCCTGAGAAATATTCTCCTGCGAGCCTTCCTGCAGGCCTTTCGTGCAGCCACGGCAGGTTCCAGTCCGGAATTGAGCAGCCTGATGGCAAAGGTGCGGGCCAGATTGTTCTGAAGCATCAGCAGGTTATTCCGGAAATTGAACTTCAGTTTCCTCGGTGATGTCTGGGGCAATGTTCCTCCTCCAATGTGCCAGACCTTGGATTCGGGCACTATTCTTACAGCATATCCCTCCAGTTGGAGCCTCCAGCAGAAGTCGATTTCCTCCATGTGGGCGAAAAAGCGGTCATCCAGGCCTCCCAACTTGCGGAACAGCCCGCTTCTCACGGCAAGGCAGGCTCCGCTGGCCCACATCACATCCCGTGGGGCATTGTCATATTGGCCCTCGTCCTTCTCCACCTTGCCGGGCACACGCCCTCTGCAGAACGGAAATCCGAGACTGTCAATGTAGCCCCCGGCTGCTCCAGCATACTCGAATGACTTCCTGTTATGCCAGGACATTATCTTCGGGGCGCAGGCTCCCACTTCCGGGCAGTTCTCCATTGTCCTGAGAATCGGGCCGAGCCAGTCCACAGGCACCTCCACATCAGTATTCAGCAGGATGAAGCAGTCTGCATCGACCGGCTCCAGTCCCCTGTCATAACCGCCTGTAAAGCCATAATTCCTGTCAAGCCTGATGGTTCTGATATCAGGAAACTCCTTCTCCATCATCTCCATCGAGCCGTCAGTGGAAGCATTGTCAATGACAATTATCTCAGCGTCCTCCCCCTCCGTCGATGCTATCAGCGGAGGCAGGAATCGTCTGAGATAATCGACTGTATTCCAGTTCAATATGGCAATGGCGGTATGCATTGCCGCTTAATTGTCGTGATGGCAGCAGCCCTCGTGGCCCTCTCCGTGGCATCCGCAGCCCTCGTGGCCTTCCCCGTGATGGCAGTCGCAGCCGTCACCGCAGCCATCCTCGCCACAGCCGCAGCCTTCTTCTCCGTGACAGCCTCCGTGGCAGCCTCCGGAGCAATGGCAATCGTGAGGAAGATACTCCCCGTGCAGGCCTTCTGTAAGTTCCTTCTCGGTAGCCTCCCTTACGGAGATGACTTTACCCTTGAAATTCAATGTCTTGCCGGCCATCTGGTGATTGAAGTCCATCACCACGATGCCGTCTCGGAGTTCCTTCACGACTCCTTTCTCCACCATTCCGGCAGAGTTGAGCATAGGAATCATATTGCCCACGAAAAGCACCTGCCTCTGCACCTCCCCATTGATGGTGAATGCTGTCTCAGGCAGTTCAATGACCAATTTAGGGTCATATTCGCCATATCCCTCCTCCGGGCTCAATGTAAATGCGAACTCATCGCCCGCCGTCTTGCCCTCAAGTTCGCTCTCGAACTTCGGCAGCAGCATTTTCGTCCCGTGGATGTAGTCAAGCGGTCTTTCCTCCCCCGCCCTGTCCACAATATTTCCGTCAACCTCAAGCTCATAGCTCAACTCGACCACTTTGTTGGTTCCTATTTCCATAATTTCATTCTGTTACTGTCTTTTCTGATTTCCAGGTCAATGCGCAGAGAAGCACGGCGAGGCCGCTGGCCACTGCGAGCATAAGGAATGTAGCTTGCCAGCCTGCGTGCTGGGCAACTCCGCCCATGAGAATCTTGGAAAGAATCGCATCTCCGAAGAGGTATCCGAAGAGGCCGACGAAGCCCGCCGCCGTACCTGCCGCATTCTTCGGAACCAGGTTAAGTGCCTGGATACCAATCATTGCGACAGGGCCGTAGATGCAGAATCCCACAAGAATCAATGCGAAGAATATCAGGCCCTTGGCCATTGAGAGATAAGCTGCGCTGCCCACTTCCGCAAACATTCCAGCGATGTTCCCTGCCTGCCAGTAAATCAATGTCCCGATGAGGACAAGGCTCATGAAAATCACGTTCGGAGGGGTGCATCTTCCCTTGAAGAATCGTGCGGAAATCCATCCGCAAATGATGGTTCCGAAAATGCCGGCGTAGTTATGGAGAGAGAATGCGAGATTGCTCTGCTCGGCTGACATCAGGCCGGACTCCTGGAGATAAATCGGCGCCCAGTCACCCACGCCATAGCGTACCATATATACGAAGGCATTGGCGAAGGCGATGACCCAGAGGAGTTTGTTCTTGAAAATATAGTCAACGAAGAGGGTCTTGAAAGGAATCTTCTCGGTATCCTTGACCTTGGACTTCACTCCTGAATAGTCGTTCCTGTACTCATTGATGGAGGGGAGTCCGCAGGACTGTGGCGTATCCCTGATAAGCCACCAGCATACTGCTGCAATGATGAGTGCCACTACGGCCGGGAGAATGAAGGCTCCCCTCCAGGATGCGGATGCAGGCATTCCCGCAAACACGATCAATGACATTCCGGCAGTAGCAAGAAGGCCGAGGGAACCGCTTCCGAATGTGTGGGAAGTGTTCCATACGGACATCTTGAAACTTCTCTCATTCTGGCTGAACCAGTGGGCCATTATTCGTCCGCAAGGAGGCCAGCCCATACCCGAGAGCCATCCCACTACAAGCATCAATACGAATACGATGGCTATATTGAGCATCGGCGTGGCAGGGCTGTAAGGAATGACGCCTGTGATAATCATCATCAATGCGGATAGCACGAGACCGACAACGAGGAATTTCCTCGCATCCGAGCGGTCCGAAATGCTGCCCATTATGAACTTGCTGAAAGCATAGGCAATTGACACTGCGGACATTGCAATACCTATTCCAGCCTTGTCGAGAAGCCCGTTCTCTATCATTCCCGGTGCTGCTAATGAGAGATTCTTGCGGACTAGATAATAACCGGCATAGCCGAGGAAGGCCCCAAGGAAGACCTTCCATCTCATTGAGTTGTAAACCTTCGGAATTTTCTCTGACGGAAGCAGCGGCTTCTGTGCAGGCGGATCAAAAAATCTGGCCATTATTCTAGTTTTTTGGTTATTTTTCTTTCGAAACTTTCGAAACGAAAGCAAATTTACGATTATTCCGTCAATAAACCAAAACTCCGGCTATCTGTATCCTAGTAGATAGGAAATAACTGCCATGCGGACATACATTCCGTTGCGCGCCTGCTCGAAATAATAGGCGTAAGGTGTGGTATCAACGTCAGTGGCAATTTCGGTGACTCTCGGGAGAGGGTGGAGAATCCTCATGTTCGGCTTCACGCCCGTGAGCATATCGGCCGTCAGTTCGTACACGTCCTTGACTCTTTCATAGTCCGCCTTGTCAGGGAATCTCTCCTGCTGGACTCTTGTCATATACAGGATGTCGCAGTCATTGATATGCTCCTCCAGGGACTCTGTCTCCTCATACGGGATATTCTTCGAGTCAAGGAATCTCAGATATTTGGAAGGCATTCTCAGTTCCTCCGGGGCGGTAAAAATGAAACGGGAGTCAAAATCCGACATTGCCTCGGAAAGGGAATGGACTGTCCTGCCGTATTTCAGGTCGCCTACCATATTGATGGTGAGACCGTCGAGAGTGCCTTGAGTCTGGCGGATAGTGTACATATCCAGAAGAGTCTGGGTAGGGTGCTGGTTGGAGCCGTCACCCGCATTGACCACAGGTACCGGGGACACTCCGGCCGCAATGGCGGCAGCACCCTCTACAGGATGACGCATCACAATCATATCCACATAATTGGAGACGATTTTGATGGTGTCCTCAAGGGTTTCCCCCTTGGAAACGCTGGTATTCTTGGCGTCAGGAAATCCTATTACCCTGGCTCCCAGACGGTTGACAGCAGCCTCAAACGAAAGTCGCGTCCTGGTGGACGGTTCGAAGAAAAGGCAGGCTATGACCTTGCCGGCAAGGAAATTCTGTTCCCTGTTCTGCTCGAACTCCCTTGCCACATCAAGAATGTGCAGAATCTCATCCTTCGTGAAATCCTTGATTGAAATTAGACTCTTAGGCATAATAACTATAATTGTAAGTTTTCATTCATCGTTTTCATTACCGGCCAGTGAGCATCCCGCTATCTTCGACACCCTTTCGAGAAAAGCCTTCTCCGCCGAAAACCTTACAGCGAGGTCGAGACGGCATTCAGCCCCGAAGTCCTGTCCCTTCTGCTCCAGGCCCATATCCTTGACCATCTTCATCACATCGTTCATCTCCATATATCCGAAACTCAGTGAATAGCGTCTTGAGGCAATCTTGGTCACTATTCCAGCATTGGCAATTGCGTCCGCCGAAG
The DNA here is from genome assembly GCA_051870395.1 of Candidatus Cryptobacteroides sp. Taxonomy (GTDB): domain Bacteria; phylum Bacteroidota; class Bacteroidia; order Bacteroidales; family UBA932; genus Cryptobacteroides. The sequence goes on along the minus strand of JBJEBV010000102.1, from coordinate 40,854 downwards.
AGGTCTTGTAGGCGCGGATAAGGCCAGGGATGCCCAGTTTGATGCCGCCAAAATATCTCACTACCACTATGAGAATGTCGCTGAGGCCATTGGAATCAATCTGTCCCAGGATTGGGCGTCCGGCGGAAGAAGAAGGTTCGCCATCGTCATTGGCACGGAACAATTCGCCCTTCCAGCCTATTCTGTATGCATAGCAATGATGGCGTGCGTCGTGGTATTCTTTCTTGAGGGAGGTGACAATGTCCCTGACCTCAGCCTCGGTCTCTACCGGGTAGGCAAGGGCTATGAAGCGGCTTCCGTTGTCCTTGAAAAGGCCTTCGGACGGGCCGGAGATGCTTCTGTATGTATCAATAATCTGCGATACTCCGTCTTCCATAAGTTCAAAATTAGTTAAAACCTCGATATTATGCAATGGAAAAGAAATATTTTGTAAATTTGCATTTGCAAAATGGAGTCGGCGACTTGACTCCACAAAAACTAGCTTATCAAAGAATATGATTCTCAGATTCAGAGTATCCCTGCCGGGAATAAAGGGTTTTGCACGTGTTTATGAACTCAAGTCCACGACTACGCTCTATGAGTTTCACAAGATGATGAGGGACGATATGAACTTCCCTCACGACCAGCTTATCCAGTTCAAGGGCCTTGACGAGGATGGGGAACTGGTCGCACGATACGGAATGTTCGACCTTGGTGCCGGAGCCGCCGACGAAGTGACCGTGGCGGACACCGTGAAGAAAGGAATCGCTTCATTCTGTTATTTCTACAATGTTACGGACAGGAAGAGTGTAATTGTGACATACGAGGGTGAGGTCGAGCCTGTACCGGGCCGCGTTTATCCGGCTTTGGTGGAAGTCAAGGGACCGGATCCGGAGGCTTTCGAGAATGGTTATGTGGCCTATGAGGATCTTCCGGACGAGCAGAAGCATCTCCCGGGAGAGAACTCGGGATGGGGCAAGGATTCTGCTGCGGACGGGGATGACGACGACCTGGGCGACATTGACCTCGAGGACGATGATGACGACGATGATGACGATGTAAAGGACAATGTCATGGATGATGACGAGGAGGATATCATCTTCGACGGTTCAGAGGACCTGACTCTTTAGCCACGCCTGCCCCGGTCCGCAGGATGAAGAGGAAGCTCATAATTGTCACAGGGCCTACCGCCGTGGGAAAGACTGACTACAGCATCAGTCTCGCCGCGAAGTACGGTTCACCCGTAATTAGCTGCGATTCCAGGCAGATATACAGGGAAATGTCAATAGGGACCGCCGTCCCGGATGCTTCACAGCTTGCCGCAGTGAAGCATTATTTTATTCAATGCCGTTCAGTCACTGAGAATTACACTGCCGGAGATTATGAAATCGAGGCCATTCCTCTTATAGAAAGTCTTTTCAATGAGGGCCGCGAGGTGCTGGTAATGTCCGGAGGTTCAGGTTTTTACGTGGATGCGATATGTCATGGCCTGGATGCTCTCCCGGATGCCGACCCGGCCAGAAGGGCTGAACTGACGGCAAGACTTGCGGAGGAGGGAGTGGAGTCCCTTTCCGAGGAACTGAGACGTCTTGACCCGGTGAGCTGGGCCGCCATAGACATCCGCAACGGTCACCGCGTAGTCCGGGCCATTGAAGTGTTTCTCCAGACCGGCAAGCCGTTCGTGTCCTTCAAACTCACGGAGCCCAAGTCCCGCTCTTTCGACATTGAAAAGATTTGCCTGACGAGACCCAGGGAGGAACTCTACGGACGCATTGACCGCAGGGTACTGGAAATGGTCGACGAAGGCCTGGTCGATGAGGTCCGCTCGCTTTCCGCTTACCGGGACCTTCCGGCCCTTCGCACGGTAGGCTACAAGGAAATCTTCGACTTCCTGGACGGCAACATTCCCCTGGAAGAGGCCATCCGCCTTATACAGCGGAACACCAGGCATTATGCCAAGAAGCAACTCACCTGGTGGAAGCGGGACCCCGCTGTCAAGTGGGTGGAAATATAAAAGGGAGGGCAACCGTTCAGTCGCCCTCCCTTATTGAATATCATAGGTTTAGAGATACTTCAGAACCTTGAGTTGGATGTTGTCCACATAGAGACGGCGCTGGTTGGTGTCAGTTCCGTTCCTGTATGATCCGACGCCGATGGCATCACCGTTCTCAACGGTCACGTTGTAGGTATATCTCACCCACTTGTAGTCGGCGTCTGAGGCGGTAGGAAGGGTGAACCTGTGTACCTGCTCCTCAGAAGCGGTGCCTGTCTCGTGATTGATATACTTTGACTCATTGACACGGGTGGAGTTCTTGAACACCTGGACAATTGCATCAGCCTGGTCGTATTTGTAAGGATAACTTTCCTCGCTCGGGTCCATATATGGAGACATATCGAAGGAAACCTCGATTTCGGCAGGTCCAGAGAGACAGGTGATTGCAGGTGTCACAATCTGTCCGGCCTTGGAACTTGCTCCAATCTTCACCTGGCCTCCGGCCATACATATTGCACCTTCCTTGTTACTTTCCGGATAAGCGCCCCAAGTAGCGAGCCTTGTCTCAGTCACATGCCACTTGAATGTATTGAAGAGACCCGAGTGTTTCTCTGGGGTGAAATAATCCAAGACTCCGCCGCTTGTGCCGATAGGATCCTCTCCAAGAGCAGCATAAAGATCCGTCTTGGTACCTGTAGACTTGAGAGACCATCCCGAATATCCCTGAACGCAACCACCGCCGAACGGCCACTCGCTGAAGTCCTCATAGAGAATCACATCACCGGCAGCGGCAGTGGTCGAAGGCATCGTGACCACCTTGGAGGCAGGCAAAGTCACCTTCACCACAGTCTCCATGGAATACTCAGGTGCAATGACCTTGACCCAGTAGTCCCTTCCGCTTTCGAGACCTGATACCATAAACTGAGGACTGACCTTGTAAGGAATGTTCCTGGTATGTGAGAAAATGGCATTGTTGGCAGAGAATACGTGGGCTGAGTGAAGCTGCGTGCAGGCCGCATCCTTCCAGGTCTCGAGCCTGTAGTTGGTAGCGACGTCTGTATCGAAATCCTTGAAATCAGAAACACTCCATCTGATACCGTACTGGGACTCCGTCACGAAGCCTATTTCCACACTGAGTTTGGACTCTTCGCCGCCCTCTGTCACAATCTTCTTAAGTTTGGTCTCGGAGTTGAACTCAGGCTGGGAGTAGCTGATGGCTGTGATTTCCAATGTATATGCGCCACCAGGTATATTCTTGAAACTGAACTTGTTAGCCTCAGTCTCGACAGAATACTTGAAGTTCTTGTTGGAATCCAGATAGAGTACCAGCTGGTAAGCATCAGCATTGGCCACGGCCGGCCAGGTAATGTCAAATCCGTTGGTTCCCGGAATGACTTCCATAGTTTCAGGATCCACGTATGCGAGCTGCTCGGTGAGTTTCTTGACAGATGTTGAAACCACGATGCTGTCCACATTGAATCTGGTCTTTGCAAGATCCGGCGAGGTTTCGGTGGATACAATAATCCGTGTCTTCGGTGTAGCATCCTCGATGAGGAAACTCTTGACAGTCCACTTCCTTTCCGCAGCACTCGACTGCGCAGGGAAATTGTCAGCGGTGAGCGTGCCTCCGAGGACATTTCCGCCCTCCTCTGTAGAAATGACAATGTTTCCGGTCGTATTGTCGAAGCGGAGAAGCTTCATTGTCAAAGTCACAGTAGTGGTGCCGTTGAGTTTCGAGAGGGCAGGAAGCTTGAACCTTCCGAAGTTGGAACCCGTACCGACCTTGATGTAGCCCGGGTGTTCATAAACACGTACGCCCTCCCAGCCGTCAATACCACGATCTTTCCTGTATCCCTGGATGTCGTAAGCTGCCCAGGAAGTATTGGAATCTCCGAAAACATCGTATGTACCGTCCTGGTCACCCTTCTCCATCGGTGCCCAGAGATCCTCGGGTGCATTCCAATAATAGGTCTGCTTGCCCTCGACGCCTATACCTTTTTCGTTTGTAGCGTAATTGGCACCGAAAATCATCTTGTCGAAAGTCTGGATGAAGACAATGTCAGGAGAGAGGACATTGGCCTTCAATGTACCGTTGTACATCTCGACTCCGTCAAGTTTCACTGTCACAGGAATCTGGATCTCGCCGAAAGTGGAAGGTGTACCCTTTATCGGCACGCTCACGGAACCGTCGCCGGCAGACTCAATCGTCTTCTCCGTCAATGAAGCAATTGTAAGTCCCGCATCACCTGTGACTGATGCTGAAATCTCAACCTTTTCTCCGCCTTTGGCTTTGGCATACTTTACAACAATGGATGCTGCGGCGACCTCATCCCTGTAGAGATTGCCGGAAACTTCAGGTGTTCCGAGGGAGGTCTTTCCTTCGGCCTGCGTTACAGTGACACCAAGGTCGAAACCGCCGTTGGAAGCGAGAATGCGGATATCTCCCTTCCTGACATCCCCGGTATTTCTTGATGCCGTAATTGTAACTGTCTGGAAATCTGTTCCGTTTCCTACAGCAGGAGAATTGATATCAGGACTGACGGAGAGCCAATCCACGTCAGACACCGCATACCACTGTCCCGGATAGCGGACAGTCACCGTTGCGGTAGATCCTTCATTGTAACCGATATTGACCGCATCAGTGTCGCGCCGCATGTAAGGATTCACTTCCTCTTCCTGACAAGAAGGGATAATGAACATGGATGCGAGGAGAAGCGATACAATACTTCTGATCTTTAAGTTCATACGTTTTCTGTTTTGTATGGTTGTACTGATAGACAAAACCTCCGGCGGAGTCCTGGACTCTGCCGTAACGCAACAGCAACGTATTGATTGATTCGCTGCGCAAATTTATCAAACTTTTTTAATTCGTACAAATTTTTTACATTTTTTCATTTGGCACTACACTATCTTGAAAGTATCGAAACATAAGTGAAATACTTTCGAAACAAAAAGGAAGCATTTTCACTGCCAATGAGAAGAAAAATGAAGATATTTTTGTTTTTACCAATATTATATGTAATTTTGCGAAAAACGCTGAAACATTATTTTGAAAAACACTAAAACGTTATATTGAAAATTTCTGAAAACAAAAAGAAACACCTTTGCCAATTAATTAGTTTTGACAAACCGTAATCCGGCAGCATTCGCCAGTGGTTGGTTCGCAGCGCCTCTTGGAGGTATTACCACATCGAATGAACAAATAAACGCAATGAAATGAAGAACACCAATGCAAAAATGAGTGTCCGGACCAAGTCCAATCCGGTTTGGTTCAAACTCTTTGCTACGGCTCTTATGATCCTCATCATTGCCCCTTGGGCAAATGCACAGAGCGGGCAGGTCAGCGGCAAGATTCTCGACAGGAACGGAGAGCCGGTTGCCGGTGCTTTCGTAAGAGTAGTCGGCACCCAGACAGGAACAATGACCGAAACTGACGGTTCCTATTCTTTAAAGGCTTCCACCGGCCAGGAACTCGAAGTTTCTTTCATGGGATTCAAGACCCAGACTGTGAGCGTCGGAACATCACCGGTCAATGTAGTCCTCGAGCAGGACAACACTACCCTTGAAGAGTCAGTGGTAGTGGGTTACGGAGTACAGAAGCGCCGTGACATTGTCGGAGCCATGGAGGTTGTAAAGACTGAAGAAATCCAGGAAAGGACGGGATCAGCGATGAATATGACCCGTGCCCTCCAGGGAAACGTTCCCGGCCTCACCCTCACATTCACCGACGGCAAACCGAGCCGCGGCGCTACAGTACGAATCAGGGGCAATGTGACATCTATCGGTTCAGGCGGTTCAGCCCTCGTTCTCATTGACGGAGTAGAGGGAGACATGAACTCTGTGAACCCTGAGGATATCGAGTCCATCACAGTGCTCAAAGACGCCTCATCTACAGCCGTTTACGGTGCACGAGGCACTTTCGGTGTCATCCTTCTCACCACCAAGACTCCAGAAAAGGGACAGGCCAAGGTAACTTACAACGGAACTGTAAACTTCGCCCAGAGGACAGTAAAGCCGGAGTTCGTATGGGACGGGCTCAAGTGGACAAATGACTTCATCGAAGCTTACAACAACTGCCGTCTCGTGGACCCGACCGGAATCAACAACTCATTCCCTTACAACCGCGAGTGGCATCAGGAACTGGAGCGCAGGAGCAATGATCCTACACTTGACGCTGTCAGGATCAACACCCAGGGCAACTACGAGTATTTCGGAAACACAAACTGGTATGATCTCTTCTACAAGGACTGGACAGTGAGCCACCAGCACAACATCAACGTTTCCGGCGGTACCGATGCAGCCTCATACTATGTCTCAGGCCGAATTTTCGACCAGGGCGGAATCTACAAGGTAGGTGACGACAAATACCGCACCTACAACCTCTCGGCAAAGGGCAACGTGAACATAAGGCCTTGGTTCAGGGTAGAAAACAAGACTGAACTCACATATTACAAATCACACCAGCCTACCAACCATACGGGTGTCAGCATCAACAACTACAACCCGTACCGTATGTTCGCCCATCAGGCATATCCTATGACCGTACCTTACAATCCGGACGGTTCCTGGACCAATGCCGCAGTCTATACAGGTTATGCAGGCTTCGTGGAGGGTGACTCCTGGAGAAAAGACCAGAAGTTTACTGTAACCAACAAGACTACTGTCACAATCGACATCATCAAGGATATCCTCACCGCAAAGGCCAGCTACGCATTCTACCACAGGCAGAGCGGCATACGCAGATCCATTGCGCAGCACACCTACAGCACGGCTCCCGGCATCACAAGCCAGAGACCTACTGACTCGATGTACACCCAGACAGAGAACACCCAGCAGAGGAATACAGCTGACGCAACCCTCACTTACACCCCGAATCTCGGCCCGAACAACCACCTCTCATTGATGGCTGGATGGAATATCGAGGACCTCAGATACAAGTCCAACTACTACTCGCGACAGGGAATGATCGACTCCAGCAAGCCGAACTTCACCCTGGTGGACGGCGAGAACTTCGAAATGAAGGACAACGGTTCCTACAATTCAGGTCTCGTAGGCGTATTCTACAGATTGTCATACAATTACAAAGGACGTTATCTTGTTGAGCTCAGCGGCCGCGGAGACGGAAACTCACGCTTCCCTGCCGGACAGAAATGGGGTTATTTTCCTTCAGGTTCCATCGGATGGCGAATCTCGGAGGAGCCGTTCCTCAAGAACGCCAACTGGCTTGACAACTTGAAAATCCGTCTCTCCGCAGGCACCTCCGGCAACGGCCTTATTTCCAATGCTTACGCTTATATGTCAACCATGTCCCTCAGCAAGAGTTCTGTAGTGGACAATGGAAACATCTTCAAGTACACCAGTGCTCCAAGCCCTATTCCTGACGGACTGACCTGGGAAAAGGCATCCACCTACGACATCGGTCTTGACTTCGAAGCCCTCAACGGAAGGCTCAACCTTACTGCTGACGTTTACCGGAAGATGACCACGGATATGTATGTGGCAGGTGACGAACTTCCTGCAGTTTTCGGAAACAGCGCGCCGAAGGGCAACTATGCCGACATGAAGACCAACGGATGGGAACTCAGTGTAGGCTGGCGTGACAGTTACAATGTAGGCGGACGAAACCTCAGCTACAATATCAAGGCAGCCGTATGGGATAGCCGGAGTTTCATCACCAAGTACACCTCCAAGACGGGAACCCTCCCTACCAATTACAGCACCAAGTATTACGAGGGAATGGAAATAGGTGAGCTCTGGGGTTATACCTGCAACGGCCTCTATCAGACTGCCGACCAGCTTGCCGAGGCTCCTGACTACTCAAAGTTCAAGTCGGAGAAATGGTCACCTAACCTCGGAGACCCTATCTATGAGGACCTCAACGGGGACGGCAAAATCAACAACGGAGACAATACCATCAGCAACCACGGCGACCTCAAGGTTATCGGAAATACCAGCCCTCGCTATCTCTACAGCATCAATCTCGGCATCAACTGGAACGGAATCGGTCTCAGCGCAATGCTCCAGGGTGTAGGAAGACGCGACTGGTATCCGGCAAAGGAGTCCAACCTCTTCTGGGGAAAATACGGACGTCCATACAGTGTTGACCTCCCCCAGCATGCATACGAAAGATGGAGCGAGGACAATCCTGACGCATACTGGCCACGCCTAGTGGGATACAACGCTTCCAACACCAACGGAATCCTCTCGCAGCCGAACACCAGATATCTCCAGAGTGCGGCATACCTGCGCCTCAAGAATCTCAGCATCGACTACACCTTCCCTAAGAAGATTGTCGAGGCCATGAGGCTCCAGGCCCTCAAGGTCTATGTTACAGGGGAGAACCTCCTCACCTGGACACCTCTGAAGAAACACGCTGTCAACTTCGACCCTGAGAACATTTATGCCGGTGACACTGACTTCCTCAGCACAGCCGGAGGAGACGGTTCAGGTGACGGTGAAGGATATCCTGTAATGAGGACATTCACAATTGGATTGAGCATCACATTCTAAATTTGGACAAGATGAAAAAGACAATATTACTGATTGCCGGCGCAGTTCTTCTCGCATCCTGCTCAGACTTCCTGACCAGGACTCCGGAAGCAAACTTCTCCTCCGAGGAGTACTTCCAGAGTGAGACATCACTGAAAAACTATATCAACGGTTTCGTGCAGAAATACACACCGAGCGGACTGGACATTTGCACTGGCGACGCTTATTCCGATATCTGCGTAACTCCAAGTTCCACCGCCTTCCTTACTGACTATTGGGATGCAGACAAGCAGACCGGATGGAGCAGCGACAGCTGGAATATGCTCTATAATGTAAACTGGTATCTTGCGCATTTCCGTGAGACACCGGGCCTGGACGAGGCGGCAATGAACCATTATGAAGCTACCGGAAGATTCTGGAGGGCATATTTCTACTATTCAAAAGTCAAGACATTCGGCAATGTACCTTGGTATGACAAGCCTATAGACTCCGAAGACGAAGAGGCTCTCTACAAGGGCCGCGACGACCGCGACCTGGTAATGCAGAACATCCTTGAAGACCTCAACTTCGCCTGCGACCATCTCTACTCCTCCGCTGAGTGGACCAAGGGCGCCCAGATCAACAAGTACATTGCTCTCGCATTCAAGTCAAGGGTATGCCTCTACGAGGGTACTTTCAGGAAGTATCACAGCGTGAATCCTTCCACCCAGGAGCCTTGGGCTGACAAGAGCCTCCAGGCAAAGTTCATGGACGAATGTATCAGTGCCTGCGAGGAACTCATGAACAGCAATGTGTTCACCATCGTGAACAACGGCAGTGTACAGACACAGTACCGCGACCTCTTCACCAAGGAGTCGGTGAACAGGAATGAAATCATCTGGGCACGCGAATACAGCACCGCCCTGAATCTCGGACACGAGATTACCTGGCGCTTCGCAGCAGGCGGATACGGCGGAAGTTACTCCGGCTCGCACGACTTCGTCAGGATGTTCCTGAACCTCGATGGAAGCCGCCACACTGCTGAAGTAGAGGATTTCGTGACAGAGATGACCGGAAGAGACTGGCGCCTGACACAGATTTTCGTCGGCCCTGACTACACCAAGACCAAGGGTGGAGTAGCCAACGTCAAGACACCTCCGAACATGGCGGTTTCCAGAACCGGATACCACGTTTGCAAGTTCACCCTCGATGATACCGCTTATGAGGCATCAGCTTCAGCCACCAACGCTATTCCTATTCTCAGGTATGCGGAAGTCCTCCTCAACTATGCCGAGGCAATGTGGGAGAAAGGCCGTTTCGACGATTCTGTATGGGAGAAGACTATCAAGCCTATCCGCGAGCGTGCAGGTGTCCTCGGGGAAAGACCGTCCGAAGCTGACCCGTTCCTTGCCTCATACTATGGCATCAACGATGTTGACGCATTGGAAATACGAAGAGAAAGGGCTATCGAACTCTATCTCGAGAATCTCCGCGTGGATGATCTCTACCGCTGGCATCAGGCTGACCTCCTCACCAGGGATTGGTACGGAATCTATGTTCCTGCACTTGACGTTCCTTTCGACCTGAACAACGACGGAGTGAACGACATCTGTTTCTATACCACCGATAAACCGGGCAACGAACCGGGTGTAGTTTACCAGAAAGCGTCCGGAGATGGTGCAAGCTGGACAAGAGTGGAGAACGGCCTGGTCAAATACAATGTAAAGGACAGGTCCTGGGAAGAGAAGAAATATGTAAGACCAATTCCGCGGAGCGCTATTGTCATCAACCCTAACCTGGGCCAGAACAAACTTTGGGCAGAGTAAAAAACAATAAACAATGAAGATAATCAGGATTTTATCCTGCTGCATCACAGCAGCAGTCCTAATCGCCTCCTGCGGAAAGGATGAAGGTCCGGAACCGGTTGTAAGGCCGGGCGGCGGGAGTACCGAAGAAAAGCCAACCCCGGGCGACGACACTGAGCTGGTGGAAGGAATGGACTGGTGCGGTACTGTTACCGATACTGACGGCAACCCTATAAAAGGGGTTACCGTCAGTGACGGTTATGTCTGCACTGTTACTGACGAGAAAGGTACTTACCAGCTCAAGAGGGGTTCGGACAAGGCAATGAGAATATTCATATCCATTCCGGCCGAATATGAAGTACCTGTCGAGAACGGTCTGCCATGCTTCTGGAAAGAACTCAAATCAGGCCAGGCCAATTATGACTTCCGGCTCACTCCGCTGAAATCACCTGAGACAAACTTCTACCTCTACTGTCTTGCGGATCCTCAATGCCAGAATACCTCAAGGCACACGAAGCGATTCTCAAACGAGTCTGTCATAGATTTGAAAGCCTATGTTGATGCCAACAAGGACCTTCCGTCATACGGTATTATCCTCGGAGACATAGGATACAACACCGCGGACATTGACTACAACAAGGCGAACAATCTGTTCAGCATAATGAAGTCGGCAATGAGCAATACGAAAACAGGTATTCCTCTCTTCCAGGTGATGGGCAACCACGACAACTCCGTCATTCCCGGCAATACCGCCTACCACATTGACAGCGACATCAATATGGAGGAGGCGTTCGCAAAAGTATTCGGTCCTGTGAACTATTCATTCAACAGGGGCAATGCGCATATCGTCGCAATGGACGATATCCTGGCAACCGACCCGGAGAAGACTTACTCCTGCGGCTTCAGGGACGACCAGTTGGAATGGCTGAAACAGGACCTCTCCTACGTGTCAAAGGACAAACTCCTGATTCTCTGCGTTCACATTCCGCTTTACTACAGTACGTCAAAACAGAACGTTGGCGCAGTACTGGACCTTTGCAACCAGTTTGCAGAATGCCACATCATGTCAGGTCACACCCACAAGATGATAAATTCCCCTAAACCCGGTTCAAGGGAAAAAATCTACGAGCACACCCATGCGGCTGTATGCGGAGCCTGGTGGTGGTCCACCATAAATACCGACGGCGCCCCTAACGGATACGGCATCTACAAGGTGGAAGGCAACCACATCTCGGACTGGAAGTTCAAGGGTGTAAACAAGGATGTGACGGAGCAGATAAGGATGTACCGCGGCAACCTGGCTTACATGGACGGATACTCAACACAGTTCCACTTCCCTTCTACAGGCAACGGCGATATATGGGCAAACATCTGGAACTGGGACCCTGGCTGGACAGTGGACGTTTACGAAAACGGTGTCAAGACCGGAAGCATGAGCCGTCACACCAGCGGGAGCGATGCCTGGGCGGCAGGCTATCACATTGGAGTCGTAGGCAGGAGCAACTCTGGAACCTATAATCCTACGAACATTACCCACATGTTCAAATATACTCTCAATGACGCATCCTGCACAGATGTGGAAATCCGGGCAACTGACAGGAACGGCAGGACCTACAGTTGCAAAAAGTTCACATCGAACACCAGGGCAGACTATCCAATTGCACCAGGTGACAATTACTAGAGAATATGGCAGCTGTATGGCCGGCGGAGACAGTGACCCCGGCCAACCGCTGGCTCTACAGATTCATTTTCGAGAGATAAGAAAAGTCCCCGACCTCACCGGCCGGGGATAATTTTCAGTTCCTATATTGAAAGCACTCCAAGCACATCAATAAGTTCCTGCGCAATAGGCTTGTCCTTCTTGATGGCCCTGTCAATAGGCACATAGACAATCTGGTCATTGTGTATGCCCACCATGACATTGCGCTGTCCCTCCTTGAGAGCCTCAATGCTGGCGTGGCCCAGACGGCTGGCCAGAATCCTGTCGCAGGCGGTAGGGGTACCACCCCTCTGGAGATGGCCGAGAATTGTCACCCTTACATCGTACTGGGGATATTCCTTGCGGACACGTTCGGCATAGTACATTGCGCCGCCGTCCTTCTTGCTCTCTGACACGATCACGATACTGCTGTTCTTGCTCTTGCGGAATCCCCTGCTGATGAACTGCTCCAGCTGGTCCACATCTGTCTGGTCTTCAGGGATAATGGCAGCCTCGGCACCGGCTGCGATGGCACTGTTCTGGGCCAGGAAACCGGCATCCCTTCCCATCACCTCGACGAAGAAAATGCGGTCGTGGGAGGTGGCAGTGTCACGAATCTTGTCCACACAGTCAACAATAGTATTGAGAGCGGTGTCATACCCGATGGTGGAGTCGGTTCCGTAAAGATCATTGTCAATGGTTCCCGGAAGGCCGATGACCGGATAGTCATATTCCCTGGCAAGGTTCTGCGCTCCTGTGAGGGAGCCGTTTCCGCCTATGACAATCAATGCGTCAATGCCGAACTTGACAAGATTGTCGTAGGCCTTCTGCATTCCCTCAGGAGTCATAAACTCCTTGCTCCTGGCAGTCTTGAGGATTGTACCACCACGCTGGATGGTATTGCTGACACTTTCGGAGGTGAATTCCTTGATTTCTCCATTGATGAGGCCCTCATATCCACGATATATGCCCATCACTTTCATTCCATTGAAAATAGCCGTCCTGGTGATGGCCCTGATGCATGCATTCATTCCCGGTGCATCTCCTCCGGATGTGAGGATGCCTACCGTCTTGATTTGTTTTCCCATATCAATTTTTGTTTTCCCTTATCTTATCATTAATTTTGCAAATATAAAGAATTTGAAAATTCCTTTTACACATCAGGAGAAATAATTCAATGAAAATAGGAGATATTGACCTTGGCGACAAGCCGGTTCTGCTTGCCCCGATGGAGGACGTGACAGATGCATCTTTCCGGATCGTCTGCAAGAAATACGGTGCCGACATGGTCTATACGGAATTTATTCCGTCAGACGGGCTGATAAGGGATGCAGCCAAGGCCATTGCCAAGATGAAGACCTCGGACGAGGAGGCCCCAATCGGTATCCAGATATACGGAAACAACCCGGAATCAATGGTGGAGGCTGCCCGGATGGCGGAATCAGCCACTGAGATAGCCGGTGGTCACGGCTGCGACCTGATTGACATAAATTTCGGCTGCCCGGTGAGCAAAATCGCCGGACGCGGAGCAGGCTCGGGAATGATGAAGGAGCCGGACAAGATGGTGATGATTACCAAAATGATAGTGGAGGCCGTCAAGAAGCCGGTGACAGTGAAGACCCGTCTTGGCTGGGACGAAGACTCGAAAATCATAGTGGAACTGGCCGAAAGGCTTCAGGATACCGGCATCCAGGCACTTACGATACACGGACGGACAAGGTGCCAGATGTACAAGGGCGAGGCTGACTGGACATTGATTGGAGAGGTGAAGAACAATCCCAGAATGCACATTCCAATTATCGGCAATGGGGATATAAACTCACCCGGGAAGGCCCGCGAAGCATTTGACAGATACGGTGTGGACGGCATAATGATAGGCAGGGCATCTTTCGGACATCCCTGGCTGTTCAGGGAAATAAAACACTATCTCGCTACCGGTGAGTTGCTTCCGCCAATGTCAGTAAGGGAGAGGGTTGAGCTTGCAAAATGGCATCTCTCCCTGTCAACCGGGCTCAAGGGACCTGTAATCGGGGTGCTCGAGATGCGTCGCCACCTGTCCTGCTATTTCAAGAGCCTTCCTGACTTCAAGGACACCAGGATGAGACTTGTGACAGAGCCTTCGGCCGATGAACTTGTGAAAATCCTGGATGGAATCGCCGGGAGATGGGGTGATTGCTTCCTGGCTGAGACATCAAGCGTTTACGGACTATGACAGAATGTATTAGCCGGAAACAAATAAACGACGTTTATTCTCATTTATGAGAAAAATTGCTATCTTTGCGAACTATGCTTGACAAAGTACTTCTTGCACCATATTATTGGACATTGAAACTAAGGCACGCTCTCTACAATCGTGGCATTTTCAAGGTCCAGAAATGCGAAGTCCCTACCATCTGTGTCGGCAACATTACTGCTGGCGGTACGGGAAAGACTCCGCATACTGAAATGATTATCAGGACTTTGCTTGCAAGCGAAGAATGGAGCGGGAAGCATATTGCGATTCTTTCAAGGGGACACAAGAGGACTAGCAGCGGATTCCAGCAGGTACTTGCGGAAGACAGTGCCACCTTCGCCGGGGACGAACCGCTTCAAATCAAGAACAAGTTCCCGGAGGTGACGGTGGCTGTTGACCGTACAAGAGTGGAGGGATGCGATTTTCTCCTCCATCCGGAGAAGCTCAATACAGTCAAGGCGGCAAGGAAATGTGCCCACAAGGATTTGAAGAAGGCGGACATAGTGGTGCTCGACGATGCCTTCCAATACCGCTCACTGAAGGCATTCTTCAACATTGTCCTGGTGGATTACAACAGGCCTGTAAGCAGGGACCATCTCCTCCCCTTCGGAAGGCTCCGGGATCTTCCGGAGAGACTGTATCACGCCAATGTAATCATTGTCACGAAATGTCCTGTCTTCATGGAGAACTGGGAGAAGATTACCTGGGCCAAGTCATTGGGTATCCAGGATTTCGACCCGGAGTCCTGCCAAGGTCTTGACCCTCTGGGCAAGAAGATGACAGTTCTGTTCACCACCATTGACTACTGTCCCCTGGAGCCTGTATTCCCGGTGAACGACAAGCATTACCTCTATTCGAAGAATCTTATCCTGGTCTCCGGAATCGCATCGGACACACCGCTGAAAAGATACCTGAGCGACTCCTACAGCATAGTCAAGCATTTCAAGTTCTCCGACCACCACAATTTCACATCTCTGGACATCAACCGGATACGCCAGGCGACCCACAGATGGTCAACAGCAGTAATAGGTACGACCGAAAAGGACAGCCAACGTCTCCGCGGCTGCCGCAAGATTGACGATGCCCTGAAAAAGAAAATGTTCCAGATTCCAATCCGGGTGGATTTTCTTTCCGAACACGAGAAGGATGTCTTCAATGAGACACTTCTCGGAGCGCTGAGGACTTTCAATGGGGAATAAACAAAAGAGGCTGGCCCCTACGGTCAGCCCCAATAATCATTATTCTTCCGAAAGTATCCGATTCTGCTCCTGCACCGACTCGTCGTGTATTGCGGTGAAGAGTTTGGCGATGAAGTCCGGGGACAGGCCGTAGGCCTTGGCCTTCTCCTGCATTCCCGTAAGCACCTCATCCCAGCGGGAAGTCTGGAGGATTGCAATGTTGTGTTCCTTCTTGTACTTACCTATGCTGCGGCTCACATTCATTCGGGTATTGAGAATGTAAAGAAGATTCTCGTCAATGATGTCAATCTGGGCACGGAGCTGGTCAATGTTCTCCTTGTACTCAGGACTGTCCGAATCGCTCTGGCGGACAACCAGATGGGACATCAGTTCACCAAGGTCCTCCGGGGTCAGCTGCTGCTTGGCGTCGCTCAGGGCGCAGGTCGGGTCGCAATGTGACTCCAGCATCAGTCCGTCAAGGCCCAGGTCAAGAGCCCGTTGGGAAATCTCCTGGAGATATTTGCGGCTACCTCCCATGTGGCTCGGGTCGGCAAAGAAAGGAAGCTTCGGGAAGCGAGTCCTCAACTCCACTGCAATCTGCCAGCCCGGAGAGTTGCGGTAAGCCATCTTGTCAGATGTCGAGAAGCCCCTGTGAATGACTCCCAGTTTCTTGATTCCAGCCTGGTTGAGCCTCTCAAGTGCACCAATCCAAAGGTCGAGGTCAGGGTTCACCGGATTCTTCACAAGCACCGGAACATCAGTATCTTTCAATGCATCAGCGATTTCCTGCACTAGGAAAGGATTGGCCGTGGTGCGGGCTCCTATCCAAACCATATCCACGCCGAACTTGAGGCAGTCGAAGATATGCTTCTCGCTGGCCACCTCGGTGGCCACCTTCATTCCCAGTTCATTCTTGACTCTCTGGAGCCATTTGAGACCCGGAGTTCCAATCCCCTCGAAATTGTTCGGGTGAGTGCGCGGTTTCCAGATGCCTGCCCTGAAAACATTGATTCCCAGAGACTTGAGACCACGCGCAGTCTGCATTACCTGAACCTCGGACTCGGCGCTGCACGGGCCGGCTATCATCATAGGTTTCTTTCCCTCAGGGAAAATGCCCCATTCGGAAACGGGGATGAGATCGAGTTTGCTTTCCATATCGAATTATCTTAAAATTTTCTTTATTCGGTTCGCCTCGCCAATGAGACTGCGGATTTTATCCTCGTCGTAATCCGAAATTGCCTCCCGGAACTCCTTCATCTTGTCAATGTAGGTGTCAATGACCTGGAGCACATTGTCCCTGTTCTGGGACAGAATCGGGACCCACATATCGGCATTGCTCTTAGCCAGCCTGACAGTGGAGGAGAAACCTCCGGAAGCAAGGTCGAAGATATGCTTCTCGTCCTTTTCCTTGTCAAGGACAGTCAGGGCCAGGGCAAATGAAGTCACGTGGGAGATGTGCGACACGTAGGCAGTGTGGACATCGTGATTGTCCGCATTCATATAAATCGGCCTCATATTCAGCACATCATATAGCCTCTCTATGGTCTTGACCGCCTTCGGATCGGATTCCTCGCTGTTGGCGAAGATGCAGGCACGGCCGTCAAAGAGGTTCGGCATCGCAGCCCAAGGACCCGAATACTCCGTTCCAGCCATAGGATGGGTGGCAACGTAGCGGTTCCTCATGGGATGATAATGCACGCATCTGACAATCTGTCCCTTGGTCGAGCAGGTATCAATGACAATCTTGTCCTTCGTCCCGGCGAACCGGTCTAGGACCTGCGGAAGCATTCTCACCGCAGTACCGACAGGCACGGCGATAATGACAATGTCCCCGCGCGAAACGGCGTCATCGAAGCTGACCACCTCATCCACGAGACCAATCTTCTCCGCCGCTGCGGCATTGACAGGGTCATTCTCCACTCCGAGCACCCTGTCTGCGAATCCCCTTTTCTTCAGGTCAATGGCCATCGATCCGCCGATGAGTCCGAGACCTATAACTGACACAATCATAATATTCTCCTGATTTTCGCCTCTGCGTCGGCCAGCACCCCAGGCTTTGCGCAGAGTGATATCCTGATATAATCCCTTCCGTTTTTCCCGAAGATGAATCCCGGGGTAATGAAGACACCTGCCTCGGAAAGTATTGCATCCGAAACCCTCTCACCAAGGCTTGTATCCTCATCAGGGCAGTCACGTCCCTTGAGAAGGACATTGTCCCTGTCCACCTTTCCCCAGAGGAAAAGTCCTGCAGAAGCGTGGTCGTAACGGGCACCGAGAATGTCGAAAATCCGTCCTGCGGCCTCCCTGCGGATGCGATATTCCGCATTGAGTTCACTGAACCACTCCGGGCCCTGCTCCAACGCCTTCACGGCAGCCATCTGCATCGGCTTGAACATTCCCGAATCCATCTGGCTCTTTACCTTGAGGACCTCAGCGATGATTTCCTTCGAACCGCCCACCATTCCGATTCTCCATCCGGACATATTATGGGCCTTGCTGAGGGAATTCAGCTCCAGGCAGCATTCCATCGCACCCTTCGCAGCCAGGATAGAAAGCGGCTTGTCATTGAGAATGAAACTGTATGGATTATCATTGACAATCAATATGTTATGCTTCAATCCGAAATCCACGAGCCTCTGGTAGAGCTCAGGCGTCGCGCTTCCTCCGGTCGGCATATTCGGATAGTTGGTCCACATTATCTTGACCCCTTCGAGGTCCATTTTCCCGAGAGCGTCGAAGTCCGGATGCCAGCCATTGTCCTCCTTCAGGTCGTAGGTCAGAATCTCCGCACCCACGAGCCTGGACGCCGAGGTATAGGTCGGATAACCAGGGTCAGGGACAAGGACTTTGTCACCCTCATTGATGAAGGCAAGACTAATCAGGAGAATGCCTTCCTTGGAGCCGAAAAGCGGCTGGATCTCTCCATCCGGAGACAATGACACACCGTAATATCTTGAATACCAGTCGGAAAAGGCCTTGCGCAATGCAGGTGTCCCGACATAGCTCTGATAGGCGTGGTTGCCCGGTTCTCCGGCAAGAGACTGCAGTTCTGATATAGCCCCGGCAGGCGGCATACCGTCCGGTGCACCGATTCCCAGATTAATCACTTTCGGCAGTCCTGACGCCTCCCTGTCGGCATTCATCCTGTCAATTTCCTTCAGCTTCCTTGAGAAATAATACTCCTTGACCGAAGCTGTCCTTTCCGCAGGTCTGATTATCATAATGTCACCTCCTGTATATATTCACCCATAATGTCAAGTCCGTCCACGAGCGGTCTCACGGCAGAGAGTGCCTGTGTATAACGCTCATAGCTGCCGAATGTAATGTCCACGTAGAAGAAGTACTGCCACTTCTCCCCGGGAATCGGCAGGGACTGGATTCTGGAAAGATTCATATCGTAGAATGAGAGAATGGTCAGGATGTGGGCCAGCGAGCCCGGGGTATGCGGGAGGGTGAAGCAGATGGAGGACTTGTTTATCTTGTCCTCAGGCACGCTGATGGCATCATCGACAATGAGGAAGCGAGTGAAGTTCTGCTTGTAGGTCTCAATGTCCTTGGCAAGTATATCCAGGCCGAAGCGCTCTGCTGCCAATGATGATGCCACTGCTCCCACTCCCATAAGATGGCCTTCAGCCACGTCCGCAGCACTCTTGGCAGTATCCTCGGACTCGACCATCTGTATCCAGGGGCAAACTGACTCGAAATATTGGCGGGTCTGGTTGATGGCCATGTAGTGGGTCCTGACCTCCTTGATATCCTCAAGTTTCTGTCCGGGCAATGCCATCAGGTTCTGATGAATATGAAGGTAAATCTCGCCCTTGACCTTGGCATTGTAGCGTCTAAGGAGGTCAAAATTAGGAAGGAGTCCTCCGGAAGTCGTGTTCTCCACCGCAATGATAAGAGCATCAGTCTCACCTGCGGCAAGTGCCTTGAACATTCCCTCGAATGTAGCGCACTCGATTATCTCAGGTTGTTCAGGTTCGCCCAACCTTTCATAGAAAATACAGGCGGCCTGTTCGTGGAAACTGCCGTGAAATCCCTGTATTGCAACTCTCTTCGACATAAATCTGTAAGTTTCGTTTTCAATCTTTGCGGGAAACCCAAAAAAGAAGGCCGTCCGATATCCGGGCAGCCCTCTTCATATATTTCCCAATTATGAACCTACACGTGACCCGGACCTTTATCTTGCCTGATAAAAGTAAAAGTAAATCCCGTAGTCAAAAAATCGTGTACTGTTTCTCATAACAGGGGCAAATATAGAAAAATAATTCGGAAAATATACAATCCGGGAAGATTTTTTACGCTACTTTATCTCCGATGCCTTGAGCACCAGCTGGCAGAATGCCGCCCGATAGCCGTGAGGGTCATATTCCGACTGGCCGGCAAGGTTGTAAGCCATTGCGAAATCAGCATCACCCCTGTACTGGGAATCCAGGAGGGTCAGTCCGTAGGCGGCGACACCGGCAGCGAAGCGGAACTCCGGGGAAGTGGCGGAGGCCTCGCCTACATTGCAAGTCAAAGGAATGCTGTCCTCCCCAAGTTTATCCTTGTAACGGAAATCGAACACGGCAATATCAGAACCTTCACCATAGCCCTCCGCAGGAATTATTTCATACAATGCGGTAACTGTCTGGCCCGCCCCTATTTCACCGGCGTCCTTGGCATCATTCTCGAAATCTTCATTGGAGAGAAGCCTGTTCTCATAGCCTATCAGCCTGTAACTGTCTACCTTGTCCTTGTCAAAAGTAATCTGTACCTTGGCGTCATTGGCCACGCTGAAGAATTTGGAAACCTCGTTTACGAAAACCTTGGTCATCTCGTCCTCGGAGTCGATATACTGGTAGGTTCCGTTGCCGGCATTGGAGACTTTCTCCATCATTGAATCATTGAGATTGCCGGTACCGAAGCCGCAGACCGTCAGGTAAATACCCTTTGCTGCATAGTCCTGGGCCATTTCCAGGATAGCGTCAGTGGAGGTCACCCCGACATTGAAATCACCATCGGTCCCCATAATCACCCTGTTGTTTCCGCCCTCGATATAGTTCTTCAGGCATTCCTCGTAGGCCATCTTCATGGCGGCCCCGCCGGCTGTGCTGCCGGATGCAACAAGGGATGAAATCGCCTTCTTGATAGTGTTTGACTGGGATACGAGAGTGGATTCGAGGAGAAGCTTGACCGTGCCGGAATATGTCACTATGGAAATCCTGTCCTGTGGATTGAGATTGTCCACCAGCATTGTAAGACCTGACTTGAGAATGTCGAGCTTGTCCGAACTGTTCATTGAGCCGGAAACGTCAATGAGGAATACATAATTGGCCTTCGGAAGTTCGGAAACCGCCATTGAGCGGCCCTTGATGCCGAGACGCATAAGTTTGTGGGACTTGTTCCACGGGCATTCTCCCACTTCCCCATTGATGGCCACGGCCGCATCGTCCTGAGGCTCAGGATAGTCGAATGTAAAATAATTGAGATATTCCTCAATGCGGACAGAATTCTGCTGCGGCAGCCTGCCACTGCTTACCATCTTCCTCATATAGCCGTAGGCAGCCCCGTCGGCATCCACCGAGAACGTGGATTTGTCATTTTCCGAGGTCTTCACGAAAGGGTTCTCCCTGATTTCATCGAAGCGGTCCCCGCCTGCCGGTTCATAGGCGCCTTCTTCCTCTGAAGGACAGTATTCCCCGGCGAAGTTCATATCGTAACTCTCAGCCACAGAACAGGATGCCGCAATCGCCAACAAAGAAAGGGCAAAGACGATGTTCTTTTTCATATTCCTTTTCATATTTACTTTTTCCGGATAAATAGATGCAACCGGAACCGGAAATGTTGCAAAAAGGGTGCGGAATTCTTCAAAAGAGACCGAGAGGGATGTTGATTCCCAGGATGATGAGGACAATGCCACCGGTTATCGCAGCAGGACGCCCGGCCTTGGCCCCGATGAAGGAACCGCCTTTGATTCCAACGATTACGGACAATGCAGTAAAAATGAATACAGCCATGGTCGGAACCCACATATCCGGGAGAATGCGTCCGGCCATCGACATCGAGATTCCCACTGCGAGGGCGTCAATGCTGTCGGCAATGCCGGCTAGCACAATGTTCCTGAATCCAGTCAGGCTGTGGGGATCTTCATCCGAGAAGGCCTCGCGGATCATTGAGCCGCCCACAAAGAACAGCAGGAGCATTCCTACATATTTGACGATTTTGATGATGTACCTGGAAATAAAATCTCCGAAAGCCCAGCCGACGACCAGGAACAATGTCTGGATGACAGCGAAAATCAATGCGATACGCAAGACTTCCATCCAGCGTACATTTTTCATTGAAATACTTGCGCAGAGGGCAACTGCGAAACAGTCAGCGCAGAGGGAGGCGGAAAGCAGGATATCCTTGAACATTGATTATCTGGGTTTAAAAGCCTGTCTGTTCACTATAGAGCGGCCAAGTGTCAGCTGGTCGGCGTATTCCAAATCGTCGCCGAAACCGAGTCCCCTGGCAAGGGATGAAATCCTGACTCCGAACGGGGCAATCTGCCTGTAAATGTAGAATGCAGTAGTCTCTCCCTCCACATCCCCGCTCAGGGCGAAGATTACCTCCACCTGGCCAGGCGAAGCCGCGGCGGACGAAAGGGCCTCAATGCGTGAACGGAGCTGGCTCACATTGATGTCTGAAGGGCCTATTCCGTCAATCGGGGAAATCTTTCCGCCAAGTACATGATAGACTCCATGGTACTGGCCCGTGGACTCGATGCTCATCACATCCCGGACATTTTCGACAACGCAGACGGTATTGTGGTCACGGCTCATATCCCGGCAGATGGCACATTCGCCCTCATCCGAAATCATCATGCAGGTATGGCAATATACCACTTCCTCACGCAGTCTTCTGATGGAATCGGTGAAATGCCTCACATTCTCCACAGGCTGGCGGAGCAGATGGAGGGCAAGCCTGAGGGCACTCTTTTCCCCGACCCCCGGCAGTGTACTGATGGCATCTACTGCATTCTCAAGCAGTTCTGAAGGGTATTTATCAGTCTTCATCCTTACCTCCGTTCAAATAAGCCGATACCGCCTTTCTCACTGAACCGTACCTGAGCAGGAGTGTCTCGGCGAGGTCGTAATCCTTTATTCCCGCTTCGTCCATTATTATTCTCGCTCCCCTGCCGACAAGCTTGTGGTTGGTGAGCTGCATATCCACCATTGAGTTGCCCCTGACGTGTCCCAGCCTTATCATCACGGCTGTGGAAATCATATTGAGCACAAGTTTCTGGGCGGTACCGGACTTCATTCTAGTGCTTCCTGTGACAAATTCCGGCCCGACCACCACTTCAATAGGAATTTCAGCTGCGGCACCAAGTTCCGTCCCGCTGTTGCAGGCAATGCAGCCGGTCAGCAGGCCGGCCTCTCTCGCCTTCCTGACGGCCCCGACAACGTATGGAGTACGGCCTGAAGCGGCCACGCCCACTACCACGTCATCAGGTGCGGGATTGTATTCCAGGATATCATTCCAGCCCTGTACGGCATTGTCCTCGGCAGCCTCCACGGCATTGCGGAGCGCCTTGTCACCTCCCGCAATCAGGCCGATGAACTTGCCCTTCACACCGTATGTCGGCGGAATCTCCGAGGCATCCAGCACTCCCAGGCGCCCGCTGGTACCTGCACCTATGTAGAAGACACGGCCACCCCGCCGCATTCTCCCTACGATTCCCTCCACAAGCAGGCCTATGGCATCTATATGCTCAGCCACGGCGTACGGAACAAGTTTGTCCTCGTGATTTATGCAGGTAAGAATCTCCGTCACGGACATATCCTGGAGATTCTGGTAATTGGATGATTGTTCTGTAGTATTCATCAGTCCTGTAAATGATATCTTACAAGTCCTTCAATCGGTGATGCCTCAACTGCCACTACACTAACCCCTTTAGAGGCGGCTATTTCAATGAATACATCTTTCAATGCCGCCCCGAAGCCTCCCACCACGCCGATTTTCCTGCCAGCCGCGCCATATCGGGAAAGGCATCTGTCGAACAATGCCATAAAATTGTCCCTGATGAGGGTCCGGACATATGGGCAGGTATCGTAATACCCTGCAATAAACGGAGCGAACGAACCTAGATACCCGGCCGGGGAGTCCCCCTTGTAAACATTTCTGACAATCGTCTGATAATCAGTATCGTATGCAGCGGAGAAATCCGATGCGACAGGTTCCGGGACCAGGCCTTTGAGGTAATCCGACACGAAGAGCCTCCCGAGCCTGGATGCGCTGCCCTCGTCACCCAGTATGAAGCCCCCGGAGCGGACATTCCGCACTATTGCCCGGCCGTCATACTCGCAGGTATTGGAGCCTGTTCCGAGAATGACTGCAATACCCGCCTCCCTTCCGCAGACAGCCCTTGCCGCTCCGAGAAGATCGGATGCATATTCTATTGACGCACAGGGGAATGCGGAACGCAACACGGGGTCGATTCCCGCAGCGTTCTCAGGCACAGTGTCTCCAGTGGCTATGAGGCCGGCAGCATAGAAATGCAGGGACGCCACCTCTTCACCCGAAGGATTGAGGCCAGAAACAGCCTCACTGAGGACTGTGGAAACAAAACCCGGATCAGCAGATGCCAGGTTCATTCCGGCAGTCCTCAGTGAGGATATTGTACCATCGGCGGATACGGCTCTCCAGTCCGTCTTGCTCGCGCCGCTTTCAGCAATGATTACCACTATTTCCCAGGAATATTCTCGAGAAGTGCCTTGACGAACTCCCAGGTTCTTGCCACAGTGTCAATCTTGACTCTCTCATCCGGAGAGTGAGGGTGAACGATGGTAGGTCCGAATGAAACCATATCCCAGTTAGGATATTTGGCTCCGAGGAGGGCGCATTCAAGTCCGGCGTGGATTGCCATCACCTTCATCTCCTGTCCGTAGAGTTTATGATAAACTTCCTTTACAGTAGCGATTATCGGGGTTTCCGGCTTCGGTGTCCATCCTGAATAACCGCCGCAGGTAGTGAACTCGGCACCTGCAAGTTCGAATACGGAACGCATCCTGAGGGCAAGTGCTTCCTTGGCCGAGTCAACGGAACTGCGCATCAGGCATCTGATTACCCAATGTCCGTTCTCAGTCCTGATTACTGCGAGGTTATTGGATGTCTCAGTCAGGCCCTCCACGGAGGCACTCATCCTCTCCACACCGTTAGGGCAGGCAAGGATTGACCTGACAGCCCTGAGGGCAACACCATCCTCAATGCATTCAGCCACAGGGGCTTCCAGAGCCTCGAACAGGCAGATGGCAGAAGGGTCGGTCTCTGCAAACTCAGCCTTGATTTCTCCGAATGACTTGTCAATGCCGGCCTTTACTGAATCCAGGGTTTCAGGATTGACCAGCATTGTGACCTCTGCCTCGAACGGAATCGCATTGCGGAGGCTGCCTCCCTTGAAATCAGCGATTTTCACTCCGTATTTCTCAATGAGAGGGAGAACGATTCTCGCAGCGGCCCTGTTTGCATTGGCCCTGTAGAGGATGATATCCATGCCTGAATGTCCTCCGGCGAGGCCCTTTACAGTAAGTTTCCAGCTCTGCCATCCTTCAGGAGCAGTTACCGTGTCATATTTGAAATCGGCTGTACCGTCCAGTCCTCCTGCGCATCCGATATAGAGCTCACCTTCGGTTTCGGAGTCAAGATTCATGAGGATGTCTCCCTGAAGTACTCCGGGCTTTAGGCATTCTGCTCCGGTCATTCCGGTCTCCTCGTCGTATGTCACAAGCACCTCGACAGGGCCGTGCTTAAGAGTATTGTCCTCCAGTACAGAGAGTCCCAGACTTACTCCAATGCCGTTGTCGGCTCCAAGAGTGGTACCCTTGGCACCCAACCATTCTCCCAGGACCTCCGTCTCAATCGGGTCGGTAAGGAAGTCGTGCACGGTATCGGCAGTCTTCTGGGGAACCATATCCATGTGTCCCTGGAAAATCACTCCCCTGCGGTTCTCATAGCCAGGCGTGGCAGGCTTGCGGAAAATGATATTTCCTGTATCATCCTTGAAAACCTCTATTCCCTTGGCCTTTCCCCAGTCAAGGAGATATTGCTGCACCTTTTCCTCGTGCTTTGAAGGACGGGGAATCCTTGTCAGTCCGTAGAAATTGTTCCAGACAATTCTAGGTTCGAGATCTTTGATTGTCATAATATAAGTATGTTTAATTTTACTTTATCATCAATGGGAATGTACTCTCAATGCCGAGCTGATAAACAGGCATCCGGCTCTGGAGGAGGACATTGACACCGTCGCTGAGCCTTACATTGCAGGATGCCGGGACACGGTAATGAGCAAGATTGCCTTTGGCTGAAGGCTGCTTCCCGGAAGGAACCGCTACAGGCTCATATACGAATTCGAGCAGATAAGGCTTGCCGGAGAGATCATCAGCAGGAACCAGGCCCTTCGAATCGGAAAGCCTGAAGGCCACATATATCTGATTTTCATTGTCTTTCGACGGGACAACCTCGTAATTCATCCTCTGTTCGCTGAACTCGCTGTAACCGATGAAAAGAGACATATACTCCTTCTCCAGCCTTGAGATTTCCTCAATAGCCGCACTGAGGGCTTCCCCGCTGAATGTCGCATCAGTGTCGCCAGTAATTATCTGGACTCTCTTCTTCCTGAGATTGAAAATCATCTCGGCAGCCTCCTTTGCCCTGGCCTCAAGCGATTTCTGGACCACCATCTCCTGCTGGACGGCAACCTTGTTGTAGGAGGATTCGTTCTTCACATTGCGATAGAGAGTTGCAGCCTCCGAAGTGAGATTCGATGTGACTCCCCTTCCCGAAAAATCGGCCTTGCCCGCTGCAGGGAACCGCCATGAGGTTTCCTCTGCTGCTGAAGCCGATACTGATACAAGTCCCTGGGATGTCAATGACAGGAAAGCAGGCGTACCTGCTCCGGGATTGACCGCATATCTGGCCGACATGTCCGCCTCCACGGAGGCTGTCATTTTCGCAGCGGTGACAGTGAATGTGACTGCATCTTTCTGGCGGGCATCGATACCCAGATACTTCTGCGCATATTTGGCATAAGGTCCGGCATAGAAGTTTTCCTGCGAAGCTTCGATTTCCAGTTTTACGGAAGTCATTGGAAGCGAATAGATTACAGCTCCCTGGGGATCTGCCGTCCCAGTCTGGGCCCACACCGCTGCCGGAACAGCGAGCAATGCGGAAATAATCAAGAGTTTAATTTTCATTTCTTCCATCTTTTATGTGTCCAAAGATAGTTCCACGGCTGCGCCTCGACATCCTTGGCAAGCAGGGCGTAGAACTTGTTCATGATTTCTTCAGGAGTAGTCTGCGAAGCATCCTTGCAAATAGGTTCGAAAGTGATGGTATAACCTCCCCCGGGAACTTCCTCCATTCCCATATAACATACAGACATCTTCAACTTGCAGGCAAGTGCCGCACCACCAGTCATCGTCTTGGTAGGCTGGTGCAGGAAATTGTCCACGGTGTGTGAGGTGGCATATTTGTACGGACACTGGTCAGTAGGGAAACAATAGATCCTTTTCTCACTGCGGTGGTCCACGACGAACCTCATTACCTCCTTGGACTCGACACAGCAGATGCTCCGGTCCGCCTTGACCGGGGTACACCGGTTTTGAAGCATCACTTTATCCCAGGTCTTGCTGGAAAGTTCCTTGTAAACAATGGTAATTTCATCCTCCGTGAAAGAGAATGTGCCGCTGTTAGCAAGACTCTTGTAGTGCATCCAGCCCCCAAGAAGTTCCCAGTTCCCGACGTGGGATGTCATGACCATCACTGAAGGCGAATTGTCGAAAAGTTCGCTGAGCGCCTCAAGGTTACGGTAATGGCATATCTTCGAATCCTCCAGTCTACCCTTCCTGCAAGAGCCTGCAAACCAAATAGTTTCAGCGAAAATGCGGCCGAAATGGTCATAGAATTTCTTGGCTATTTCCAACAATTCATTGTATTTCTTTTCCGGGAATGAACGGGCGAGGTTGATCATCACCACATCCTTCCTGTACCTCATCGGCACGCGGGCAAGCCAGGAAATGCAACGTCCCCAGAAATAGTGCACCCGCAAAGGCTGAAGCGCCAAAAGCCTCAGCACGAAGGTAATTATTGTTGCTCCTATCTGCATAATATTACAAATATACATTATTTTAGGATTTATCACAACCGGGGTACCTATTTTGAATGATTATCGGGCATTGGGACAATATTCCGGGCATTGGGACATTGCTCAAAGATTGCTAATTTTGCAGCACGAAAAGGATAAAGTATTATGACAATCTACAGAAGACTTTCAGGAAGCGAGAGAGAAACCCTGCTCTCGCACAGGTGTACGGCTGAAAACTGGGATGAGCTCCAGGTGGCTGAGGGCTTCATTCCGGAACACATCAGCGACGTGACCTTCAGCGGGAAGATCAGGCTCGGCATCTTCGAGGACGAATTCACCCTCCCGGGAGGGATAAGGAAACATTCGGGCATCCGCAAGGCCGTGCTTCATAACGTAACCGTGGGTGACAACACCTGCATTGAGAATGTCAACAACTACATCGCCAACTACAACATCGGCAGTTCCTGCTTCATTGAAAACGTGGACATCATCCTCACCGACGGGGAAAGCGATTTCGGAAACGGCGTGGAGGTATCCGTCCTCAACGAGACAGGTGGCCGGGAAGTTATGATATATGACAATCTTTCAGCCCAGGAGGCCTACGTGATGGCCCTCTACCGGCACAGGCCGGGACTGATATCCAGGATGAGGGATATGGTGGAGGGATACACTGCCGGAGTCAGGTCTGATACGGGAACCATCGGGGACAATGTGACAATCGTCGATTCCGGATACATCAAGAATGTAAGAATCGGAAGCAACTGCAAGATTGAGGGCAGTTCAAGGCTAAAGAACGGAAGCATCAATTCAAGTCCGGAGGACCCGGTCCACATTGGTGTAGGCGTAATCGGGGACGACTTCATCATATCCGGAGGAGCATCGGTGGAAGACGGCACCACATTCTCCAGATGCTTCATCGGCCAGGCATGCAAACTTGGCCACAACTACTCCGCCAGTGACTCCCTGTTTTTCAGCAACTGCCAGGGAGAGAACGGGGAAGCCTGCGCCATCTTCGCCGGGCCGTTTACCGTGACACATCACAAGTCAACTCTCCTGATTGCCGGGATGTTCTCATTCATGAATGCGGGCTCAGGTTCCAACCAGAGCAACCATATGTACAAACTGGGACCTATCCACCAGGGAATCATGGAGCGCGGCTCCAAGACCACATCCGACTCATACCTGCTCTGGCCTGCCAAAATCGGAGCCTTCTCGCTGGTTATGGGACGGCACGTGAACAACCAGGACACCTCCAATTTTCCATTCTCCTATCTCATTGAGCAGAGAGGAACATCCTTCCTCGTCCCGGGCGTGAACCTCAAGAGCGTCGGCACAATCAGGGATGCCAAGAAATGGCCGAAAAGAGACAACCGCAAAGGGCCGGTGAAACTAGACTGCATAAACTACAACTTGCTGAGTCCATATACCATCGGGAAAATGCTAAGGGGCAGAAACATTCTGGCCAGGCTGAAGAACTTGTCCGGCGAGATTTCAGAGGACTACACCTACCAGAGTTGCAAAATCAGGAACTCCGCCCTCAACAAAGGCCTCGCCTACTACGACCTGGCCATCAACAAATTTCTCGGCAACTCCATTATCAAGAGGCTGGAAGGCATCCACTTCAAGAGTGCCGACGATGTCAGGAAAAGGCTCGTCCCGGATATCGGAGAAGGGCAGGGAGAATGGGTCGACCTCTCAGGTATGATTGCTCCGAAGTCATTGGTAGACAAGATATTGGATGACATTGAATCGGGCCGTATAAACAGCACCGGGGAGATTGGGGCACGTTTCCGGGAACTCCATTCCGGATACTATGAATACGAATGGACCTGGGCATACGGGACAATGCTGGAATACTACGGGCTGAAGGAGGAGGACCTCGGTCCGGAAACAGTCAAAAAGCTCGTGGAAAAGTGGAAAGAATCCGTAGTCACCCTTGACAAAATGGTCTATGATGATGCCAAAAAGGAGTTTTCCCTCTCTGCAATGACAGGCTTCGGGGCCGACGGGGACAAGGATCAGAAGAACCTGGACTTCGAGATTGTCAGAGGCTGCCAGTTCGAATCGAACCCGTTCGTAAGGGAGGTCCTGGACCATATCAAGGCCAAATCCGCACTTGGGGACGAACTTCTGGAAAGGCTCTCAAATATCGGGAATCATATCTCCGGGAATCATATTGAAGGATAAAATTGTCCCGGCAGGTGGAAATTCCGGTCAAATTCTTTATATTTGTAAGATGGGACAATTATGGTCCCCGGAAAGGAAACAAATGTTAAACGTAAATAAGACTTACTATGTTCAAAGACCAGCCTAAAGGCCTTTTCGCCCTGGCCCTCGCCAACACGGGAGAGAGATTCGGCTACTACACGATGCTCGCCATCTTCCTCTTGTTCATCCAGGCCAAGTTCGGGTTCAGCGCAGCGGCAGCTACCCAGATTTACTCGATTTTCCTCGCAGGCGTGTACTTCATGCCTCTGTTCGGAGGAATGCTCGCCGACAAAATCGGATACGGCAGATGTGTCACCATCGGTATCGGAGTGATGTTCCTGGGATATCTCTGCCTTTCAATCCCTACCTCTCCTGACCTCGCCGGCAAAATCCTGATGTTCGGAGCACTGGCTCTCATCGCAGTCGGCACTGGTCTGTTCAAAGGCAACCTCCAGGTAATGGTGGGCAACCTCTATGACGACCCTAAATATGCCGCCAAGAGGGATTCCGCATTCAGCCTTTTCTACATGGCAATAAACATCGGTGCAATGTTCGCCCCGTCAATGGCAAAGGCCGTCACAAACTTCTTCCTCGGGAAATCCGGTCTCGTTTACAATGCGGAGATTCCTGCCCTCGCACACCAGATTATGGACGGAAACCTCGAGAATGCGGACAAGCTCACCGAACTCGCTGGCACAATGAGCGGAGGCGCAGGAATGGACGCGCTGGCTTTCAGCAACTTCTACATTGACAAACTCTCCAATGCCTACAACTACGGTTTTGCCGTTGCATGCATATCCCTGATTGTATCAGTAGTCATCTACTATAGCTGCAGGTCATGGTTCAAGCACGCTGACGTGACCGCAAAGCAGGCCAAGGCAGCCAATGCCAACGAAGTGGAGCTTACTCCTGAGCAGACCAAGAGCCGCATCACTGCCCTCATGCTCGTGTTCGCAGTGGTCATTTTCTTCTGGATGGCATTCCACCAGAACGGAGCCACGATGACCCTCTTCGCGCGTGACTATACAGCCAGCAGCGTTTCCGGACTCACCAGGATCGGTTTCAATATCGGAAGTCTCTTCCTCATTGCCGTGTCAATGTACACCCTCTTCGGCATTTTCCAGTCTGAAGAAAAGAAGAGCAAACTTCTCTGCGGAGCGGCTACATTGCTCCTCTGGGGTGGCGCATACTGGATTTACTCAGGCATGTCTGAAGTCGTGAAGATTCAGCCTTCTGACTTCCAGCAGTTCAATCCTTTCTTCGTGGTCGCACTCACACCGCTTTCGATGGCAATCTTCGGTTCCCTCGCCAAGAAGGGCAAGGAACCTTCAGCTCCCCGCAAGATCGGTATGGGCATGATAGTAGCCGCCGTGGGCTTCTCGATTCTTACAGTGGCTTCCATCGGACTCGCATCACCTAAGGAACTCGGCGGCACAGTGAGTCCGGACCTCGTATCACCGGAATGGCTGATTTCCACATACTTCGTCCTCACCTTCGCTGAGCTTCTCCTCTCCCCTATGGGTATCTCATTCGTTTCCAAGGTCGCTCCTCCGAAATACAAGGGTGCAATGATGGGATGCTGGTTCGCGGCAACCGCCATCGGAAACTACCTCGTATCCATACCTGGAGCCATCTGGAACAAGGTTCCGCTCTGGGGTGTATGGACATTGCTCATCGCACTCTGCCTCCTCTCCGCCCTCTTCATATTCTCAATCATGAAGAAACTTGAGTCGGCGACTGAGGGCTGATGGACAAGACAACGGTGGAACTTCTCCGCAATTGGGCGGAGACATACAATGATCCGGCATACTTCCGGGAAGACCCGATAGCCTTCCCGGCAAGGTTTGCCGAGATGAAAAAGAGGGGGACGCGCAGCCTGAAAGATATCGAAACAGCCGCCGTGTTCGCCTCTCATTTTGCCTGGGGCCGCAGGGCAATGATAGTCAGGGACTGCACCAGGCTATTCGACCATATGGACTGGAAGCCGTACGACTACGTGATGAAGGGCGAATGGCGGAGTGACGGCACCAGTATCCACAGGACCGTCAAATGGAGTGAGGTGGCAGCAATATGCTCCAGGCTCAAGGATATCTACGAAAGGGTGGACAGCCTCGAAGGGTTCAGCCAGGGAGATTTCCGAACCGGTGTTTTCGGCCAGAAACCGGACCCAAAGGCACCTGGCAAGAAAATCAACATGATGAGGAGATGGATGGTGAGGGATGACGGAAAGGTGGACCTGGGCGTCTGGAAAAACACTTCACCGGTCGATTTGCTGATTCCGCTTGACGTCCACGTGTACGACACGGCGACAGCCATCGGACTCACGACGAGGAAACAGAAGGACATTGTCACCGTAAGGGAGATAACCGGCGTTTTCTCGGAAATATTCCCCGGAGACCCTTGCAAAGGCGATTTCGCATTGTTCGGATACGGGGTCACACATCAGTAAGCGGGCTGCACGGATTTTGCACCGAAAGGCCCAAATGAATATCAATATGCCGAAATTATACATCATATCAGGTTGCAACGGGGCTGGAAAGACCACGGCCTCTTACGCATTGCTTCCGGAGATGCTCAGTTGCAGCCAATTCGTCAACTCAGATGAATTCGCCAAGAGCCTGTCCCCGTTCAGCCCGGCTTCGGCATCCATCCAGGCCAGCAAACTCATGCTCCTGAAGATAAACTATCTCTTCAAGAGGCACGAGGACTTCGCCATCGAAACCACCCTTGCGACAAGGAGTCTGAAGAAAATGGTCAAGTACGCCCAGGGCGAGGGGTATGAAGTGACAGTTCTGTATTTCTGGCTCAACTCACCGGACCTGGCAGTAGAGAGGGTCAGGGCACGGGTTGCGGCGGGAGGACACAATATCCCGGAGCCAACCATCAGGCGACGCTATGTCGTCGGCCTGCATTACTTTTTCAATGACTACATTCCCATTGCCGACAGATGGATATTGGCGGACAATTCGGAAATACCTTTCAGGGTCATAGCCGAGGGGCGCAAGGACGGATTGATAATCAGGGATTCGGAAGTCTATGAAAAAATCAAGGCGGCGTCAAATGCCGGAATACCGGAGGTTTCAAAATGATTCAGGACAGACAATACTACATTGACATTTTCCAGACAGGCCCGCAGGAAATGAGAAGGCTCGCCTCCATTGCGCTGGCCAACGGAGGGGACTACTGCGACCTCTATTTCGAAAACACTGTCATCCAGATACATCAGCTCATGGACGGAGAAGTTTCGTCAGGTGGGCTGAACGTGGATTATGGTGTCGGCATCAGGGTGCTGTGCGGGGAAAAGACCGGCTACGCATATTCAGAGAGCACATTGCCGGCAGATATGGAAGCTGCGGCGAAGGCTGCGTCGGCTATAGCCCTGACATCCGGGACAAGTGCCGTGAAACCTGTGGAAACCAGGAGCACCGGAGCAGTATATACCCCTCTCGGCTCCAATGGCGGGCGCGAAGTCAGGAGGCTGTTTACAGGCGCTCCCAACCCGGCGGCAGACAGATATCCGATAATCCAGGACTGGAGGACCAGCAGCCCTGCCATAGCCGTGGAATGGCTTCACAAACTTGAGGACGGGATAAGGGCAGCAGATACCAGAATCAGGAAAATCTCCTGCTCCCTGAGCAGCCAGACAAGCGATTATATGATGTACAATTCCTTCGGGGAGTTGAAATACGAGACCAGGCCGATGACGACTCTGCACGCCACCCTTATGGCGGAGCAGAACGGGAAGAAAATTGGCCGGAACATCTCCAGAAGTTTCAGGATGGGAGCAGAGATGCTCACAACCGGGCTGATTGAAGAGATGATTGAAGGCATTACGGACAATCTGGATGCCTCTTTCGATGCGAGGCGGCCGAAGGGCGGTGAAATGCCGGTGGTTATGGGAGCGGGTGCCTCGGGCATCCTGCTTCACGAGGCTATGGGACATGCGTTCGAGGCGGACTTCAACAGGAAGGGCCAGTCCATTTTTTCCGACAAGATGGGCAAGAGAGTATGTCCTGAAGGCATAAACATTGTGGATGACGCCACGGTACGGAGTAACCGGGGTTCATTGAATTTCGATGACGAGGGAGTTCCCGGACAGAGGACAATGATGGTGGAGGACGGGATACTGACTTCCTATCTCCACGACCGGATCAGCGCAAAATGGTACGGAGTATCCCCTACCGGAAACGGCCGCAGGGAGACTTTCCGTTCCTCGCCGATACCAAGGATGCGGGCCACCTATATGGAGAGCGGGAATGCGGCACCGGAAAGCATCGTCGCCTCAGTGAAGAAAGGTATTTATGTCAATGAATTCAGCAACGGGCAGGTAAAAATCGGGGAGGGCGACTTCACCTTCTTCGTCAAAAGCGGATATCTCATAGAGGACGGCAGGCTAACTGCTCCAGTAAATGACATCAATGTCATAGGAAACGGGCCTCAAGCCCTCAGCGATATCATTGCCGTAGGAAACGACTGCCTGATAGACAACGGGGCCTGGACCTGCGGCAAGGGACAGTCAGTTCCGGTTTCCTGTGGAATGCCGACAGTATTGGTCAAGAGTTTGACAGTGGGCGGAGAATAACAATCATTGCGGGTTATTATTATGAATTACAAATTTATTGAAGATATGGGCTGCGCCATCTCCGAAGCGGAGATAAGGATAGCAGAGAACAGCGTAGAATCCGCCCTTGACGCTGGAGCCTCGGCAGTGCAGGTGTCACTGGACAAGGCGTGTACTGACATCGTGGCATTACTCAACGGTGAACTTGACAACATACGGCACACAGGAGACCGGTCCTTGACTTTCAAGCTATACTCGGAGGGGCGGTACGGGGTTTTTTCCACCAATCGTCTGGATGCCAACGAAATAAGGTCTTTCATGAAGCAGGCCGTGGAGCATCTCAGGCTCCAGGCTGAAGACCCGTTCAGGAAACTGCCAGAGGAGACCACCCGGGAAGCCGTCCGGGGAGACGAGATGGGGCTTTGCTGGTATGCCTACGACACCATCACGGGAAAGGACAGGATTGACTCTGCCGAAGCCGTCTCCGTATTCGGAAAGGAAGGCAGCGAAGGCAAGGGGTGGAAACTAATCTCCGAGGAGGTGGAATACAACAACACCCTCGCCGACACACTTCTCCTGGATTCCTCAGGCACAAGATGCCGCCAGGTAGAGACTTCATTCGAGGTCAGTGCGCAGGCCACTGTACAGGACAGTTCCGGGGCCAGGTACAGTGGAATGGACTGGGACTGCGGAATAAGTCCCGATGCGATTCGCGGTTCCGAATGCGGCCTGAGGGCGGTCCGGGAGGCAGTCAGCCAGATTGGACCGGAGCGGATTCCGGGAGGGAAATACACTATGGTGGTGGACAGGAAGGTCTGCGGCAAGCTAATCCATCCGGTAATCAGCGGCCTCTCCGGCCGCCAGGTCCAGCAGAGGGCATCCTTCCTCACCGATTCTCTCGGCAAAAAGATTTTCCGGGATGGCCTTACTCTCGTGGACAGACCCGGAGTCAAGGGAAAATGCGGTTCAATATTGTTTGAGCCGGACGGAAGGGCCTGCATTGACAGGGACATCATCATTGACGGAGTGGTGAAAGAATATTTCATCAATACCTACATGGCGGGCAAGATGGGCTTGGAACCGACATCCGACACGGCCAACAGACCCGTTCTCCTGCCGTATGTGAGCGGGGATGCCGGCAGGACGGCGGCATTGCGAGACGGAAAGGAAAGCCTCGGAAAGGAGGGAATCCTCTCACTCTGCGGGAACGGGATTCTCGTCACCGGTTTCAATGGAGGCAACTGCAATGCCGCCACTGGCGAGTTCTCTTACGGCATTGAAGGTTTCGAATTCCGTAACGGGGTCATTGCCAGGCCTATAGAGAGCATGCTCATAACGGGAGACATGATTGGCCTGTGGAACTCCATCATTGCGGCAGGAACCGACCCGATGGAGGGGATGAGCCGCCAGATTCCGACATTGGCATTCTCCGACATTTCTTTCAATTCTTAGGACAATGAAGGACAAGTTATTCCTCATAGACGGGCACTCATTGATTTTCAAGATGTATTACGCATTCTTGAAGCGTCCGATGATCAATTCGAAAGGAGAAGACACGTCGATTCTTTTCGGGTTCATGAAATACCTTCTGGAACTGATACACAGGGAGCAGCCCACGCATCTGGCCGTGGCATTCGACCCTCCGGGAGGCACTTTCAGGAATGTGATGTATCCCCTGTACAAGGCCAACAGGGATGAGACCCCGCAACTGGTCATTGAGGCTCTCGAACCGCTGAAGGAGCTTTGCCGGGTACTGGACATACCGGTGCTGATGATGCCGGGATTCGAGGCGGATGACGTAATAGGCTCAATGGCCAGGCAGATGAAGTCCCCGGACAGGGAAATCTATATGGTGACCCCGGACAAGGACTACGGGCAGTTGGTGGATGATGGGGTTTTCCAATACAGGCCCGGCAAGGCAGGAGAGAATGCGGAAATCCTGGATACCGGGGCAATATGTGCAAAATACGGCATCAGCACCACATCCCAGGTCATCGAGATGCTGACTATTTGCGGAGATGCTGCGGACAATGTGCCCGGAGTCAAGGGAGTGGGAGAGGTCGGAGCAGCCAAGCTAATTGCCAAGTTCGGCAATGTTGAAAATATCTACAGACATCTTGACGAACTGACACCGAGGCAGAAAGAGCAGTTCCTGGCTGCGAAGGACCACATCCGGCTCAGCCATGACCTTGTGACCATCAAGACTGACATTCCCCTGAATGTGGGGATGGACGATATGCAGCTGACATTGAAATATGACAGCAATGTGGCAGGACTCTTCGAGCATTACGAGTTCAACTCCCTAAAGAAACTGGTGCCGGAGTCCGCCAATGTCAAGGCACCGGCCCAGGAGAATTCGAGGAGGCTCAATGTCATTGAGACAACACCAGACAAGATAGTGGCGGAGGCGCGAAGCAATGGCATGATTGCCGTTTCCATCGAGAAATCCATTCTGGGAGAGGATACTGTAGCGATAGCCACTTGTCCGGAGAGTGAATGCCGAAAAAGCATTGACAAGGATTTGACACTGTCAGCCGCCAGCGGCCCGGCCAACCTTTTCAAGGACATACTGGAAGACGGGAACATCGCCAAATACGGGAGGGACATCAAGGCCCAGTCAAGACTTTTGAAGGAGTCAGGTATCACATTGGAGGGCAAGTTGTTCGACATTGCCCTGATGCACTATCTCATAAATCCTGAAAAAAGCCACAATATCGACATCCTGGCCAAGACCTATCTCGGCATCAACATCGAGGCGGAGGAAGAAGTGGTCGCCGGGCCGACGAGCCTTTTCGACATCCCGGAGGACGACAATCCTGCCGACACGAGAAGGACTGCCGCCATACTGCCTACCGGCGTTCTCATCAATGGCGAACTGCAGGCTACTGCGGCCGGAAACGGCACATTGTCAGACCTTTATGACAATATGGAAGAACCCCTTATGAGGGTTCTGGAGAAAATGGAATGCTATGGCGTCAAGGTAGATCTCGACCAGTTGAAGGAATTTGCTGAAGGTCTGCGGAAAGAGATGAATGAGAGGGAGGCGAGGATAAGGGAACTGACCGGTGAACCGGATCTCAACATTTCATCCCCAAAGCAGGTCGGCGAGGTTCTGTTTGACAAACTGAAGCTGGACCCGAAGGCCAAGAAGACTTCGAGGGGCAGCTATCCTACAGATGAGGCCACGCTGACTGCGCTCAGTGACAGGCATCCGGTCATAGAGGAAATTCTGGAGTTCCGCGCAGTGAAGAAACTCCTGTCCACCTACATTGAACCTTTCCCGGGCTACATATCGAGAAAGGACGGCAGGGTACATACTACTTTCAATCAGGCACTTACAGCCACAGGACGGTTAAGTTCATCAAACCCGAACCTACAGAACATACCTATCAGGACAGAGCGGGGCAAGGAAATCCGGAAGGCTTTCGTTCCACAGGACAAGGACGGATACATTCTCTCGGCGGACTATTCCCAGATCGAACTCAGGATAATGGCGCATCTCAGTGGAGATGAGCATCTTGCCGGAGCGTTCCGCAGCGGCGTGGATGTGCACCGGGTTACAGCAGCCAAGATTTTCGGCATTCCTTACGACGAGGTTAGCGGCGACCAGAGGCGGATTGCGAAGACGGCCAATTTCGGCATCATGTACGGCATCTCGTCCTTCGGTCTGTCACAGAGGCTGGGCATATCGAGAAGCGAGGCGAAAAAAATCATTGACGATTATTTCGAGGCCTTCCCTTCCGTGAAAACCTACATTGAAAGTACCGTAACGGCGGCCCGTGAGAGTGGATATGTCGAGACTATTTTCGGCCGCCGGAGGTATATCCCGGACATCAATGCCAAGAATGCCGTGGCAAGGTCGCTTGCGGAGAGGAATGCTGTCAATGCGCCTATCCAGGGTACATCGGCGGATATTATCAAACTTGCAATGATCAATGTTGACCGCAGGATTGAGGAGGCCGGACTGAAGAGCCGGATGGTGCTCCAGATTCACGATGAACTCCTGTTCGATACCTGCGCCGATGAGGTGGAGATGCTCTCCTCCATTGTCAAGGAAGAAATGGAACACGTTACTGAACTTTCAGTACCACTGACAGTTGAATGCAATTATGGGAAAAACTGGCTTGAAGCTCACTGACATTGACGACAACGGTCTCGTCAACCTGGCTCTCGAAGGCAGCCACTCTGAATCAGAGGCCGCTTTCTTCGCCATCTATGCCCGGTACCACAAGGCGGTGTCAGGACATATTGCGAAGTATGTCAAGGACAATGAGGAAATAGAGGATATCTGCATGGAGAGTTTCGAGAAGGCTTTCGGGAAACTTTCCACTTATAACCAGGAGAACAAACTGTCCACCTGGCTGTTCAGGATTGCGAGGAATACTGCCTTTGACCACCAGGGCAAGAGCAAGGCGATGGGCAGGAAGATTGAGAAGACTTCGATTGACAATGGCCAGGACGAGGTTATCGAGGTGGCTGACGACAGGCTGAGCCCGGAGGATGAC
This sequence comes from Candidatus Cryptobacteroides sp., assembly GCA_051870395.1. Taxonomy (GTDB): domain Bacteria; phylum Bacteroidota; class Bacteroidia; order Bacteroidales; family UBA932; genus Cryptobacteroides. The sequence goes on along the minus strand of JBJEBV010000102.1, from coordinate 2,116 downwards.
ATCATCTCCAACCAGGACCACGAAAACTTCCTGTACTGCATTGACAAGCTGCCGGCACATTATATGAGCATAGCCAGGATGTGTTTTGTGGACAATCTCGGTTACAAGGAAATTGCCGAGAAGGCAGGTATTCCCATCAATACGGTCAAGACCCGCATCAGCAGGGCCAAGAGTTTGATTATCAGAATGATGCTGGACATAGAGGAACAATGATGGACTACAATGGATTCATAACACTGGCCAAGTCCCTGCTGCCCGGAATCACTCCGGAGATGGAAAGCAGGTTCCAGGCATTGGAAGAACTCTACAATGAGTGGAACGCCAAGATTAATGTCATATCAAGGAAGGATATCGGCAGCCTGTATATGAGGCACGTGATGCATTCCCTGGCCATAGCAGGCTATCTGGAGGATGTACGCCCGGAGATGTTCGAGGGGTTGCGTGCCGGGCAAATTACCGATGGCTGCCACGCATCTGTCCTGGACATCGGTACTGGTGGCGGTTTCCCCGGCATTCCGCTGGCGATATTGTTCCCTGATGTCAACTTCACTTTATGCGATTCTGTCGGGAAGAAGACAATAGTGGCGGAGGCTGTGGCTTCAGCCCTGGGTCTTGACAATGTCAAAGTGGTGAATGCCAGGGCGGAGTCCCTCAATGAGACCTTCGATTTCGTGGTTTCCCGTGCCGTGACCGCCCTTGACAATTTCTATCCCTGGGCCGCCGGGAAATATAGGCAGAGTATTCTGTATCTGAAAGGTGGGGATTTTTCCGAGGAACTTTGCCGAATGATGTCTGCGGCGAGGCTGGCCCCGGGTTCTGTCAGGACCTGGAAGATCCAGGATTGGATTGACGACCCGATGTTCGAGGAGAAGTTCGTGATTGACATCCCTTCAGGAAAGGGCGGACGGGCACCCCGGCCTGGGCATAATCGCTGATTGATATGGAGTTTCTGGAAGGACTTGGCCTGCTAGGCCTGTTCGTGGGCACGTTCCTGGCGGCGACCGTTCTGCCTTTCAGTTCCGATGCCCTATACTTGGCTGTCCTGGCTGCCACCGGAAATCCTTTAGGCTGTCTGATATACGGCACGGCCGGCAATTGGCTGGGAAGTGTCGTGACGTACTGGATGGGCTGGCTGGGCCGCTGGGAATGGCTTGAGAAATGGTTCAATGTCAAGCCCGAGACTCTCCGGAGGCAGAAAGAGAAAATCGACCGCTTCGGTGTCTGGCTCGCCCTGGTCTGCTGGGTTCCCTTCATAGGCGACGTGATAGCCATAGCCCTCGGTTTCTACCGCACTCCCCCGGTCCGCACCGCCATCCTTCTCCTTGTCGGCAAATTCCTCCGCTTCCTGGTCTGGAATCTTGTCTACGGGATATTATAAGTAATCTTCAAAGAATAACCAGCATCATCTTATTCATATCGGAGATAAGAACTGCTACACATAGTCTTGGTACGTAGCGGTTTCACAGTCAGGATTCATAACGTAAAATCATTGAACAACGACCTGGCCTACAGCATACTGTATTGATAACTCTTGTTCGCTGAAGCCTTCCAGAGCGTGTCAGTGAACAACGACCCCCGCTACAACACCCTGTAGTGCATTCGCTTGTTCACTGGTTTATGTTTAGTAGCCCTGGCTCCCCAGGGCCCTCTCCTCTATCCCCCAGTCGCTCCGCGACAGCCCCCAGGGGCATGCCGAAACATTCCTTCGGCCTGTTTCGGGCATCTTCGTCCTCCGTTTCCTTCGGAAACTACGTCCTACGATGCGCGGCTGATGCCGCCAAGCAGAGGGTCGGGGGCTCGACCTTCATCATAACGAAAGAAGCGACCGGAAAAACCGGCCGCTTCTTTCGTGGGAGCAGAGGGAGTCGAACCCCCGACCCTCTGCTTGTAAGGCAGACGCTCTGAACCAACTGAGCTATGCTCCCAAGCATCCTGCATCGAACAGGATTGCAAATATATGGAGTTTTTTTCGAATCAGCAAGGTTTTCGGCGAAAATTTGCAAACAATTCGATTTTCCGACTGATTGTCCGCAATTCATACAGGACCTTCCGGGCATCAAGCCCGGGAGTTTGACACAATATTTTAGAAAATCTTACCTACAGAGGCCCTGCGCCT
>JBJEBV010000101.1:0-7308 GCA_051870395.1 Candidatus Cryptobacteroides sp. | reverse complement strand
AACTACTATGCGTGGGGAGAGGTGCAGATAAAGTCCGATTATACAGAGGGGAATAGCATAACGTACGAGAAGTCAATGGGAGACATCTCCGGAAATGCGGCCTACGATGCTGCGAGATACAACTGGGGCGGGAAATGGAGGCTTCCGACGAAGGCTGAATGTCAAGAACTGGTTGAGAATTGCACCTGGACTAAGTGCAAATATGGAAAGCTCACAGTTTACAAAGTCACCAGCAAGAAGAACGGAGCCAGCATTTTCCTCCCTGCTGCCGGTGATCGGTACGGGTCGTCCCTCTACGGCGCCGGTGAGTACGGCGATTATTGGAGTTCTACGCCTGGCGAGAGCACTACTCAGCGCGCTTACTACCTGTACTTCAGCGGTGGTTATCACTTCGTGGACTGGTACTACCGGTACGACGGTCACAGTGTCCGCCCGGTCACAGAATAAAGCGAAGCGCATTAGATTTATTTGATTCATTTGATTTATTCCCGTGGGGAATTCAAAGCCCCACGGGTCGCATATAAAAACACTAACACCCTAGCAGGCGGTTGACTCAAAAGCCTCTCCTGTCATCTCGACAATTGAAATTTCATACAAAAATCCCCCCATTACATACATCAAACCCTGAAACGCTTTGAAGTGCCGATGGCGTGACATACATTTGCAACAGAAACAAAAAACCGACAGATATGAAGTTGCACAGAATCATCACAACGGGCATCCTGCTACTGACCTGCGGACTTGCGGGAGCCCACGACTTCGCTCTCAGCATTGACGGGCAGAAACTCTACTTCAACATCCGCAGCGCCAAGGAAAAGACTGCCGAGGTGACCTATCAGGGAAGCATTGCCCAGGATAAGGGAAGCGGTTTCAGGGGAGACCTCGTCATCCCGGGAAAGGTGAAGCACGATGGAAAGGTCTATGAAATCGTCGGCATCTCCGCCAAAGCCTTCAGCGAAAATGACAGGCTCACCAGCGTCACAATGCCGGCCGGCATCGCCTACATCGGAGACTTCGCATTCGAGGGCTGCACTGCATTGAAAAAGATTGTCTTTCCGGGCAGGCCGGTCAAATTCGGAGAGGGAGTTTTCTTCCGCTGCGCCGACATCAGGGACATCACCCTCGGAAGCGACTGGACAATGGTTGACCTGAAAGCATTCAGATGGAGTGACGGGCTTGAAAAAGTCTATATCCCGGCCAAGCTTACCTCAATCCACAATATGAAGTCCCTCAAGGGATTGCGCACAATCGAGGTGGATGCCAACAACACCGCTTTCTCCAGCATTGGCGGCATTCTCTACTCCAAAGACAATAAAACCCTCTACGGCTGTCCGCGGGCATACGAAGGCCAGGTGGTCATAGCCCCCGGTACTGAAACAATAACAGCCGGAGCATTGATAGACTGCAAGGACGTAAACGCAGTAGATGTGCCAGAGACTGTCAAGACATTGTCATTCAGGGAATTCAGCAGGATGAAGAGGCTTGGGACACTCACATTCAGGGGAATGATGCCGCTCAATACGGCGGTCAGGAACGGCAAAAAATGCTTCCTCCTCCAGCTGGCAAACCGGGATGTCCGCATCGTGACCCAGAAAAAGGCAAGGAAGGCATACAGGGAGGCATTGACCCTCACTCCCGGGGAATACAAGGAAATAGGCGGCCTGGTCCCATTCCCTGTGAAAGAGAACGAACTTCCGATTTATGAGAATGTCATTGGTGTGAAAAAATTCTGAACCCACAAATTAGATAGATATGAAAAGATTGACTACAATACTCGGAATACTCCTGATCAGCACGGCAGTATTGGCCCAGAATTCACAGAGTACAGTGCCGGCCCAAGATACACAGGATGCCCGTCAGGACTCCACCCTCATTGCCCTGAAAATCAAGGAACTGAATACAAGAAAAGAGGCCCTCGCAAAGCAGATTAAGGCGGAAGATGCCAAGAGAAACAGGGCCGTGCAGGGAGTCTCCCCGGAGACACAGGAAAGACTCGACGACAAGCAGGACTCCATCTGTCTCGCCCTCAGGTCACAGCTGGTCGCTGTGAACCTCGAACTCAAGGAACTGGTCCCGGACAGGACGACATCCTCCATCGTGAATTATTTCAATGACTTGATGAAGCCCGAGGAGGAAGAAAACAGAGAAGACAAGGAATAATAACCAATTAAAAATCAAGATATTATGAAAACCGACAATACAACATTCGAATCAAAGAAGAATACATCAGCATCAAGTTGGAAGGCATCCGCCGCAGGACTTGGAACAGGAATCATCCTTGGAAGCGTATCATCCCTCGCTGCTGCAGGCAGGATTTCACAGGCCGGGGAAACCGAAGAAGTAATCCCTGAAACTGATAATGAGGAAGTTGAGGCTACTCCGTCATACGCTGACGAATCAATATCAATAGCCGGGGGAGTCAATGACGAAATGTCATTCTCAGAGGCATTCGCCGCAGCCAGGGCGGAAGTCGGCCCTGGTGGAGCATTCGAGTGGAGAGGCAATGTTTACGGAACCTACACGGCTGACGAGTGGAACAATATGACAGCAGACGACCGCCAGGAGTATTTCAGCCATTTCAACTGGAGCAATACCGGCTCATCTTCAAACGACGAGGCCGGAGCAAGCCTGGACGATGACATTGAGGTCCACACGGTCGAGGAACCGGGTTCTGCCACCGCTGGCGACCAGGAAGTAGAGGTCCTCGGAGTGGCCTATGACAGCGATAACAACGCCAATATAGCCGCAATGGTGGTTGACGGACACGATGCCATAATGGTGGATATGGACAATGACGGCGTATTCGACGTGATGGCAGTGGATGTAAACGGGGACGGACAGGTATCCGACAATGAGGTAGTCAGCGTTGCTGAGGCCAACCTCACAGTATCTGAGGTGAACAATATGGCAATGGGCGATCTCTACGCCACCAACGACGGACTTCCTGATTACGTCAATGATGCAAACGTGGACTATGACTCGATGGCATAAGTGCATAGTCCTGATACTGCTTTTCCTGCTGACATCATTGGGGACCGAAGCCAGGGTCTTCCTGGTGTCGGTGGGAATAGCAGACTATCCCGGAACGGCGAATGACCTGAGCCTTCCGGCCAAGGATGCTAGGACAATCACCTGGCTCTACTCCAAGAACACAGGGATGAAATACGTTCAGCTTCTCAACAGCGAAGCCACCCGGAACAGAATCATTGCCGCGATGAACAAGGTTTTCCCGATGGCAGGGGAGAAAGACATTGTCGTATTCTTCTACAGCGGCCACGGCTACCCTGGAGGCTTCAATGCGTACGACGGGCGGCTCACTTACCAGGAAATCCGCAAGGCAATGTCGAAAAGCCGGGCCAAGAGCAAGATGATTTTCGCCGATGCCTGCTTCTCCGGCAAGATTCGGGTGGACTCCGAGGCCTCCCAGGCGGCGATTTCCTCGGCCAAGAAGGCCAACGTGATGCTCTTCCTCTCATCCCGTGGCAACGAGACCTCCATTGAGATGCCCTCAATGACGAACGGATTCTTCACGACCTATCTCCAGCGTGGCCTGCGTGGCGGTGCCGATACCAATCACGACAGGATAATCACGGCGAAGGAACTTTTCGACTTTGTTCACAGCGGAGTCATCAATATATCAAACGGAAGACAACATCCGGTTATGTGGGGAAACTTCCCCGATACTATGCCGGTAATGAATTGGAACTGAAATGGAAATAATACAAATCAAATGTCCTTGCTGCGGGGCTGTACTCAAAGTTAAAATGCAGCCGGGAATCGAAGGCAAATCGGTTACCTGCCCTGTCTGCAAGCAGAAATCCCCGTTTGCTTCATTCGGGAGACCGTCCGGACACAATGACGAGGACAAGACATTGTATCCCGGCGAGATTTCCGCCAATGTCAATGCCGGTGTGCTGATGATGCCAGGTACGGGGGAGCGTTTTGCCTTGAAAGAGGGCCGGAATGTCATCGGACGCAAATCCTCCGTCTCTTCCTCCGACATCCAGATTCCCCTGCCAAATGAAATGAAGAGAATGAGCAAGGAACATATCAGCATTGACGTCAAGGACGTTCCCGGCAGGGGGCTGGTGCATTATGCCTCCTTGTACAAGGAGAAGGTCAATCCTACAGCCGTGAACGGGGAGCCTCTCGCTTTCGGGGAATGCGTTGTCCTCAATGACGGTGACGTACTCAATCTGCCTGATGCTGACCTGATATTCAAACTTTCTGGGAAATAATTCAAAACTTGTTGAATATGAAATACAAACTCGAAGCCTGTACAATTTCCGAACTGGGGCAGCGCAGCAACCAGGAGGACTCCATTTTCCCTGCCAACGGTGAGGCTTCAGGCGATGACAGGCTCTTTATCCTCTGTGACGGTATGGGAGGCCATTCTTCCGGTGAGGTTGCCAGTGCCGCTGTCTGCGAGGGGCTTGGCAGGGCAGTGATGTCACTTTGCCCTGACCCGGAAGGCGAGTTCTCCGACGAGGACTTCCAGAAGGCATTGGCAGCAGCCTACGACCTGCTCGACACCAAGGATGACGGAGCTACCAAGAAGATGGGTACGACCATGACTTTCCTGAAACTCCATTCGGAGGGCTGCACAATCGCCCATATCGGGGACAGCCGGGTTTACCACATCCGTCCCGGAAAGGACAAGGAAAGCACGGAGATTCTGTTCCAGACCGTTGACCATTCCCTCGTCAATGATCTGCTCCGTGCCGGTGAACTCCTGCCGGAGGAAGTCAAGGACTTCAAACAGAAAAATGTCATCACCAGGGCAATGCAACCGAATATGGAACGCCGCTGCAAGGCTTCATTGCACCATATCTGTGACATCCGGCCGGGCGATTGTTTCTTGCTCTGCTCTGACGGTATTCTTGAGAATATGGAAGATGATAACCTGAAGTTCATATTCTCGGATGCCTGCGGGGATATTGCCAACAAGGTGGATGTGATTCGCAATGCCACTGCCGGCAACAGGGACAATCACTCTGCCATCATTGTGCATATACTTGAGGTTGACGGCCAAGAGGGTGGAGATTGCGCTCCGGATTGTAAAGTTGCGGCTTCGGAAGGGAGCATTTCACCTTCCGTCGAGCCTTCTTCAAATGGCAGTAGCCGTAAAATTTTGCTTGCGGGATTGGCCATTTTGGCATTGATTGCGGCCTCATTTGCCGCAGGCAAACTTTTGTTTTGATATATGATTCCAAATTTCTAAATTTGCAATACCCGGGACTTGTAGGAATCCCGGGTCGATGTTACTATGAAACCAACCTGCCTATTTCTCAACTCGAGGGATGTATTTCTCCGAATTGACATCAGCCGTATAGCCTATTTCGAGGCAGACGGGAATTATACCAACATCATTATGGCCAATGGCCTCAAGGGTGTCGTGTGTATGAATCTTGCCAAAATGAAGGAGGTCCTGGAAGCGAGTCTCAAGGAAAAGGCCGCCATCTTCGCACGCATTGGCAAGAAATACATCATCAATCTCGGGTTTGTTTTCAAGATAGATGTCGCCCGGCAGAATCTGGTACTGAGCGACGGGATTAGTTTCTCCTATACGCTTAGCCTGTCCAAAGATGCCCTGAAGGGCCTCAAGGATCTGTTCGTAACTTCAATATCTTCCGGAAAATCTGAATAATGAATATGGAAATCTATGTTGGAAAGGACCCGGAGAATGGGGTGATATCTGCCGCTGTCGAGGTTCAGGGCAAATTCAAGGCTGTTGTCCTGCCTGAACTTGGGAATGTTCCCGCTTCCGTGAGCCGTCTGATGCCTGCGGCGGGGAAGTGCCATTGCCGGATTGCAGTCCAGCCGGACGGGTCGATGCTGATTGAGAATATGAATCCTGCCAATGCGACCTACGTCAATGGCAATGAGATAGTCAAGAAGAGAGTTGCAGGTGATGCGAAGGTGGAACTCGGGGTTGACAGGTTTCCTCTTGACCTGAATGCGGTATTGTCCTCAGTTTCCTCTGTTTTGCCTGCCTCCATTGCGCCTCTTGAGGCTGTCTGGAATGAATATGAGCGCCGGAAGGAGGCCATTGCCAAGAAGCAGCTGGACAAGGGACGCAAGAGGCTGATACCTATCATCATCGGATCTGTTTCCGGTATTCTTGCGCCTATCCTTGGTTCGTTGGGAACGAAAACTCTCTTTGTTACGGTTCCGATTGCGGTAGTGTCCCTGCTGATATATGTGAAGATGTTCAATGAGAAAGACACCTCTATTGAGGAAAACAAGGCTGCGCAGGACTATCTGATAGACAATTACATTTGCCCTAAATGCGGGCATTTCCTCGGGAACATTCCGTACAAGGTGCTGCGCCAGAACAAGAAATGTTCTTATTGCGGCAAGGAGTGGCGGGAGTAGATTATTTGAACAATTGACTACGTTATGAGAGAAGTAACAAGGCTGAAGAACGGTGCCACTCTTCAAGGAGGAAAATATCGCATTTTGAGCGTATTGGGCCAGGGCGGTTTCGGCATTACATACGAGGCGGAGCAGGTGGCGCTGGGACGCAGGGTGGCTGTGAAGGAGTTCTTTATGGAGGAGTACTGCAACCGTGACGGGGACACCTCACAGGTATCTGTCCCATCCGTCGGCAGCAAGGAAACTGTAGAGCGCTTTCGGGCCAAGTTCGTCAAGGAGGCGAAGATGATAGCGGGATTGAACAACCCTCATATCGTCAAGATTCACGACGTGTTTGAAGAGAACGGCACAGCTTACTACGTGATGGAATACCACGACAAAGGGTCGTTGAAAGACGAGGTGGCAAATTGTGGAGCATTGCCTGAAATAGACGCTGTGAAGAGGATAAGAGAAGTCGCCGATGCATTGCAATATCTTCATAACCAGAATATTCTCCATCTGGATGTCAAACCCGGCAATGTCCTTAGAGGCGACAATGGCGAGATGGTCCTGATTGACTTCGGTGTGTCGAACTGCTACGACGAGGAGGGCGAGCAGACCTCATCCACACCGGTAGCGAAGAGCAAGGGCTACGCTCCGAGCGAACTGTACATCTCCGGGAGCGTAAGCCATTTCTCACCGGCCACTGATATCTACTCATTGGGTGCGACGTTCTACCACCTTGTTACGGGAATGGTCCCTCCAGATGCCAGCATAGTATCGGAGGAAGGCATTGACCTGAGCAAGTTCGCAGGCCTTTCGAAGCCGACTCGCAATGCCATCGAGTCGGCTATGCAGTCCAAACGCAAGGACAGGCCGCAGAGCATCGCGGAGTTCCTTAACTGAAAATCCCGGTCTCCTTGTAACTACGTGACCGGGATTGCTGTTCTGCGT
>JBJEBV010000100.1:0-8025 GCA_051870395.1 Candidatus Cryptobacteroides sp. | reverse complement strand
GGGATTCCTGGATCGGCCTTTCGAAACCTATTCTGAAGGAGCGGCTTTTGCCCTTCCTGTCTTTCAGGACTATGGAAACGGAGGTGCTCCAGTGTCGCAACGGACATATCGGTGCAAAAGAACTATCCCACAGCGCATTAATGTGGCAGTCGGAAGATCAGTCTCCACTGCCACATTTTTACATTGGAGGGCGCTACCTTCGCAGCATAAAACAATACGGCAATGGCAAACATCAAAGCAGACATCACTGAACCGAGGCAGTTGCTGGACATCACTCCGGTGGAGCATACGCTGGACCAGACTTACCGGATTCCTGAAGAGTTCGATGCCGAAGCCTTCTTCAGCAACTACTTCGGGGTCATAGTCGGCGGAAAGGAGACGACAGATGTCGTCATCCGGATGGAGGATTCCCAGGCTAAATACTTCCGTTCAGTGCCCAAGCACCATAGCCAGAAGGAGATCGAACCGATTGACGGATGGCCGGCGTTCACCTACCACCTGGCTCCGACCTACGACTTCAAGCAGGAACTGCTCTCCCACGGGGCATTCGTGGAAGTGCTCTCACCGGACTGGTTCCGTGACGAAATACGCGTGGACATTGCGGAGATGGCATCCCGTTACGGTCTGTCCACAATTGAGCTGAAAGGTGACGAGGCCACTGTATCTGAGTGAAGAAGACGAACATAAGTTATAGAATATGACTGATTTTGCAGCTATAGATTTCGAGACGGCGAACGAGCAGCCGTCCAGCGTATGCTCCGTCGGCGTGGTGATAGTGCGGGACGGGGTAATCGTGGACTCGTTCTACAGTCTCATACACCCCGAACCGGAATACTACCAGTGGTTCTGTCAGCAGGTGCACCGACTGGGACCGGAGGATACCGATGAGGCGCCTGTGTTCCCATATGTGTGGGAGAAGATCGAGCCGCTCATCGAGGGACTCCCACTGGTGGCGCACAACTCCCGTTTCGACGAAGGATGCCTCAAGGCGGTGTTCAGGGTCTATCAGATGGACTACCCCGACTATGAGTTCCACGACACCCTTGCGGCTTCCCGACGCCACTTCGGATATCAACTGCCCAACCATCAGCTTCAGACCGCCGCGGCAGCCTGCGGCTATGACCTCGTGAACCACCATCACGCCCTTTCGGATGCCGAGGCCTGTGCGGTGATAGCCTTGAAGTTGCTGTAGCCGCTCCGGATGAACCATTATGAACCAGCCCGAGTCTGATGATGGCCCGGGCTGGTTTCATTTTTATGGCCTGTCCTGCGACAAATATCGTCGGAGAATTTAGCGCATGAAACAGTAAATTATGCCTTTCAAGAAGCCTGAGCAACGTTAATAATCATAAAATCTCGCCAAATAGCGTCAAATGTATACAAATAGGAAACATCTTATGCAAAAATGTGTTACATTTGAGAAATAATTAGATCGGGCGAATCATATCCACAGAAATGAAGAACACATCAAGCATATATAATGCATCATTCACGGCCGCAAGCATGATGTTCAACGAGACACTTGTCGTTGTACGGATGCTTCTGGAAGATAACTCTCCTGCTACGAAGAAGAAACTCAAAGAAGATGCCCAATTCCTGAGGATTCAGGCTACTTCATCAAGAGAAAGGGTGACAATCGAACTGTCAAAAAGGTTCGACACCATGCCGAGGTCATATTGGGAGAATTTTCTTGAACTTCCGGAAGACCAACAGAGGTTCGCCTTGTTTTTCGTCATGCTGAAAACATACCGTCTTCTGTTTGAGTTCCAGGTCAATCTTGCTCTGCCAAAGTACAATTCCATTGACCGGGTCCTTTGCAACGGAGATGTCCTGATGAAAATCAGCGAAATTGCGGCAACGGACGAGCTGGTTGACAGCTGGACTGAGCATACAAGGCAGAAAATCGCCAGCTGCTACATCACCATCCTGAAGCAGGCGGGGCTCATCAACCCCTCGTCAGGGGAACTGGTACCTCCGTCCCTGCCTGATGATGCATTCATTCAATACGTAAGGAGCGGAGACCTCTGGTTCCTTCAGGCATGCTTCCTTCCCCAATACAAGATTGAACAGCTAAAGCAACTCTCATTATGAAACCGATGACAGTGGAACAGCTTTACGAAAAGCTGTGCAGCAAGAAATTCCAGGACACCCATAGCGGAGACCTTTTCTATAACTTTTTCGTGTATCTCTATCCAGCAGACAAGGAGTTCGAGATGCGGGAGCAGATAGATGACATCAAGGAGAACATCAAGCGGCCGGTCAATAATGTCGATGTGCTGACGCTGGACATCTTCGAGGAGTTCTGCCGGTTCATGGACGGACAGTCCTTCGGCAAGCATCCGTCATATCTCAAGTATATGCTTGAGAAGGATGAGAGCAGACCGGATGATGTGACAAAGGCCCTCCTGCTCAAGGCCAACAGCGATGACTTCATGCTGTATATCCACGACAGGATTATGGAACACGTAAGCAAGGTTGACAAGTATATCCATCCGTATGTTTTCATGTACGGACTGGGCAACATCTACCCATACCTCAGGACCAGCAGTCTTCTTAACCGCTATGAGAGGTACAACCGCTCGGAGATATACAAAATCATCCTTTTCTATCCCGGAGATCAGGACGGAGCCTCATTCAAGCTCTTCGGGGATCTCGAGGACAACCACACTTACAGGGCAATAGTATTGATGAACGAATAACAGCACAATTATGATACTTGAGAAACTATACAAGAATGACATTTCAAGGCCTCTGAACCCGGCCGTGTCCGTAACCGACAACAGCGAATCCACCATTAGGGTCGAGATAGAGGAATATGTCTTCACGGACGAGATATTGAACGGGCTCTACGACGTGCTGAATGCCATAAGACTGAGGAGAGTCAGCCATACGGGTATCTGGATAAGCGGATACTACGGTTCAGGTAAGTCACATCTGTTGAAGTACCTCAATTTCTGTCTTTCTCCTATTCATCGCGAGCAGGCACTCGGACGTGTCCTTGATGCCGTCAAGAACGATTTCGATCCGCTTCAGAACCAGAACAGCAGGCTGCGGGCCACAATTTCGGACTTCAACGACCTGGTGTCATGGCTGAAGGTCGCCCACATAGACACCGTCCTGTTCAACATCGGTGACAAGATCGGTGACAACACCAATAGCAGGACCACGTTTGCCAAGGCTATCTGGGAGGAGTTCAACGGATTCCGGGGATTCCACAAGTTCAACATATCCCTTGCTCAGTACCTTGAGAAGCCGCTTATGGAGAAGGGTATGTACGAGCAGTTCAAGGCTGCGCTTGCAGAGGACGGATTTGACTGGGACAGGGACGCGGAGACCCTTGCCATCACCGAGCTCGACTACGTTATGGACAAGGCCGCGGAGGTAGCTTCGCTGTCGACTGATGTCATCCGCAAGCAGATTGAGGGCAATACAATAGACCCGACTCCGGAGCGACTCTGCCAGGAGTTCAAGAACTACCTTGAAGGGAAGGATGACAATTACCGCATAGTGTTCTTCATAGACGAGGTGAGCCAGTTCATCGGGTCTCGTCAGGAACTGCTCCTTCAGTTCCAGCAGATAGTCACTGGCATAGCTGACAGTTGCGGGAAGAAGGTTTGGGTCGGATGCACGGCTCAGCAGGATCTCTCAGAGGTGCTCGACACTTGCAGGATCACTGACACGTCCGACCAGTACGGCAAGATTCTCGGGCGTTTCCAGACCCGCGTCGCCCTTCAGGGAACCAACACCGAATACATCACCCAGAAACGTATCCTCGACAAGGATGCTGATGCGGAGACAGTCCTCGGCAAGCTCTACGACGAGAAGAAGAACGCGATAGAATCCCAGTTCGACCTGCCTACAGGATACCGCAAGTATGCCGACAAGCAGGATTTCATCAACTACTATCCGTTTGTCCCTTACCAGTTCCAGCTCATAATGAATGTCTTCGACGCATTCGTCGCATTGTCCTATGTCGATACGGAGGTGAAGGGCAATGAACGCTCCGTGCTCAAGATCACGCACAAGACAGCGCAGGAGAACAGAGGAAAGGAAGTCGGCCAGCTCATTTCGTTTGACATGCTCTTCTCATCGATGTTCGAGGCCGGCCTGAAGCATGAAGGGCAGCGGGCAATAAAGAACGCCAACTATATCATAGCAACTTATCCTGACAAGGCGTTCGGGCAGAGGGTCGTGAACCTTCTTTTCATGCTCTGCAACATCAGCGACAACAACAAGCTGCTGTTCCCGGCTACCCTCGACAACATCGTGACCCTGATGATGACCGAGATAGACCAGAGCAAGCTCGAGCTCAAGGAGAGGATAGAGAAAGTCCTTGAGTACCTTGTGGACAAGAGCGTGGTGAGGATACAGAGCAAGGAAGGCAAGGCGGACATCTACTGCTTCCTCACGGAAGAGGAGTCGGAGGTGAACAGGCTCATCATGAGCCAGAGCCCAAATGCCAATGCCGTAGCAAATGCTCTGAAGGGAATCATCACCAAATACATAACTGTCAACAACCGCGAGATGTTCGGAGGCAACCCCCTGTCCGTCGGAATGGCCATCAACGACAGGGTCATAATCGGCCAGTCGAATGCTAATATCCTCGTGGAGTTCAAGACGGACGCAGCGGACACCAACGTCCAGACCTTCGCTTTCAGGAATGACCAGAAGAAGATGGTCTACTTCCTTGTCAATGCATACCAGGACAACGTAAGACTGCGCAACGACTTCTTCTGGTTCTGCAAGGTGCAGGAATACCTGAGCCAGTACGCTTCCAATGCTTCGGAGCAGAGGTCTAAGACCAACGACGAGTTCAGGTCACGCGCGGCGGAACTCCTCAATAACAGCATCTACCCGGAGTTCGTGAAAATCCTTGACTCCTGCCCTGTCATCACAGGACAGAGCGTCCTTGCTCCCGGATTGCTGGGCAGCAGGAAAGGGACCGAACGTTACAAGACCGCATTCCAGGAGCACTGCAAGACTGTCTATCCGCTTGCTTCTTATGTCTTGAGTTCCAGCACACCTTCAACTTCGGATGCCTTGAAGGCAAAGATCCTGAGACCTATACAGCCGAACGAGTACAATGAGATGAATACTCTCACCGATGCTGAGCAGGAGATTGAGAATTACCTTAACCGCCAGCCTGGGGACACCGTCCTCGGAGACCTCCTGACATTCTTCAATCAGGCTCCATACGGTTGGAACGAGATTGCCACGGCATACTATGTCAACGAACTCGTCCGCCGTCACAACAGGGCATTCTCCTACAAGGGCAATCCTAATGTGGAGAAGAAGGTGGTTGCCGAACTTATCCTCAAGGACAAGAACAGCTTCACGGTAACGTCCGCACAGCAGATAAGCCAGCAGCTCGTTCAGGACTTCACCAAGGCCTGGAAGGACATCTTCAACGACTTCTCGAAGACCTATCCGCTCGACAGCTCGGAGCTCTTCAATATGTGCCACAGCGACAATGACTCTCCTCTGCTGAAGATACCGGTTGAATATGCCAAGATTGCCGGTGAGCTAAGGGCAAACCACGTCGATGTACTCGCTGATGAGATGGACAAGGCCATCGCAAAGGTCAAGGACGAATGGTACAGCGAGCGAGACCCAGAGAAGTTCTTCAGGCTCATCGTCTCACAGAAGACCGAAGGCAAGCAGATGATGGACCGGTGCAAGACCATCGTCCAGTTCGCCCGCGGGCCACAGATGCCGGCCTTCCGCAGTTTCTACCAGTGGGCCAAGGACAACAACGACAACTTCGACTTCATACAGGACGAGGAAGGACGTGGGTATGTCGAGGAACTGAAGGGCATATTCACGGAGATAGACCCGATCAACACCCTTCCGATGTACAAGAGGAGAATGGAGGCCCTGAAAAGGAAACTTGCGGATGTCAAGAAGGAGTATGTCGACAGGATACACAAGGCCTATGAGGATGTTCTGGAGGAACTCGACCAGTACGCGAAATCGGTGAAGGTGTCATTCGACAAGTCACTGTTCCGCAACATGATTGACGCAAAGTGCACCACCGACAACCTGTATGCGCTGAAGAGCAAAGCTGATGTCGATGCTTTCCGCAGGCAGCAGATCCAGGCAATCGACGCCAAGGTCGTACCTGATGAGAACCCTGGAGGAGGTGACACGAAGACTCCGCCGGCCCCTAAGAAGATAAAACATGTATCTGCCAAGGATATATGCAGGGTCCAGAGGATAACAAGCATCGACGAGCTCAACAGCTACATAGATTCAATACGCCAGAAACTCATCGCAGCACTTGACGGCAACGATGAAATCCGGGTATCATAGATTACGGGGAGGAAGGACAGATGAACACGACACCGTTAAAGAACTTCGCCATTCAGTCAAGGAACCTGCTCAGGCAGGGTGTCCTTGACAGAATACTCACCCTTGGCTTCGACAGGGCAGGAAATGTAATCGTATCGGAGCCGATTAAGATACAGGGTGGAACCGTCTTCATGGACAAGATCCTGGACGAGGAGTTCCACGATGCATGGCAGGAACTGAAAACAAGAATCGCTGCGAAAGGTATCAAGGAGGTCTGCGAAGAGGCCGCTTACACATGGTTCAACAGGATGGTGGCCATCCGCATCATGCAGAAGAACCACTTCATTGAACCGGTGATGGAATATGTCAACTCCGAATCGAGGATGCCGGTCATAGTGGCTCAGGCAAGGGCCGGAAGGCTCACTATGCAATTGTCGGCTCATAACCGCGAGAAACTGGACAACCTGCTCGCGGACCCGACTCAGATAGATGCGCAGTTCGCCCTTCTCATTGCGGCGTTCTGTGAGTCGGACCCTGTCATAAACAACTGCTTCGGAGGCATCGAGAAATACATCTCACTGCTCCTTCCGGACAATATCCTCGCTTCCGGAGGATTCGTTGACCTGCTGAACAACACCACCTTCATCACACAGGAAGACTACGAGAAGTCCGAGCTTATCGGCTGGCTCTACCAGTTCTATATCTCCGAGAAAAAGGACGAGGTGTTTGCCAGCAAGGAGAAGGTTGCCAAGGAGGACATCCCTGCGGCAACCCAGATATTCACCCCGAACTGGATTGTGAAGTACATGGTACAGAACACCATCGGACGAATCTATCTGGACAACAATCCGTACTCCACCCTGGAGGAGAAGATGCAGTATCTGGTCAAACCGACAGAGGCGACTCCAGAGGATGCTATTCTCCGCATTGACGACATAAAG
Organism: Candidatus Cryptobacteroides sp.; assembly: GCA_051870395.1. GTDB lineage: Bacteria > Bacteroidota > Bacteroidia > Bacteroidales > UBA932 > Cryptobacteroides. The sequence continues at coordinate 796 of JBJEBV010000100.1, read as the reverse complement.
GAATACAAGCTTATAGACCCTGCCTGCGGTTCGGGACATATCCTGAACGAGGGATTCGACCTTCTCTATGAGATGTACATGGAGGAGTTCTACTCCCCGAGAATGGCCATAGAGAGCATATTCCGGAACAATCTCATCGGCATTGACCTCGACACCAGGGCCAAGCAGCTCGCATCCTTTGCTCTTCTGATGAAGGCAGCTCAGAAGGACAGGACCTTCCTTGACGCCAAGGTGATGCCGAGGGTGCTTGATATGCCTGAGCCGTTCAGCTACCCTGCAGGAGTGGAGGAATTCCTGCCTCACTATTTCCTCGGTGGAAGCAGGGAGGCGATAAAGGAGACTGCGGAGGCCTTCAAGCTGCTTGAGCAGGCACAGAACCTTGGTTCTATAATGAAGTTTGAGATTTCTGATGCGACAAGGCATCTGATTGCCACCAGGACCGAGGAATGGAAGAAGAGTGAGTTTATCCCGGAGGTGATTTCACAGGCAATCCCATCTATGGAGATTATGCTGGCCCTTACGGATAAATACACCTCTGTAGTGGCGAACCCGCCATATATGGGCGGTGGAAAGATGAACTCCGAACTCAGCAGGTATGTGAGCAGATATTACGAAGAAGGAAAGTCGGATCTATTCTCTGTCTTTATGATTGTTGCAAAAGATCTCCTCTCCCCAAAGGGGAAATACGGAATGATCAATATGCAGAGTTGGATGTTCCTGTCCTCATTTGAAAAACTCAGAACCAATATCCTGAAACATGGCAAGATTGACAACATGCTCCATCTCGGACCTCGTA
>JBJEBV010000099.1:3057-8233 GCA_051870395.1 Candidatus Cryptobacteroides sp. | reverse complement strand
GCGGACAATACGAACCTCTCTCCCTCGAGGAGGGTTATGTCATAATTCTCCAGCTTCACATAGTCATTTCTCCAGCCCACATCTTTGAGATTTGGTTCAAAACCACTGCGCACATTGAAACGGATATGCAGATATGCATTTTCCCAACTGGATCTATTATAACCCAATGCGTTGACATTCACGGAGATGAACATCTTGCCATCGTATCCCCAACTGTTGTCATCTTCTTTGTCCACTTTGGCGTACACCGAGTAATTAGGGATTCTGATCTCCTCTGTCAAGTCCTTGTCCGCCGTCATCCCGTCACCATTGGCATCCACAGGACCGCCATCCCAACTGATTCCTTCCAGCTCGTATTTGCCGACCACCATGTCCAGGACTGCACGTGCCTGGTCGGAATAGTCCTTTGCCCAGTGATCTTCCTTGCATGAGGTCAAAGCTGCAAGCATTATTACAATGAAAACTATATTACTTCTCATAATATTGCTGGTTTATGGTCTATCTGTAATTATATCAGGCAGTTCCATCACATATTCCGAGACTGACATCATGGTGATGAATCCTCTGCCTCCTTTTACATTGTCCGGATATGACAGGTCGTCCAACAGGTATGTGCCCGAAAGATTCGAGTCGTCGAACTGCAGGTCATCCATATAGCAATAGGCATCTCGGCTCAATGAAAACAGTTTCACACTCACTTTCCTCGATATACGGATATTGACTCTTCCTGGCCAATATGTCCAAACCGGCACGTTCAGGCTGCTGTAAGGCCTCGTAAGAACCTTCAATGAATAAGTACCTCCGCGAAACATTGCGTCCGTGAAAATGTTGTACTGGTTGTTGTAATAATTGTTCTCGCCATCACCGGCAATGTCAATCCGCTTGTTGAGGACGGGCTCGTAACTGTTGTCAAACTCAATTTTCTCGTTGTTGATCCGCTCCAGTTCTTCGCCGACTTCAGGATAATCTTCTTCGGATTCAGTATCCAGTATTTCTTCTACCACGGCCCTGCCGGTGAAATTCATTGTGAGGCGGCAATAATTGTCCTGTCCCGGCAAGTCCTTGATATTCACCCTATGCTCAAGTTTCGCTGCGGAGTTATTGCCCTTATCTCCGATAAATACAGTTGTGGTGTCCACAGACAGCAAAGGCATCCGGGGCGGTACTTTCTCCTGCACTTCCGCCTGAAGTCCGTCGGCTTCTATCACGATTCTGACTTCGTCTCCCGGTTTGAACGAAGCCTTGAATTTCATCTTCCTGATTTTCTCGGACAAGAAGGAGGCGTATTTCGAAAGCGAATCGGTTTCACCTGCAAGTTCCCCATTCACAAAGCATTGCAGCCTTGCCTCATTGACAGTGGCGATTTTCTTCTCCGGGGTGGAAGTCTTGGTCACAATTACGGTGTGCACAGAATCGGTGGTGGACAGGAATCCGCTGGCGATTATCTCGGGTTCTTTTCCGATGTCAAGGTAGATATATCTCTCACAGGCAGCCATCGTCAAGACTGTGATAATCAGGGGTAATATTTTATAACATCTCATTGTCTTCAGAAATTAAAGGTGTAACTGAAAGATGGCAGGAAAAGCAGGAATGACCTTACAGACAAAACAAGGCCGAGCCTGTCTCTGTCGGATCCGTCACTGTCGGGGTCTTTACCATAAATATATTCCTCATCATTCACCACCCAGTCCGGATTCCTTGCGCCGTACGCATTGCAGATGCCCACATTCCAGACATTCTCGCCCCTTCTCGTCTTCTTGTGAATGTTCAGGCTGAGGTCAAGACGGTGCGATGGGGGCAGGTGATAATTGTTCCTTGAGGGAATGTATTCTTTCAGGTTCCAAGATCCTTGGTCCCAAGATTCTTTTGGAGGAATGACAATTGTCCAGCCATCCGGAGCGGTCATCCAATGTCCCGAGTCAAATCTCCATACTGCGCTAAAATCCAGACGTTTGCCTATCTGCTGGTTCAGGGACAGGCATAGATTGTGACGCCGGTCATACACGAACGGAAACCATTTCCCGTTGTTGATGCTGCCGTCACGGAAGATGCGCTCCGAACGGGACAATGTGTAGGAAACCGCTCCGGTAGTCCGTCCCAATGTTTTCTGGATGTACAGCTCCGCTCCGTACGAACGGCCCTCGCCGACTGATACATTGGCCTCCCAGTTGGAAACCGAAGTCATGGCCCGCTTCCCGTCCTTGTATTCCAGTACATTGTCAAGCTTCTTCCAGTATGCTTCAAGCGAGAACTCCCAGCCTTTCAGACCGCTGTAATATGCTCCGGCCGAGACAATCCGGGATGTGACGGGAGGGATGTCCTTCGTTATCGGAACCCAGAGGTCATTCGGCAGGCTAAGGTTTCCGGAGGCCAGCTGGTGGACGTATTGCGACATCCGGGAGTAGGACAGTTTCACGGCCCAGCCCTTGCCCATTGTCGTCTTCATTGACAGTCTCGGCTCCGGGCAGAAATACACTTTCCCGCCTGTGTGGAACAGGCTGAGGCGCAAGCCGGGATTGAGCGAGAAATGTTCTCCGAAAGTCATGTCGTCTTCAATGTAGAGGGACAGCTCGTCTCCCGTCGAACTTTTGGATACGTCATTGCGCAATGTGGTGTCGGACACCATCTCATTGTTCTTGACCAACTGGCGGCAATGCTCCATCTCCGGCATGTAGGCGTGGCGGATATATTCCGCCCCGAATTTTATAAGATGCTCACGGACAGGTACATATTCAAAATCAGCCCTGGCTCCGATGTCGAGGATGCCGGAATAGTACCCGTAGTCCATCTTGTCAGTCGTCTCGTTATCCGCATCTTTCTCCCAATAGTAGGTGCTGGTAAGGGTTGTCATCCGGTACCTGTTCACGAATGCGGAGGCATCGAGGAAAACATTTCCGTTGAAAACGTGGTTCCAGCGAAGCAGGCCAACAGTATTGCCCCAGCGGAGATTGATTTTCTGCCGGTCATCAGTCAGCCTTGTATATGGCTCATAGTCAGGACCATAATAACGCTCGCTATACTTTTTTGTCTCTGCATATTTGAAATAATCCCTGCCCATGTAGAAGCCTGCGGAAATGCGGTCGGAGTCGGAAAAGCGATGCGACAGTTTGGCATTGATGTCGTAGAATGCATAGTTGGCCGGGCTGCCTACGGCCTTGACCAACGGGTCCAGGAGGAATGTGTGCATTCCTCTGGCACTGAGGAAGTAAGTTGTATTCGGACTGCCTATAGGGCCCTCTAAGTGAAGTTTCTCTGAAAGCAGTCCCGCGCTGACCGAGCCGTGGAAACCAATGGCATTGCCGTCATTTGTCCTTACGTCCAGGATGCTGGAAGCCCTGCCTCCGTATCGTGCCGGGAACGAGCCTTTGTACAGCGTGGCCTTTTTCACGGATTCGGGTGTGAAAACGGAGAAGAGTCCCATCATGTGACTGATATTGTACAGGGCAATGCCATCCAGCATCATGAGGTTCTCGTCCGCTCCTCCACCCCTGACGTAAATGCCAGAAAATCCGTTCATTCCACCCTGGACTCCCGGCATCATCTGGACTGTTTTCAGCACATCAGCCTCGCCAAGCACGGCGGGGCTGTTCCGTATCATTTTCCCTGGGACCTCCATTGCTCCCATATATGTGGATGCAATTCCGGCATCTTTGCGGGCTACGATTCTGGAGGCTTCTATGGAACTTGACTGGGAGAGCCTGACATTGACCACCGTGTCTTTCCTGATATCAATGCTCATGCTGACAGGCTCGCAACCCAGATATGAGTAGGTGATGGCGGCGTTTCCTCCCGGAAGCGTCAAGGTGTAATAGCCGAAGTTGTTGGTGACAGCCCCGATGCTGCCGTCCGTGGCTCCTGCTCCAATCAGGGTCTCGCCGGAATCATTGTCGTAGATGAATCCACTGACTGTGAATCTGTTGCGTGCGTGCTGGACGGTACGCTGCCCGGCCTTCAGCACGACATACTGCTTCTGAATTTTCCATTCTATGCCGGTTCCCGACAGAAGAATGGACAGGGATTGTTCAAGTGTGGACCCGCCTCTCTTCCCGGGCTGCTCCAGAATTGAGCCGAGGGACGAGTCATAGACAAATCTAACATTGTACCTGGTTTCAAGGCTGTCAAGAACATCCTTTATGCTGGTGCCCTGCCCGTCTTCACGGCATTCAACGGCACTGGAGGCGGCTGTGCCTGCCGTCCCTGGGAAGGGGAATGCGCAGGCCAGCATTGCGGAGATTAATATAAAGTTTACTATTCTCATTCTTGTATGCAGCGGGGTTTCATCTGCACCGCCGACATAATAGACGGAATAATTTCAAATAGTACCATCGTTTTTTGCCAATAATTGCAATTTTCTTAAATTTGCGCACGAAAAATAAAGCATTGTCGCTGATGGTGTCCTTCCGGGCCGGCGGTTCGGAAGGGTGAAAATGGGAATCAGGTGCAAGACCTGAACTGTGCCCGCAGCGGTAAGTCCACTCGCTTCACCCGGTCCATATGACAAGTGAGGCGTTTATCCAGATTGACCGGAAAAATCTTTGCCACTGTTCTTCGGAATGGGAAGGCTTCCGGTCGGGACGAGTCCGAAGACCTGCCATCAGCATTGTCAAACCCAGGGACCCGGGGTCAGGTCCGTAAGTTGGATTATGCGCTTACCATTAACATTGGCTTTGGCCCTCATCGGGGCCTGGTTTTCATACGCGGATTTGTCTGCGGCGGTTCTCCCGGGAATCTCCGCCGGGGATGTCGTGTCGCCTGCAATCGTCCCGGATGATACACTGGACATCGCTACGGTTACCGGTGACAGAAATCCCCACGCCAGTTCGTCAAGCCCTTCATCCCGCCTCGGCAGGGAACGGATAGAGATGTCGGGGATGGCTACATTGCAGGAGGCGATGAGGACGTTCGCAGGCGTAAGCATTCGGGACTACGGTGGGATAGGAGGCCTCAAGACAGTGAATATCAGGAATTTCGGGGCGCAGCATACGGGCCTCAGCTATGACGGTGTCATTCTCACGGATGCAATGAACGGCCAGGTGGACATAGGTCTGTTCGACCTTGAAGCTGTGTCCGCCATCACAGTCAAGATCGCCGGGAACGATGACATTTACCGGAGCGCAAGGCTCAATTCCTCAGTCGGGACGGTGGAAATCTCCACTCTCCGCCCGCTTCCCGGCAC
>JBJEBV010000099.1:0-2957 GCA_051870395.1 Candidatus Cryptobacteroides sp. | reverse complement strand
CCGCTGAAACTCAAGACCTCCATCAGCCATAATGTTGCCTGGAATCGCTATCTCAATGACAGCCAGTCACTTCCGGAGCCGCAAGATGACAGGTACAGGCAGAAGAACACTACGATTTCATCAGTCCTGCTCTGGAGTCCTAAATCCTTCCTGAGTGCATCCATTGCGGAGGATTTGGTAATCAGTACATTGTCAGCCAATATCCCCGGCTGCCTCTATCCTACAAGGGAGACATCCTATACCGCATTGTCCGTGAAATATTCATCCCGGAGGCTCAATGCCGTGGTCTCGTTGCTCGGTACTGTTGTCCGTGAACAGACCCGGAAGGGGAGTCCTGCCCCGGGCAGGGAGCATCTTTCTCCATCCGTCGGGACATCCTTCAGCATTCTGCCCGAATTGCGCGCAAGGGCTTCATTCAAAGAGAGTTACAGACTTCCTACCTTCAATGACATATACTATCCCCGGATGGGAAACAAGGAACTCGACCCGGAAAAGGCAGTCCAGTTCAACATTGGCCTTGTATATGACCGCCTGTTCGGCTCCAGGCCGGAAGCATGGTCAGTGACAGCCTCCATTGACGCTTATCACAACCGGGTCAGGGACAAGATTGCCGCCATCCCATCGATGTTCATCTGGAGCATGCGCAATCTCGGCAGGGTCAACATGTGGGGCTGCGATGTGGCCTTCTCCGCCTCGGGACGCCTGGCCGGATGGCTGCGACTCCGCACGGACGCCTCCTGGTCATACCAGCGTGCTGTGGATGTAACAGACAAGGATTCAAAGTATTACAAGCATCAGATAGCCTATACGCCGAGACATTCCGGATATTTCTCGACAGTGTTCGAGACAAGGTGGTTCAATCTGGCCTATTCGGTTCAGGCCGTGGGAACCAGGTACAGTCTTTCGCAGAATACAATGGCCTACAGGATAGAGCCTTACGCTGACCATGGACTTAGTTTGAACCGGACATTCACCTTCGGGCAAAGGCACGGGTGGAGGCTCGCTGCAAGCGCAGAGGCATTGAACCTTGCCGGGAAGAACTATGAGGTGATGAAATATTACCCGATGCCGGGAAGAAACTGGAGAATAACATTGAAAATATCATATTGAGATGAAAAAGTACATTATTCTGGCCGCAGCTGCGGCAATGGTTCTCGCTTCCTGCGAGAGTGTCGAGACCCCGGGACCGGTGCCGTCCCTGGAAGGCTTTCTTCTTCTGAACAATGGAAAAATGGGCAGCAATGATGCTTCAATAGCATTGTACAATCCTGATACAAAGGAAGTTGCCGGAGATTTGTTTTTCAAGGTCAATGGCCGCCGGCTCGGTGACGTGGGCCAGGACATTGTCAGGAACGGCAATGAATTGTACATCTCGGTGAACTGCTCGCAGATAGTCTTCGTGACTGACCTGGAACTCAAAGTCATCGGTGAGATTACAGCGCTCCAGGACGGGACCAGGCTCTCGCCCCGTTCACTCGCCGTGTCCGGGAGCAAGGTCTATGTAACATACAGCGAGGGCTGGCTCGGTGAGATTTCCCGCAAGGACGACTATTCTGTACGTCTTACCGCGGTAGGGACGTATCCGGAGGATGTCTGCATCTATGGCGACAAGGCATACGTGGCCAATTCCGGCAACGGGGACGGCAATACTGTTTCCGTGGTGGACCTTTCCGCATTCAGGGAGATTTCCAGGATTGAGGTGAACCGCAATCCCCAGAGTCTCGTAGTGGACGGGGAGGGAAAGAATCTCTATGTGTGCAGCTGGGACGCATACGATCCGGCTACCTGGGATGTCGTGTCCACGTCAAAGCTCCAGAAGGTGTCGCTTGCAGACGGAAAGGTGTCAGACCTTGATTTCACTTCTTTGTCCAAGATTGTGGAAGGCCCCGGCAATCAGATGTATGTGGCCTGCGGACAGTACTCTGCAGACTGGAAGATGAATGGCATTGTATATAAATATGACATGTCTTCCGGGAAGAATCTCGGACTTCTGTTCGATGAACCTGTCGAGAATTATTATTCGATTTCATACGACGGGGGATATGTGTTCATCGGAGCCGGAGAATATACCGCCGAGGGTGATATGTACATTTATGACAATGATGGCCGTTTCGTCGCCGCAACTCCTTCCTGCGGTATTAACCCGATGGCCGGACTCTATCTTGGAAACTGATGATCCTGAATCTTTTATACGTGCTTATCTGTGGCATCGCCCTGCCTGTGGGCGGTGTCCAGATGCAGTATCTCTGGCGAAACCAGCTGGGGGATATCTATTCTCTCGGACTGGGAAGTGCAGCCTGTCTCGGTGCAGCGGCTGCGACAATGTCAGGCTGGTGCTCCCTGACTGTGGGCGCCTTCATTGCGCAGGGGATATGCGCTGTGCTGGTTTCCCTGGTTGCCATCAGGCTGGATACCTCCAGGCTCATCACTTTCGGCATTATCTTCGGCACATTCGTAGGCTCGCTATGCACTATCGTTGTGACCAATGCTCCGACAGGAGATCTCCTGAAGCAATATTATCTCTGGGGAGCGGCCAATTTCAAACTTCAGGGAGTGACTGCGGCCGACATTGTCATAAGCCTTCTCCTTTTTGCAGCAGGTATTGCCACGGCTTTCATCTGTGCAGGCCGGCTGACCCGGCATTACAAGGGGGAAATCGAGCTGTCCAATGTTTCCAAGGCATTGATACTCTTCATGATAAGCGTTCTGGTGACGAGTGCCGTGAGTATTTGCGGGACTGTGGGTTTCGTGAGCCTGGCGGTGCCCAATCTGGCCAGGGTGATAGCCAAGCCGGGCGATATCCGGGTACAGTACGGTATTTCCGCAGCCATCGGGACGGCCCTGCTGCTTGTCACTTTTGTCGTGGTGGAGTATTGCAATTTCGGGGTTTACCTGCCTGTCAGCGCGACTATGGCCCTCATTGCCCTGCCGTTGTCCATCATTCTTTTCCGCCAGGA
>JBJEBV010000098.1:0-1505 GCA_051870395.1 Candidatus Cryptobacteroides sp. | reverse complement strand
GGATCAGCGGATATTCCCGGTTGGTAAGGATCATGCATAAAGCTTAGCGAGTCTGTACATGAAGAACTTTATATCCCCAACCCCTCTAAACTGCGATCGGAAGGCTTTGATTTTCGCATTGAAGGATTCTGCGGAAGCATTGGTCAGCCTGTCCACGAAATAGTTGATAATGGTATGGCTGTGGTTTTCAAATGTATCGATGACCTTGTTGAATCCCTCGTCGCCGAAGTCCTCCACCTTGTTGTACCACCTTGCCAGATTGAGCCTGGCCTCCGAGGGGACGGACTTTTTGTTGAAGATATCCACAAGTTCAAGATAGAGATTGTATGCCTGCTCAAGGCGGGGGAACATGCGGAAGAGTATTCCCGCCCTTTCCTGTTGCTGAGCGTTCCACCTCGACTTGTGCATCAGGATTATATGGCGGCTTCGTGCCATGATCTGCGGCCTTGTCTCCCCGTTCTCCATCCTTTCCGGCTCCCATTCTCCGACAAGGTCCCTCTCTGCCTTGGTATGCGCGGCCTTCCTTCTGGCACGATGTGCCCTGATGGCCTTGTTCTCCTCCGCGAGTATCTCCCAACGCAGGCCGATCCTCATCTGGTCAATGGCCTCCGAGACAAGTCGCTGGACATGGAAACGGTCATTGACAAGCATCGCTTTGGGAAATGAGGCCCTCGCTGTCATCATCATGGCCGAGGATAGGTCCGTCGTTACCGTCCTGACCTTCTGGCGTATCTCATAGGGTACTTTCCTCAGCACGCCCACGACGGTATCCGAGGCCACACCTCGGATCATCGCGGCCAACGCCCCCTTGCCTCCGTGGGCGGCCTTGTTGGTAAGGATGGTATAGACCTCGCCGTTCGACAGGCAGGTCTCGTCAAGGCTCAGGTCAGTGCCGAAATTATCAGGGAAAAGCATATACTCCTCAGCATGAGCAAGCTGGGCCCATGCGCGGTAGCCGCTTATCCTCTCCTTGTACTGCTTACGCAGGGTCTGGCCCTTGAGACCGTTGCGGCTGGCCAGCGTGGAAATGCTTATGGGAGTGGACTCAATCTCCTTCTTTTAAAAAAGAGACGAACTCGGCGTTCAAGTGCGTCTCGTCATATTCTGAGAGTTCCCATTCATAACTGAATATCTCCCCGCTCTCCTTGTCAAGCCATTTGCGCTTGCGCACATGAAGATAGGTGGAACGGCCACGGATGGGGAAATCCTGTATCGAACGGTATTCCCCAAAACCATAGGATATGACCGAGCCGTTTTTCTTGTCCTCTCGCATCTGGACCTTTCTCTCGTCAAGCCAGATGTCAAAACGGCTATCACTTTTCTCGAAGTTCACAACATCAAAGTTGTCTATAAGTACGTCTGGAAGAATCGCACGAAGTAATTTTATTGGTTCCATGAGGCAAAGATAACGCTTTTTCATGATCCTTACCAACCGGGAATATCCGCTGATCCACGAAAAGCTCCCGTGAGTCGCACGACTTGTCGTAGTAGGCACACAGCATTTT
>JBJEBV010000097.1:0-1506 GCA_051870395.1 Candidatus Cryptobacteroides sp. | reverse complement strand
CCGCAATCTATCTTCAACACGTTGTATTTGTTGATGTGCTCTTCAAAAGACGGGTCGGACTCTATGCCAAGGCCTCTGAAGGCGTCACGGGAGTCGCAGCCCCTTGAATAGTAGGCGGCGACCATGTTGGCGGCCATGGTCTTTCCAAAGCGGCGCGGACGGGATACGCATATGTATTTGTCACTTTTTTCCATGATGATCTTGTTGAGCTCACTGATGATCAACGACTTGTCGACATAATTTGGATTACATCTATCGTCTCTTAGCTGCTGGTCATCCGGGTTGAGAAACATTCCCATGCGTATCCTCCTTTATTTAAGCTATCTTCATTTCTATTATAAATCTAAAAATATGGATAAAGAAAGGCCCAGTCAAACCTTCCCTACTAAAGGTCGAAATCAAAAAGCAGGGATGACAGCACTTTCATCTCTGCTTTATTTTTTCTATTACGCCCTCTCTATAACGCACCTGTGCTCCTTTGTCTTGGAGTCGTAGTTTATGCCGACAAGCAGGGTGTTCCCCCTGTAGAGCTCAAGCCCCGAGTGGTAGTGCTTCTCCTTTATCTGCCTGATTGCCATCCCCTCGCTCTTGTCCTTCTTCAGCTCTATCACGAGGGCGGGCTTCTCAGGTGTGAGGGGGATCATGACCACGTCGGCGTACCCCTTCCCCACGCCCATCTCCTTGGTGATGGTGTAGTCGGAGGAGGCGTAGTAGTACGCAAGTATTATGGCGCTCTGTAGGCTCTGCTCGTTGTTGTACGACAGGCTGCTCGTAACCAGCTCGTGGCTCCTGTCCAGGGCCTTAGCCACTTCCTCCGCGTCCATCGCTATGGTGGCCTCCAACAGCCTCCTGGAGTTATCCAGGGCCTCGGCCTGCCTCCTGTACTTCCTCGAGTTCCTGAGGACGGTGGCCCACTGGTTCCTCACCTCCATGTTGGGTATGCGGCAGGTCCTGCCACAAGAGTCGTAGGCGAGGTAGCCGAGGTGTATGAGGTACGTGAACACGTCGTCCTTGGAGTTGAAGTCCTCCAATGTGTTGAGGAAGGAGGTGACGTCCACGGGGACGGACTCACCCGCCATCATCCTCGCCACGTCCGTCTCGATGCCGTCGAAGTCGTACTCTATGTACCTCCTTATGGCCTCGTACGAGCCGGTGGCGGTCCAGTAGTCGCCGCAAAGACCTTCCTTTATAGCCTCTATCACGGACTTGGGGGAGTACAGCTCGACTCCGTCAACGCAGTACCCGTCATACCACCTCTCCATCTCCGCCATGTCCATGCCGTTCTTCTCGGAGAGGGCCTTCACCTCATCCTTCGTGAAGCCCATGAATGGGGCGAGACTCCTGGCGCGGAGCATGGTGTACTCAGTGAAGTTGTTCAGCTTGGACTGGACGACGTCCCTCACTATCGGGAGTATCCCCGTGATGTAGGAGAGGGCTATGGCCGGGGATATGCTGGAATCTTTAAAGAGTCCATTGAGAAGTGACAGATAGGGGCCGATCTCATCC
>JBJEBV010000096.1:0-89287 GCA_051870395.1 Candidatus Cryptobacteroides sp. | reverse complement strand
CACCGGACGTTTGGCTTACCGCTCACGACCATCCTCGGGAGAAAATCTGACCTCGGAAATCTGATGCAAATCTGAAGCAAGTTATTTTTTCAGAGTACTAACCGTAAATACAGGAAACAAACAGATATGAACAGATTTATTACAACCATCATCCTTTTCCTTATTCTTGCGCCTCAGTTTGGAAACGCTTGCGAGAATTGTCATTCTGCCGGCGAGAGCCAGCAGGCATCTGATCTTTTCGGAGCCTTCGCTTCTTACTATACTCCCGAGGGCAAGAGCATTACCAATATGCACAAGGAGTACTATAAAGGGTTGGATCTCATCCGGAAGGGAGCCAATACCAAGGCTTACAAGTATTTTGAACACAGGTATGAGAAGTCCAAGTCAAGTGCAATGCGGGCCCACGCCGCCTATCAGCTTGCTCATTATGACTATTTCGGATGCTTTGACAAATACTACAACGGTACGCCGTCCAACATTGCGAGGCCGTCTGCAAAACAGGGCTCAAGACCTGTCCACAGCTTTGACAAGGCCAACTACCGCTCCTGCATTCTCATGAGTTGCAACCCCAAGTTTGCATCCTACAATCTTGAGTATGTGGTGAAGTATGCGGGCCAATATCTTGGCTCCAAGAACAAGAGTGACCGGGAATTCGCAGAGGCGGCTTTCGAGGCGGCCTGCAGGCCGAATCTGAGCAACAAGATGGATTTGTGCCTGCTCTGGAAAAAGAGTAACCCGGGCTATTTCGATGCAGGCAGCTTCAATGCTATCGAGCAGCAGATCAAGGTCTTGCCATATCTGTGTGTAATGCAGAATGTAGCTTCCGCAGACGCCAAGTTGACCGCATCTGAGTGCTACATAAAGGCAGATTCCATTAAAGGAACTGATAAAGCGGGCGCATTGTATTATTATACCCGGGCCGCCCTTTTCGGCAATGTGGATGCATACAAGGCATTGTGCGAGCTTGCCATTCAGTACAACAAGAGCAAGAATGATTCGGCAGTGCGTTCAATGTCAACCACCGAAGGCAAGGATAATTGCAAATTGAGAGGTTTCGGGGTCCAGAAGGAACTGTTTGACGCAATGAGCCGGAGTAAACATCTTGCGATGTACGAGCAGGCATCCAAGGCCTTATATGATGCGGCGAAGAGTCAGTACGATGAGTATGACAAGTATATTTCCGCAAAAAGGAGAGCCGAATATCAGGCGAAAATGGAGAGACGCCAGCAGCGTTTGCAGGCCTTCGGCAATGTCCTTCTTGCTCTTGGCCAGGCGGCTACCAATACACTCAACCAGGTGGCATATTCACAGTATTCAGCCCCGACATACCACGCCCCGGCAATGCCAAGGGCCTCCAGTCTCGACTACTTGATAGACCCGAATTATGCCATAGCCCAGGTGGCTGCCCAGGAACAGGCTGAATATATGGCTGCAAGGGAAGCTGCGCAGCGCAGAGGTTACGACCTTTCCATAGAAGAATGGCGCATGCACAAGGCTAATGCCGCTGCAATTATGAATACGCCAGCGGTATCCTCCGGCTCATCTTCCGGTAGCAGTTATTCTTCCGGGTCTTCTTCCGGCAGCTCTACATCTGCCAGCACCCAGTCAAGCAGTAGATTCAAATGCCCGCGATGCAATGGTACTGGACGTATAGTAATTGATACAAATCCGCCAACGTTTGGATTGAATGATTCCAAAAAAAAGTGTGAGGAGTGCGGTGGATACTTCAGTAGTTCAACTGGACACGCCCACGTTGCCTGTCCGCAATGTCACGGCAAAGGATATAATTAGCGAAACTCGCGAAAAGAACGATAACAAACAAAACAACAGATATTAAACACCATGAAATCAAACATCTTGAAATCATTTCTGCTGGCATTTCTCGTAATTGCAATGCCATCCTGCTCCAAAGAAAGCAGCAGCCCGGACAATCCGGGAAAGAATGAGGACAGTGGCAACAATAGCGGGGACAACACCGGTGGTGATGAGGTAGAGCCTGCATTACAGTTCAACTGGTTCTCCTCCGCAGTGAATGGCATCGAGTCCGGACTGGTCACAGGAGACGGTCAGTATGCCGCATTGGGCATCAACTCTACCAATAAGAACGGTGCTGTCGTGATTCTCGGAAAACTCGACGAGGATGGGCCGAAGATGATTGTCCGCATTGACACGGTGAGCCTTGTGCGTGACATCCTGTGCGAGGATATTCTAACCCGTCTCGTGTATAATGGTAAGTCAGTCAATGCAATAGACCTTTCGAGAGACGGTAGCAAACTGGCATCCAGGGCAGTCGTGGAAGATGTCGTTAAGTATTCGAAAACTGCCGGCACTCTTACGGAGAAAGAGTGGTACAAGATTATGGCGCTTGTGTCCTCTTCCGTGCCGGATGCGATGAAACTCCCTCTGCTGACGCAGTATAAGGACTTGAAGGTCAATGCGGAATTGACTCCGGAGCAGTCCGACCTGACGCTAATCAATGCGGCTCTTGCCAAAGCCGTGGAGGAGGCGCAGTCGTTTGACCTCAGATGGGATAGATATATGTTCGGCGGAATTGGCCTGACCGAGTTGAAGGCGACCGCCACCGCCGTGGATGCGGAGCGTATAAGCTGCACAGTATCAGGCGTTGAAGCCATCCCGGATATTGCGGGTCTCGACATCGCTGCCGTATGCCGTCTTTGGCTTAGGGCCAATGATTCCGAAGTGGAGACTTGCTGCGAGAAGACCGTGGCAGAGGACGGTGAGGTGGCTTTCGAGGTGAATGGTCTTGAATTGGGTGCGCAGTATGCCTACAGGGCAGGCTTGGGCATTGGCTGGATAGAGGCGCAGGCCTCGTCGGCATTCATTCTTTGCAGCGACTTTATACCGGGTGAATGGACGGGTGCGATGAAAGAGAATGCCGGTATGTTCGAGTTGAATCTGGACGGCTCGACCTTCAGGACAGCCACTCCAACCATTGTGACGGGCATAGCCGTGGACATAACGGCCACCTGGGCTTCAGTTAAATGCGCATTCTACAATGTCCCTGCGACTGCTGCCTGCGGCATTGAGTATACCAATGGCACCAATGTCTCGACAGTCCTTGTCAATCGTGCCGGCACCTCTGATGGTGACGAGCTGTCAGCCGTAATCAGCAATCTCGCTCCTGCCGTGACCTACACCTACAAGGCTTTCGTAGAGACAGCCGGCAAGACCTATTACGGTGATGAGAAGACGTTTACGACATTGAAGCCTTCCTGCGTGACGGGAGCCTGCGCTTCCAAGACCCAGGCCTCAGCAGTATTGACCTGCGACTACAAGAACATTGCAGGAGACTGCGAATGCGGTGTCGCAGTAACGGAAGACGGTACCGACAATGTGAAACTCTTCCCGACCACCGCCATAGATGGCGAACGCCAGATAAGCATCTCCGGCCTCGAACCTTGCACCACCTACTCCTACTACGCCTACATCAATTTCGGTGGCGAGATTATCAAGGGAGAGGTGAAGAAATTCACGACAGAACTGCCTGATATCAGCGGTGTCTGGAACTGCAAGGAGACTAGAACGAGCGGAGGCAAGGCAACAACTTATACTTATACGATAACTTTGAATGCGGACGGAACGGCTTCTTCATCAGAGTTTTCTTCTGCGGAATCAAGCAGTTGGAGTTTTTCTGCAAGCGGCTCGGTGTACATAAAGATTGTCACAATTGCGACAATGTCGAATGTGTCGTGGACGGAATGGAAGTGCAATGTGAATGAAGTGAAGAGTCCTACGGAAATAACTGGCTACAGGCAGGACGGCAATGCCAACCAGATTGGGTCCTTCAGTGGGGATGCCTGGCCGGTAGTAATGACTAGGCAGAACTAATTGCAAGACGGCCGGGAAATGCCCGATTC
Source organism: Candidatus Cryptobacteroides sp. (assembly GCA_051870395.1). Lineage (GTDB taxonomy): Bacteria > Bacteroidota > Bacteroidia > Bacteroidales > UBA932 > Cryptobacteroides. Next base: position 85,409 of record JBJEBV010000096.1, on the reverse strand, counting down.
CCCGGCCGTTTTGTGTTTTAAACCACGTTTTGTCCGGGAAATACCCAATTCCCCGGCCGATTCTCAGTAGAAGCCTCAAAACCTAACTGCCACCAAACCAGCCTGATTTAGCCCCTTCCCCTACACCAGATACCCCCGCTCCTTCATAAGCGATGCGAACTTGTTGAAATCCGACTCGCGGATAAGGATACGGTATCCTTCCGCCAGGATAATCAGCTTGCGGATATCCGGGTCCGAGGCCAGAATGCGGGCCAGGTCCTTGTTCGTAGGGTCGAACTCCCGCAGGATATACGTACTGGTAGGGTTCTTCAAAGGCTTGCAATGCTGCTTCAATGTCTTGAAGAACTCCTGCCAGATGGCCGGAGGGTCAGCGCAGATGAAGTCATTGAAAAACTTGATTTTGCTTTCCACATCATTGATATCCTTGCAGTTCCTCAGGAAGCTTCCGCTGTCGATTACGAAACGGTTCGCACCAATCTGAGTCGAAATCTCGCTCAACAGGCCCGTGTACGGATTGTCCTCGCTGGCGGATGTGATGATAAGCCGCTCAGTATCAAGCAAGAAATTTGAGGCGGAATCAATCTCCTGATGATTGTATGTCTTGTCCAGGCCGAAGACAAACCTGCCAAGCGCGGTCATCTTGATATAGAGAATCTCTTCGCAAGGGCTGTCAAAAATGCCCGATCCTGGAAGATAGGCTAAATCCACCGTCCCCAGGCAGTTCAATGCGTATGCGCAGGCTTTGAGCAGTTCCCGGTCCACCTCTTCACCCTGATTTTCCGGAGTTATCCTCTTCCCGTCAAGAGTATTGTAGAACTCCATTGAAGACAATGAATCGACCCTTATCCGCTGCCCCACATCCCATTCATCGAACGCCCCGGAATGGCTGAAGTCACAGAGCTGGTCCAGAGACAGCCATTTGTCAGGACAAGAACCCAATGCGGCCATAATCAGTTCGGGCCAGCGCTGGGAGTGGACATACTTGATGGCCGCCGCCCGGAAACCCTTCGTGTGGGGCAGCAGGGCAGGGTACATCTCGACCAGGGATGCCCTCGCCAGTTTCTCCACAGCCTTGGCAGCCACCGCATCCGGCCCGGCACTATCATTCATGGCACTGAGAGCCTCCTCGATATATGACAGGAAATACTGTCCCCCGCTCACATTCAGAGAGTCGTGAACAGCATCCGGAATCAAATCCGGGATGCAAGTCTTGCTGATGACCTTCTTCGCCGCCGCATAGCCAATCTTCATCTTGCTGGTCTTGATCAGTCCCTGGCGGTGCATTCCGAGAATAATCGGGAATGCCGCAAGATAGTTCTGCTCACCGTTCACCACGATGCAGCCTTCCTCTGGAGAGTCGGCATACAACCGGCCCGCATCCGTCATTGCCGGAAGCAGAGCCTTGCAATAGACCGCCATCAGTTTCGAAGGAATGTAGATGTAGCCGTCTCTCTCGTAAGTATTCAAGCCTTGGAACGGACCGCTCTTGAAAGGGAAAATCCCGGCCCACTTATCTGCTACGTAGGAACTGTCATAATAGTAGTAACCCCTGGATTTCTGCTTCTTGAAAAACTCTCCCGCACCTATTTCCGCCAATGTCCGGCAGCTGGTGCAACCGTTCTTCGCCATGCATCTCAATGCCTTCCTGACATATTCAGGCATCATCCCGAGCACAGTCACAAGATTCTCCGGGCAGCAATGGACAAGGGCGCATACCCGTGTCTTGTCTATCTTCCTGAGCTTGTAGAAAGGCAGGTCAGGGATGTAATCGTAAGTGGCTGCAGCCTTCCCCTCTACGGTAATTATCAAATCCTTCGGCAGAATACTGAGAAGACCCGCACAATATTGGTTGAATGATTCCGAACTGTAGGCCTGGTAGAACCAATGGTCAAGTTTGTCAAAAGCCTCCTTGTCCGGAATCTGCAATGTCAATGTCTTTTTGCTGAACAGATTAGCCATAGTAAGTTATCCAAGAATGAAGTCGATATCCTCCTCAGTAAGGGCCTTGCTAGAGGTAGAGTCCGAAGTTATCAATGCCTCCACAAGATCCGTCTTGCGCTGCTGCAGAAGCTGGATTTTCTCCTCAATGGTACCCGTCGTAATGGTCGAGAATGAATGCACGGCGCATTTCTGCCCTATTCTGTGAAGCCTTCCGATAGCCTGCTCCTCAGCCGACCTGTTCCACCAAGGCTCTGCAATGAACACCGTGTCCGCCGCCGTCAGATTCAGCCCGACACCTCCTGTCTTGAGCGTCATCAGGAGAACCTTGCAATGGGGATCCTCCTGGAATCTTTCCGTGACACTTTTCCTGTCCCGGGTCGCTCCCGTCATCACCGCATAATCGATTCCCTCATCATCAAGCTTCTCTCCCAGCAGTTCAATGCCGGCGATGAAATTGAAGAACACCACCACCTTGTGGCCGTTTCCGACAGCCTCTTCGACAGCCTCAGCCAGCACAGGAATCTTGGACGACTTTATGTTTCCGTCACTCAGGCTCTCCGGAATTGATGCTATCCGGCGAAGCTCGCTGAGGGCCTGGAGCATCTCGAACTGTGCCTTGGCAATGCCCTCCTTGCGGATTGCCCCCTTCAGTGTTTCATAATAGAACCGCCTCCTGCGCTCGTAGAACTCAGCGTGTCCAGGCTCCATCTCGATATGCAGGGTCTGGTCGATCCGGTCAGGAAGATCCTTCAGGACATCCCTCTTCATTCTCCTCAGGAGGAACGGGAAAATCTTCCTCCTGAGCTGTTGCAGGGCATCCTTGTCACCTTCCCGCTGGATTGGAGCGGCGTATTTCTCATTGAAATTGTCCTCCGTGCCGAACATCTCGGGATTCAGGAAATGGAAGAGCGAATACAGTTCCCCGAGATTGTTCTCCACAGGAGTTCCGCTGAGCGCGAACCTGTGCTCCGCCTTGAGCAGAAGCACGGCCTGGGACATTCTCGCCGAACTGTTCTTGATATTCTGGGACTCGTCCAGGATGATGCACTCGAACTCCCTCTTCATCAAGTCTTCGATATCATTGCGCACGACAGCATAAGTCGTAAGGACAATGTCGTTGGCGCAGGCAGCATCCAGGTCCCTGCCGTTGCCATAATAGAGGCCCACGGAAAGCGAAGGCGCAAATTTATCCAATTCCGCCTTCCAGTTGAACAGAAGGCTTCTCGGCATCACAATCAATGTCGGAAGGACCCGGTCAGCCTTCCTCAGCCAGCCTCTTTTCTTCTCTCCGCCAGGACGGTGAGACAAAATCATTGCGATGGTCTGCACTGTCTTGCCGAGACCCATATCGTCCGCAAGGCAGCCTCCCATTCCATTGTCATACAGATAATTGAGCCATTTTACGCCATATTCCTGGTACGGTCTCAGCGTAGCATTGAGCCCATTGGCGGCAGGGGAGTCCTGGGCAGGGAGAGCATTGAACCCGTCATAGAAATCCCGGCATCTCTTGAAAATGCCGGTGTCAGGCACGCTCTCCGTCAGGGAAATGATTTCCGGCAGATCAAAGAATGAAATCTCATCCTTCCTGCCTCTCTTGCCCGGATTAAGAATCCTCTCCAGCCTCTTCACGTAAGTCTCGTCAATGATACCCTTATCCCCGTTTCCGAGCTCGATGTACCTGTTCTTGCGGTACTGGGCAAGGAAATCCTTCAATGAGAAAGTCTCCTCCCCGATTTCTATGGCAGCATTGCTCTCCAGAAAATCAATGCCTGACGATGTCTTGATGCGGAACTTTGGGGAAACCGCCCTGATCTTGTAGCCTGCCAGCTTGTCGGAGCCGAGAATGGTGTACTCCTTCATCAGGGAGGCGAGATTGTTGATAATGAAATTGCCCGCAGTTTCAGCCGGTATCACGAAGAAACCGTCATCGGAATATATCTCCTTGGCCGCCTTCTTGTCCGGTGCGGAGGCCGCCACGACCTTTTTCATCTTCTCGTAATGCCCGTACAAATCCCCATACTCGACTTTCCTTATGGATGCGCTCCCGTCTTCCACAGACACGAGCCTTGTCGGCGAAAAGTCCTCCGAGAAGTCCAACGTGATTCCCGGTATCGACTCTGTCATCCTGATATACAGGGACTTGTCCTTATCCACCTTTTCGAAGACCAATGTAGGTTCAGCCTTCACGGGAATATCCTCGACTCTGGCTGGCACACCGTTCAGCCGCAGGTTGACATTCTCGAAATTGGACAGGATAACAGTCAGATACGGCTCGATGTCTTTGGCCGGGACAGGTTCCGTGAGCAGACGGAGTTTGAAATACTCCTCTCCGACAGGCTCCGTCTCCACAATCAGGCCCCCTTCAGTGATTGCGAAACTGTCAGTTATCATCCAGAAAGTCTTGAAGGCACGGGGAGCATCCTCATTGCTGCTGCCGTTCTTCAGGCAGAGACTGAGGTTAGGCATAGACTTGCCCTCCCCGTCATCCACAATGTCAATGGTGACAGTATACAGGCCATCTCCTCCCTTGAGCGGCTTCATCCCCGGGCCGGCCACATTCTTGCACCGGAGTATCTGGTAAATCAGTTGAGGATGCTCGTCAATGTAGATCAGCCCCTGGCCCCCTTTCCAGGAAATGCGGAAGGCCCCACTATCCTTGATGGCATCCAATGAGCGGAGAAGCTGGAAGGTTTCAGCGTGGTACTGGCGATAATCCACATCCACCGGATGTCCCGCCTTGTTGACCACCGAAAGGGCAGCCCTGCCATCCTGCATATATGAAATCCTGAAGAATATCTCACGCTCGCCACTGCCGCGGCATCCCTTGTGTATTCTTCCTCCCTTGATCTTGAACTGTTCGAGAAGTGTATCCATCTATCTGTATTCGTCAAAGCCCGGCATGCCGGCACCAGTAATCAACTCCTTGTATTGCTTGTCATCCCTCGGGCAGATGAGTAGCACGTCATCGGTGTCAATGACGATGCAGTCCTCCAGCCCCCTGATAGCCACCAGCTTGTCCTTGTTGGACGAGAGGATGATATTGCGCCTGTCTTTCTGGAGAATGCGGCTGCGGGTATTGGACAGGTTGCCGTCCTGGTCCTTGTCCGGCATATTGGCATAGAGAGCCTCCCAACTGTCAATGTCGGACCATCCGAAGTTCACGGGATAGACCCATGCCCTGTCCGTCTTTTCCATTACGCCATAGTCAATCGAAATCTTCATGCAGTCCGAATAGGCCCTCTCGATGAACACCTCCTCGGCCTTTGTCCCGAGCGCACCCTCCCAGCCGTCGAAAAGACGGGTGACCTCAGGCACATATTTTTCCATCTCCTCCTTGATGACGCTGGCCTGCCATACGAAAATGCCTGAGTTCCAGAAGAATTCGCCACTGTTGAAAAACACTTCGGCTATCTCCTTGTCAGGCTTCTCGGTAAACGTCTTGACCTTCACCGGCTCATTCTTGCTGCAAGCCTCCCTTCCTCCCACTGCCTGGATGTATCCGAACTCCGTGTCCGGTCTCGAAGGCTTTACCCCGAGGGACATCAGGACCGGATTGGCCGAGGCGTAGTCCAATGCGTCAGACAATGCCTTCCTGAACATATCCTCATCCTTGATTATCAGGTCGGAAGGAGTGACGGCCATCACCGCATCCGGGTTTCTCTTGAGGAGGGTGTAAGTCGAATATGCGATACAAGGCCCCGTACGGCGGGCGTATGGCTCCAGAAGGAGATTCTCCTCGCCCAGTTCAGGTATCTGCTTGAGAACCATATCCTTGAACCTGGACAATGTGACCACGATGATGTTCTCCTGAGGCACGACACCCGCACATCTGTCGTAAGCCATTCTCACAAGGGATTTTCCGCTGCCGGAAATATCCAGGAAATGTCCTGGCATGTCTTCCCGGCTGATAGGCCAGAACCTGTTCAGATGACCTCCGGCCATTATTATGCAATATTGGTTATTGTTCATCAGTTATGTGTTGTTTTCATACATAAATCGGGACAAATGCTCCCGGAAAGAAATTGAGCCTGACATCCCCTCCGTCAAAAGTCACTGCGGCGATATCGAACCAGATTTCAAGATTGTCTGCCAAATCGTTGTTTCTCACTGACATATACCTTCTTGCCGCCTTCACGATATTCCTCTGCTTGGCCGGATTTACGGCCTCCTCCGGCTCTCCCTGCACAGGCACTGTCCGGCTCTTCACCTCTACAAAATGTATTCCGTCCCGGTCCAGGGAAATGATGTCTATTTCCTGCTTCCCGGCCCTCCAGTTCCTTTCCAATATCGTATGTCCCTTGGAAATCAGCCAGTTGCAAACCTCTTCCTCTCCTGCCTTTCCAAGCTTGCCTTTCCCGTTCATCATCTGTCAAATGTTACCACCGTCACTCCCGAACCGCCCAGCTGGATGCTTTCATCCTTCGCCGACAGGACTCCCGGCACAGTCCTGAGATATTTCTGGATTTCCTCCCTCAATGCTCCTGTCCCCTTGCCGTGGATAATCCTGACTGAAGGAACGTCCAGCATCACCGCATCATCGACATAGTGCATCACATTCTCGATGGCCTCATTGACCCTTTGCCCCCTCACGTCCAGTTCCATCTTGAAATTCAGTTTCCTCTCGGAAATTGAATCGTTCCGGACAGGTGCAGCACTTGCCTTCACCTCGGACTTCGATGCGGCCTTGTACTCATTGGAAGTGATTCTCTCCACCTTGTCCAGAGGCATCTTGCTCTTGATGCTGCCCACAATCACGGTCACAGCCTTGTCCGACACAATCGCCACCTCGCCGACCATCCCGTTGGCCTTGATCCTGACCTTCTCGCCGACCTTGAGAGGGCCGTTCCGGAACTCGGCAATCTTCCTCTCCTTCTCCTCCTGTTCAAGCAGCTTCTTCCGTTCCTCCTCCGTCATCTTGCCCTTCCTCCGCTGGCTCTGCCGCTGTTTTCTCTCCTCCACCTGCCGCAGTTTCTTCTCAATGTAGGCCTCCCTGTCGATTTCATCCTGCTCCTTTTTCTTCGCAAGCGCATTGACAAAATCCTGAAGCCCGCTCCTGGCCTTCCTGGTCTCGTCCTTCTCCGCCTGGGCCTCCTTTATTGCCCGGATTGTGTTCTCCACCTTCCGGTTGGCCTCCCTGACGATTTCCTCCGCTTCCGCCTTGGCCTCATCCAAAATCGCCTGCCTGAGTTTCTTTATGTCCTGGAGTTCCTTCTCGTATTTCCCCGTGATGGTTTCGAGAGTCCTGTCCGTGTTCTTGATTCTCTGTAGTTTCTCCTCAAGTGCCTTCCTGTTCCTGGCAATCTTCCTGAGGTTTCTCTCAATGCCGACGAACTCCTCCCCGGCCCTGTTCTCAGCATCTTTGACAATGTCCTCGGGCAGGCCCATCTTCCGCGCCAGCTCAAAGGCGAACGAATTGCCCGGCAGGCCCATCTCCAGTTTGAACAACGGGGCTATATTCTTGACATCGAACTGCATGGCACCATTGATGACACCGGTGTCACCGTTGGAAGCGTAGAGTTTTAGGTTGGTGTAATGCGTGGTTATTATGCCATAGACACCCCTCTTGTCGAATTCACTCAGGATGGCCTCGGCAATGGCACCTCCGGCCGCCGGCTCAGTTCCGGAGCCGAACTCGTCAATCAGCACCAATGTCCTGTTGTCCGCCGAGGAGAGCATATCCTTCATCGAGTCCAGGAACGAACTGTATGTACTGAGGTCATTGTCAATGGATTGGCCGTCTCCGATATCTGCCATTATCCGGTCGAAAACCACCATTTCGGAGGTCTCGGAAGTAGGGATGAGCATTCCCCATTGGAACATATACTGGAGCAGGCCTACCGTCTTGAGGCACACGGACTTGCCTCCAGCATTGGGACCGGAAATCAGGAGAATGTGCTTCTGCGGGGTCAATGTCGCCGTAAGCGGCACGATTTCTTTCCTTTCACGTTTCAGGGAACGCTCCAGCAGAGGATGCCTGGCCTTCCTGAGACTCATTTCCCCATTGTCAGAGATAATCGGCATGCCGGCCACGAAATCCAGTGCCGTCTGGGCTTTTGAAATGAGAAAATCCATCTCTCCCACGCATGCAGCACCGTCCAGAAGTCCCGGAATGAATGGCCTGAGCCAGTCGCTGAATTCATACAGGATGTGGGCAATTTCCCGCCCCTCGGCGAAATGGAGTTCGCTGATTTCATTGGTAAGTTCCACTATTTCAGCCGGTTCGATGAACGTGGTCTTTCCCGATGCCGATTCGTCATAGACGAAGCCCTGGATTTTTCTCTTGTTGGCGGTGCTGACCGGGATGAGCATCTTGCCGTCCCTCATCACCACGGCCGCATCAGCGTCCACGACTCCCTCGCCCTGTGCCTTTTTCAGGATAATGCTGATGCGCTTGGATACAGCCCCTTCTTTCTCCTTCAGTTTTTTCCGGATATCATACAGTTCGTCGGAAGCGGTGTCCTTCACATTGCCGTACTTGTCCAGTATCCTGTCGATTTCCTTCAGGACCTCCGGGAAAAGCCCGACCCCTGACACCATTCTTTTCAGGTTCGGATAGACCCCGTCCTTGATGCCGGCGAAGAAAGACGTAATCTTGCGGATGGTCTCCAGCATTGTCCTGAGCTTGCCCAGGCAGACAAGGTCAATGTTGGCTCCCGGATTCTCCAGCATCTCCAGGAATCCGATGCAGTCAATGTAGCCGTTGGAAGGGAATGATTCCTCGAACATCACAATCAGGCGCATCTCATCCGTCAGCACGAGCCTGTGGCGTATTTCCTTGACATCAGTGGAAAACTCCTCCATTGCCGCCTTCTCCGCAGCGTATTCTGTGCTGCAGCGGTCGGAGATTATCTTTCTTATCCTGTCAAACCCGAGTTGTGATTCTAACTTCGCCGTATCCATCTTTATGCTCAATTCTCTGCTCTGCCAATTGCTATTCCTTCTGCCTTCCTGTCTGCGGCTTTCTGTCCGGATGCTCTCAATCATTTCCCGAGAGGGAGGCTCCGAGGAGCAGTTTCAATTCGTTTATATTACTGATGCCCTGAAGGTTGCCGTTTCTTCCGAAAGAGATTCCGCCTGTTTCCTCCGATACCACTATCACGTCGGCGTCAGTCTCTTCGGTAATCCCTATCGCTGCCTTGTGCCTCATTCCGTAACTTGCCGGTATGTCCTGCCTGGAAGTGATGGGGAGGGTACACCTCGCCGCCTCAATCCTCCTGCCGGAAATAATCATTGCCCCGTCGTGAAGCGGTGAATTCTTGAAGAACAGGTTCATTATCAGCCTCCTGTTTATCCTGGCATCGATTCTGTCCCCGGTCTCGACCACCGACTCGAGAGTGTTGTTGTGGGTGAGCACGATCAGGGCGCCGGTCTTCTGCTCGGACATTGTCCTGCAGGCTTCGGTAATCTCATTTACATCGCTGCTGTCCGCCTGGTGCTCCTCACGACCGAGGAGGCGGTTTATTATCGCACTGCCTTTTCGCCCGAAACTGGTCCCGCTCCCGATTCTCATGAGGAAATGCCGGATTTCAGGCTGGAATATCACGATGAGGGCAATCACTCCCACGTCAATGAAGGTTGAGAGCAATGCACTCATCAGTTTCATCTTCAATGCGTCCGCCGCCACTTTCAATATGAATATGGAAATGATTGCAATGAAGATGTTCACCACGGAGGAATCCTGTATCCACCTGAATACCAGATATATAATCAATGCGACAAGCAGGATGTCCAGCACGTCGGTAAATGAGAATTTCAGGAATCCGAATATGTCCAGCAGCATCAGCATCTGTTTCCGGTCTTGTCGTTACCCGGCATTGGCAGCCGTGCTTACAAAATTACATAATATTTGTGAATTTCCTTCCAACGCAGGGCCATTATTTTTCGGGACATTCGAACAATGTAGGCTCCAGTTCGCGCGGATGGAAACTCATCCGGTGATAAGGCGTGTAACCATACTTCCTGACGGCTTCGATATGCTCTCGAGTAGGGTAGCCCATATTGCGCTCCCAGCCGTATTCCGGATACTCCAGGGCGATTTTCTTCATGTATTCATCCCTGTGCGTCTTGGCCAGGACAGAGGCAGCCGCAATGGAGGCATAGGTGGCATCTCCCTTCACAACTGTCTGATAATCAGCTCTTCCGTATTTGTCGAAAGGACGGAACTTATTGCCGTCTATGAGCAGGAATCCAGGCTTCGGGTCCAGACGCAGCACAGCCCTCTGCATACCAGTGACCGAGGCCCAGAGTATGTTCAGCTCATCAATCTCCGCCGGGCTTACGGCCTCCACGGCCCATGAAACGGCTTCATTCTCAATGACTTCCCTTACGATATCCCGTTGCGCTGTCGTCATTTTCTTGGAATCGTTCAGCAGGGGATGGTGGAAATCCGCGGGCAGGATTACGGCGGCGGCGAACACCGGCCCGGCAAGCGGACCCCTTCCGGCCTCGTCACAGCCGGCTTCGATTACTCCTTCATTGAGGCAGTTCTTGAGTTTTATTTCCTTCATTGGGGCAAAGATACACAAAAGAAGAGAAACCCGGATGCCCGCCGGGGATGACAGGCGGCCAGTCTATACGGGATTGTTCCTCTTCAGCAGGGAGATGATTTCGATTTTGTCCTCAATCATGCTTCTCAAATCCCTGATTTCCGCATCCTTGGACTCGATTTCCTTGCGGAGCTTGCAGATAGTGTTTTCATAAGCGGCAGTGAGCCTGGCAATCCGGGTGTCGTAGTCCACTCTCAAATCCTCCAGTTTCCCGGTCTGTCCGGCCGGCTTGTATCCGAGGACAAGTTCTTCTTCGGAGATACCGAAGACATCTGCGATGGCGGCAATATGCTCGCTTATCAACTTGAGGTCCCCTTTCTCTATCTTCCTGTATGTATTTCTCACAACGCCGAGCTTCCGGGCCATTTCGTCCTGGGAGAGCCCTTTCTCAATCCGTATGCGGAAAATATTCTCCTTGATGCTAGCATTGTCCATGGCAAGCGGTATTGATTCATCGCAAAAATATCCCTAAGGAATGTGAATTGGTGACAAATAGAGGTGGTCAATGACAATGAAAAGTGGTCACGAAGTTTAAAATTTGCACGAAAAATTTAAAATTTCATCATTTTAAGGGGTGGTATTTGCTAAAGAAACCACCTTTCCTTTTATATTTATGACAAATCCACGAGATTTGTGCAATGATGAATGGATACAAATAATGGTCAAGTTATGGATACAAATGTTGCCTATGAAGTTTTCGGCAGAATGATGACCGAAGACAGACTTTACCTCGACAGGAGGATTACGTTCCGCCGTATATGCGGCTGGCTCGGGGTCTCGCGCAGGGACCTGGACTCGCTGGTGCTCCGGGAAATGGGAATGACCGGCCAGGAACTTATCCGGAAGTACCGGGACAATGAAGAAAGGAGCCTCAGGAACAAGTATGCGATAAAATGTTTTAAATTATAGCCGCATCCTATTGTTATTGCATCAGGAATTTCATAGATTTGCAAAGATGCGCCGTCAGGGCGCCGTTATTGAAAGTATTAATAACACAATAAAAGTTATGAAATCCTACTCTACAAAGGATATCCGGAATGTGGTCTTGCTTGGCAGCACCAAGTCAGGCAAGACCACATTGGCGGAGGCGATGCTTTACGAGGGTAAAGTAATCGACAGACGTGGTACCGTCGAATCCAAGAACACAGTATCAGACAACACCGAGATTGAACAGATGAACCAGCGTTCCATCTTCTCCACACCATTGTATGCGGAGTTCATGGACACCAAGTTCAACATCATCGACACCCCTGGTGCCGACGACTTCGTAGGTGGAGCCGTATCGGCATTCAAGGTATGTGAGAACGGAATCCTCGTAATCAACGCCCAGCAGGGAGTTGAGGTGGGAACAGAGATTTATGCCCGCTATGCGGAGCAGTACAAGGTCCCTGTAATCATTGCGGTCAACCAGCTTGACAGCGAGAAGGCCGACTGGGACACCGTCCTGGCCAGCATGAAGGAAGCTTTCGGACAGAAGCCTATCGTCGTTCAGTTCCCTGTAAACCCGGGAGCATCATTCGACGGTTTCGTGGATGTCCTCAAGATGAAATACTATCATTTCAAGGATGAGAACGGCACCCGCGAGGATCTGGAAATCCCTGCGGAGCTGCAGGACGAGGCTGAGCTCCTCCGCCAGGCTCTCATCGAAAAGGCGGCGGAGTACGATGACACTCTCATGGAGAAGTTCTTCGAGTCCGGAGCCCTTACCGAGGATGAGATCAGGAAGGGTCTCGGCATCGGTATCCGCCAGGGCGAGGTGCTCCCTGTATTCTGCCTTTCAGCAAGGAAAGACATAGGTGTGAAGAGGCTGATGGAATTCACCATCCGCACTTCTGCATCTCCTGAGATTACCAGGTCGGTGACCAAGGACGGTGCTGAAGTCGAGTGCAAGCAGGCTGCCCCTACCACCTTATTCATATACAAGACTGATGTCGAGCCGCATCTCGGGGAAGTATCCTACTTCAAGGTCATGAGCGGTGAACTCGATGAAGGAATGGACCTCGAGGATGCCGAGACCGGCAACAGGGAGAGAATTTCCGCCATCTATGCAGTCGCCGGCTCCAAGAAGGAGAAGGTGAGCGGCCTCAATGCAGGTGATATCGGATGTACGGTGAAACTCCGTGCCGGCAAGACCAATGTCACACTTTCCCAGCCGGGTACAGGTATCTCTTACGAGAACATCAAGTTCCCTGCATCCAAGTACCGCACAGCCATCAAGGCCAAGGTCCAGGCTGACGAGACCAAACTCGGCGAGGCTCTCTCCAAGATTTCCGCCCAGGACCCTACCATCATCGTGGACTACTCCAAGGAGTTGAAGCAGACCATTCTCAGCGGACAGGGCGAGCAGCACATCAATGTTGTGAAATGGAGACTCCAGAACGAGTTCAAGATTGAGATTGAGCTCTTCCCTCCGAAGATTCCTTACCGTGAGACCATCACCAAGACAGCCAATGCGGAGTACCGTCACAAGAAGCAGTCAGGTGGAGCCGGCCAGTTCGGTGAGGTTCATCTCCTCGTCTGCCCTATCGTGGAGGGTGTTCCTTTCACCAACAAGTTCAAGATTGACGGAAAGGATGTTGTCCTCAATGTGAAGAGCCAGGAGTCCTACAACCTTGACTGGGGTGGAAAACTCGAGTTCTACAACTGTATTGTCGGCGGTGCCATTGACGCACGCTTCATGCCGGCCATCCTGAAGGGTATCATGGACAAGATGACCGAGGGTCCTCTCACCGGCTCATACGCCCGTGACATCAGGGTATTCGTATATGACGGAAAGATGCACCCGGTTGACTCCAACGAAATCTCCTTCGTCCTTGCTGCAAGAAACGCCTTCAAGGAGGCATTCCGCAACGCCGGCCCGAAGATTATGGAGCCTATCTACAATCTTGAGGTCCTGACCCCTAGCGAGTATATGGGAGCCTGCATGTCAGACCTCCAGAACAGGAGGGCCATCATCGAGGGAATGGGAAGCGAGAAGGGATTCGAGGTCATCAAGGCCCGTGTACCGCTCGCAGAGCTCTACCGCTACTCCACAGCATTGAGCTCACTGACTTCCGGAAGTGCGACATTCACGATGCAGTTTGCTGATTATCAGCCTGTTCCGGGTGATGTCCAGACCAAGCTCCTTGCTGACTACGCTGCCCAGGAAGGTGAAGATTAATTTTTGAAATGAATAAGTAGGAAGGGATGACCGTGAAGCCAACTGCTTCAAGTCATCCCTTTTCTGTTTTCCAGGTGACCTGTTACGCCGTCCGCATTTTCATTTTCAACGGGAAATTATTATTTTTGAAGATTGGAAAATAAACTATACGCAATATGGCAAATATCGAAGAACTGAAAAGGATTTCGTCCCAGGTCAGAAGGGACATCGTCCGTATGGTCTCCGCTGCCCAGTCAGGGCATCCGGGCGGATCATTGAGCAGTGCGGATGTGCTTACCGCATTGTATTTCAATGTAATGAACATTGACCCGGCCATCTGGACCAGGGAGAGCAAGGGCCAGGATATCTTCATCCTCTCCGCAGGTCACATCACGCCGGTCTATTATTCTCTTCTTTCCAGAAGGGGATTCTTCCCGGTGGAGGAACTGGCCACTTTCCGCAAGTTCGGGACCAGGCTTCAGGGCCATCCTTCAGTGGAGAAGGGACTTCCGGGCATTACCCAGGCATCCGGTTCCCTCGGACAGGGACTTTCCGCTGCGGCCGGTGCCGCATTGGGCAAGAGAATGGACGGGGACGCTTCCAGGGTATATGTACTCTGCGGCGACGGAGAGAGCGAGGAAGGCCAGATCTGGGAGGCTGCGATGTTTGCTGCGCATCACAAACTTGGCAACCTCATTGCCATAACCGACTGGAACGGCCAGCAGATTGACGGAACAGTGGACGCAGTGGCCGGACAGGGCGATCTCGAGTCCAAGTGGAAGGCGTTCGGATGGAACGTCATTGTAGCTGACGGCCACGACTTCGAGGCTATTCTTGCGGCATTCGACAAGGCAAAGGAATGCAGTGAACTGCCTACAATGATTCTCTTCAAGACTGATATGGGCCACGGAATCGACTTTATGTCAGGCACTTGCAAGTGGCACGGCAAGGCTCCGTCCGCAGAGCAGTGCGAGCAGGCCCTCGCCCAGATAGAGGAAACCCTCGGAGACTATTGATCCATTTGTTAACGCAAAAACGAAAGACAATGAAATACACAGATACCGGTAAGAAAGATACCAGAAGCGGCTTCGGAGCAGGACTTTACGAGGCCGGAAAGCAGGATTCCAGAGTGGTGGCCCTCACGGCTGACCTCAAGGGTTCCCTCAAGATGGACAAGTTCGCCGATGAGTTCACGGATAGATTCGTCCAGTGCGGAATCGCCGAAGCCAATATGATTGGCGTAGCGGCGGGACTTGCCATTACGGGCAAGATTCCGTTCGCCGGCTCGTTCGCAGAGTTCGTGACAGGCCGTGTATACGACCAGATACGCCAGGAGGTTTGCTACGGTGAGACCAATGTCAAGATTGCCGCATCCCACGCAGGCATTACTCTCGGCGAGGATGGTGCGACACACCAGACAATGGAGGATATCGCCCTCATGCGCGCCCTCCCGGGAATGGTGGTAATCAATCCTTGTGACTATAACCAGACCAAGGCCGCAACAATCGCCGCCGCCAAGTACAACGGCCCTGTATATCTCAGGTTCGGCCGTCCTTCAGTACCGAATTTCACACCTGTGGACCAGGAATTCGAAATCGGGAAGGCATACGTGATGAATGAGGGCAAGGATGTTACAATCTTTGCCACCGGACATACCGTGTGGGAGTCCCTCAAGGCTGCCGATATGCTTGAGTCAGAGGGTATTTGTGCCGAGGTCATCGACATTGCCACCATCAAGCCTCTAGATGAGCAGGCAGTTGTGGAGTCAGTGATGAAAACGGGTGCGGCCGTCGTGGCTGAGGAGCATAATATGCCTGGCGGCCTCGGAGAACTCATCGCAGGTGTCCTCGCCGCACGCATACCTGCGCCTATGGCATACGTCAATGGTGGTGACAAATTCGGCCAGACTGGTACGCCTGCCGAGCTGATGGCTGCGTATGGTATTGATGCAGGGCACATTGCAGAGGCAGCAAAGGCCGTAATCGACAGGAAATAGGCTCCTGGCACAGGCCATGCAGGACAATGAGATTATCAAGTTGTTCCGGGAAGGGGACAGGGAGAGGGCATTCACGGAGATAGTCAAGGCTTATAGCGAGAGACTCTTCTGGTATGTCCGCCGCTATGTTTCCTCCCACGATGATGCCGATGATCTCGTCCAGGAAATATTCATCAAGATTTGGGCTGCGCTTCCTTCATTCAGAGGGGAGTCGCAGCTTTTTACTTGGCTTTACAGGATTGCCACCAATGAGGCTCTCAACTATGTCAGAAGGCAGAAAGTGCGTGCCGCATTGAGCTTCAGGCCTATTGACGCGGAGATTGAGCGCAAGATTGACGAGGACCCTTGGTTCAATGGGGACGAGGCTGAGAGAAGGCTCATGAAGTCATTGCAGAAACTGCCGCAGAAACAGCGTGTCGTGTTTTCAATGCGATATTTCGAGGATATGAGCTACGAGGAAATCTCCGAGGTGACGGGAACCTCCGTGGGGGCATTGAAGGCATCCTACCATATCGCCTGCGGCAAATTGAAAGGTGAACTACTGGAAAAATCCGGACAATGATTTTACTTTCAGCATAGTATTGTGTCTAATATTCGGATGTTAGGTAGATTATGAAAGAGAAACACTTGAATGAATCGTATTCTGTTCCGGACGGCTATTTCGACCGGCTGGAAGCGAAGTTGTCCCGCATTCCGGAAATGTCTTCCGGCAGGCGAGGTGGTGCTTTTTCCGGAATGATGCCATATCTTTCGCTTGTTGCATCCTTCCTGATTATCTTTGCTGCGGGGACATTGGTCCTCAGACTCTCCTCCCCGGCCAAGTCGGAAGATCTCTCTTATCTGGAGAAGATGGTCCTGGCCGACCTCGTGCCTGTGACGGATCCCGGCCTCATTTATCTGCCGGAAGAGGACGAGGAGGAATATGACGAATTGGAACAATATCTGATTGAGAGCGGAACTACTCTCGAACAACTGGAATATTACTATGAAGGGAATAATTAAATTTCTGGCGTTGTCTCTCGCCTGTGTATTGATGTCCGCACATCCATCTTCCGCCTGCTGTGCCCCAGACAAGGCCTCCCATGACAAGATGAGAGCGGAGAAAGTGGCTTACCTGACCGCAGCCATGGACCTTACTCCTGCCGAGGCGCAAAAGTTTTGGCCGGTGTACAATGATATGGAAAAGGCCCGCAGGGAGGCCTTCCGGAAGGTCATGGTGGCCTATGATGCCCTCAAGTCCGCACTTTCAGAAGGGAAGACAGAGAAGGAAATTTCCACTCTGCTCGACCGTTATGTGGAAGCGATGAAGACATCCAGGGAGGTGGAGGCCAAGTTTACTCCGGCACTCACCCGCATTGTCTCAGTGGAGAAGGTGGCGAAATTGTTTATCGGGGAAGAGGAATTCCGCAGGATGCAGATTGGCCGTTGGGGCGAAAAGAAGGATTGAGGCTGCCTTGCAGGCCCCTATGCAAACAGATAGAAATCTTTTACAAGGGAGAGATACTGCAGGGTATAGCTCCCTTTTTCCATTATCACGAGGCAGTCCTCTTCGTTTTCAACCCTGTTCCCGGCCACGAACGTGACGATTATCCTGGAGGGCTCCTTTCTCTGTACTGTCTTGATTCTCAATGTATTGGCAGGATATAGCCCGTACATTCTCCCGTATCGGAGCAGGTCTTTCTCCTGGTCGGCCGGGAGGATGATGCACAACCTGCCGGCCTGTTCGAGCCTTGTTTCTGCAAAGGCCAGTATCTCCCGGTAGGAAAGCCCGCCAGCGGTATGTCTTGCTGCTGCCTTGCGTGCATCCGGATTTGTCAGGGAGGCATCGTAATATGGCGGATTGGAGACAATGAGGTCGAATTTCCGGTCCGGATTGTATTCCGAAAGGGGAGTGTGCAAGGCTGCCAGAATGCCGTCCCACGGGGATTCCCGGAAATTCTCCCCGGCCTCGGCCGCAGCATCTTTGTCAATGTCAATGCCGGTTATCATTGCCCCGGATGGGATTTTCCCCGCATCCTGGCTGAGCCGCTGGGCGAGCATCAATGCTATTGTCCCCGTTCCTGTACCTATGTCAAGTATCTGTCTGTCAGTAGGTTCCAGTGGTGCAACAGCCCCCAGGAGGACGCCGTCGGTATTGACCTTCATTGCCGACTTGTCGTTCCTGACATCGAATTGCTTGAAATGGAAAACGCTCATTCCGCTGGCAGAAATTGTCCGTCCTTCATGAACAATGTCCTGTCGCACATCTTGGCAAGTTCCGGGTCGTGGGTCACGATGACGATGGTCTGCCCGAGCTCATCCCTGAGGCGGAAGAAGAGATTGTGGATTTCGTTCTTGGTTACACTGTCGAGGTTGCCTGAAGGCTCGTCTGCAAACAGGACGGCGGGCCGGTTTACGAGGGCCCTGGCTATGGCCACCCTTTGCTGTTCGCCTCCGGAAAGTTCTGACGGCTTATGAGTAGTCCTCTCTGCAAGTCCCATTGTATCAAGGAGTTTCAGTGCCTCTTCCTTGGCAGTTTTCTCGCTTTTGCCAGCAATGAGGGCCGGAATCATCACGTTTTCCAATGAGGTGAATTCCGGGAGAAGGTGGTGGAACTGGAAGACAAAGCCCAGTTTGAGATTGCGGAAACGGCTGATTTCCTTGCGGCTTAGCCTGGTTACGTCAGTCCCGTCAATGACCAGGGACCCCGAGTCCGGCGTGGAGAGTGTGCCGAGTATCTGGAGCAATGTGGACTTGCCCGCCCCGGAGGCTCCCATAATGGACACAACCTCGGATTTCTCCACCTGCAAGTCAATGCCTTTCAGGACTTTAAGTGTCCCGAAGGATTTTTCTATACCTCTGGCCTCTATCATCATTGTCGTGGGGATTTATAACCATTCATTTACATTGACCGTGGATTTCGGGGCATTGGGCACGTTCGGGAAGTAAGTGAAGCCGGTGATTTTCTCCAGTTCAGCGATGGAGATGATGTCCTTGGCCTGTGGCTTGTGGCTCTTCTCGATATTGTGCCTTAGCACGAAGGCGGCACATTTCAGTTCGCTTGCAGGGCAGTTCAGTACGGACTTGCCGGAGTTGCCGGACTTGGTCCTGAGAACAGCGTAATAGAACATTGTCGGACACGAAACGTCGCTTCTTCCTCCGAAAGATATGGTTTTCGGCTCGCAGGTCTGGCTGTAGGCATCCGTATATTTCTCAAAGTAGCATCCTACGACCTCGTAGAGGGTGTCGGCGCAGACGAGTCCGTCCACGTGTTCTTCCAATGAGTTCCAGGCCGCACCTCCGGTATTGAAGGTGTCGCTGTATTGCGGGGCAATGTTCGTGTAGTAGAATACCTGCTGGTTGGTAGGCTTGCTGGATGTTCTCTCAGCGGAGCCGAGCATGTGGCCCTTGTTGCATCCGCCGCCTGTCGATTTGGACACGTACTGGATGTCCGCAGGGATGTCCGGGTCCCTCTGGTATGCGTCAGTCCTGCCCGAGCCGCCTACATACATTTCGTGCCTTGGGGCGGCCACCCACATTGGACAATGATGGACTCCGCTATAGCATACGGTATAGTTCCTGGCGGTTTTTCCTCCGCTCCTCTCGCCGCCGGCGCAGATATGGTGGGCGTAGTAGAGTTCCCCGACCCCGTCAATCTTGCCGTTCTTGTCGGCGTCCGTTATCACAGGCAGTTCAAACCAGGCATATCCGGTCGTCGCCGGCGGGATTACGTCTCCGCCACCTTCATTGTTTCCGCCGCCATTCTCGCCTCCTTCATCTCCGTTTCCTTCATCTTCGTTCCCGGAATTGTCTCCGTCGCCATTGCCTCCGGTCTCTTCCTGTCCATTGCCCCCGACCGGTCCGGTCAGCAGTGGCTCCTCCTTCTGGCAGGCCGCCAATACCGCCAATGCCAGGAATATGCTAAGATATCTTTTCATTCTGGTTTTCAATTTTCTCCAAAGTTACTGCTTTGCTGGGGATAATGCAAATGCGGATATTTTTTCCGATATTTGTGCATGCCCCATTGGGGTGAATTGCACTGAAACAAACCAATAACATTGATATAAATGAACAACACGCTCAAATACCTGCCTGCCATTGCCCTGGCGGCGGTTTCATGCGGTCGGAAAGAGGCCGTGCAGAGGCCGAACGTGCTTCTGATCGTGGCTGACGACCTGGGAATGGGAGATCTCAGCATTTATGGGGACGGGGCTATCCAAACCCCTAACATTGACTCACTTGCACGTGGCGGAAGGATGTTCTGCAATGCATACGCCACCTCGGCCACATCCACGCCGAGCCGCTATGCAATGTTCACCGGACTCTATCCGTGGCGCAATGCGGATGCCAAGATTCTGCCGGGGGATGCTCCGCTTCTCATCCCGGCGGACATACCGACATTGCCGAAAATGATGCAGGAGGCCGGCTACAGTACAGGGGCCATCGGCAAATGGCATCTGGGAATGGGAGACGGCAATGTGGACTGGAATACCCGGATTTCTCCTTCTGCCAATACTGTCGGCTTTGACTATACCTGCCTCATAGCAGCCACCAATGACCGGGTTCCTACCGTCTATGTACGTGACGGCCAGGTAGTTGGGCTAGACCCGGAAGACCCGATAAGCATCAGCTACAAAGAGAATTTCGACGGGGAGCCAACCGCATTGACCAATCCTGAGATGCTGAAGATGAGATGGCATCACGGGCATAACAACTCCATTGTCAACGGAATACCGCGCATCGGCTTCATGAAGGGAGGCCAGAAGGCCCGGTGGGTCGATGAGGATATGGCCGACTTCTTCGTCGGGGATGTGAAGGAATTCATTGACAGGCAGAGTGCTGACAAGCCGTTCTTCCTCTATTACGGACTTCACCAGCCGCACGTTCCGCGCGCTCCGCATTCCCGTTTCGTGGGCAGCACTGACCTCGGCCCGAGAGGTGACGCAGTCGTCGAGGCTGACTGGTGCGTAGGTGAGGTATTGTCTTATCTCAATGCCAAGGGCCTGCTGGACAATACGTTGGTGATTTTTACCAGCGACAACGGCCCTGTCATCAATGACGGATACTACGATGATGCGGAGGAGAGGCTTGGCTCGCACGACCCGAGATGCGGAACCCGCGGAGGAAAGTACAGCCTTTATGACGGCGGTACACATATTCCTCTAATAGTTTACTGGAAGGGTCACGTGACTGCCGGAGTGTCGTATGACCTCGTTTCCCAGCTGGATTTCTTCGCCAGCCTGGGACATCTGGTCGGAGGCAATGTGCCTGGGGACATTGACAGCCGCGACCATCTGGACACCTTCCTCGGCAATGGCGGCGAGGCCCGTGAAAGCATTGTCCTGGAAGCCCAGGGCCGTCTCTGCTACCGCTCAGGCGATTATGCCCTGATTCCGCCGTACAAGGGCCCTGTGGCCAACATTACCAAGAATGAACTGGGCAATCTTGACCATTGGGCTCTCTTCAACCTGAAGGAAGACCGTGGCCAGTTCAATGACCTCTCGGCCTCCCAGCCGGAGGCTCTCCAGGCACTCAAGTCCGATTTCCTTGCCGCTACCGGAACGTTCTTCCACACTGATGTGGAAGAGGAGGAACTGAAATAGCGAGTGGAGAGATCTCCTACAGGTCAATCTCCACGTACGCAGGATAGAGCCGGTAAGGGTCGTAGTAGAGGGCGCAGCTGTTCACGAGGTTCTCGAGCTTGAGTTCAGGAACGCCCTTCCAGACCTGTGTGCCGTTGATATTGATGGTGACTTCCTGTGTGAGGTCCACGAGCTCGCTGCCGAGGAAGATGCCCAGCTTGCCGCCGCTTACGGAGGTGTACTGCTTGTCATAGGCGATTGGCATGCCGTGCTTGTCCTCCCAGGCCGTAGCAGTGTAGCTTACCTTGTTCACCTTGATGTCCACAGTGTTGCCGGTGATGGTCATCTCGTAGCATCTGCGCTCGGTAGGCTTCGAGGTCTCAGGAATGTAGAGGTTGTAGAAGCCCCTCCTGTAGATGCCGTCCTGCTCCAGACGCTCCCAATAGACGTATTTCGGATTGGTCTTGCGGGTCTTGCTTATCAGCCACGGAACGGTGTCGTAATACAGCAGGTTCGCCGTGCCGTGATATGCGCCCTCGACGACGTCAATCTTGTGGTCATAGTAGCCCGGATGCGCTGCCTGGAGCCTCTCGAAATCGGCCTTTGCGGCTGCCGTGAGGGCATTCCTGCCGTAGCTGTCGTCGAGTGAGCCGGTCCTGAGGCAGAATGCGATGTTGGCGCTGTTTTCGGACGGGGCGTTCACGAGCGGCTCACCTCCGGCGATAGGACCCACGCCTGCGAGATAGTCCGCATAGAATGAGGCCAGTCTCTGGCTGCCGTATGCTCCTTCGGAAATGCCGATGAAGAAGAACCTGTTCGGGTCAATGTCGCTGTCCCCGAGGAAAAGCTGGCGGATAATCTTGTCCCAGACATACTGCTTGCCTTTCTGCCACCAGCGGTAGAAACTGAAGCCGTCCGTGGTGATTCCGTTAGGTATGCGCGGTACGAAATAGGCCGACGGCCCTGCCTGTATATAATCCTGGGAGCAGAGGCTGTAGCCGGTATTCCATTCGGATGACACTCCGCCTGAGCCGTGGAGATACACGAATGCCGGGAAGCCGTCCTCAGGCTTGGAACCTCCGCCGTAGCCCCAGTGATAGTTCATCTTGACAACCTCATTGGTATTGTACCAGTAGGTCCCGTCAAACTCCCATTTCGTCTCGAGTTCGACAGGCAGCTTGAAATAGCCGAAGTCATTCTCGCTGTCAAAGGCAATGAGTTTCTGGAGCTTTTCTTCCGAGAACGAATTGTTGGCAGCCTTCCACAGCGACCATACACGTTTCTGGGCAGATTCAATCCCGTCCGCATCGACAAGGTCGCTTGCGGAGTAGGTGTCCATGCCGGAGCCGGTATATCTCTTCAAGCTGCCGAGTTCATTGAGGAAGAACTGCTTGATGGCATCCTCGCCAGACACAGGGGGCTCATTCTCGCCACCTTCACCAGGTTTATCCTCACCCGGCTTTTCGTCTCCACCATCCCCTGGCTTCTCACCCCCATTATCCACGGCAATCTTGTTGTCCGAGCAGGAATACAAAGCCGGCACTGCCGCAGCAAGGCACAATACTACCAAAAATCTGAATATACGCTTCATAATATGCTTATTGTCAATTTGTTATTCTGAATTTACATCAATAATTACCCACGCTCCAGATACCGTCGCCTCTTCTCTTGAACCATACGTCTACTATCTTGCCGAGCTCCATAGGCTTCTTGTCCGTCTCCTGCATCACTCCTGCATTCGAAGTGGCATTGTACATTTCCTTCTTCGAGTCATATACGACGCATTTGTTCGCCTGGTACCTGACATCCTTCATATTCACTATCACTACGCTTCCGTCCTCGAGTCCGAGAGCCGTCCACCACATATTGTAGTTGGCCTCCCCGCTGAGGCTTACGATATTGGCTCTCAATGGCTTGTCGAAATACGGAGTGGCTGCGAGCGTCCTGTTCCTCAGGTCATAGACATAGAGCTGGTTGCCGACCGCCAGCATTGCGTAAGGGCAAGGATAGGTGTTGTATGCGTAAGGGGAGATGTAGAGTTCGTCCGGGTCGCCCGGAAGTCCCTTGATTTCCTCAATACGGACCCTTGTCACCTTGTATTCGAAGTTGCCGCGGCCGAAATTGGTCCTGCTAATCCACATTTCCTGGAGGAAGTAGCGGCCATCCCTCTTGAAGAGTACGAAAGTCGAGGTATATTCACGGACGAAAACAGTACCCGTGGTGTATCCGATAGTGAAAATCTTCTCGGCTGCGCTCATATCCTCAGGGCTGATGTACATTGACTGGGAGCCGTCATCCGAACTGATTGTCCCGTCGCTCTGGATATTCAGGATAGGGAAACTGTGGCCTGCCCCGACATCGCCCTCCTGCATATCCCATTCCACCGAGCCGCCTGAGTCACATACGTGGAACATTCTCTTGCGGACGGAGTCATAGACCACGCAGGCATTAGGACTGATGCTGAACGGGTGCATATACAGGGAGCATCCTGATACGGGCTCGCCTTCGAACTCCAGTTTGTTGCCCAGGAACTTGCCGGAGTGGAAGAGTTGGTTGGAATTTTTCACCCTGGTATAGATATGGCCGTCCTGGTCGGTGACAAGGTCCACCCTCGTCATCATCATCGCCTGGCTGATGTAGTTCATCCCCTCAGGATAGGAGCCGCCCGGGAACACTGCCTCAAGGCTGCCCACAGGGTCTTTCTTGAAGGTCTTTCCGTTGATGTCGATGGCCCCGCCCTTCGTCATCACGAGAATCTGGCCCACTGTAGTATTGTCTGCGCAGTAATGCTCGTGAATGCCTATAGGCCCTGCCGGCAAATCCTCGCCGTTCTCCGCATAGTAAAGGTCAGGGTACTCGACGTATGTTTTCATGACCATTCCCGGATTCTCGTTGTCCTCCTCAAGCCCGGCGATTCCTGCCACATCCTCGCTCTTCCATTTTATGAAGGAAAGGCTGCTCTTTCCGTTCTCCTTTTCGGAGAGGACAATAACTCCGTATGCGTCATACACTGCCCTCACATTGACGGTGGTGCCGGCGAATGTCTGGATGCCCGTCACAGGGTCCGTGACCACGAGGAGCAATGTCTTCTTGTCAATGAGTTCCTCCGGGGTCCACTCGAAGTCCAATGTGTTCCACTCGTCCCTTGTCTCTCCTTCCAGGGAGCCGATATACCAGCGGTACTCGAGCCTTTCTGAGTTGCCTTCCCCGGAAGCGAAGTTCAGTTTCGGATGAATCGAAATGGTCTCTCCGCTTGTGATGTTGTACGGATTGGCGCAGTTCAGGCTGATGCTCAATTCATTGGCGTCGTGGTACTCGTAGTTGCCCTTGTCAGCGTAGCAGCCGTGCAGGCCCAAGACCAGGACTGGGGCCGCCGCAATTTTCAATATAGTCTTGTAGAGCTTCATAGAGATTCAATTAGATGATTGGTAACTCCATCGGTGATCCGTCTTCCTCGGTGATGCCGTTCTCCTCAATGTATTCCTTGAACCCGAGAACGAGTTCACGGAGCTCCGAAGGCTCGAGATCAGAGATGTCTGTCAGGCCGCAGTAGTTGTAGAATGCATTGTACTTGGCCGGGGAGTATTCCCCGAGGTAGCAGAGCGCAATGAATTCCGTCCACCATTCCGGCTTGAGAGGGGTGTTGTCGTAAATGACCACTGCCGTGAGCTGGTCCTCATATCCGAGTTCAAAATATTTGCCCGCCAGCAGCACAATGGTGAGGCTGACCTTCTCCTCGTCCATTCGCGGAGTCTTGAACAGCTTGATTTTCAGGTCAGTAGTGATTTCTCCTGCTTTCAGCACCGGTGCTTCGATTTCATATTCGTTTTCCAATGCGGTGGTCGCTTCGTCCACTACTGCCACCTCGAATGGCCTGTCGTAGTCGGTTACCCTGCCGATGAGGTTCACCTTGAAACTGACCTCCATTTCCGAAGCGCCGGCATACGAGGCGAACGACTTCGTAAGATGTGCCAGGTCAATGGATTCCCCGTCCACGAAATCCTCCTGCTGTATGTAAATCATGTTTTTGCCCGAGAATGTTGGAGTCTCCTGCTCCTTGCATCCAATCAGGGTGAGAACACCCGCCAAAGCCATATATTTGATAATTCTTCTCATAGCCATACCTACATTAGAAAATTGTCTCGTTCTCAGGCATAGGGAAGTACCACCAGGTTTCCCTGAAACTGTCAGCCGTGTCCCAGGAATTAGGGGCGACGTTGAGTTTCTTGCAATACAGGAATACCTGTCCCTCCTCCACGAACTCGAGTCTCACGTCATTGAGAAGTTCGGACTTGAATGTGTCAATGTTGCCGATTTTTCCTGAAAGCTGGTTCTCAGGTGCGCTCCTGCCCACCTGGACTTCCTCTATATAGTCGGCAGCCCTGGACCAGAGAGCATCGTCAGCGGCCTTCTCCGCCAGGATGTAGTACATCTCGGAAAGCCTTATGACAGGAATCAGGTCCTGGGTGGCTGTGGTCAGGTCTCCCGACATTGACGGAGTCGTGTAGCGGGCGCAGACATTGTTGCCTTCGGTGTTCTTCTTCACGAGGGTGTTCCACCTGTAATCCGATGTAGATGAGCTGATCAGCATGCTGTACATCGCATTGAGCTGAAGTGTGGTGCCTGTGGAGCGGAACTTGTTGTAATCGTCAATGAGGGTTGACTTGCTCACTCCGAATATGAGGTCGCTGCTGAGTTTGTAGTCAGCCTGGGCATCCTCCGTGGAGGTGAATGTGAAGAGTTTCCCGCCCGGGGATGTCGCATCTATGACAATGCGGGCCGCCTTGGCTGCCTCTGCGTGGTTGCCTGCATAGTTGTAAACCCTTGCCAGCAATGCCGTGATGGCATAGTAGTTCATCCTGTAACCCCTGAAAGCGAAGAAGATATCGTCAGTCTGCGGGTAGGAACCGTTGTAGGTCTTTCCTGAGAAACGGTATTTGGTCGTGAGCCTGTACAGGCTAAGATTGTCCGCCAGGTCATACTCGGCCACAAGTTCCTGGGCCTCAATGTAATCCGCTATGATTCTGTCAATGAATGCCGGAATCTCAAGGTAGTCTGCAATGTCCTTGGAGAAATGCTCGTAATATGGCAGTGCCACCGGCAGTTTTCCGTCCTCATCCGGCTTGTAGAGTTCCGGAGTCGGGGCGAAGTAAACAAGGATGATATAGTGGCAGAAGGCCCTGATGGCCGTAGCTTCACCCTGTATGAGCTTGCGCTCCTTCTCCCCGCCCTTGAACTTTTCCGCAGGCTCATTCCCGATTTTGTCGAGGATATTGTTGCAGTTCGCAATGGCATTGTATGCCGTTGACCATATTCCGGAGGCAATGCTCTTGACCCCGTTGGTCGTAAAATTGTAGTCGGCCACGTCCTTGTAGTCAAGATTGTTCTTGTAGGCCGATTTCCATTCGTGGGTGTGAGCCAGGGCCTCAGTCATTCCGTAGGACAACTCCCTTCCGTAGAGGGATGTTGAAGACAGTTTGAGATAGATGCCGTTCAACGCTGTACGGTATCCGTCCCCGTTGGCGAAAAGGTCGTCCTCTCCCATTGTGTCGGCAGGCTGGATGTCAAGCCAGTCGCAGGACGTTGTGCCCAATGCCAGGAAAGCGGACATCAGGAGTATGGCTCCTTTCTTCAATATATTGATTCTCATTGTCATACGCTTCTGAATTTTAGAATCCTACCTGGACTGAGAAATTGACCGATCTGGCGAACGGATAACTTAGTCCCCGCTCCCTCTTGACAGATGAGACATTGAAAATGTCGTTTACTCCGGCCTCAAGCCTGAGCATGCTCATTTTCCATTTCTTTATCATCTTGCGGTCGAAATCGTAGCCTATGGTGAGGGAGGAGAAGTTGAGGTTGTTGTACTTCTGGACGAACCTGGAGGTAGGTCTCGTGCTGGTGAATCCGTAGATTCCCGGCTCCATTCTCTTGTACTTGGCCACCTGTCCCGGTGTGCTCCACCTGTCGGTCAGTACTCGCTTGTCCACATTGGACTGGTAGATGCTCACGCCCTCGACCTTGGTGGCGAGAGTGGAGTTGTAGCGGTCACCGCCTGCCTCGTAGAGGAATGAGGTATATACGGTGAAGTTTTTCCACTGGAAGTTGAATCCGAATGAGCCCTGGACCTTAGGGTCGGTGACACCGAGAACCTGCTGCTCCGAGGCTGACCACTCGTTGGTGATCTTGCCGTCCTTCGTCAGGAAAATCTCGTCTCCGGTCGCCGGGTCAATGCCGAGGGATTTCATTCCCCAGATGGAGTTGAGCGAGACGCCCTCGACATACTGGGTGAACGGCTGGGAGGCCTCCTCGGTATTGTTCCGGAATCCGGCCATCGCCTCCTGGACCCTTCTGTTGTAGCTTGTAAGGCTCTCCGCCACCTTCCTGAGGCGGTTCTTGTTGTGGGCCATATTGGCGTGGAGGGTGAGGAACATGTCCCTGGTGCGGATAACCTCGGCCCTGAACTGGAGCTCGATACCCTTGTTGGTCACCTCCCCGATATTGTCCCTGTAACTTGTGAATCCGGCCGAACTTGGCAGCGAGACATCATTGATGAGGTCCTTCGTGAGCTTGCTGTAGTAGCTGAACTTGGTGTAGAAGCGGTTCTTGAGCAAGCCGAGCTCGAAACCTGCGTCCAGCTGGTCGGTCACCTCCCACTTGAGGGCGGTATTTCCCATTGACATCAATGAGACTCCGTATCCGGTCTTGTACCATTCTTCAGTATTGACGCTGTAGGTGGTCAGGGCGGCGTATGCCGGGAAGTTGATTTTACCCGTCCTTCCGTAGGTGGCCCTGAGCCTCAGCATTGATACCGGTGTGGACTTCATGAAGTCGTATTTGTGGATGTTCAGGCCTGCTCCGGCAGCCCAGAAAGGGGCGAACTTGTTTTCCCTTCCGAATGAGGAGTTGCCGTCAAGCCTGCAGGATGCATCGAGAAGGTAAATGTCCCTGTAACTGTAGTTGATACCGGCCAGGAAGCCGACGGTACGGGACAAACTCTCTGAGGATGAAGGCTTTCCGGTGATCTCCTGGGCGTAGTTGATGGAGTCGAAGCCGCTGGCAGGGAAGCCGAAGAATGAGGAATTGACCGAACTGCTCTTGCTGTTGAGGATGTTCACGCCGGCCTGTCCGTTTACATTGTGGTCCCCGAATGACCTGTTGTAGGAGAGGTATGCGCTGAAATCCCAGGAAAGCCTGTCTGAATCGGTCTTGTTCAATGTTCCCGAAGACGGGTTGGAAAGGTCGAGAATCTGGGAGTTCTGCTTGGACCTCGGGTCGAGGTATCGCCTTGATGCGGAAATGCCCTTGGTGATGCTGACCTGCCCGTTCAGGCGGAGCCCGTCAATGATGTACCAATTGACGGAGAGGTTGTTGGTGAACTCCTGGTTCTTGGACTTGCTGTAGTTGCCGAGTCCGGCCTCGTAGAGAGGGTTCTTCCTGATAGATGTGTAGATACTCCAGTCCCTCAATGATTCCAGATAGTTTCCGCTTGCATCGAGATATTCGTCATAAGGCTGGGCCTTGGTGTAATCTGAGAATGAGCCGAAAGGGGATTCCTTCGAATCGGTCTGGAGGAATGAGGTGTAGTTCTTGATTGACAATTGCTTGTACACGTACTGGATATATACTCCGGCACCTGTCCTGTTTCGCTGTGAGCCCTTCATCACACCGTCCTGGTCCGCATACTGGAGGTCCACTCCGAAGCGGAAAGAACTGCTTCCTCCGTCAATGTAGAGGGTGTGCTTGTGGTTGAATGCTGTCTTGAGCGGCTTGGAGAGCCAGTAGGTGTCCACGCCCTTGCGGATGTTGGTGAGTTTGGCATTGTACTCAGTCAGCCTTTCCACGATGTCGGAAGGCACTCCGGCCTTGACCGGGTCGTAGCAGCCCGCAAGAAGTTCGGTCTGGAGCTTCTCCTCCGCATTCATCAGGTTATAGTCGCTGAGGTCAGGCATATCCACCGAGCCGACGAGTTTGTAGGTTATCTTCAATTCTCCCGGCGAAGGGGCCACGGAGGTGATGACGATGACACCGTTGGATGCCCTGGAACCGTAGATGGCCGTGGCTGCGGCATCCTTCAGGATGGTCACGTTCTCGATACGCTCAGGGTCCATGTCATAGAACTTCTGCACTGAGATTTCGAATCCATCGAGAATGAAAATCGGCAGGTTCGGATTGTTCTCGAGATTGGCCTTGCTGAGGTCTTCCACGTCGAGTTCCTTGGTTCCCACTCCGGACTCGCCTCGGATATATACCTCCGGGAGGGAGTTCGGGTCGGAGCCGTTGAGGTTGTTCTCCTTGATTCGGAATGAAGGGTCAAATGACTGGATCGCCTTGATGACATTGGTCTTGGATGCCTTCAGGAGTTCTTCCTTGTTGATGGAAACGGTGTTTCCCGTGAAGCTCTCCTTCCTTATGTTGGCATATCCCGTGACGACTGACTGCTCGATTTCTGAGACGTCTTCGGCGAGGGTGACATTGATTCTGGTCGTCCCCGTGAAGGTCACTTCCTTGTTGACCATTCCAATGCAGCTGAACACGAGTACGGGTTTGGTCTTGACCTTGTCAGCAGGAATGACAATGCTGTATTCTCCGTGGGTATCTGTCATTGTACCTCCTGAAAGATTGTCCTTCAGGTAGACCGTGACGCCCGGCAACGGTTCCTTGCCCTGGTCAACGACCTGGCCGGTGACGGTGACGCTGCCGCTTTGGGCGGAAGCCACTGCTCCTCCAAGGAAAACCGCCAGGCTGACAAGTGCCGCCTTCAATATGTTCCGAAATGTTTTCGGGCTGATACTGGGCATATTGTGCTGTGTTTGGTTGATTATCCCTATATGGGGTTTTTCAAAATCGAACCCGGGACAGGCCAGGCCTGTAAAGGTCTTTTCTTGTCCCGGATTATAAGTTCGATATGGTAGTATTACTGGATTTTCTGGCAGCGGACTGAGAATGCTGCTCCGGCGCTCCACTTTGCAGAAGCATCTACGGCATTTGCTGCAATATTCGGGTCAAAGGATACCCTGAAGCAATATACGTATCCGCCAGGATTGCCGTTGAAATAGCGCACGTTGGCTGACCAGTATTCACCGTACATTCCGCCTTTCATCTTGTTTTCTCCGGAATACTCGCGGAAACCAGGGGTCGGATACCATGTCTTGCTGCCGTCTGCGAGGTCGAATCCTACGCTGTTGTTGGTATTGTTCAGCTCTGAAGTATTGTATCCGGCCTTGGCCCAGATTCCGTCGTCTCCTCCGTCAGGAACTCTCCAGCCTGCAGGACAAGGGTCGTAGATGGTCTTGGTCCTCTGCCATCTGGTGACATCTTTGATAGCATCGGAGCTTCTGTCGTCCCAGAGCCAGTCGCAGGAACCTTTTGCCGCATTTGTATCCCAGTTGCCCTGGATGAAGTTCTGCGGGTTGGCAATGGAGTATTCGATTGTTCCGGTCGTGGAAGTGCAGCTTACGATTTTCTCTTCTCCTGTAAATGAGGCGAGCCTGGATACGTCAGCCTCTGCGCAGCCCATGAACGGATCCTTTCTTCCCCACTGGTAGAGGAATCCGAGTGTCTTGGTGGTTCTTGCCCCGGCCTCGATGGCACCGAGGTTGCGGTCCATCATAGTACCCGCATTGTTCCTGTAAACGTGCTCCGCAGGCTGGTCTGTGAGCCAGATATGCCAAGACCAGATAATGGTACCGTCAGCATTCTTCAATGCCACGAGAGCATTGCCCTTGGTGTAGGTAGAAGGAGTTGTCAATCCGACATAACCATCCTTGTAGCTTACTCCGCTGACGATTGAACCCTTTTCAGGCATCTCGTCAGTGCCGAAAGACTCCCAGAGAATCTCGGCTTTTGCACCTGCCAATGTCTGTGACTGGTCATTGCCCTTCACGGCCTTGAACTTGTAGGTGCCTGCCTTGGTCACGATATAGCAGTTGGCGGTCTCGCTGGCGGAGAGGTCCTCAGCCTTGGTCATGTCGATTTCGGCCTCCTCGTCATAGACATTGCCTCCGGTCTTGAACTCAATCACGTCGCCGAAGGTGTACTTGCCGTCAATCTTGTAGTATGAGCAGTAATAGTAGGTGTGGTCCTTGATGAGACCTGAGACTGTCACCGTGAAGTTTCCGGAAGCGTCCGGTGTACCGGCCTTCTGGACGGTCACGATGTCCGGGTCTCCTGTCACGTTTGGCTTGTTGGATTCTGAATATGATACGCCGGCCTCTACGGTACCGGTTCCCTTGACTTCGAGTTTGCCTGTCCAGGACACGGTGGTTCCGTCCACATTAGGTGTGCTGAGGGTAACGGTGGCTGTGGTAGTCTCTTCGTCCGGTTTGTCATCTCCATCGCTCGGTTTGTCATCACCGTCATCCGGTGTCTCAATTTTCTCGTCTTCCCCGCAACTTGTTACAATGAAGGCTCCGCCCGCAAGTGACAGCGTAATCAGAGCCGTGGCTAATTTAGCCCAGAAGTTAGACCTTTTCATAACTAATTAATGTACAACAAATAATGAAACTTTCTGTTTTCCTCTATTGTCCTTCTCGTTTTCACAAGTCGTAAATATACATATTTTTTCTTTTTTCAAGTGTCCGGACTACATTTTTTTACGGATTATATTGCTAATTGCGGATAATCGGTAAAAAGTGCTATATTAGCACCTCACATCAATTGTAAACACTATGCGTACAGAATCAGCCATCGGACTGGCCCTCCTTGCACTCACCGGTTGCACCGGAAAGCAGGCCAAGCAACCTGCCTCACAGCCGAATATCATCTACATTCTCGCCGATGACCTCGGTTACGGTGATCTCAGCTGCATGGGCCAGACCCATTTCCGGACCCCTAACATTGACAGGCTCGCCTCGCAGGGAATGCTGATGACAAGGCATTACGCCGGCACCTCGGTCAGCGCCCCTTCGCGCTCCTGCCTCATCACCGGCCAGCACACCGGCCACACCCCTATCAGGGGTAACAAGGAATTCCCGGTAGAAGGCCAGCAGCCTCTTCCTGCCGACTGTTACAATATATTCCGCTACCTTCAGGGGAACGGCTATACCACAGGAGTTTACGGGAAATGGGGACTCGGTGCCCCGGGTACTGAAGGCGTTCCGGAGAAACAGGGCGTGGACGATTTCTACGGCTACAACTGCCAGCGTCTCGCACATAACTACTATCCCGACCATCTCTGGCACAATGGCGAAAGAATCGAGCTGCCAGGCAACCAGGGCCACGACGAGGGACAATACGCCCCTTACCTCTATCACGAGAAGGCCCTCGATTTCGTTCGGGACAATGCCGGAGAAGGCCATCCTTTCTTTATGTTCTATGCCACGGTAATACCTCACGCCGAGCTGAGACTCCCTGGGAATGAGATAGATGCCTGCGAAGGAGACTTCCTACCGGAGCATAATTTCGAAGGCTGCGACGACGGCCCGATGTACAAGAAAGGAGGATATGGCTCCCAGCCTCGCGCACACGCCGCATTCGGGGCAATGATAACATTGCTCGACAGGCAGGTCGGAGAAATCGCCGACCTTGTGGACAGCCTCGGCATTGCAGACAACACCATCATCATCTTCACCTCTGACAACGGCCCACACGCCGAAGGAGGCGCACAGCCGGGCTTCTTCAACAGTGCGGCAGGCCTCAGGGGCATAAAGAGAGATCTCTACGAGGGCGGAATCAGGGTCCCTTTCATCGCCAGATGGACAGGTCACATCACACCCGGAACCACCAGTTCCCACGTTGCCGCATTCTGGGACTTCTTCCCTACGGTCGCTGACCTGGTGGGAAAACCTATTCCGGAGTCAGCCGCCATTGACGGAATCTCCTATCTCCCGGCCCTTCTCGGGGACAAGAACCAGAAAGAACACGACTATCTCTACTGGGAGTTCCACGAAATCAACGGACGTCAGGCCGTACTCAAGGGTGACTGGAAGGCCGTGAGGTACAATGTCTCCACGGGTGGACAAATCCAGCTCTACAACCTTGCGGATGACCCGGCGGAGTCCAATGACCTCGCTGCGGAGTATCCTGGGAAAGTCGCTGAGTTCGAGAAAATCATGTCGGAAGCTCGCATAGACTCCGAAATATTCCAGTTCGCCTCACCTACATTCAAGGGACAGGATTAGGCTCCTGCCATTGAAAATCACAAATAATGCCCTTTGGGTCAGCCTTTTACGCAATTGTACCGTTATCGGTCAAAAATACTCTATATTGAGTATTACAAGTAATGAAATTTTTTCTTTACTTTGCAGGCGAGGCTGACCGGGTTTTTTGTACCCTTTCAGCCCGGAAGAAAGAACTTGCAACTTGCGAAACTTGAATTTAGTTATATTCAGATGAAAAGGCTGACTACATTGGCATATATAGTCTTTCTGCTCATCCCGGCAATATGCGGGGCACAGAATAAATCAGCCGTGTATAGCATTTCCGGCAGTACAATCGATTCAAGCACAGGAGAAATAATCCCCGGAGTCGCAGTCAATCTCGAAGACACGGGAATCTGGACCACCTCCAATGACAACGGCAGTTTCGTCCTCACGGATATCCGTCCCGGGACATACAGGCTCGTCTTCTCCTGTCTCGGGTACGTGGACAGGAAACTGGACTTCATAGTGAAGGACGACATCCCGGTCCTTACCATCAAGATGACCCAGAACTCGTTGGCCCTCAATGGAGTAACAGTTACAGCGGAAAGGGACAGGGATGGCTTGAACACATCCACCAAATTCGGCAGCAACGCCCTGGAGCATCTCCAGATGAGCAATGTCACCGACATCTCCGCCCTCCTTCCTGGAGGCAAGACCGTCAATCCCGACCTCACCACGGACAACAGGGTATCAGTCCGCAGCGGGGGACTCGCCTACGGCAATGCCTCATTCGGAACCGCCCTTGAGGTGGACGGTGTCAGGGTCGGGAACAATGCCTCATTCGCCGGGATGACCGGTTCCGGCACCAGGAACATTTCCACCGAAAATGTCTCCTCCATCGAGGTCATCTCCGGAGTACCATCCGCCGAATACGGCGACCTCAATAGCGGAATGGTCAGGATCAATACCAAAAAAGGCCGCACCCCGCTCAATGTCACATTCTCCGTCAATCCCCGGACCTATCAGGCCTCCGCATCCAAAGGCATTGACTTGCAGAAGGATAGAGGCGTACTGAACCTCAGCGCCGAATGGACCAGGGCCACGGCCAAGCTCACGTCCCCTTACACATCTTATTCGCGGCGCGGCTTTTCCCTGGCATACAGCAACACCTTCAACAGAGTCCTGAAATTCGAGGCCGGCTTCACCGGGAACATCGGAGGAATGAACACGGAAAATGACCCTGATGCTTATCAGGGCACCTGGTCCAAGGTCAGGGACAATGTCTTCAGGGCCAACACCTCCCTCACCTGGCTCCTCCAGAAATCCTGGATAACCAATCTGAAATTCGATGCCTCAGTAAACTTCAATGACAACATATCCCGCGAACGCCTCTACAGTTCCTCCGCCTCCGTCCTTCCGGCTGTGCATTCCGAACTCGAGGGCTACTATCTCGCAGACCAGCTCCCGATGAGTTATTTCTCTGACAAAGTCATTGATTCAAAGGAACTTGACTATGCCGCCTCATTGAAATACGAATGGTTCCGGAAGAATGCGGGGAGGCTGAGCAAACTCAAGGCCGGAGTCCAGTGGAAGGCCAATGGCAATGTCGGCGAAGGCGAATATTTCGAAGACCCGTCCCTTGCCTCAAACGGCTACAGGCCAAGACCTTACAGCCAGTATCCTTTTATGCACAACCTGGCCGTCTATGCCGAGGAGGATTTCACATTTCCGGTAGGCAGGACAACATTGGAACTTTCCGCAGGCCTGAGACTTGAGAACCTCTTCGTGAAGGACACCGATTACAAGAATGTCAGCAGCCTCTCCCCGAGATTCAATTTCAAGTGGAAAATCTCCAACTCATTCTCCTTCCGCGGAGGCTGGGGAATCAGCGAGAAACTCCCGTCATTCTACATTCTCTATCCGGAGCAGAAGTACAGGGACATACAGACATTCGGGTTCTCGCACGGGGACAATGCCTCATATATCTATTATACGCAGCCATACAAGATGCTGTTCAATGAGGACCTCCGCTGGCAGCGCAACAGCAACTCCGAACTCGGCATTGACGCCTGGTTCGCCGGGATGTCCCTCTCCCTCGTGGGCTTCTACAACAAGACCTCCTCTCCTTACACATACAGGAGCGTGTTCTCCCCATTCTCCTACAGCATAATGTCGATTCCGGACGGGTTTGTGATGCCGGACGACCCGCAGGTCCGGGTTGACAGCCAGACAGGCCAGGTCTATATGAGGGCCACCAGCGACGAATACTGGACTCCGATGGACGTGAAAGTCACCGACTACACATTCTGCGAGTCCCTGCTTCCTTCCAACGGGTCCGACATCCACAGGGCCGGAGCCGAGTTTACATTGGACTTCCCGGAAATATCCCCAATCCTGACCAAGTTCAGGCTCGATGCCGCCTGGACCTATACAAAATACGTAGATAACAGTCTTGCAGCATATTACCGCACCGGCTGGTCGCATTCCGAATTGAAGAACAGGTCTTACCAGTACGTCGGAATCTATGCCTCCGGCGGCAATGCCCCATTCACCTGGAACGGGAAGAAGTCGCATTCCCTCGATGCCAACCTGACTGCGATTACACATATCCCGCAGGCCAGGATCATCATCACCTGCCGCCTGGAAATGTCTTTGCTTCAGCGATTCCGCAATCTGTCCCTGTACAATGGCAAGGAATACGCCTACAAGGTCACCTCTGACGGAGGCCCGTCCGATGCCGGCAGCATTTATGACCAGGACAGTTACACGGCGATAATGCCTGTAAAATATATGGACGAGACTGGTGCTGTACACGATTTCACGGCTGAGGATGCCCTGAAACCTGAGTTCGCAAACCTCATTCTCCGTTCCGGCAATGCCTACACCTTCGCCAAGGACGGTTACGGAGCCTATCTCTCGGCCAACCTCAGCATCACGAAGGAAATCGGGGACCACGTCTCCATCTCCTTCTATGCCAACAATTTCACCAACTCAAGAATGTATGTCAAGTCCAGGGCGACAGGCGTGAGCGCCATTTTCACGCCTTCATTCTACTACGGCCTGACGTGCAGGCTTAAATTCTGAACGATATGAGAAGGACAATATATATGATAATGATGGCCGCAGCATTGGCAGGATGTCTGCGGGTATCTGATGTCAATCCATATAAAGAGCAGCTCAATGTATTGACAATCAAGCCATTGTATCCTGAGGAAGTGGCCGGGGGAAACAAGGCGGGATTCGGCATTGTCATTACCGACAGGAACAGGGGAGGCTCATACACTGTGACCACGGATGCCGACGGTAATGCCAAGGCGGAACTCCCTAACGGAATATACCGCATTGTCCTGAACGCAAGGCTGGATGGCAGGACCTATAGCGGGGCATCCGACAAGGTCATCCTTTCAGGTGCCGACCGTGAACTGTCAATGAAGGTGGTTGGCTCCGTGTCCGGGGACATTGTCATAAAAGAAATGTACTTCGGAGGCTGCCAGAAATATCCTGAACAGGGCAACTACCAGATTGACAAGTACATTATACTCCACAACAACAGCGCGCAGGCCCAGTATCTGGATTCGCTCTGCTTCGGGACCCTGGACCCGTACAACTCCGTATCCACCAACCCTTGGATCAGCACCGACCCTGAAACGGGTGAGGTCGTCTTCCGGGATTTCGTGCCGATAGTCCAGGCTCTCTGGCAGTTCCCGGGCAGTGGAAAAGACTTCCCGCTTGCTCCGGGCGAAGATGCAGTACTCTGTATCTTCGGAGCGATTGACCACAGAGCCCAGTATCCTGAGTCGGTCAACCTGAACAAGCCGGACTACTTCGTATGCTACAATACGAACTACTTCTCCAACACTGCCTGGCATCCGGCTCCCGGCAGCAACATCCAGACTTCCAGGATATTGGACTGCGTGGTCAAGACCGGAATCGCCAATGCCTATACCATGTCGGCCACCTCGCCGGCGGTCGTGATTTTCAAGGCTCCTTCCGGGATGACGATCCAGGATTTCATCGCAGAACCGTCCAGCATTGTCCAGAAACCCGGCTCGACGGTGGACAAGGTAGTGGCGGTGCCTTGCGGATGGATTATGGACGGTGTCGAGGTCTTCAACGGAATCGGCAGCAAGAAGAGGCTGCGCACCGACATTGATGCCGGAAACGTCCAGTTCTCAGTCGCCTTCCAGGGCCATGCCGTGTTGAGAAAGGTGGACGAGGAGGCTTCCGGGGCATTGGGATATGAAGTGCTTGAAGATACGAACAACTCGTCCAATGATTTTGTAGAAATTGAAAAACACACTCTGGATGAATAAGTTACGTGCATATACCATCATTGCGGCAATGCTGCTTTCGACCTTGGGGGCCGTGGCGCAGCCATTCAGGGAGTATGGTGACAGGAATCTCTGGAATGCCGGGCGCAATGTCAACGGGGTCCGGACCGACTCCGTGACCGTGTCCTACGCCGAGATTTCAGGCGGTTATGAATCAGGCAAATACCGCAATGTCAACGAGGCCGCATCCCTCTGGAACGCAGGGGTCGAAGCAGCCACCATAACCCATCTTGACAAGTTCTCCATGACCGGGTCATTCTCGTTCGTCCATTCCGACGCCAAGGACATATGCGGCTCAATGATGTCCAGGCCTGGTTATTATCCCGTTGATATCCTTGAATTCACGCCGGGCCGCAAGACCAGGCAGGTTTACAGCATAGCCGGAGGAATCACGGCCGACATTGCCGAAAACTGGCGGATAGGAGGGACCATTGACATTGAAAATGAGAATTACACCAAGCGCAAGGACCTGAGACACAGCAATTACCGCCTCGATATGACCTTTGTGCCGAGCCTGATGTGGCATAGAGGCGACATTGCCGTAGGTGCTTCATATATATTTGCGAGGACTTCCGAGATTGTCAAGGCTGAGGAACTGGGCATCACCTCCGGATCCTATTATGCCTTCCTTGACAAGGGTCTCAGATATGGAGTGATGGATGTCTGGGACAATGCCGGCCTGCATATTTCAGAGACCGGAGTGGCAGGATTCCCGGTTGCGGAGAACAGCAACGGGGCCGCCCTCCAGTTCCAGTGGCGGGATCTCTATCTTGAGGCCGAGTACGGTCACCGCAACGGAAAAATCGGCGA
Source organism: Candidatus Cryptobacteroides sp. (assembly GCA_051870395.1). Classification (GTDB taxonomy): domain Bacteria; phylum Bacteroidota; class Bacteroidia; order Bacteroidales; family UBA932; genus Cryptobacteroides. The sequence goes on along the minus strand of JBJEBV010000096.1, from coordinate 47,002 downwards.
GAAGCAGAAAGTATGGTTCAATTTCGCCGGTGACGATTTCTCCGCAAGGATTGCCTACAAGCTCCAGCTCCAGGGACTTACGCATTATTTTACAGGTACTTATGCGTTCCGTTCGACCGGGAATATGGAGAACATCCTCGAAGATGTGACGGAAAACGGAGTGACATTGATCCGGAACTACGGAGAAAATACAGTTTTGCTCTCCAATTCGCACGATGCAGGTCTTAACTGGGTTGCGCGGGATGGCAGGATGTTGAGTTTCGGAGCCGGAATTGACTGGAAAGGGGATAGGGCTGCGGCATCAGTACTCTACCCGTTCGTCTCCACCCAGAAGAAGGACAGGCTCGATGTAGGAGTATGGTTCTGGCTTCCTTACCGGCGGTTCAGCATGGGATGCAGCGTCGATTTCCGTTTCGGATGGATGTCCGATGCTACGAGGACAGTTTCCGGCAATGTGTCCCCGTCTTCCGTACCGACCCGGCTTGTGGAGTACTATAATATTGAGAGAGAGTACTTTACGACTCCTTCGGCCATGGCCGGGCTGTCGTTCAGATATACATTCAGGAGGAATATTTATATTGAGGCGAGGTTCCGGAGCTGCAAGCCGCTGAAGGAAGTGTACAGGAACAATGGCGAGTGCAGGTTTTTTGCCGGCCTTGCCATTGGCTATGATTTTTAAGTTTTTATATTATAGGTTATGCGTAAAACATTATTTCTGGCAGGTCTGGCATTGGTAGCCGCTGCCTGTGCGAGGGAAAAGGTAGAGACCTCCGCCCCGGGTATAGTTGCGATTGTCCCGGTTATGACCAGAGCGACTGACGTCAATTTCGAAAACGGTGATGCCATAGGTGTCAATATTGTCCGCGGCGATGAGTCATATGCGGTGAACAATAAGCTTACATACGCCCCTGATGTATTTTCTGGCACACTTCTCTGGTATCCTGAGGCAATGGACAAGTCCACTGTCACAGCTTATTATCCATACCAGCCGGCCGGCGTCCCGGCTTCATTCAGCGTAGCATCTGACCAGACGGCGGGCATTTCCGGCTCAGATTTCATTGCCGGTGTCAAGACTGACGTGACCCCTTCCGTCAATGCTATAGTAGTGCCTTTCAAGCATTTGCTGACCAAGATTGTGCTCAATGTCACCAACGAGTCCGGGTCTGCAATCAGCGAGGTTGCCCTTGGCGGCTCCAAACTGACAGCCGACATTGACCTTGCCGCCATGACTGCCTCTGCGTCAGAGACTTCCGAGGCTGCGGACATCAAGGCCTTCGAGGTCGAGGCAGGTGTCAGGTATGCCGCCATCGTGGTACCACAGACGGTCGGGTTCTCATTGAAGGTTACCACTTCCACCGGCACCGAGTTGTCGCAGAATCTGGTTTCCACTGAGCTGAAGCAGGGCGGACAGTACACCATCAATGTGAAGGTGCTTCCTGCCGACATCAAGGTTACTCTCTCCGGCGAGATTGAGAATTGGACCGACGAGGGTGAAATCGGTACCGACAAGCCTACCTACATTGACTTCGCCGAGTATGACGGATATTTCATCTACAAGAATGAGAGATACAATACCGTAACCCTCTCCGACGGCTCCGTATGGATGGCCCAGCCAATGCGCTATGTTCCTGAGGGATATGAGGTTTCAACGGATCCTGCTACGGGTCATATCTGGGCGCCGTATACTGTCGTGGATACTGAGGCTGTGCCTTCTACTGACAGGGCTCTGCTCGAGAGCAACGGATATCTCTATGATATGCTCGCTATTCTTGGAACAACTGAGATTACTGATGAGAATGCCGCTACATTTGAGGGCGCCCAGGGTATTTGCCCTAATGGCTGGCACGTGCCTACAAGAGCCGATTTCATTGCCCTTTGCGGTAATTCCAACAAGGCCGCTGATGAGTCTGCCGCAGTTACCGATGAGTCTGCCGTGTTATATGATTCAGAATATAAAGGTGGAAAGATTACCACTATGAATGAGGCCGGATGGAATGTGGTTTTGGGAGGATGGATGAACAAGAGCGGATTTACAGTTACTCCGAAGTACCACACTACGCTGATAACCGTATCCGGTGCACCTGAAGCATTCCTTGGCAAGCCAGGTATGACATATTTCGCGTCATCGACTTATTACAAGACGAATACTTCGAATATGCAGTACTTTGCAGCTGCAACAACCTTTACTACTTCATATCCTGAAGGCCGTTTCACCGTAATGTACCAGCATTATGAGTCCGGTTCCCAGCTTCGCTGCGTAAAGAACTCCGGTGAATAGTCTTTTTGGCTCAATTTTTATCATTCAGGTCCTCCGGGGCCTGAATAATTCGTAAATATTGGTTATATTGCAGGATTGATATGTTGTGAAACAAATTTGAACCAGACTTGTTATGTCAAAGAAATTCAAGATTCTTGGGAACTGGCCGAAATACCTCCTTCAATGGGGAGTTCTCCTGGCCCTCGTATTGTTCCTGACCGGCCTTGTCTCCGGCGAAGAACCAGCAAATCCCGAGGCTCATTGCCCTGTAGGCGGGCTTCAGGCCCTTCTGACATATATTGTCAAGGGCTCATTGCCTTGCAGCATGACTACAATGCAGATTATGATGGGCATTGTGCTTGCAGCGGGAGTGGTGCTTTTCAGTAAACTTTTCTGCGGATACATCTGCCCTCTCGGCACGGTGCAGGACCTTTTGACCAAACTTCGCGTCAGCATTGGAATAAAGGGACTGGAGATTGCCAACAATCCTGTCGCTGACAAGATTCTCAGGAGCGTGAAGTACATACTCCTCTTCTGGGTCTTCTACATGACGGCGACCACCAGCGAGCTCTTCTGCAAGAATCTTGACCCTTATTATGCCGTGGCGACCGGTTTCAAGGGTGAGATAACTCTCTGGATGTCAATCATTACCGTGATAGCGGTATTGCTGCTCGGATTCTTTGCCAAGAATTTCTGGTGCAAGTATCTCTGTCCTCTCGGGGCCATCTCGAATTCCCTTAAATTCTGGGTCTGGGTAGTGGTGCTGTTTGCCCTGTGGTGGCTTCTGGACGTACTTGGTGCGGGGATTCCATGGTGGGTTCTGCTCGCCGCATTCTGCCTGGCGGGGTATCTTCTCGAAATATTCTGCGGAAGGCCTGCATTGCAGATACTCCATGTAATCAAGGACAATCCGGACTGCGTTCATTGCAATCATTGCAACAAGGTCTGTCCTTTCAGCATTGACGTGAACAGGGCAAAGGGCGGTGCGTTGAGGCACGTGGACTGCACCCTCTGCGGGGAATGTGTGGCCGCCTGTCCTACCCGGGCTCTCAGTATCGGAGTTTGTGCGAAACATAAGCCGAATATGCTGCTGAGGCTTCTTCCTGCATTGCTCACAGTCATCCTTGTCGCTCTCGGAATACATTTCGGCAATAAGGTGGAGCTCCCTACCATCAATGTGACCTGGGGTATCGAGGAGACATTGGAGGACGGCACTGTCAAGCAGTTGGTGGACCCGTCTACTCTCAAGACAATGGAAATGGAGAATCTCCGCTCCGTGAAATGCTACGGAAGTTCGATGGCATTCAAGGCTAAGCTTGAGAAGATTCCGGGAGTGCACGGTGTGAAGACATTTGTGGCACATCACAGGGTTGTCATCACATACGACCCGGCCGTGACCACGGAGGAGAAGATCCAGGAGAGCGTTTTCACTCCTTCCAAGTTCAGGGTCAATACTCCGGACCCGGCAGTGACGGACAGTGTAAAGATAGTTACGATTAGGACGGAGAATATGTACGACAAACTGGACCTGAACTATCTCGGTCTCCAGATGCGTCTGGCTGACAAGAAGATATATGGACTCGAATCGGAGTTCGCCTGCCCGCTCATCGTGCGCGTGTACCTGGACCCGTCCGAAAACCTGGACAAGGCCTGGTTCAAGGAGGTGGTGAACAAGAAGGAACTCGAGATGCCGGTTCACGGTGGCGGGACGAAGATTACTCCAGTGGACTTCAAGTTCGTAGGCCTGGAGGAAGGGGAGTCCTACATCTCCACCGAGGCTTTCATCCGCAGGATGTTCACGCCTTTCAAGGTGCAGTTCAAGAGCAGGCTTGAGGAGGCAGAAGGCAAGGCCCAGTATGTCTATGAGCTGCCTGATGCCAATTATGAGAAGCCGATTGTACTGCGCAATGCTCCATTCCTCTCCAATCATCTCTCCCGTCACGACGGCGTAATCGGCATTTACATTGAGCTTGACAAGTCGCTTACTCCTGCCATAATGGTCCGTTATGCGGAGCCGATGACTGCCGACAAGCTCTGGGAACTTATGACAATGGAGACCTGGACCATCACCTACAAGACTGATGATGTCAGGGAGGAGCCGGCCAAGTTCAAGTTCGAGACTCCGGGCAAGGTGGTTCCTTATGTGGGCTCCGCATTGGAATATGACCTGAATCTCGAATAACTGGCCGTCCTCGAGTTGCTTGGCATCCGTGCCAAGACTGTCATTCAGGGCAAAGTCCCAGTTCTTGTCATTCCGGGCGAAGTTCGAAGAACGTAGTCGAGAAATCTATGCGTAAACTAATAGTAATCATTACATTATCCATAATGGCCCTCGTTCCCGTGAAGGCGGACGAGGGCATGTGGCTTATCCAGAACATCAATTCCGCATTGGAAAAGAAGATGCAGCAGCGGGGCCTTGCCCTTTCGGCAGGCGAGATTTACAATGCGGACGCACCCGGCTCCTCAGTATCCGATGCCATTGTCTCATTGGGATTCTACTGCACGGGCAGCATAATCTCCGACAAGGGATTGATGATAACAAACCATCATTGCGCCTACAGCGACATCTTCGCAATGAGCACCCCTGGACACAATTATCTTGAGGAGGGCTATTGGGCTGTGACAGAAGACCTTGAGAAGCCTATTCCGGGCAAGGAGGCGTTCTTCCTCAGGCGTGTCATCGACGTGACAGGGGAGGTAGAAAGGCTCCGTGCCGAGTACGAGGCCTCCGGCCAGCCGCTTGGGTCCAGGAAACTGAGTTACCTGATGGAGAAGAAATACAGTGCCGATACCGGAATGGAGGCCTTTCTCAGTTCAATGTGGTCGGGAGAGAAGTACTATATGTCCCTGTATGAGGTATATACAGATCTTCGCCTAGTGGCTGCCCCACCTGTGAGCGTGGCCGCCTTCGGAGGTGACATTGACAATTGGGAATGGCCGCAGCAGAAATGCGATTTCGCAATGTACCGCATCTACACTGCCCCCGACGGGTCGCCGGCCGACTATTCCGAGGACAATGTGCCATTGCAGCCTGTCCGCAAACTCGAAATCTCCCTGGCCGGTTACAAGCCGGGTGACTTCACGATGGTAATAGGCTATCCCGGCCGGACTGACAGATACTCTTCGTCAATGGAGACAGATTATGCAGAGAAAGTGACCCTTCCGATAGCCAACAAGCTGCGTATCAAGCAGATGGCGATAATGAAGAAGTGGATGGACTCCGACCCGGGTATTTGGCTGAAGTATTCGGACACCTATTTCGGCCTCAGTAATTTGGGCGAGATGCAGGAGGGCGAGGCTGCCTGTCTCAAGCGTTTCGGCTCCGCTGATGCCAAGCGTGCCGAGGAGGCCCTTCTTCAGGCCTGGATTGACGCAGAACCTGGCCGCCGGCAGAAATGGGGGACTCTTCTCCACGATTTGGATTCCTGCTATTCCGCATCCGCAGAGGTGGACAGGAACAAGACCTATTACCGTGAAACTCTGGTTCGCGGAACCATCATTGTCCGTACGATGATGCGGATGAATGCGGCCCGCAGTGATTTTGGGAAAATGAAGGAGGCACTCGACAGGGGAATGGCTGAGACCGACCCGAGAGTGGAGAAGGAATTGCTTCAATATGCTGTGCAACAGTACTTTGAGAATGTTGACAGCCGTTTCTTCGGACCGTTCCAGAAGGAACTTCTCTCCCGTTTCGGCCAGGATTACCAGGCAATGGTGGATTATGTCTGGGAGGGGACCTGCGTGGCTTCCCCCGAGGCTGCCGCAGCATTCGTTTCCGCTGGCCAGTTTGAATCCGACAGGCTCAGGATGCTCCTCCTGGAGGTTCCGATTACCTCTTTCAATGCTGACAGTCACAACAACGAATATCATCAGGCGATTCTTGACCTTCAGCGTGAATATACCCGCGCCCTGTATGAGAAGAGGCTTGCGGACGGCATTGAGCAATATCCAGATGCCAATTCCACCATGCGGATTTCATACGGAACTGTAGGCCCGCTTGCGCCGAGAGACGGTGTTCAATGCCATTGGCAGACATTCTCCAGCGGCATTGAGGAGAAATATGACCCGTCGCAGAGGGATTACCGACCTTCGGACAGGTTTATGGGAATGCTCAGGAAAGGTGAATGGGGACGCTGGTCAGATTGCGATGACTGCCATGGCGGCGCGATGCGCAGGGGCGGTTCGCACCGTGTTGGCGATGGCCTGGGACCGCAGCGGCAGGGAAGGGGCCGTAAAGGAGCCGGACACGGCAATGCTGCAAGGCCTGGCAGAATGCCTGTCAACTTCCTGACAGACAATGATATAACGGGTGGAAACTCCGGTTCTCCGGTGCTTGACTCAAAAGGCCGCCTGATAGGCCTGGCCTTCGACGGCAACAAGGAATCCCTAGCCAGCGACCTTTCCTATACGCCGGGCTACAACAAATGTGTCTGCGTGGATATCCGCTATGTCCTCTGGACCCTCGACCACTATGCCGGGATGTCCCGCATCATCACTGAACTCGGTTTATAGCGATTCTCCAGTTCCGAACAGGGAACCGTAGTTCTCTTTCCATCTCCCGAATGAGAGCGGGTCACGGAAAGGATGCGGCTGCCCGGGACGGATTTCCCATTGCCAGTAAGTCGGATATTCAGGCTTGCGGCTCTGTCCCGGCACCAATGTCATTTCCCTTATGTAGGTGACCATTGAGCCGGACTCGAAGGCTGCAGCCTTTACCACAGTAGTGTCCACAATGCTGAACGGCCCGGTGTAAAGTGTTGATTCACAGGTAGGTTCGCTGCTGTCCAAGGTGTACCTGATTTCGGCTCCCCAGCGCTCGCAGTCCATCCTGACCTTCAAATCTTCACCCACGCTGATTTCCGGAGCATCGTGGAGATCGTAGCAGAATATGCCCCTCTGCCCAAGCCCGGCTATTTGCTCCGGCAGTTTGCGCTTGAAATTCTCCCAGGACTTCTTTCCGGCCGGGCTCCAGCCTGTTTCGGCCACCGCAAGCAGTCTCGGGAAAGTCATATAATGCAGATGGTCAATGTCAAGGATGAATTCAGTCCAGATGCATCCCTGCACTCCGATAACATTGCCGGCATTCTCCGGAAGGATTGCCCCAAGCGAATCGACATTGATTCCGGATGTTGACATAAGTGCTTCATTGCCAGATACTTCATCTGTGCAGGCGGGTGCGGGATTGAAGGCATATACCTTTTTCAATGGAGAATAACCTCCCATTGCCACAGGTTCCTTCAGGGGATTAGCCTGCCACCAGTCGAAGTAATATGCCTCACCAGGTGTCATGACCGTCCTGTATCCGGCATTGGCAGCAGTGATTCCGTATTTCTGGCCTCTGTATGAGTACAATACGGTCTCCTTCGGGAGTTCTTCGTCATTGAGCAACTCGTCCCAGCCTGCGATTGTGCGTCCCTTTGAGCGCACGTGTTCCTCCACCTTTCTCATAAAGTGTATCTGGAGCTGCTCGTAGTCGGTCCAGCCGTTCCGGCGCATAAGCTCATTGCAGTCCGGGCATAATTTCCATTGCTCCTTCCTGGCCTCGTCGCCCCCGATGTGTATCATCTTCGAAGGGAAGAGTTCCATGACCTCATCCAGTACCTTGCAGGCGAATGTCAATGATGCTTCATTCGCAGTGCAGAACTCCCCGTTGCCGCTCCGGACGTGGTTGCAGTTCAATTCCGGATAGCCCGCAAAAACGGCATCAGAATGTGCCGGAAGGTCGATTTCCGGGATGACATTAATCTTTCTCCCGGCCGCATACGCTACGATTTCCCGAATGTCGTCCTTGGTATAATATCCTCCGTAGGCTCCCACGGTGCCCTCCTGGCAGAATGGCTTCTCCATCTGCACTGCAGAAAAATCGGGAGTCGGCCTGTATGAACCCTGGCTTGTCAGCAGGGGATAACTGTCAATTTCGATCCTCCATCCTCCATTGTCGGTCAGGTGAAAGTGGAAGTTATTCAACTTGAAATAGGCCATCTCATCGAGAAGCTTCATGACCTCCTCCTTGCTGAAGAAATGCCTTGAAACGTCCAGATGCATTCCCCTATAAGGAAATCTCGGCATATCGGTGATTGTCACGCATTTAACTCCCTTTTCCCCGGTCAGCTGGCGGATGGTCTGCTTTCCGTAGAAGACTCCTGTGCCTGAAGCAGCCTCTATCCGTATTCCGCCCCTTCTGACAGCCAGCTTATATCCCTCACTTCCCAGGCTTGGACGCAATGAGCTGTCAATCAGTATCTTGGCCTCATTGCCATAATCCGTTGTCCCTTCCTTGCAATAGTAACCTCTCCGGACGGACATCTCCGCCGGCTCGGGAATTATGCTGACCACCTCCTCTGCGCATGAGCACAATGCCAAAGCGGCACTCAGCAGGTGGATTATCGGGTTAGTTCCAGCCATTGTTCTGAATAAGGTTAGGGTTTTTGAATATTTCCGAGTTCGAAATCGGGAAGAAATACATCTTATCCTCCCATTTCCGACTTTGGACGACAGTCTTGTCAAAATAATAACTTCCATCATTATCCCGGACAATGTCCAGCCCATAGATGGACTTTACGCATTCTCCTGTTTTCCATCTGCGGATATCCCAGAACCTGTGGCCCTCGAAACAGAGTTCGACCCTTCTTTCATTGCGGAGCCTTGTCCTGAATGTTTCCGCATCAATCCCGGAAGGCAATGCTGGCATCCCATAGACCTTGCGTACTGCATTGACCGCCTCCAGGGGGGACATTGAGAAACTGGTTCCGGACAATGTTCCTTTGTACCCTGGCTGTCCGGTTGCCTCGAAAAGGGCCTCCGCATAGTTGAGATAGACTTCCTGGATGCGGATAATCGGATATACGTGTGTGGACGAAGTCTCACGACCGGTTGTCAGGCTGGTCTGTTCCTGGAGGAACTTCCTGAGATAGAATGAAGTAGGACTTGCATTCTCTTTCGGATTTCCGTTTGAGCCTCCACGGAAGGTCTCGATTGTCATGCCCTTGAACTGGTCTCCGTTTGAAAGGATGCTTCGTGCAAGTCTCGGGTCCCGCATTGACGGGTCGAGGAGGGCATCCTTGTCCTTGCTGTAGTCGAATGGTGAACCGTCCAGCATATCGAAGGCTTCAACGAGATTCAGGGTAGGGCACATGCCGCTGTTCCCGCCTTCGAATCCGACCGGGAAATTGTTCCGCTCAAATGTATTGCTGGAACCTTCCCTGAGGCAGAAGATGACATCCTGGCTATTGTCCTTGTTGTACACTGTCTTGGTCAGGGCGAAGCGGTTCTTCTTGCTGTTTTCCTGGATGAAATCATTGGCGGCGATGGCGGCGGCTTCGTATTTCTTCCTGTCATTGGAGGTATTGTTCAGCGGGCTTGCATTGTACAGAAGTACTCTGGACCTCAATGCCAGTGCGAATCCCTTCGTGACCCTGCCCACTTCGGAGTAATATGTCCCGGAATAGGTCTCAGGCAGTTTTTCAGCCGCTTCCTTCAACTCTGATGCTATCCACGTTGCCGCCTCCTGATAGGATACCGGAACGAGGGTCCCAACCTCCTCGGGAGTGAAGGCATGGTCGGCAATTATGATGTGGTTGTACCGCTTGAGAAGCTCGAAATGGAAGTAAGCACGGAGGACTCTTGCCTCCCAAGGATAGTTCCGGAGCTGTTCCAGATAGTATTTGTAGTTCTCGTTCCACCTCGCATTCTCGAAATCCTCCGGACAGTTCTCAAGCAGGTAGTTGGCGGCCCTGATTCCTGCATAGTAATGCTTCCAGCGGTCTCCTTTGAGATTGTTCGCAGACCAGCTTCCGTCATAATATGTCTTCATCGTGTCCGGGGACGGCGCAAATACGGCATCGTCAGTGGCGCATTCCTGAAAATCGTAGAATCCTGACTCAATGTAGCCATAGACATTGGTCATCACCTCCTTGACTTGGGCGAAATCGCTGAATTGGTATTTCTTCGTGTGGTACATCGACTCGTCCAGATTGAGGTCGGCGCAGGAGAGAATGGCCGGGGCAATGAGGACAAGTGCTATGATATTTTTATATATCTTCATCATTTTCAGAATGTTACATTGATACCTATGGTGTAGGAGCGTGCGGTAGGATAGTTGAAATTGACGGCCTCAGGATCAAGAATCCTGACATTGTCCGCCGAGAACAGGTTCCTTCCTCTCAGATATAGCCTCGCATTGTCCATTTTCATCTTGCCTGTGAATGATTTCGGAAGGTCCCAATGCAGCTCAATGTCCCGGAGTTTCAGATATCCGCCCTCCACTGTCCAAATGTCGCTTGTCTTGTAGTTGTTATTGTTGTCCTTGGTAGTCAGGCGAGGGTATCTTGCCTCCTGGTTCCCGGCTGTCCAATAATCCTCCAGATAATGCTTGGAAATATTCTTGTTGCCTCCGTGAAGAGGCTGGTAGATGCTGCTCAATGTCGTAGGAATCACGTAGTCGCCCGCTCCCTGGAACCATGCGCTGAGACCGAGGTTCTTCCAGCCTAGCTCAATGCCGAATCCGTAATAAATCTCCGGGAGATCCGACTTCAGCATATAGGAAAAGTCATAATTGTCAATCTTCCCGTCCCCGTTGAGATCCTTGTACTTGACGTCGCCCGGCTGGACATCGGCGAAGGTGCTCGCAACAACCCCGTCAAGTAGTTTTCCATCCGCATCGAAGTCGGATGCCTGGTAGAATCCGTCTGAGGTAAGGCCGTAGAACTGCCCTATGGAATGTCCCTGGCTGTACATATAGTCGTGCGGCTTGTATTCTTCGTCAATGCAGGTGATGGTGTTCCTTGCCAATGAGAAGTTTCCCCTCAATGCGTAGGAGAAATCCCCGATACTCTGCATCCAGGCCAATGAAGCCTCAAGTCCCTTGTTGGTGGTCTTCCCGTTGAATGTGTCGGACATCCCGATGCCGAGGACTCCTGAGACAGTGTTGGCAGCAGTCGTGCGGATGTATTTCCTGGCATTGCTGAACAATGATAATTCTCCTGAAAGATGCTTCAGGAGCCTGAATTCGATACCGAGGTCCATCTTCCTCTCTGTTTCAGGCTGGATTCCTGTGGAAGGAAGAGCTCCCTCCTGTGCTCCTGCCATGAAGTTCGGGGAGATGAAGGAGAATCCGTATCCTCCTCCATTGAACTGGATATTCATGTCGTAGTCCAATACGCTGTCCATACCGGTGATTCCGTATGAACCTCTGATTTTCAGATAGTTGACAATACTGTTACCCTTCAGGAAAGGCTCTTCGGAGATTAGCCATCCCAGAGAAACGGCAGGGTAGAGCCGGAATTTGTCCCCTTCCGGCATCCTGCTGGAAGCGGAATAGTTCGCGGTTACGGAAGCCAGATATCTGTTTTTCCAGTCGTATGTCGCTGAGATTATCCAGTCGTGGTGGACGTAGGAGTTGTTCGCTCCCGCCAATGTATGCCTTTCCCGGTTGAAGATGAGGGCTGCGTCAATATTGTGTCCTCCGAATGCCCTTTTCCAGCCGATTTTGCCCCATAGGTCAATGTGCATATACTGGGAATCCAGCCAGCTGCCGTATTTCATCTCGGTCTCATTGCCGAAGAGGGTAAGCTGGTAATCCTTTATCAGTCCGTCTGCCCCGATGACCGGGCTGAAGGTGTAATAACTTGAGTTGTAGGCTTTTTGGTCCCGGATTACTGCCGCATTGTCGTATGCGATGCGTACTTCTGCGCTGAGTCCCCCGGCCAGCATTCCGAGACTCTGCCTTATGGTCAGGTCGGCTGAAAGTTTTCTTGCGAAGAGGGTGGCATTACCCTTGCCGAGAATGTCCTTTACCGGGTTTGCGAACATTGCCGTATTGGCCCAGACATTGTCATACTGGACAGGGAAACCAGTGGACGGAGCGTGGTACATCTTCTCAAGAGAGGTTCCGTCAATCGGCTCCCCGTTCTGCTCTATTCTGGCTGCGAGATTGACGAGTACGTCTGTGGTAGGGGTCACCTTGATGTCCAGATTGGTCCTGACCTTCAATGCGTCATAGCGTTTCTGGGTACGGCAGCCGTCAATGATTTCGGTGTTTGTGAAGAAACCGCGGTTGCTGGTGTAGTCCGCATAAACGTAGTATTTCACCATCTTGGCGCTTCCATCGAGACTGACATAAAGGTCATGGTCATAACCCCAGTTCCTCATTATCAAGTCTTTCCAGTTTATGTTGGCGAAAACAGGATTCCCGCTCACGCCATTGCCAGGGTAGTACGGGCGGAGTCCGTCATTGGCCATCGCCTCATTCACGGCGGCTGCATATTCGTCCGCATCGGCCATTTCCGGTATCCTGAACGGGGTCTGGACTCCGAACCGGTAGCCTACGTCAATGTCGGATTTGTGGTTGCCGCCACGCTTGGTAGTGATGAGAATGGCCCCGTTGGCTCCCCTGATTCCGTAGAGGGCGAGTGAAGCCGCATCCTTCAGTACAGTTACACTTTCGACTTCATTTACATCGACTGATGACGCATCGCGGGAGATTCCGTCAACGAGGATGAGGACCTGGTTGTCCCTATATGAACCCCGCCCCCTGACGTATGCGGCAGGCTGGGTCTCGGACGGACAGGAACCGGAGCCGTTCTGGTACAATGCAAGCCCCGGAATCTTGCCGTAGAGGGCCTCGAGAATCTGGTTCGCGGTGGAGCCTTCCAGTTCCCGGCCGGATATTCCGGAGATGGCGGCGCTGCTTGAATATTTGGTATTGAATCCATTATAGCCAGTACCGAGAAGGTAGTCGTCCGGAGTCAGGACTATTTCCAAGTAGCTGCCGTCAACAGTTATTCTTTTCTCCAGTGCGTTGTATATGGAAAGGCGCAGTATGTCTCCTGTTCCGGCCGGGAGGACGGCATTGCCATCATTGTCGGTAAACACTGGCAGCCCTTCTGAAGTGGTGGTCTCCACCAACACCTCGCCTACTCCCTTTCCTTTCCAATCCTTGACCTTGAGCCTGATCTCCATCGGCTGGGCTGAGGATGGGAAGGTGATTGCCAATATGGATAGCAGTATGATTATTCTCTTCATAGACAATTCATTATAGGATTTGACAATGCTACCAGCCCGGATTCTGGACTAGTCCGTAGCCCTTGTTGATTTCCTTTGACGGGAAGGCACTGAGATACCATTTCGGGTCCCAATGGGTTTTCCAGTACCGGTCATCCTCGGCCTTCGGTTCAGAGTACCTGAATGTGGACTTCATGGCATCAATGTCATCTTCCTCGTTCACTACGCCGTCATTGTTGGTGTCCTCGCTCCTGACGGCTTTCTCAAGTTCAATCTTGATTCCGTAGAGGGTCTTGGTGAAGATGTCGGCACGCTTCCATCTTATTACGTCGTACCATCTGTTCTCCTCGAAGAAGAGTTCCCTGGCCCTCTCGTCGAGGATTTCCTCACGGAGCAGCCTGTCGCCCGCCAGGGGCTCGCTGTATTCCGGCAATGTCTTCGAGTCCTGGTTCAGGGCCAGCAATTCGTCCGTCATATCGGCCAGGCCGACCCTTCTCCTCACTTTGTTGAGCCATTCTAGGGCCTCAGCCCTCCTGCCTGTCTCATTGAGTGCCTCGGCGTATGTCAGGTATATCTCAGGCATACGGAGATAGGAATAGTTGGACGGACGGGTCATGAACGTCTCGTCATTGTAGTCCCAGATAAATTTTCTTGAACAGAATCCGGTTATGGCCCTGTTGCTGGCTGCGGCACCTCTTTCAAGTCCGCCTATCCACATCTCGGCAGGCCTGCCCCGGAAGTTGTCACCGATAATCATCACTGATTCATAGAGCCTTGGATCCCTGCCCCTGAACGGGTCGTTCTCGATTTTGGACACATTCCCGTTGGCCTTCAGCCAGTCGGCGTATCTCGCCGGTGTCCCGTCAAGGTTCTGGAACATATCCACGAAGTTGAGGGTCACGCAGCCTCCGCCATAGCCACGGCCGGGATTGCCGTGGTCGTCAGACACTCCGTAATAGCATCTGAGATAGGTGTTTGCGAAAGTTTCGTAATATCTTCCGCTCTGGATGAGAATCTCGAAATTGTATCTGTCCACGTAACAGGTAGACCAGGCCTTGCGGTAATCATCAAATCCATCACCATTGCTTTCAATGAGCCCGTAGGCATTACCGTTGGCCTGGTTTTCCCGGAAGAAGTCTTCGCAGGCCTCGACTACTGCCTGCCATCTGCTGTCGTCATATCCGCCGAACCAGTACATTTTCTGGATATCCTCCTGTTTTACCTTGTCGGCATTGGCGTTCTTGGCAACCGGGGTTTCATTGCTGTACGGACTGCCTGAATTGAACAGCGGGCTGGCGGCGAACAGCAGGGCACGGCATTTCAGCCCCATTGCGGAAGCCTTGGTCAGATGTCCGTCCTCCTCCGCGCTCACTGTCCAAGGAAGGAGCTGCGCAGCCTTGTCGAGCAGTTCAATGATGTAATCCAGCACCTCCTGGGCAGTCTTTCTGGAGAAATCTGTCTTCATCACGTTGTCCGCCTCGATATAGGTCTTGAGTATCGGCACTCCTCCGTAATTCCTCAGGAGGTCGAGATACTGGCTTGCAATTATCACGTATGCCTCGCCTTTTCCCCTTCGTTTTTCCTCCTCTGTCATGTCAGGAACCCTGTCTACATTCTCAATGTAGATGAAGCCCCTCCTGATTCCGCTCCAGTTGTATTCCTGTTCCGGGGAGAAGCCCAGTTTGGTCCAGGACGGTACTCCCTCGGAACTGATGTTCTCCGAGTCGGCGCTGTAGATACCGGCGTAATATCTCTGTCCGCCGCTATCCCAGTCATTGTGTGATTCCATAAGGTCCGTGATGGCATCCAGGTTGTCGTTGTCGAGCTGGCTCACACCCCTGTCGTAGCGGTTCCCCTTGTCGAACTGTCCCGCTGAGCCGAGCGGCCAGGCACTGTTGTGAATAGGATATCCTACCCTCAATGTCGAATAGACGGAGACAAGTACCCTGTCCGCATACATTTTGGAGGAGAATACCGTGTCTATGGTCACGTCCACTCCGGGCGCTTTCTCCAGGAATGCATCGCCGAAACGCAGGTCCTCACAACTTGTGGCTGCGATTGCCGCCAATACCGCAATTGTCCATATCTTTTTCATCTGCATCTCCTCCTTAGAATGAAATATTGAACCCAATGTTGTAAATCCTTACGTTAGGATAGCTGTAAACGTATTCTCCGTTGAGGTTGGCACTTCCTGTGCTTCCCTCCGGGTCAATGTCAATGTCAGCCAGTTCAGAGCATAATGTGAGGAGATTGTATCCGCTCAGGTAGAACCGGAGCGAACTGATTCCCGCTTTCTTTAGTCCTCTGCTCACGGGCACGGTGTAGGACAGTTCCACATTCTTGAGCCTCAGGTAGGATGCGTCCATAAGCCACAATGTGGAGTTCTGCGTGTACCAGCTCTTGTTCATGAATGTGATTCGGGGGAATCTCGAGTCCTGGTTCTCCGGAGTCCATCTTCCGTCGGCTATGTATTGAAGCAGGCCTCTGTCGTTGGTCATTCCGTAAGGTTCCATATAGTCCACTCCGAGGACTCTGGATGCGTGCCAGGCCCCAGTCCACTGCATTGAGAAGCCGATATTCTTCCAGTTGAATCCGGCGATGAGTCCGGCTACGTATTCAGGCCTCTGGCCATATCCGAACCAAGTTGCATCGTCACTGTTGATTACACCGTCACCGTTCTTGTCCTTGAAGATTGCATCTCCCGGTCGAGGGTTTCCCAATGTGATTTCCGGTACCGTGCCGCCTTTTTCGATTGTGAGAAGTTCCTTTGTTGCCGGGTCGAAGTCATTCTCATTGAGATATCTGTCAAATATATATCCGTAGGCCATTCCGGTCCTGCGTCCCGTCTGGGCCATGTATGGTTCGTTCGGGACGACCTCGTCCATGTAGATTATCTTGTTCTTGGAATAGGAAATGTTTCCTGTGAGATTGTAACTGAAGTTTCGTCCGGCATTGGCACGCCACGTGGCGGATATTTCATAGCCCTTGTTGTCCACGATGCCGAGGTTGAGCATCGGGAGGTTGATGTCGGCTATGTCAGGAGTGGTGTTGCTGGTCGAGAGAATGTCGTAGCGATGCTCGAAAAACAGGTCCGCAGTGATTGAAAGTCTTTGCTTGAACATTACGATGTCTATACCGTAGTTCTGCTTGCGGCATTTTTCCCAGGATACTATAGGGTTTCCGGCGGCATTCTCGACCGCATCCTGCAGCATTGTTCCGCTGTACATGGAGCCGAATTGCCAGGTTCCCCAGGCTCCGAAATTGGACATGTCGTGGGACGGGTTCCAGGAGCCGTTCAGATAGAGGAAGCGTGCACCGCTGTACTTGTCATTGCCCACGAGACCGTATGAGACCCTGATTTTCAGGAAGTCCAGCCATTTCCTGCTTTTCGCCATCCACGGCTCCTCGCTTATGACCCAGCCTGCGGAGGCTGCGGGGAAGAGTCCGTAGCGATGTCCCGGGGCGAAGTTCTCCGAGCCGTTATATCCTACATTGAAGTCGAGAAGATACTTCTTCGCATAGTTGTAGGTAATTCTCCCGACATAGCCAACGTATGCGGTAGGTATTTCCGGGAAGTTGGACGGATAATAGGTTTTGGACTGGTTGTAGAGCAGAAGTGCGCTTACCTCGTGGTTCTTGAACTGGCGGTTGTAGCTCAGGCTGCCCTCCAGGTACCAGTTCCTGCCCCTGCTGGTTCCGGAACTGTATGAAAGAGGTTCGTCCAGATGGTCTTCGCCTGATGTGATGTAAACGTGTTCGATATCGAACATCGGGTTGTCAAGGCTCATTCCAGGCTGGGTGTAGTAGCCTCTGTAGTTGACTTTCTGCCATCTGCTGTATGCCGCTGTCGGGCCGCGGCTCACGTATAGGTTGTAGGTTGAGTTATAGGCTCCTTTAATGTTGAGGCCCAGGCCTTTGGTGATGAAATCAAGTTTCTGGTCCAAAGCGAGGTCCAGGTTCATCGTATTGCCGGTATCCTCTGTATATCCGTATCCATAATACAGGTCGAGTCCGCTCAATCCGGAGGATATCGGAATGTAGTTTCCGAGGTTCGGTACAGTGTAATGCCCTCCTTTGCGGACGAGATTCTCGTTGTCATCCACGAAACCCGGGCTGGAGAACGGGGTACACCAGGTGATGTACTGCCAGATGTTGCTTCCGTAGCCCTGCGGTTCATGCCTCTTTCCGACACGCCCTCCGATATTGAGTCTCAGGACTGTCGTGGGAGTTACGTCGATATCGACATTCGCCCTGTAATTGTAGCGGTTGTAGGTGTAGTTCGAATTGTAGTTCTCGAAGCTCCTAAGCATTCCGTCCTGGTACAGGTAACCTATTGATACGAAATATCTTGCCTTGGATCCTCCCCCGGATACGGTGATGTTGTGCTGTGTCTGCCAGGCCAGGTCCTTGAAAAGGTATTCGTCCCAGTTTGTGTTCGGGAACATTATCGGGTCAGAATTGGTGCGGAACATCTCGATTACGGCGTCACTGAATGTCAGGGGAGTGTCGGGATTGTTCCATTTGTCGGAAAGCTGGGCTTCAGAAAAAATGCTTGCGTGTTCGTAGCTGCTTGTGGTTGTGAGATGGCGCAGTGGTTGCGTAAGGCCGAATGAGGAACTGAGGTTGATTTTTGCCTTGCCCTCTTCTCCACGCTTCGTAGTCACGAGAATTACACCGTTGGCACCCCTTACTCCGAATACAGCAGTGGAAGCTGCATCCTTCAGCACAGTAATGTTGTCAATCTCGTTGGGGTCCATCTGGAAGAATGACCTCTCTACGCCGTCCACGAGAATGAGAGGTTTTGAGGCCTCGTTTGTCAATGAGCCTGAGCCTCTTACATAGATATCAGGGTCTTCTGCGCCAGGTTGGCCTGAGGCTTGGATTGTCGATACGCCTGTCAAGGCTCCTGCCAGCGAATTGCCAGCACTTCCGGAAGGAGACTTTAGCAAGTCTTCAGAGTTAATTGACGTGATGGCGCCTGTAACGGACGTTTTTCGCTGTTTACCGTAGGCCACCACCTGGACAGCGTCAAGGAAGTTCTGGTCATCCGAGAGGGCGAAAACGATTCCGCTCTGCCTTGTGGCCTTGATTTCCTGGGTCTGATAGCTGATGAATGATGCCTCAAGAAGCGGTGTGACTCCTTTCGGGATTGAAATGATGAAAGAACCGTCAATATTCGTTGAGGTTCCATATTTCGTGCTTCCCTTGAGCACAACGGCCGCTCCTACCAGTGGTTCTCCTGTCCTGGCATCCTTGACAATGCCCTTGTATGTCAACAGACCATCGTCCTGCGGCATTGAAATCACTGTTGGAGTGCTCTCCGCCAATGAAGTGCTGCACGGAAGAAGGAGAACTGCGGTTATCATTGCGATTGTCGCTGTCCTTGTCATAATATACTTGGTTGATTATAGGAGGCTGCCCCATTGACATCATTCCTGATGCCGGGTCCAGCCTCCCGTTCATAGTTTAGGTTATCCTAAATTACCTTGCGTTGAATGTTAGTGTGTATGAAGTGGTGTAGTCTGTATTGTCGCCTGTAAGAGACTGCCCTTTCACCTTCACGACCGGCTTCATTGCTGAGGCATCTGTTGAGTTGCCGAGAACGGCAGCATCAATCCAACCGAGTTTCTGTGCCACATAGAACATGTGCCTGAGGCTGTATCCCCTGTAGTTGAATCCCCAGTCGTTGTAAACCTGCCAGTAGTTGTCAACTGACTGATAGTCAGCAATACCGTCCCAGTTGCAGCTACCCGCATTGTTGATCATGAGGGCAATCTTTCCGTCGTAGGTGTAGCCGACAAGGTTGTGGACATTGTAGAAGTTGCTTGCCCAACCCATTCCGAGGACACCCGTGTCGCTGACCCACTGGTTTCCGTCATTGTTGATGATGTCCCTGATCTTGAGGGCCTTGCCGTCCCTGACGCCCCAGCCTGCTACCCAGGCGGCATCTTTTACGTTCCAGGTCTCGGTGCAGCCCGCAGCTACGCTTGCCGGTTCCGCAGGAGTAATGTCCTGGTAAGGTACGACTGTCTTGTTGGCTGTCAATGTGTTGAAGCCGATGTTTCCGTCAGTGGTCACACCGATGGATGCCCTGTATGCAGGAACATCTGTTGTAAGACCTTCCCTGACTACGTTGCCTTCGTCCCAAACCCTGTAGTTGGCTGAGGACTCATCCACGCTCCATCCGGTTGTGACAACAAGACCGTTGGCATTTGAAATGCTGAGACCGTCAGCAGCACTGGTGATATCGGCCTTGACTGCACCTCTGTCAATGAGGACAATGTGGATGTCTCCCCAGCAGTTCATGCCAGGCCTGTCTGCCGGCCAGTCACCAGGCATAAGGAAGATTTCGTCATCATAGTCCTTGTCAATGTGATCAGAGTAGTCTGATTCAACGCATTCCCAGTTTCTAGGGTTTGAGGAGCCGTACAGCCAAAGATTGTAGGTCGCCCAGTCCCAGCTCGGATTGTAAAGCGAGGTATTGAGGACAGGTACAGGTATGCTTGAGATACCGGTGGATTTGTAAACCTGCACAATCTTCTTCTCCTCGTCAGTGAGGCCGAAGTCTGCGGAAACGTCCTGGAATCCGTAGTCTGAAAGGGTCTTCTCCAGATACTCGCTGACATCGAGTTTCAGTGTATATGGCCTTTCTCCACCGAGGTTGAACACAATCTCGTATGTGTTTGACAGTGAGAAGTCGAATGTAAGGTCTCCGCTGATAGTTGTTCCTGTCTGGAGCGCACCTTCATTGAACAAGAGTTCGATGGCTGGCAGGGCCATCTTGTCACGGTCGAATTTGACAGTGATGACCTTTGAAGTATTATCCACGGTGATGTTCTCGCCTGCCTCAAGCCCGGCAACCTGAATCTTGCCCGGGTCAATGATAGGGAATGCATTGGACGAGAAGGTAACGCCGTATTTCACGACCTTGTTCTCAGGGCTCTTGAAATTGATGGTAGGAGTATTCTGGAGATCCACTCCCTCAAGAGATGATGGGTAGGTAATAGTCCAGCCCTTCCAGAGATCGGCGACGATGTCCACGGATGTGAACTGCTCGCAGTTGTTGAAAACGAAGGTGATGGTCTTGGCAGCGTCGTCAATCACACCTTCGGCTGTCTCGCCGTCGCAAGTCACGCTGATGGATTTGAGAGGAACGAGTGAAGGAACCTCAGGGGTTTCCTTCTCGCAGGCAATCAATGCCATTGCGGCTGCTGCAAGACTGAGCAGAAATCTTGATTTTTTCATGATGGAATTAGTATTAGACATATTAATTATCTTTGCATCCGGAGCCCGGAACTCCGTAATTCTTGCATTTCCACCCGCAAGATGGAGATTCCGACAATGATAAAGGAGGATATTCCCGCTAAATAAGATGCCTGCAAATAAAAACTTCATTCAATTATTAAAAAGTTATAAAGAGAATTATTCCGTTAAATAGTCCACTTTCCAAAGCCTATTGTCGAACTATATTTAGCGAACTGAAAATAGTTGCCTTCTGATGAACAGATTCACCCGCATATTGGGAGAACTTGCCGCCCTTGCCGCAATCTCCTGCAATGCCAATGATGCCAGGACAACAGTCCGCTATTCCATACTTGAGGACCCCGGGACGACTCCTGCCGACATTAAGTCGTGGGAGGCTTACGCTTTCGTATTCTCGGGAGGGAAATGTACATATTCCGGCTATTGGCAGGAACTTTCGGAACTGGCCGGCATCACTGCAGGGACTGATGACCTGGTCACCGTAGTGGCGGCCGAGAGTATGGAAAACCTGGGCCTCCCGGTTCTTGAACCCGGCGAGGAGGCATCCTTGTACAGATTCGTGACGGATGACCTGACTTCTTCTGTTCCGAGGCTATGGTCTGCGACGACCAGGTTGACGGGCAATGATGACACCCTCTTCCAGTTCCTGGCTCCATTATATTCGGAAATCAGGCTTTTGGCGCAGAATGCTCCCGCCGGCCTGGGTTCAGTGAGATTGGGATTTTCGGGAGCGACCAACAACTGGCGTCCCTTTGATGGTGTCTATGGAGTAGAAGATGTACCTTTCGAGTTGGAAATCCCATCAGGGGAGGAGTTCAACATCGTGCTTCCACCTGCACCGGAGAGCCTTCCGACTCTTTCATTCTCATTGGATGGGAGATATTTCAGCGTGTGCCTTCCTTCTGGATTTGCATTGAAGAAGTCTTGCAGGTACGACTATATCATTGATTTCGAGGAGTTTGCGTCCAAAAACAGAATTACTGTCAGGCTTTCTTCCTATAACCTTCTTGCACCTTCCGCCGTGAGCATACAGTCTTTTGACTACGAGGTGCCGGCCGGGAACCGTGACCATTATTCCGTATCATTTGCGTCTTCCTCCATCTCCGGCAATGCCCAGGTGCACAAGGCCCTTTGCTCTGATGCACGCAAGCACGGCGGACTTTGGAATGACTGGGACAATTCGAGGGCGCAGCGAGACACAATGTCCTTCACTATCATTGACACGGAATTCCCGGCAAGGGTGAGAATCAGGAAGAACAACGGCTCTTTCTCCAAGGTGGAGGTCCGTCCTTCCGTATATGGAATAGAACCTGCCCTGTGCGGAGACAATACCGTGGAAATAATTCTCCCTTCTGCCGACAAGGGCAATGTCTCCGTGGAGTTCGATGGGGACAGGTATCACAACCTCTTCATATACGCATCCGAGCCTGACAGCCGGAAGCCTGATTCTGCCGATCCTTCAGTGAAGTACTTCGGCCCCGGCATCCATCAGCCCGGCACTATCAATCTCGAAGCCGGGCAGACCCTGTATATTGACTATGGGGCCAAGGTGTATGCCAATGTTGTCACGACCGGGAGCAATATCACCATTGCAGGCCACGGAATCCTCTCCGGAGAAAAGATGGAGCATAAGGGTGACAGCCAGTACAGCTGGGGTGATTTCCTGATAAGGCATAACAAAACCGGTGGTGCCGTGCGCAATTTCACCATTCGGGACATTACAATGTTGGACAGCCCCGGATGGAACCTGATAATACCGCAGACGGACGGGGTTACGGTCAGCGGAGTCAAGATGATAAGCTGGGAGCTCAACGGGGACGGAATCGATATTGCCTGCTGCCGTGATGTGGATATAAACAATTGTTTCATACGCACTTATGATGACTGTATAACGCTCAAGCGACGCTTCATTGTAACGCCAATGACGGATGTTTCCAATGTAAGGATATCCAATTGTCTGGTTTGGCCGGACTATGCGAGAGGTATAGTTGTGGGCCCTGAGGCAGGAAATATCTCCGGACAGGGGAGCATTTACGGAATAGAGATTTCCGATTGCATCTTCCTGCATCATAAACGCAGTCTCAATGATGACCTCAGGTCAGCCTTCGCCATTGGCCAGGGTTCTGACGGCAGCACCTCTCTCTGGACAGGGACAAATCCGCCCAACGGAATATCCGGCATTAACGTAAGGAACCTGACCTTCGACAACATTGATGTGACGGGCCGGGCAGTGGCGATTTGGCAGTACAAAGGCACACCGAAAGTGGAGATGTCGGATGTAGTATTCGATGGGGTCAGAATATTGGACAATGCGGGGAACAACTATCCGCCCGTGACAATAATGACAGGAGGTTCGACTATCAAAGGTCTGGTATTCAAGAACTTCACAATCAATGGAAAAGCGCTGGCCGCAGAAGATGTAAGCATTGACATGCCTGAAAGCGTAACTATGACAATCGAATGAAAAGAGTATTCAGCAGCATAATCTTGTTTCTTGCCATCATCACGGCGGTGGCGGCTGGAGAAATACGTTTCGAGAAGATGGCGGAAGGGATGTTGCCTACCAGCGAGGTCTCCAGGCTGTACCAGGACTCGGAAGGTTATCTCTGGATAGTAACATACTATGGCCTGATCCGTTATGATGGCTACGAGTACTTGAACTTCAGTCTTCCGCCATACTGCAATGAGCCATTCGACGGCTGCCTGCATACAATCTGCGAGGGCAATGACGGCAATCTCTACATAGGCACCGAACGAGGCCTTTTCGTTCTGGACAAGAGCACGATGACAATGCGGAAGATCAGGGATTTCTATGCCGAGAACCTGAATATTGTGGATATAGTGCGGGATTCCCTGGGCCGGTTGTGGATAAGTTCCGGGAGCGGACTGTTCAGGATGGATATTGCCGGGAATATTCAGAGAATTGATTTTCAGCGGGATACGGCTGGCGGAGATATGTTGGGAGCCATAAACTTGATGATTGATCCCGACAACAACCTCTGGGTGACCACGTGGGAGGACGGATTGTACCGGTACGACTTGTCCACCGGGAAAATCCACCATTATTCCTCAGGTGCGCTGAAATATTCCTATGCCCTTTTTATTGACCACGAGGATACAATGTGGATAGGGACCTGGGGCAGGGGCCTGCTGAATATTGACAGGAAGCAGCTGATTGCCGGCAAGGAGACTTCATACGTTCAATATGTACACGATTCCGGTGACTCCCGCTCCATCATGGACAACATTATCTATGACATTGAGGAGGATGGGGACGGAACCATTTATGTGGGCGGACGTAGCGGATTGAGCATTCTGGACAGGAGTAAATCAGGTGGTTTCCTGAACATATATCCCGGTCGGGACGAGGCCTCAATCCCTTTTAATGAGGTGAATACCCTGCTGCGCACAAGGGATGAGTCAATCCTGATTGGCACGATGGGAGGCGGATTATGCCGTCTGGACACGCCGTCCCGAACAGGGATAGAATTCATTGGAATGGACAGCGTGAGGAAACTCTATCAAACTTCCTCTGTCAGAAGTATTTATGCGGAAAATGAAAACGAACTTTGGCTCAGCCTCTACGGATACGGCCTGGTGAAATATGACAGGAGCAACGACAATGTCCTGAACTGCCGGAATCTGGAATGCTTCAAGGACTGCCGTGAGGTTACATTCGTGCAGGACATTATGCCGAGTTTGGACAATGGGGAACTCTGCCTTGCAACATTCGACAATGGACTCTGGCTCTTCAATCCCCAAATGAACACGGCCTCTGTCCTCAACTCGACGACCAGGGCAGGCCTGCTCAGCGACTGTATCATTGCAATGGAAGAAGATGCCGTAGGCAATGTGTTCCTCGGGACAGACAGAGGTGTATTCGTGATGGATACTACAGGTTTCGTTTGTTCACTATCCTCCTTTGTGGGATTTGATACTCCGGACAGCAATCTCCAGATTGTGGAACTCTCCATAGATGCGGAAGGAAATCTCTGGTTTGCGACAGGAAGTGAAGGCATAGGAAGAGTCCGGCTGGACGGGAGGGATTCCAAGTTGTATCACAGGGGGAGTTCCTCATTCGAGAGACAGTTCAACACGATTTACTGCGATTCTTCCGGCAATGTCTGGGCTGGTTCAATGTGGCGTGGCCTCTACCGTTATGACAGGCTTGCGGACGAGTTTGTCAGGGTGTCGGCCCTGTCCTTCCTTGCCGACCGGGGTATAAACAATATCTGTGAGAATCCGGAGGGCCGGATCTGGGTGACAACTACAGATTGTGCGGCTGCATTTTCTGTCAATGGCGCAGATGCTCCCGAAATCCTGATGTTCAGGAAGATGCCTGCCGGAGGGCTTTCCGTCGGCTTCAACAAGAATGCAATGGCTCCTCTTGATTCTGCAGGTACTGTAGCGGTAGGATGTACCAGCGGTATAGCAGTCCTCTCCTGTGACGGGCTTGAGGAAAAACAGAGCAGGACCGGTATTACCCGTTTCAGCGTTGACGGGAAGGAAATCAGTTCCCGCACTTATGCCGGAAGGGTGAAGGACAATGTTACAATAAGGGTATCCTGTTTCGATTTCCTGAGGCCTGACGGGGCAATATACAGATACAGGATTTCCCCAATTAACGGAGGCAAATCAGGATGGGTGACGATGACGGGAGATGACAATGCATTGGAACTCAGTTCGTTGAAGCCGGGGAGATACAGTCTGGAAATTTGCGGAAAGCGTTCTGACAGCATTGCCTGGTCGCCGGTGGAAACAGTGGGATTGACGATATTCGGAAATCCTTGGCTCTCATTGCCGGTCCTCCTCGTATTCGGTTACCTGCTGCTGTCGGCTGTCATTTTCATGGCCGTGCTTTTCTTCAGGAACAAGTTTTACAGAAAGAAGTTGAAAGACTTCCAGGAGGACAGGGAAAAGGTTCTCGACATTGGCGATATAGACAGGCATATAATATTGACAGTGAAGGATATGCAATATACGTCCGAGAATTGCAGCTTCCTTTCCAGGGCGATGGATGTCATCAATGCCAATATTGAGAACCAGGAATTCTCCCAGGAGGATTTCGCTCGGGAGATGGGCGTTTCCAAGACCGTCCTGATGGTCAGGATGAAGGAACTGACAGGTATGTCACCGATAAGACTGTTGATTGATGCCCGTCTGGCTGCCGCATACAAGATTATCAAGGATTCCAGGGAATGTCCGAGAATATCCGATGTGGCTTATTCTGTGGGGTTCAATGATGCCAAATACTTCAGCCGACAGTTCAAGGCCAAGTACGGAATTACCCCGCGGACCGCTAATTCCAGCAGGCATCCATCACATAAATAACATTGCAATATTATGAATATCAGATTTTTATCAATGCTTTTCGCATTTTCCCTGACAATGGGTTGCATAAGCGAAACTGCGGATTTCAATATGGGCAGGACCGAGGCCACCGAGGTGGAGATTTCTTCCGGCTCCCTGACATTGAAGGAGGGTATGTCGGCGACATTGTCCGCAGTTGTCCGGCCTTGGAATTCAGGGCCGGGAGAACTCGTATGGAACAGTACCGACAGGAGCATCGTCGAGGTTGACAATGAAGGCAGGATTAAAGCTTTGGCGGTAGGCCGGGCCGTTGTCTCCGCCGAGTACTCGGGTGCCAGGGGGGAGTGCGAAGTGACGGTCATTTCCTCATTCGTCCCGGTGGAATCGCTTGATTTTGACACAGTTCCGCTTCTCCTTAAAGTAGGGACAGAGCATCTTCACTCTTGGTCGGTGACCCCTGGAGACTGCACTGAGGTTCCTGAATGGAAATCATCGGACGAGACAGTAATCGGAGTGGACGCATCCGGAAAGATGGTTCCCAAGTCACCTGGCCGGGCGACGGTTTCCATCAAGGTGGGCAGCCTCACGGCCTCGGTGCAGGTCCTCGTCTATGATGGCATGAAGGTGATTCAGACTGACGCCCTGGAGAAGCCGGTATCATTCGTAGACTTTGCATGGAATCCTGATACAGTGAGAGTTGCGAGAGGGGAGACCGCCACTGTGCAGATGATTGTCCAAGCGGACGGCAATCCCGGTGAGGTCATCCCGGGTGTGTCATATTTCGCATTGGAAGGCCAGGCTTCCGGCCTGGCCGTCCAGCCTGAGATGTTCTGGCTCCCTGACATCAAGTGCTCAGGAAAATGGGACAGCTGGTTCGGCGGACCTGCACCTGACAGATATCCCGACGTGCAGTTATATTTTCCGGACCCGCTGATTCCTGTCCCTGACAGGACAATGACATTGACAGCGGACGGCAGGATACCGGTATGGATTGAATTCGACATCCCACGTGACCTGCCGGCGGGTATCTACAACGGCCTTTTCACCGTGAGCGGAGGAAGCGGATGTCCGTTTACAGTTCAGGTCTATGATGTAGATTTGCCTGAAAAACAGACACTTGACATAATGCAGTGGATTAATTCGGACATCACTGCGATGTTGGGTGGGGCATCTCCGGAGATGTACACCGTGTATGACAAGATTGAGAATATCATTGTTCCGCTTGTGACAAAGTACGGGCAGAACTCGTTCAATTCTCAGTATGTCCACAGATGGCTGATATCCCAGATTCTCAAGAAGGATGACAGGGGGGAGTACTATATGGAGTGCGATTTCTCGTCGCTGGGCAGGGAGATAGAGATGTACCTGAGGGCCTGCCCGGACCTGCATTACGTCCAGTTCGAGAACCAGATAGCCAGCAACAGCAAGAAGGACGAGGGAATATTGATAATTCTCGGCTACAAGCTGGATGATAACGGGGAAATAGTCGTGAAGGACAATGGTGACGGCACCTTCTCTCCTGAATACACTTATTACGACCAGGACGGCACGTATTACAAGGGAGCCGAACTGTATTATTCCCATTTCTTCCACGCCCTTCAGGAATATCTCCGCGGTCACGAGCTTCCTGACGGCAGGACCTGGCTTGACATATTCCTCCAGACCATATCCGATGAGCCGGGTGATATTCACGTTCCGGCATACGAGAGGATTTCGTCTTATATCAAGAAAGGGGCTCCGGACCTCAAGATAATGGAACCGATTGGTACATTGAAGATTGCGGAGCAGTATATTGACGTGCCTTGTCCTTGCATTGACAAGCTTGAGGGCGAGGAGGGTTATCCTTGGGGTGACAGCCAGACCAGGTGGATTTACAGCGCCAACGGCCCGCAGGGCGACGGTATCAACAGGTTTATCAGGGTGCCCCTGATGAAGACCAGGATGATGCACTGGCTTAACTACAGGTACAATGCCACCGGATATCTGCATTGGGGCCTGAATTATTGGTACGGGGCCAAAGACCAGGACCCTTGGAAGGATGCCTGCGGCTGGCAGATAGGTGGAGACTGCTGGATTATCTGGCCTGGCGACGGTATTGTCTATCCTTCGATAAGGCTTGCCGCAATGCGTGACGGTATCAGGGATTTTGACCTTCTCAGGATGTACGAAGAGCGGGACCCGGACGGTGCAATGCGTCTCTGCCGGAGCGTTGCAGTGGATTATTTGACTCATAATACTGACATACAGAACTTCAGGCAGGTACGCAGGGAGATTCTTGAAACACTGGAAAGGTAATGATGAAGGCGTGGAAATTGGCAGCGATGGCCACTATGATGATGGCGGCCTCCTGCACCAATGTGTGGCAGGAAATCCCCAAAGAAGGCTATGTGCTTGTGACACAGAGCCGTGGAGCGGTTTTGGGATACAGCCCGGAGTCGGGGATAAGCCTGCTCGAAAGGGACGGGTTCGTATTCAAGGACCTGAACCGGAACGGGGAACTGGATGTGTATGAGGATTGGCGCAGGCCGCTTGGTGAAAGGGCGGAGAATCTTGCCGCATTGCTCAGTATCGACGAGATTGCAGGATTGATGCTTTACAGTGAGCATCAGGCGGTTCCGACAGATTCGGCCGGTTATTGGTCATCTACTTACAATGGGGTGTCGCTCACCAGGAGCGGACTTCCTCATTCTGCCATAAGCGACAAGCAGAAGAAGTTCCTCAGCGAGGACAATCTCAGGGCCGTCCTGCTGGTCCGTGCGGAGTCTCCCCGTATAGCTGCGGAGTGGAACAACAACCTTCAGGCATTCTGTGAGGGCATCGGCCACGGTATCCCGGTAAATATCAGCTCAGATCCCCGTCACGAGGCGGAGGCTTTTGCCGAGTTCAATGCCGGTTCGGGAGGGAAGATTTCCCAATGGCCCTGCCAGCTTGGCCTGGCCGCGACTTTCGACCCGGAACTTGTCAGGGAGTTCGGCCGGGTGGCATCGTCAGAGTACAGGACCCTGGGGATTGCCACGGCATTGTCTCCGCAGGCAGACCTTGGCACGGAGCCGAGATGGTTCCGCTTCTACGGCACCTTCGGCGAGGACCCACTCCTGGCCAGGGATATGGTCAAGGCATACGTGGACGGTTTCCAGACATCGGAGGGCAAGGACAGGATTGAGGGTGCCTGGGGCTATGAAAGCGTTAACTGCATGACGAAGCATTGGCCCGGAGGTGGGTCCGGAGAGGGCGGCAGGGATGCGCATTATTGCTTCGGGAAATACTCTGTTTATCCGGGCAATGACTTGGAGGAGCAGTTGTTTCCGTTCTTGGACGGGGCCTTTGCGCTGGACGGCGGTACGGATTGTACTTCTGCGATAATGCCTTATTATACAATATCTTATGGCATTGACCCGTCGGGGAGCAATGTGGGCAACAGCTATAGTGGATACATAATCAATGACTTGCTCCGGGACAAGTACGGCTATGATGGCGTGGTTTGCACGGACTGGGCGATAACCCACGATTATCAGAAAGTTGAGGATGCCACGGGCAAATGCTGGGGCTATGAGAATGCCACAGGGGCGGAGCGTCATTTTGCAGTTCTCAAGGCCGGGGTTGACCAGTTCGGGGGCAACAATAAGAAACAGCCAGTGCTTGACGCATATCGTCTGTGGGTTGAGAAATACGGGGAGGCTTCTGCACAGGAGCGTTTCCGCAAGTCCGCCCGCAGGCTGCTGATGAACATGTTCCGTACAGGGCTTTTCGACAATCCATACGTAGACCCGGCCAGGACGGAACAATTGGTAGGCTGCCCGGAGTATATGGCTAAGGGTTTCAATGCCCAGCTTCGTTCTGTCGTAATGCTGAAGAACCGCAATGCCGCCCTGCCTCAGTCCAGGCGTGCTAAGGTCTGGTTCCCAATGATTCACAAGCAGCCTTCCAAGGGATTCTTCGGCAATGCCAATGGCTCCGATACCTGGGAATATCCGATGGATACGGCTCTGGTAGCCAGGTATTTCGACCTTGCGGCCACGCCGGAGGAGGCTGATTTCGCATTTGTGTATGCCAATGAGCCACAGGGTGGCCACGGCTATGACGTGGCTGACAGGGATGCCGGGGGCAATGGATATGTGCCGATAAGCCTGCAATATATGGATTATACCGCCACTTCTGCGCGTCAGGAAAGCATTGCGGGAGGCGACCCTCTGGAGCCTTCTTCCAACAGGTCGTATCGCGGGAAGACTGTCACGACGTCCAACATCGGGGATATGGAGGCCGTCAGGGAGGCCCGCAGGGTGATGGGAGACAAGCCTGTCATCGTGGCCGTGTCAGTGCTCCGTCCTTTCGTGCCTGCCGAGATTGAACCTTATGCGGACGGGCTGCTCGTGGCCATCAATGTCCAGCACCAGGCTGTACTGGAGATAGTTTCCGGAGCATTCGAGCCACAGGGCCTTCTTCCGATGCAACTCCCGGCCTCGATGGCCGCAGTCGAGAGCCAATGCGAGGACAGGCCTCACGATATGGAATGCTACCGTGACTCCGAGGGCAATGTCTATGATTTCGCCTTCGGAATGAACTGGAGCGGCGTCATCTCCGACGACAGGGTGAAACACTACGCCTTGCCGGACAATTCCTGAACCTTGTACCCGAGCTTCTCCAGGGCGGCCTTAAGCTTGGCTACATCCGTCTTGGCGGGGTCGTAGGTTACAGTCACGGTTTTCTTGTCAAGGGAAACCTCGAGGTTCTTGACTCCCTTCTCGAAGGAGATATTCTCATTGATTTTCTTTGCGCAGTTTCCGCAATGCATTGAAACATTGAAGGTTACGGTCTTTACGGCTGCTTTCTTGACATTCTGTTCAGTACTTTCAGCTTCCGGTGTTCCGGCGGTTGCCGGCATTGTGCCTGCAAATATCAATGCGCAGGCGGCAATCATTGCAATTCTGTGTTTCATATTTCTCATTTCCATAAAGTGTAACGTAGTCCAATATAAATTGTTGTACCCATAATCGGCCCCCATACTGCGCTTGCGTCGAAGTCGGGGAGGGATGTGTTGACTGCGGCCATGTGCCCTGACAGCATCTCCATTGGAGTTCCGACGAGCAGGCTCTTCTGCCTGAAATTGGTGAGATTCTCTGCGCCGAGGTAAATGTCAATGCCCTTGAACCGCTTTGTAACTTGCAGGTACAGAAGCGGATAGGCAGGAGAATAGCCATTCTTGTAGAGAGGTTTCCCGTCATTGTCCTCAAGCCCTTCCATAAAGGAGTAAACCCGGGATTTTCCATTGACGGAGGCGGTGAAGTCGAAGATCCATTTATTCAGGTTGGTAGCATACTGGAGGTTCAAAACTCCTTTGTACCGGCTGGTGAGCGGCTTCTCCGTCAGGCCTCTGCCCTTCATTTCGAGGCGGGCGTCGGTGTAGCGGAATGTGGCCGATACAGTGAAGCGGCGGATTGGCTCAACATTGAAGTCAATCTGGTAACTCCTTGAAAATGAACGTTTCCCGTCAAGGGCGTAAAAGTCAATGGTATTCAGCATATTCTCATAGTCCACGACCATCTGCTCCCGGAATTCGGTTCCGAAGAAATCCAGGCCGATGTAGGTGTTGGATGAGGCTCCGAACGGAAGGTAGAATGTCGCATTGCCTCCGAATGTCCAGGCATCCTCGAGAAGGTGCTGCCCGAATATCCCGGAGAATGATTTCCCTGTGGAGAATACCCCGATATTGTCAATGAGGGGAAGTGCCCTCCTGAGGCCCCTGCCGGCATTGGCCCTCAATACAAGTGCGTCGTAAGGGGAATATTTTAATGTCAGTCGCGGTGTGAACTTGATGCCTTCTCCATTGAACCAGTCGGCCCGGATTCCCACGATGGAGGAGAACTTCTCCCCTGCGTGGAAGGTGTATTCTCCGCCAAGTCCGACGGCATATTCCCCGGTCAATGTACGTCCGGGTTCGAGGTGTTGGGCCAATACCTGTCTTGCGAGGTTTTCATTGTAAAAGTCGGCCGTTCCTCCGAGTGACAATGTTAGTTTGTGGGAGTCATTGAACTCATTCTGCAGCAGTACATTGAAGAAGCCGGAGTTCTGCGTCCCCATATATTTTGTGGCACCGGACCACATTTGCATTTCGGTGAGAGTGTAGTCGGCCACGAATGCAATGTTGCGCGAATTGTCCTCGCTCAGGGGAATGCCGGCCTTGACGTAGGCGTTGAGGGAGCGGTTCAGGATGTCGGAGCCCCAGGGCGATGCCGGGGACAATGTGTAAGTCACGTGGTCGTATCCGTCCTGGCCGCCTTGTCTCCTGTCCTGAAGCGCACGGAGGCCGAAGCGGACCTGGACACCTGTATGGCCATAGTAGAGCCAGCGGTTGGCAACATTGAACTGAAGCATCCCGGGGTCGTCCCGGAAGCCGTCGTGATTGTGGTCGAAGGTTTTGAAATTGCCTGAGACGTGGCCGAGGATGACGGTGCTCCAACTTTCGCCCATCTGCAGGGAGGATGCAATGTTGAAGTCGGTCTTGGTGTCGTTCATCGTGGATAAATTCAAGAAGAGCGGCTTCTCGTCAGTAGGCTTGCGATACTCCGTATTTATCTGGCCAGTAATGGATTCCACTCCGTTGACCACGGTGGACAGGCCCTTGGCGACCTGGATGCTTTCGAGCCATTGTCCCGGGACGTACGAGAGTCCGAACGGGGCTGCGATTCCCCGCATTGCGGGTCTGTTTTCATCCAGCATCTGGGTATATACGCCGCTGAGGCCGAGCAGCCTGATTTGCCTGGCTCCCGTGACGGCATCCGAATATCCTACAGTGACGCTGGCCGAGTTTTCGAAACTTTCCGCGAGGTTGCAGCAGGCCATCTTGCGCAGCCCTGCTGAGGAAATGACCTCTGTCCTGAGTTCCTTTCCGCGTGACAGATAGTTTCCTTCCTGTCTTCCGGTGAACACGGTAGCCTCCAGGCTGTCTTTCCTCTCTCCGTAAATCCCGGTCGTGTCCTGAGGGGATGTGGCGGTCACTTGCGATGTGAAGGCCCCGGGCATATTGCTTTCAGGGGTGCGATGCTGCCCTGCAGATGCCCCTGTATGGAAAATTGCGGCAATGATTATGGCGGAAATTATTCCTTTCATAACTTTGATTTTAGTCCGTCCTATGGTGCAAATATAGTTTATTTTGATGAGTATCTGCTATTCATACGGGATTTTCGTCTTGGTTGTGGTGTAACGGGGTTGGACGAGATTAAGCACGAATGCTCGTGCTTTTTCTCGTCTCCTTGCCGGAGGGGCCCTTGCGACTTCCGGAAGCCCACAAAAGCCGGAGGCTTTTGTGGGCTGTGTGCCAAACCTTACGTAAGCAAACTTACGACGGCCCGGCACACACAAAGCCCACGTGAGCAGTCGCTCACGTGGGCTTCCTTTGTTGCGGAGAGGACGAGATTCGAACTCGTGATACGCGTATTTGCGTATGACGGTTTAGCAAACCGTTGGTTTCAGCCACTCACCCACCTCTCCGGAACCTTATTCCGGCGGGAGATTGTACCGATCCGCCTTATTAGGACTGCAAATATAAAACGAATTTTCTAGAAACGCAAAAATTGAATGAAAAATCATCTGACTATCCGCAATCCGTCCAACTACCGTATCAGCTCAAACGATCTCCCAGCCCCGTTCCTGATATCAGGAATTACAGGCCCCTTGCCCGTATCAAGGCATCCGGGTCAGGGTCAGCCCCGCGGAACTCGTGATAGAGAACCATCGGCTCCTCGCTGCCACCTCTCTCAAGGAAGGTCTTGCGGAACTTGGCTGCCACCTTCGGATTGAATAATCCCTTGCTCTCCCAGTACTCGAACGCATCCTTGTCCAGAACCTCTGCCCAGAGATAACTGTAGTAGCCGGCATTGTAGCCGCTGTTGAAGATGTGATTGAAATAGGTGCTCCTGTAGCGCGGGATAATCTCGTCAATCAGGCCCATCTCATCGCAAACCTTCTTCTCGAAAGCGGCCACATCGAAGCTGCTCCAGTCAGTGTCCTTGGTCAGCTCATGCCACTTCATATCTAGAATCGAGGCGGCGGCAAGTTCGGCAGTCATGAAGCCCTGGTTGAACTTGGACGCATTGTTAATCTTCGTCACCAGGGAGTCCGGGATGACCTCGCCGGTCTTGTAATGGTAGGCATAAGTGGAGAGAATCTCCGGCTGGAATGCCCAGTTCTCATTAATCTGGGAGAATGTCTCCACGAAATCACGGGCAACCGAGGTGCCGCTTACATCCTTGTAACGGCATTTTGAAAGCATTCCGTGGAGAGCATGGCCGAACTCGTGGAAGGCAGTATTGACCTCGTCAATGGTAAGAAGACCTATAGAATCGCCGGGCTGGGTGAAATTGCAGACATTCACTACAATAGGGCGTACATCCTTGCCGGATGCATCCACATACTGCTCCCTGAAATTCGTCATCCAGGCACCGCCCCTCTTGGTGCTGCGCGGAAGATAATCCGTCATGAACCAGCTGAGAAGCGAGCCGTCGGCATCGGTAACCTTGAATGCCCTTACTTCCGGGTGGTAAACCGGAACCGTCTTTACCGGCTCAATCTTGATTCCATAGAGGTGTTCGGCAGCTTGGAAGACACCTGAGCGGACATTGTCAAGCTGGAAATACTGGCTTGTCTCGGACTCATCCAATGCATACTGCGCCTTGCGTACCTTCTCGGCGTAATACCACCAGTCCCAAGGCTCGATACGGCTGCCTGCAGGAAGGAGTCCGGCCTCTATATCCTTGTCCATAAATGCCTGCATTGCGACTACTTCCTCCTTGGCCTTGGCCACAGCCTTTTCCATTATCCTGGAAAGGAAGGCATCCACCGTAGCAGGATCATGGGCCATCTTGTCCTCGAGAATGAAATCTGCGGAGCAGTTGTAGCCGAGCAATGCGGCCTTCTCCGTGCGGAGACTCATTATTTCGAGAAGAACGGCCTTGTTGTCATTCTCATTGCCGTTGTTGCCCCTGGATGAATAAGCCCTGAAGGCAGCCTCTCGCTTTGCCCTGTCCTCGCAGGTCGTCATGAAATACGGATAGCTTGAAACAGGGATACCGATGGCCTCCTTGAAGGCATTATTCTCAGCCAGAAGGTTGTTGCCGAACTTCTGGGAGAGGACAGCCAGCCTGGTGTTGATTTCCCTGAATCTGGCCTGGGATGCCTCGTCGAGGGCCACACCGTTGCTTATGAACTTGTTGTAGAGCTTCTTTGTCACCATGTACTCCTCCCTATCGAGAGTGTCGGCTGCCTCATATACGGCCTTGACCCTCTGGAAGAATCCCGGATTCATGAAGATATTGTTCTCGTGTTCCGTGACGATAGGCGTGACCTCGTCAATGACAGCCTGCATCTCGTCCGTGGCATCCGACTCGCTCAGGTTGAAGAGTACGCCGAGGGTTCTCCCGAGAATCTCGCCTGAGAACTCGTATGCCGCAATGGTATTGACAAATGTAGGAGCGGCAGGATTATGCACAATGGCATTGATCTCCGCCTCCTGCTGCTGGATGCCGGTCTTGACCGCCGGAATATAATCAGAATACTTAATCTCGTCAAATGGAGGGATTCCGCCCTCACCAGTCCATTCCTTCAGGAAGGGATTGACACTGCATGATGCTGCGCACATAACAGCAATGATAATTGAAATACGCTTCATATTGAAAAAACTTATTCCCCTGATACTCCATTCAGGTCAATGAGGGTGAACTGCGGTTCGCCCCTGTAATTCGTAAGGATACCGGTGAATGATACCGAGGTTCCGCTGCCCATTGTCTCGGACATTTCCTTGTCGGCGAATTTGGAATAGCCGCTGGTCCTTATGGCGATGGTAGTCTTGCCCATCTTGAAGTACTGGCTGACCGTGTATGCGGTCGGCTTGATCTCGAATTTGCGGTCCTTTACCTTCTCCGGTCCGTTGCCTATATCAGCAGTGTCGAAAACGCCGGAATAGAGATATTCCGTGAACTTGGACTTGGACATTGCCCAGGTCGTCACGCCCCAGGCGTTCTTGTTCTCCTCGTCGAGGAAAATCCTGTTGGAGGTGAGCTTGGTATTGCCGTCAGGATTGACATACACAAGGCAGAAGATTGTCTTGGTATAGCTCAATCCATTGATGGTCACATACTTGCCCATATATTCGCCAGAGGTGAGATCCGCCTCGGAGATGACCTCCGGCTGGACGGGCTCGTCCAGCGCACCCTTGAATACGTGATTCTCAATGATGAGTTTCACCTCCATATACGCACTCTCATAATCTCCGGTTATATCCTCGTAGCCAATCTGCTTCGAACCCTCATAATCCCCGAGCACCAGGCCATTGCACTTGATATAAATCCACTGGCCGAGCTTGTAGTCATTATAGAGGCCTGAGAGGCCGATTTTAACCTCAATGCCGGCAGACTCGTCCTGGATGTAGAAACTCTTGTAGAAATTGCCCGAAGCATCGGAAGTGGTGACCTGGCCCTTGATTACATAGTCTTCCGTAATCTTCACAGGGCCGTCCTTGTACATTTCCTTGAGTTCCTTGATGGTAATCGGGGTCTGGGCGGCGAAATCCGCATCAGTGTAGATTCTCTGGTCAGCCGGCTCATCGTATTTGCCGGTGAATACCGGCCCGAACTCGTCACACGCGCAGAAAACCGCAGCGGCGGCGACAATGACAAGTGACTTGAATATCTTCTTCATAATCTTAGAATCTGAAATAAAGGTTCAACATATAGTTCACTCCGACCATGTAGAAATACTTGGAGTCGAACCTGTAATACCTGGTCAAATCCTCGGAGTCAATGAGACGGGTCTGCTCGTAACCGCCTGTCTTGACGCTCTTTGTATTGAGGATATTCTTCACTTCGAGGGAGAATCCGATATTGTACTTCCTCTGGATGTACCAGGACTTGCCGATATTGGCATTGAGGATGAACGCATGCTTGAATCTCTCCTGGGATGCCATATACTCCTCTTCTTCCGGAGACCACTGTCCGTCAGGGCCGAGGACTGCGAGGTCGGTGCGGTAGAGAGGGTTCATATCGAGATACATCTTGTCGAAGTACTGAAGGTCGATTCCGGCGAAGAGATAGTTATTGGAATAGTTGAGACCGAGATTGGCGGCAATCTGCGGGGTACTAGGCACATAATGCTTCACCTTCTTGTCGAAAACCGGGTCGCCGAACTTGTCGAGAATCACATTGCCCTCGCTGTCCCTCTTGTATGATGAATGATAAGCCCAGTAAGGGACAATGTCATCCATCACGATTTTATCGCTGTTGTCGATGGTCTGGATAACCCTCGGGATGGAGGTATAAACATATTCACCCCAGTTCAATGCACCCTGGAGGGAGAGTCCCGTGAGCGGGAGAGGTACCTGGAAACCGAGTTCGATACCGCAGTGGCGCTCGTCAATTCCGCTCATGGCGAAGTTGGTGAACGAATTCTGGGAGTCGTCGTAGAAACTCATCAGGTCTGTCTGGTCAGCGATATTGGTATAGTAACCGGTGATCCTGAAACTGTAGTTGTTCTTGCTGAAGGCATAGCTGAGGTCTGCCGACACGGTCTTCTGGACCTGGAGATTGCTTGCCAATGTGTTGCGGGTCCTCGGCGATATGAAAGATTCCGTGAACAGAGGCGCCTCGGTGAAGTATCCGGCATTGGCCCAGATTCTGTGAGGTCCGCAGTTCCAGCTTACGCCGCCCTTCACGCGGTAGGTGAAGAAACTTGAGACGGCGGACTTGCCGTAAGATGTATCCGGGAAGAGGCCCTTCTGGACGTTTCCGAATCTCCAGAATGAGTCATATCCGCCCTGTGCTGCCACCCAGGCTTTCCAATGTCCGGACTCGAAGCCGAGATTTGCCCACAATGTGGCATTGCGGACATTGGCATAGTAGTCGTATCCGTACTTGTCACCCTTTCCTACGAGCTGGGGATGTCCGTACTGGTAATAGTACTGGAGGTCGTTCTGGATCGCAATGGCGCTGGATGCGAAATCACGCTCGGCGAACTGGTCAATGTTGACGTAGTAGTCACCTCCGAGAAGGTCCTTGATAATCTTGTAGTACTCCGTACGGTTCCAGCGGAATGTCGCTCCGCCCTTGAGAGTGAAGTACTTGGGAAAGAGATACTTGGCAGTGAGGCCGAAGTTCAGGTCATTCTGGTCCTGGCGCCTCTCCTCCTGCACGTATTTCGAGCGGTTCCTTTCAGGGTCAAAGCGGGAGTCCACATTGTTCCTGTTGACATTGTACATCCTGTCCCAGTTTACGTGGCGGACATCATTGTAGTTGTAAATCCAAGCCTCCTCGGCCCAGCCTGCCTGGTATGGGGAATCACGCTTGGCGTAGTTCTCGTCCTCATTGTAGAAATAGCTCGGAAGGTTCCTGTAGTAGTCAGGACGCGGGTCCGCCGCATCATACCAGTCGAGGGCGGAATAGCCGTTGCGGCCTGTCCTGTAGATGGCCGTGGCATCCAGGCTGAAATTGAATTCCGGGGTCCAGGTGTACTTGAGCACGGCTACAGGCTCGTGGTTGTTGCGCACCCTGGAGTTGCGGATTTTGCCGTCCTGCCAGCCCCAGTTGGAGTTGTAGTAATTGCTTCCGACAAGGTCATATACTTCCTGGGTGGAGGAGTTCTGCGCGCCTCTCTGCACCGGTGAACCGAAAACGGAGAAGCTGAGCCTGTGGAGGTCGTTCCAGTTCTTCTCGGCTCCGGCCCAGTAAGCTATTGACCTGTAATATACTCCCTGAATCCAGTCGTTTCCTCCGACCCTGACGGAGACATTGGCGGCGAATGACCAGCCGTTGTCCAACTCGCCAGTGGCGTATGAACCCATGAGGCGGAGACGGTACATCGCGCTGTTGCTCAATACACTGAAACGCCAGCCCTTGCGGACTGAAGATGCGGTTCCGGTAATGTTGGTAATACCGTTGTATCCTCCGACACCATAGTCCGCGGCTCCGACACCGCTTGTGGTCTCCTTGTCGCGGGTGGCCTCGTTGAGACCTGACCAGAGTGACCATGGGGTGTAGCCGGTGACAGCGTCATTGAGCCTGATTCCGGCGAGGTAAACATCCTGGGAATTGCTGTCAAAGCCTCTCTGGCGGAATCTGACCGCACTGAACTTGTAGCCTGCTGTATTGTCGAAAACATCTGAGGATGAGGACAATACAGTCGGGATGTTCTGGTATCCGGAGTCATCCATATCGAGGTCGGCGAAGCTGGATTCATCCACTTCGGTAAGAACCTGCTCAGGCTGCATCGTGACGAACATAAGGTTGCGCATGAATCCGTCAACGGCTACATTGACACGGGAAGCGACGAAACCGTCCGCCTCCACGAGAATGGTGTAGCTGCCGTTTTCAAGGTCATTGATGACAAAGTCACCGTCCTGGTCAGAAGTCAGTCTGATGGCTGTGCCCTCCGCATCTGTCAGGGTCAGATTGGCCTCCGCAATCGGTACGCGTCCCGACCTGCTGACAATCTTGCCTTTGATGCCGCCTGTGGTGGACTGTGCCAGAGCCGCCACGCAGACAAGCATTGAGAGCATCAATGAAAGTATCTTCTTCATTATGTTGATAATATTATCGGTTAATCTGAATTATTCGCCTGCGGCAATGCCGGTCTATTTTCCCACGACAATGTAGGTAGGGAAGTGGTCGCTGTACCCGTTGATGAACTTCCCGTTGGAGAATGTCCTGAACGGATAGCCCTTGTACTGGCCACTCTGGGTCACCATGAACGGTCTCTTGAACACTACTCCGTAATGGCCTTTCTTGTCGGTCTTCTGGATTCCGAGACTGCCCTGGACAGGGTTCACAAGGGCTTCATTGACCAGAATGATGTCGTAGATGCTCCATACATCCCTGTATGCGATGGAGCCGTAGCCGTCATCGAGCATCTGCCAGAACGGATTGAAAAAGCCGCCCTTCTCCACTTCGGAGATGTTCTTGCGGCCGCCAAGCCATTTGGCCATACTGTCATTGAACGGGTCATCGTTCATATCGCCCATGACGACGATTTTGATGCCCGGATACTTCTCCATCATCTTGTCGGCGTCCCTGTGGATGATGTCCGCACCGAGGCTCCTGAGGTCGCCGCCCTTGCCTCCGATACGGGACGGAAGATGGGTTACGTAAATCGCAAAGTCCTCACCGTCAATGCTTCCGTGCACCATCAGGATATCTCTGGTCCGGAATTCCTCCTGCTCCTCCGGGCTGAGGGTAAGCGTAACCTCTGTGTCCTTGAAGGAGAATGGGATGGACCTGCTGTCAATGTACTTGAACTGGTCAGGCCTGTAGAGTAGGCCCACGTCCACGCCTCTGCGGTCCGGCCCGTCAAAATGCACGATTTCATAATGGGCGGCCTGGAGTTCCGGCTGGGATACGAGGTCCTCAAGAACGAGGCGGTTCTCAATCTCGGATACGCCGAGAACCGTGTGGAATGCCCCGTTGGCTTTGGCCATCTCCGCTATGACAGTGGCCATATTGTGGAGTTTCTTCTGGTATTTGACCTCAGTCCACTCATTCTTTCCGTCAGGGAGAAATTCGTAGTCATTCTTCCCGTCCTCGTGGTAGGTGTCGAAGAGATTCTCGAGATTGTAGAATCCGATAACGTAGTTCTGCTTGGTCTTGAGGGTGTTGCCACAAGACATTGTGAACGGCAATGCAAGCAGTAGTGATGCGGCCGTCAGCAGGGCGATGATTGCGGTATGTATCTTTTTCATAATTTCAGTATTGTTGATAATCAGAAATTCATTGCCGGTGATATTCTATTTTCAGCATATTCCGCTTCTTCCTCAGTGAGGTTGAAGAAGAAATTGAATCCGGTCCTTTCCTCGAGCTGGGCGATGGTCATTGCATCTGTCTGGGAGAGATTCCTGTCCTTCGGATAATCAATGTTGTCGAACCAGAATGCGATTCCTGAATATTGCTGCGCATCCGAAGCCTTGTATCTCAGGAGGGCTTTGTAATATGCTGAGGGTACATTCACTTTATTATTGGCCCTGTCGGTTTTCCACAAGTCGGAAGGCATTGCCCCGGTCACCACATAGAGGGTGTCACAGGCTGATGCCCAGGCTCTTACCTGGCTTTCGAGCAATGCCCAGACGCCCTGGTTGAGGTCGGACCGCTGCATTGTCATGTTGGTCGGATAGAAGGTCTGCCAGTTCGAGGCGTCAGTGGCGACCCTGTCGGCGGAAGGAAGCATGTGACCCCTGTCGTAGCCGCTCTGGCCCCAGCCGGACTCCGTGTATGGCTGGTAGGTCAACGGGATTTTCGGATCTTTCTCGTCCCATTTGTTGGAACGTCCTCCGCTTCCGGCAAGGGACTTGTTCAGCGGATAGGCCACCCATCTGGCGAAACGTCTTTCGGCATCGTAGAGGATGGAGTAGTTTCTCATTTCCTTGCCTGCGAGAGTCATATTGTGATATACCCAGGCCGTGCCCTCAATGTCCTTCATCTGGGGGAGTTCGGTCCAGCCCCTTGTGACATCGGACTGGAGTCCCGGGAATTCGTCCCAAGACGGTATCCGGTAGCCTTCCCCTCCAGTGTACATTGAGGAGCGTCCCCGCTGCAATAGCCGGGCTCTAAGTGACTTGCCGTCGAAATTGACTATCACGTACGCAGACCTTGGCTCATCGCTGGGATTGGCCCCGTACTGGAGAATGATGCTGTTGGTGCTTCCTGTTCCGCTGATGCGGCTCACAGAAAGCCAATCCCTGTCCTCCCCGTCATATTCGAATGAGATAGTCCAGGAACCGGAGGCCTGGATGGAAATGAACATATCCCCTGCCACGTAGCTCACACTGCTCTTCCTGAGGGAGAACTGTTCTTCCAGGTCGGCTGTTTCAGTACATCCCCAGAGCAATGCGGCCGCAGCCACGAGCAATGTATTTCTGATGAATGATTTCATCTATAGTTAGAATGTAATTTCCGGGCCGAGGGTGAATGAGACTGCATTCTTGGACCAGTCAATCTTGTCTCCAGTAGTGGAGTTGCTGAGTTTCAAATCGTCAAAACGGTAGGTGGATGTCTTGGTAGGACACATCCTGAGCCAGATTTTGTCGATACTTCCGGCATCGAACGAGAATGTGCCGTAGCAGAGGGACCAGGTTCCGTTTCCAGGGCTTGATACGGTGTATGAGAGCGGAACCCAGGATGCTCCGTCCTTGCTCACCCATACAGGGAACTCGGCCGGCTTGATGTTATTGTCAGAGGCCTGATATTCAGCTCTTTGAAGACCGAAGGAAATCTTCAGGCCGGTAAGTTTCGGATGTACGGCAATGTTTCCGGCAACGAGTTCTCCGGCGGTTCCGAACCACAGGAAGTTGTTTCCGGATGCTCCGCTATATCCTGAACTGCTGTTGGTGCTGCTATTCCTGGCAGAAACCTTGGCTGCGTCCGGCATATAATACTTGACGGTGGCTGCTCCCGGTCCTTCCTCGACATTGGTCCAGCAGTCTGAGGTATTGAGAATAGGGTTGTCCAGGTTCTTGAGGCTCTCACCGAAGTTGCTGTAATATATGATTTCCGGAGCTGCATCCGGGTTCTCGGCCTGCCTGAACACCACATCGGCATAGACGGCCCTGGTCTTGAAACGGACCGTGGCGGTGCGGGAATTGCCGATTTGGTTTGTCAATGCTGTCACATTGATGACAATGGAGGTAGTCTTTCCGGCCTCGATTTCGAACGGGTCATAGTCGAAAGCGAGCCAGTCCACGTCATTCTCGATTTCAAAATCGCGGTTTGATGTAACTGTAATCGGGGTAGTCTTGCCCTCGTATCCGAGGATGACCTCTCCGTTGTTCACAGAAATCTCGGGGAATGCGGGCTTCGGGTCCTCATTATCACATGAACTGAGGCATATTCCGATTCCGGCCAAAGCCGCATAAATTAATTTCCAATTCATTACAAAGTCGGTTATGGTTTCTAATAGTTTTTCTCCGCTTTTTGCCCGGATTTTCAAGTAATTATATCCTCCGGTTCGCAAAAGGGCAAATAGGTTACAAATATAATGAATTATCTGTAATTTATACAGCATTGGAACCCGGCGATGAGAATTTTTCCAGTCATGCAACAATTATCCCCATATCCGCATCTATAATAAGGTTTTCAAAAATTGAGAAAATGAAGATAAAGTATTCCATCATCTTGTGC
Organism: Candidatus Cryptobacteroides sp.; assembly: GCA_051870395.1. Lineage (GTDB taxonomy): Bacteria > Bacteroidota > Bacteroidia > Bacteroidales > UBA932 > Cryptobacteroides. The sequence continues at coordinate 4,024 of JBJEBV010000096.1, read as the reverse complement.
GGTCTTGCCGTGGCCTTCGCTGCCGTGTCACTTTGGGTAATCCTTTCCGGAGGAAGAAACAGCAGGGCATTGAAGACGAAATTCAGGCTTGGCGGACTGATACTCACGGTTTCCAGCATGATTGCCTGTTCCGAAGGTGCGGGGCCGATGCAGGTAAGCTGCTATGATGTCGAGGCTCCTGAATATGCTACGTTCAGTATGCCCGGCGAGAGCAACAAAGTCAAGGTCGGAGATGAGATTGGAGTTACCATTACGGGTTCCGGCTTCGTCTCGTTCAAATACAAGATGTTTATCAATGATAGGAAGGACATCCTTCAGGAAGGGGAATTGGGAGATAAAGAGGGGACTTATACAGTGAAGGTAGCCGGGACCGATTTCAAAGGCCCGGTAGTATTCTATGTATATGGCGTCAGGGATGGAAGTGATGCAATCCTCGGCGGCTGTGATTTCGTGATTGAATAGAGGAAGTTCTTCTTCAATGGGAAAGAAGATTTCACTGGGCCATCTTGTCTATGAACTGACAGAGTCCTGCAACCAGAATTGCCGTTTCTGCTATAATCATTGGCGTCCTTCAGGATGCCAGCCTGCCGACAACAAGCTTGCAAGGCGGACATTGAGCCGCATCCTGAAGCAGGCCGATGTTGGCAGTATTTCATTTTCCGGCGGCGAGCCGACATTGCTGGAAAACATACACGACCTTGCTCTCAAATGCAGGTTCAATGGAACGGAAGTAAACATTCTTACGAACGGGACATTGGTCACGGACGATGACATTGACATTTTCAAGAGCATTGGCATAAGTGCTCTGCAGATTCCGCTCCTGGGCAGCGACCCGGAGATTCACGACTGGCTTACAGGCTTGCCGGGTTCCTGGGAGAGGGCTGCAAGAACCATCCGAAAGGCATTGGAAATACTTGGCCCTGAACGCTTTGCTTCAGTATTGATAATAACTGCGAAGAATATTGACGGGCTTTGGGAAACATTGGAGTTGTATAAGTCTCTCGGGGTCAGGACTGTGATGGTGAACCGCTTCAATCTGGGCGGCAACGGTCTTCTGCACCGGGATGAACTAGGCCTGTCGGGTGAGAAACTAAAGCATGCCTTCCGGCTTGTCAGTGATTTTGCCCTGGAAAATCCCGATATGCATTTTGTAAGCGGTGTCTGCACCCCGGTTTGCGTCCTGGACCCGTTCGACTATCCGGGAATCAGGTTCACGACCTGCAGCACGGATGTCAGGAATCGCCCGATAACCATTTCTTACAAAGGGGATGTCCGTTTCTGCAATCATTCCCCGTTCGTGCTGGGCAATATCCATGAGCGCAGCCTGAAGGAGATTCTGGAGGATGAGGTCCTGATGAAAAGATACTCTGGCGTGCCTGAAGAATGCTCCGGCTGCAAACTTTTCTCACGCTGCAAAGGTGGCTGCCGGGCGGCTTCCGAGCAGGTTTTCGGGACCTTCGACAGGATGGACCCGGTGGCAGGATGAAGCAGCGGGAGAATACTCTTGTATTCATTGACGAGATACAGGCCTATGGTCATCTTCTGACTCTTGTGAAATTCTTGATGAAAGAGAAGAAGTTCACTTATATTGCCAGCAGTTCCCTGCTGGGAGTGACTTTGAAGAATACTCAATCTGTTCCAGTGGGAAGTTTGGATATTCAACATATGTATCCAATGGATTTTGAGGAATTCCTGTATGCCAATGATGTAGGAGAACTAGCTGTTGGTTCCAGGAGAGAGAGTTTCAATAAGCAGGAGGCCTTGTCGGAAGCGATGCACAACAAGCTTATGGACCTCTTCAAGAAATGTCTGTTGGTAGGTGGCCTGCCGAAGGAGGGGTGCGACAGGATTTTCCAGGAGAAGTTCACCGGAACAAGAAAGGACCGGCCAGAACTCCTCCGGATGTTGGACATGCTCCGGGAAGGGGACACCGTCATCATCTGCGAACTCACAAGGCTCAGTCGCTCGGTCAAGGATCTCTTCGACCTGGTGGAGCGGGTGGAGAAGGCCGGGCAAGGACAAGAAGGTCGTCGAGCAGGCACTTACCCTCTATGACTCCAGGGCGTATTCCGTAGATGAAATCTCCAAGACCACCGGCATCAGCCGTGCGACACTATATAAATATATCAATCTCCGCAAGGAAAAGAAAAGTGAATGAAAATGAGGTACACGGTCTCTCACCTTCAAAACCATATCTTCGAAAGTTTTTATGAGCGAAACAATAACAATATCTACCAAGCGATTCTCTGATCTTGGCCTTGAGGAACTGTATGGAATCCTTCGGGTGCGGTCTGAGGTGTTTGTGACGGGGCAGAAATGCCTGTATGTGGATCCAGATGGAAAGGATCTGGATTCCGTTCAGGTGTTCGCCTCGGAAGGGGAGCGTATCGTAGGATGCCTGCGAATATATCAAAAGGAGCCAAGGGTTCTTCAGATAGGAAGGGTAGCCGTGATTGAATCCCGGTGCGGGAGAGGCATAGGAATGCAGATGATGCGTCAGGCCATAAGCTATGTCAGGGATAACCTGACGGATGAGAAGATATATCTTGAGGCGCAGACCTACGCGATAGGCTTTTACGAGAAACTCGGCTTCAAGGTCATCTCGGACGAATTCCTCGACGAGGGAATCCCTCACAAGGGGATGGAGCTCCTGATTGACAGGTGTTCCGGCATTCAGCGCGCGGAGGATGCCGCTAAAACGAAGAAGGATAAGTATGCCCTTGCATATAAGCAGGTCAAAGCCCTTGTCGAGGGAGAGGAAGACTGTATCGCAAATATGTCCAATGTGGCGGCACTCCTTCACGACACATTTGGGTTCTGGTGGACAGGCTTCTATATAGTCAGGGGAGAAAGGCTGGTGCTTGGACCGTTCCAGGGTCCTGTCGCATGTAGCCGGATTCCGTTCGGAAGTGGGGTTTGCGGTACGGCATGGCAGCGTAAGGAAAGCATCGTCGTTCCTGACGTGGAACAATTCCCCGGACATATCGCCTGCAGCAGCCTGTCCCGTAGCGAAATAGTAGTCCCGATATTCCGCAATGAAGAGGTAGTTGCAGTCCTGGATATAGATAGCAAGAAACTGAACGCATTTGATGACATCGACCGGGAGAGCCTTGAGAAGATAATGGGACTGATCCAGATAGATTGACTGACAAATACAGAAACACCTATTAGACAATTATTTATGCTTGAACAGGACCTTGATTCATATACCAGTCACTGATGCTCCGGACCAAGATTCAGATCAGTTATCTTGGGGATATGCTCGGCTGCAAGCTCAAATCTTGCCCTTGCGGAAGCGGTCTGAAGTACAAGAACTGTCACGGTAAATATAAGAGCTGATGGAAACAAAGACATTGAAAATCATTCTCGCGACGGTGGCGATAATATCGTTTGTCCTTGTCGGACGCTTCTGGCGTTGGCATATAGGCTTCTGTCCGGGGTGGAAACAGTTTTTTGCATCTCTTGAGGAAGGGGAGAGGGAGAAACTGAGAAGGCGCTATGCGTTCAGGAAGTATTGAGCAATGACAATTGGCCACCAGGCATCATGTGTAAGTTATACATCAAGAACATGGTCTGTCCGCACTGCAAAAGACAGTGGCGCAGCTGCTTGACAGACTGTCGATCAGGCACCGGGCTGTGGACCTGGGAACTTGGATTCAGCAGCCCTGCCCATTTCAGTACCCAGTTCAAGAAGGAGAGTGGCCTGAGTCCCATGCAGTTCAAGGCTCTGAAAGAGAAAAACAGGATTCCCATCGACCGGATATAAGTCAAATCCATTTTTTGCGAAAGTCTCACGGGAGACACGGCATATCTTTGCGGAAAAAAGATATGCATCAATTCAATCTTACAACCGCGGAGATGGCGCCGTATCTGCTGCTGGGGTTCCTGTTTGCGGGACTCCTGCATGCGTCCATCCCGGCGAGGGTGTATGGCAAGTGCCTGTCACAGAATAATTTCCGTTCGGTCAGTCAGCAGAAAGGGCTATACTCAATGTCAACGGAGTTAGTTCCGTGAAGGTTTCTCT
>JBJEBV010000095.1:0-35448 GCA_051870395.1 Candidatus Cryptobacteroides sp. | reverse complement strand
CCTCTGCGATGCTGTTCCGGATAGCGAAAAAGCGATTGTGGCCTCCGGTGTGGAAGGTTCACATCGATGTCCGATAGTGCGCAATAATCGTTTTATAAGCCAAATATTTTGTATTTCTCGTGAATAATAAATATTTTGCCACCTTATTTATATAAAACGAAGGGGTTATGTACAAAGGACAATCATATTCCGCATTGCATGCCATCCTGTTGGTGGCAATGATCTTGTGGACTTCCGCTTTCTGTTTCGCCCAGTCTGGAACGAGCAAAACCACCATCTCCGGAATCATCAAAGACAACGAAGGGGAACCGGTCGCAGGTGCATTCGTATTCTACAAAGGGACAAAGAACGGCGTCTCATCCGATGTTGACGGGCATTACAGCATAGCTGCACCCTCCGGGGAGGCTGTCCTCGTATTTCAGTATATCGGGATGGAAACCATTGAGAAAACCGTATCGGAGGGCGGCACGCTGAATGTGGTTCTCAAAGCCGACAATCAGCTCGAAAGTGCCTATATAGTAGGCGCTTACGGAACGGCCCAGAGGCGGGAAGACATGGTTGGCTCCGCCTTCCAGATCAGTAGCGAAGTATTTGAAAACAAGCCGAAGACCAGAGTCGAGAGCATGCTGGAAGGCCTTATCCCGGGCCTGTCCGTCGCCCCGAATGCAGACTACGCCGCCACCGTCAGGTCACGGTACAACACCAGAGTCCGCGGAGACGCCTCCCTGTCCGCATCCAGCGAGCCGCTCTGGATAGTGGACGGCGTACAGTTCTATACCGGCAACAAGACCAACCAGATAGTCGGAATGAGCAGCTCCGTGGGTCCGCTTTCCTTCCTTGACCCGGACGACATAGAATCCATTACAGTACTCAAGGATGCTGACCAGACCACCATCTACGGCTCGAATGGCTCGAACGGAGTCATCCTCATAACCACGAAATCCGGCAGCAAAAATGCCCCGCTCCGCGTCTCCGCGAAAATCAATGCCGGCCTGGTCGCTCCTGACAAGTCCACCATGTTCAAGGTCATGAATGCGGCGCAATATCTCGAAGTCGCCAGGGAAGCCTGGGCCAACTCCGGATACAGTGCCGACGGATTTCCGTTCAAGGACAACGACATGAACTCATACAGCACGACCGACACCCGCTGGTATGACGAATACATAGGCCTGGGAGACAATTTCTACGCTAACGTGACACTCAGCAGCGGAACCAAGAAAGTATCCACATACAACTCAGTCTCATACTACAGGGAGGACCATACAGTCAAGAAGGACAAGCAGCAGAGATTCACATTCTCCAGCAAGAACACCTTCACATTCAACAAATATCTGGACCTGACCACGAATATCAACGGCTCCTATAATGTCAATGATATCGTCAATGTCGGCAAGGAGTACCTGTCAATGTCACCCGTGCTTGACCCGTACAACAGTGACGGCACCTACAGGCTGTACTATAAAGTCTGGGACCAGTCCCTGAACGACTGGAGCGTGAAAAAATTCACCTACAACAGCATTCCTTCCCGAGAGGAAGACGACAACACCCAGAAGAGCGTATATCTCAAGGCAAATGCGCAGCTGGGCGTGCATATCATTGAGGGATTGAGCTTTACATCTCTCTTCGATTTCGACATCACCACCTCGCAGGAAGATATTTATCATTCCAAGAAGACATTGTCCGGAATCGACTCATACGGCCAGGCAGTCGGATATTCCCACAGGGCCTTCGCCAGCTACACCTCCTGGCAGAATGTGGAAAGGCTCAATTTCGACCGCAAGTTCGGCCGTCACAATGTAGGTGCGGTCGCTGTGTTCGAGATGTACAACCACACCAACAAGCTCCTCTCCGCCAGTGGCCAGGGATTTATGACGGACAATATCAAAGAACTCGCCTATGCGGATGACGCCACCATTGACGCATCCTCAAACACCTACTACGACAGGAGGATGTCCCTTGTCGCACGTGCGTCATATTCCTATGATTCAAGATATTACATCTCCGGCAATTTCAGGCGTGACGGCAATTCCAACTTCGGCAAGTACGCCCGCTGGTCCAACTTCTGGTCAGTCGGACTGTCCTGGAATATCCACAAGGAACCGTTCTTCCGCAGCGGGCTCATCAACATGTTGAAACTGAAAGGCTCCTACGGCATTGACGGAAACTCCAGGATAGACGCCTCTGTAGCCAAGGGGAGTTATTCATATTCAGACTCTTATGCTTATGGAGGCACCTCCGGGGCAAGAATCAGTTCAGTTCCGAATCCGGGCCTGTCCTGGGAAACGACGGCGAAACTCAATGTCGGAGCCAGGATTGAACTAAAAAACATCCTTGACCTGGAGATAGAATATTACAACAACACGACCCGCGACCTTCTTTCCCAGGTGTATGTGTCGAGGGCGGTCTCTGCCGACAAAGTTTATGCGAATATAGGCCGTGTCAGGAACCAGGGCATCGAAATCGACCTCAAGACCACCAACATCCGCAATTCCGACTTCGCATGGTACACCACGCTCAACCTGGCCCATAACCGCAACCGCATCCTCGAACTGTACAATGATATGCTCACCAGCTATGGAGAATATGCCAACAAGGCCGGATACGAAAAGCACGTGTATTATCTGGTTCAGTGGGCAGGCGTCGATCCTACCGACGGAAGCGCAATGTGGTACGATGCGGCGGGCAATCTCACCAAGACCTACAACACCTCGAACAGGGTCCTGATGGCGGACAAGTCGCGCAACCCGACAGTGTTCGGCGGCCTCGTCAATGACCTGGAGTACAAGAATTTCACATTGACCGTCCAGATGAATTATTCCATAGGCGGATGGGCCCTGGCGACTTATGCCTCCAATTTCATCAATGACGGTTATGACATAGCCTCCACCAACGGCAATCAGGCCATCGAGGTTTACAAATACAGATGGACCACTCCGGGACAGGCCGCATTGCTGCCTAAGGTGTCGCAGGTTTCCACCAAGAGCCAGATGACATCCACCCGCTATCTTTACAACAAGACCAATTTCGACATAACCAACGTGGCCCTCAGTTACAGTGTTCCCCACAGCGTGACATCGAAGATGAAAATCCGTGGCATGAGCATCTCGCTGGTATGCGACAATGTATATCTCTTCTCGCTTGGCATGAGCCGCAAGGAGAATTCATACAAGACAATGATGTACGGCTATCCGCGAAACCGCACCTTCACCCTCGGACTTAATTTCCAACTGTAATAATTTATTGGATATGAAACGGAGTATAAACAAGATAACAGGTATTTGCGCTGCCGCAATCATGTCATCGTCCTGTCATTTCCTTGAAGTAGAGAAGATTGGCAAGAGCGACATTGAATCTTTCTTCGAGTCGGAAGAGAGCGTTGAGGCGGCCGTCATAGGCTGCATGGACCTGCTTGGCAGCCTGGTCGATGACTACATGATTCTCTATCCGGAAATCTGCGGCGACCTGGTGGTCATGAACGCTTCCGAATCGGGAATGTGGTCCTACCTTTATAATTTCGACCTGTCCGAGTCATATAACACCACGCCGATAGGCTTCGTCTGGAACAATGCCTATGAGCTGGTGCTCAATACCTGTGAGATAATCGATTACGCACCCCAGGTCAAGGAAAGATATCCCAATGCTGCCGCCGGGATTGACAAGCAGGTGGCCAATGCGCATTACCTCCGGGCCCTGGCCACATTCTATCTCGCATTGTGCTACAGCCAGCATTATACATATACGGCCGACGCTTCGCATCTGGGGGTCATCCTTATGTCATCTTTCCCGAACTTGAATGCGGAATTGAGACGTTCCGATGCGGCCAGTACCTACAAGTTCATCATTTCGGACTTGAAGAAAGCCTATGAATTATTTGACGCCAACAGGGCTCCTGACCCGCATTATCCTTCACGTGCTGCTGCCCAGGCACTTCTGGCGAGGGTTTATCTTTATATGGAAGATTACGACAATGCAGCCGCCTGTGCCACCGATGTACTCGAAAATTATGATTTCAGCCTGACCCCGGGAGACGGTTATTTCGACATGTTCACGACCGTGTCTTCGCGGGGAAAAGAGTCCATCTTCCGCCTGGACGGCTACGGCCAGAACAGCACGATAGGCAAAGCATTTGATTATCAGACATATATGCTTCTACCTTCGGAAAAATTGAAGTCGGTGTTCGAAGAGGATGCGATATCAGGTGCTCCTGACGTGCGCAAGAGCCTTTTCACTTATGACGGGAAGCCCAACTCTATGGGTTGCAGCATGAAATACACCATTCTCGAGCAGGTATCAGACAAGGATAAGGCGATTGATCTCTTTGTCTCCAGGCTGTCCGAGATGTATCTGATAAGGGCTGAGGCACTTGCGCATCTGGACAGGGATTTGCAGACTGCCGCCGACGATGTAGCCGCCATCAGGAGCCGTGCCACCGGGCTGTCCCCTGATGCCTGCAGGCCGGCCCTGGATTCCGGGGCGATTCTTGAGGCCGTGTCCCGCGAGCGTATCAAGGAATTCTATCACGAGGGCCACCGGCTGTTCGACATCACAAGACGCAAGGAAAACCTTGAGAGGGATGCGTCCACGACCTCCACAGTCAGGACAATGTCCTATCCGGCCGATGACTTCATTTTCCCGATACCTGGGATTGAGATGGAGGCCAACAAGGCTATACAGCCTAATCCTAATAATGAGACTCAAAGATGATGAATATGAAAATTTCAAGATACATTGCCCTTATGCTGGGCGCCCTGCTTCTCTGCGGGTGCGACATCAATGATTTCAAGCAGTTCACTGACTATTATATGGCTTTTGACACCTCGAAGTCCAGCACCACGACTGTGAATGAGGCAGGGGAGTTCGCAGGAAGTTACAATATCCATTTCTGCACAGTGAAGCGGGACGAGGCTGTCACGGTGACAGTGGAGGTCATTCCGGGAGACGGCTTGTGCGAAAATGTGGATTACAAGGTGGTCACATCCAGCAGCATCAAGTTCGCTCCGGGCGTGTATGACAAGACCTTCGTCATCCAGTGGCTTCCGCACGTATTGGATGCTTCCAAGGATAACACATTGACACTCAGGCTTTTTGACTGCTCCGACCCTTCCGTTACGCTTGGCGTGCCGGGTCCGGACGAGGGTTTCCGTTCATTGAAAATATATAAAACGAAATAATATCATTTAACTAACATTCGTATGAAAAAGTTTACATTGATGATGGCGGCAGCCGCTTTCCTTTTTGCCGCCTGTGACTCGGAAAAAGAAGTTCCGGTCGTAGAAGTGACGATGTCGTCTTTCGGTTTTTATGCCGGGACTAATGCCGGTGTGCTCAAGTCTGACATTGAAGTGGAAAATCCTTCGACAGATATAAGCATTGTCCTTCCTTATGGAGTGCCAGAGGACGCTCTCAAGACGCTTGTCCCTTCTTTCGAGGTGACAGAAGGCGCAGTCGTAACAGTCGACGATGTCGTGGTCGAAAGCGGAGTGACAGCCGTGGATTTCAGTTATCCGGTCGAGTTCCTTGTCACTGTGAATGAGAAATCCAATGCCCAGTATATCGTCAGGGTGGCCATTGCCGGTCCGGCATCCTTCAATCTCACGGCCGCAGGTGCAAATGCCGACTCCCTGTATAAGGGACCGTTCATGGCAATTTCTCCGTCAGATGGCATACCTTATCTGGCAGCAGTGGCAGATGCCTCAGTATCAGATCAATATTATCCGGTGCTCTACAAATTCGACGGGTCGCTCTCCAAAGTCTGCACAGTGGCGGAAGTCCGTGCCGACCAGCCTACCATCGGATTCTCTCCTGCCGGAGATCTTGTCTATGCATTCTACAACTATGTGAACAAATTTGCCAATGTATATTCAGTCAGCGGCGGTTCAGCCTCTCTTCTTGGTGAGGACAACCTGCTGTACAGGCCTCTTACCAACAGCGGTTATCCTACAATAGGAGTGTTGCCTTTGTCCGCAAGCCAATTATATGTGGCTTATGGTGTGTCCGCCGCTTCTGGAAGCCTTGCCAAGAGAACCTTGAATCTTTGTCTTTGGAACGGCTCTTCCTGGACTCAGGAGAATCCGATTGCCGGCCGCGAGGCGGGGGACTATGCCTATGAGGTGTTCACCAAGCTTGTGGGCGATGAGCAGTATCTTATGATTTTCAATCAGAACGACCAGAGCCTGTCTCTTTACAAAATCGGAGCTCAGTCTGTCTCTACCGTGTTTGAAAGGCTCAGGTTCTATCTTGACGAGGAGGGCACAACCCAGGCCAAGATCAATCTCTACGGAGTCAGGATGGATATCGCTTCAGACGGGACCCCATATATCCTCGCAGGCGTGGAGGCTTCTTCTACTACCGGAAGCGGATACTCTCCGGCTGTTTACAGATATGACCTTGAGACAAGGACTGTATCTCTGGTGGGCGGAGTCCTGTCCTCATTGGACGTCCAGACTTCAAAGACTTTCGCCCTGGCTCTCGATGCCAATGATGTACCATATCTCGCTTATGCCGATGGCACGACCAAGGTCTTGACAGTCACATATATTGATTCGAAGACCAAGACTTGGAGCACTCCGGCTGCCATTTCCGCAGGTGAAGTGGATAATATCATGATGGCTTTCGCACCAGACGGGACGGGATACATATCCTGCGTTGCTGATGATGCGGCAGGCAATTCATATATCAATCTGTATTCGACCAAATAATTGAAGACAGTCAACAATATCATTTCCCTGGCATTTATTCTCTGCCTTGCTTGTGCCGCTCCAGGTATTGCCCGGAGCAGGGCTGCGGGGCAGGGAATTGGAAAACCTCTGAGAGTGGCCTTTGTGGGCGACCCTCAAGTGGACAATGCCAGGGAATTGGATTTTGCCCGGAGGTCTGTCATCCGGGAACTGGCAGGGCGGAAAGACATTGACCTGGCTGTTTTCCTCGGCGATATCGTCAATGATTCCCCTGAACTTCTGCTTCCGATGAAGCAGAGCCTTGACAGCCTTCCGTTTCCATATTGCTGCATTCCCGGAAATCACGACGACCCGGATGTATTCAGGTCAGTTTTCGGATACAGGGACACATCTTTCGCCGTCCGCAGGATCAGGTTTGTGCTGATGGACAATTCCTCCGGTGTCCTTTCCCCGGAGCAGAAACGCAGACTTTCCGGTTATCTTGGCATCAAGTCTGCGAAGACGGTTCTCTGTACACATATCCCGTTGAAATCCGGCCGCGATTCCTCTTTCGCAATAGCCATTTCGCAAGAAGGCCTGCTGCTTGTGAGCGCACATCTTCACCGGGTTTTCAGGGAGACTTACCGGTCCGGAAACGAGGAGATATCCGTGGGTGCATCCTGCGGCAGTTGGTGGCGTGGCCCCCTGCAGGACGGCATTCCGTACGCATTGATGAACTGCGGGGCTCCAAGAGGGTATTTCATTGCGGATTTCCGGAAGAACGGCAATTATTCATTGTCCTATAAGGCAATCGGGCTCCCTGACAGCGAGCAGGCTTCATTGACAAGGACCCGGGACAGCATTTTTGTGAACGTCTGGGGCGGCTCTCCGGATGCTGAGGTCACGCTGCGGGTCTGTTCCGGCGGCAGGACAATCAGGCAACGGTGCACACTTTCCCGCTCCGTGGCCCCGGAGGTCATGGAAGTGATTGAGAGCAATTCGTCAGCCGGGCCGCAGTGGCGGAAGACTCACAGGGATGAATTCATCCCTCTGCGGAGAATGGCCTCTTCACATCTTTGGTCCTGTCCTTTTGGAGGGGAGACCTGCACGGCGTTGCTTCATTACCGGGACAGGAGAATGAAACTTAAGAAATATGAGAAATTTTAGATTATTGCTGGCCACTGTTTCAGTGCTGTTGCCGCTTTCGACCAACGCATCGGCTGCGGCTGCTTCCGACTCCACTTCGAAAGCCGGAAGCAAGTATGAGAAGACCTTCGTCAAGGACCCGTCCTGCGTCAGTTATTCCAATGCGGACGGCTTCGTCAAGTTCCACAAAGTGTCAGGCAAACTATATATGGAACTTTCCGGCAGGGCCTTCGGGAAAAGAATGCTGATAGCCTCGACTGTGACCGCAGTAAGTGACCCTGAAGTGCTTCCTGTGGGTTACAAGCCTACAAAGCCCTTGTACGTCAGATTTGAGCGTCCCGACAGCCTTACGATAAACCTCTGCGAGATAACTCTCCTGCCCGATTACGACAAGACCGATCCCGCCCTGGCTGCTGCGGTCAGGCGTACGACTCTGGACACGGTCCTGGAGACCTTCCCGCTTTTCTGCGAATCTCCTGACGGGGAGGCCGCCGTTTTCGAGGTCACTTCATTTTTCGACGGAGGGAATGAGAAACTTGGCCCGGTCAAGTCCGGCACTTCAAATTACATCACGACCAAATTCTCCCTGAAGAAAGGCTCCGATTTCGTGACCGGGGTCAAAGTCTTTGAGGACAATGCTTCCGTGACCTCATCCCATACATATTCCGTCAATTCGGATGTCCTCGGCCTGGTCAGCCTGAAGAAGGATGCGCCCTTCACACTCACGACGACACGTACGATTCTGATGCTGCCGGACGACCTGATGCCATCCCGCAAGGCAGACTCCCGGCTCGGCATTTTCCTCACCGACAAGAAACTTCTCCGGGACGGGGAGGCTATAGATAAGTATTCGGTCATAAACCGTTGGCGCATAGAGCCTTCCGATACCGCTGCCTATCTGCGTGGAGAGTGTGTGGAGCCTAAGGAGCACATTGTTTTCTACATTGACGACGCATTCCCGGCCAAATGGAAAGATGCTGCGGTGCGAGGTGTCCTGCGCTGGAATTCCGCATTTGAAGACATCGGGTTCAAGGATGTTGTCCAGGTCAGGGATTTCCCTGCGGACGACCCCGGGTTCGACCCTGACAACCTGAAATATTCCTGCATCAGATATGTGCCTTCTACCGTGGCCAATGCAATGGGTCCTTCCTGGGTTGACCCTGTTTCGGGGGAGATAATCAACGCCTCGGTAATCGTTTACAATGATGTTGTTTCCCTTGCCGGCGGCTGGCGTTTCTGCCAGACTGCGCAGATTGACCCGAGGGCGAGGCTTGTGGAAATGCCTCAGGATTTGCTTGAAGAGACGATGGAATATGTCCTTGCGCACGAAGTCGGGCATTGTCTTGGATTCATGCACAATATGGCCGCATCGGCAGCCTGGCCGACCGATTCCCTGAGAAGCCCTTCATTCACGCATGCCAATGGTACTACGGCCTCGATAATGGATTATGCCAGATTCAATTACGTTGCCCAGCCGGAGGATGCCGGGGTATCTCTTGACCCGCCCTGTCTTGGCCCATATGACCGTTTCCTGGTCAAGTACGCCTACTCCTTCATACCGGAAGATGCTGACTCAGTGGTGGAGCGCTGGGTGGACGAAAAGGCCGGCGACCCGGTTTACAGATATGGCAGGCAGCAGGTGAGTGGCCGCTATGACCCAAGCGCCATAGAAGAAGATTTGGGTGACGACCCTATAAAATCGTCAGGGTACGGCGTTGCCAATCTCAAATACATCATTTCCCGCGTGGGGGAGTGGACTGATTATTCATCAGACCCTGACGGGCACATTAGAAGAGAGCGTTACAAGCTGCTGGTCAAGCAGATGGGCCGTTATCTCTCAGCCGTCTCTGCCAATGTCGGGGGCGTGTATCTGTCTCAGGCCAAGCCTTCAGGGGAGTCTTCCCCGGACCCGGCCCGCCCTGTGCCCGCCGCCGTGCAGCAGAAGTCATTGCGCTGGGTACTGGAGAATCTGTTGGATATGGACTGGCTTTCTGCCGATGCCGCTTCGTGCCCTAAAAGCCTTGCCGTAGATGAAGCCGACATTCTCGTTTTCAATGCGGCCTCTGATTTGTTCTCTACCTGGGAAAACGTTGTTCTCAGTTCGTATCTTGCTAAAGATAAGGGATTTACGCTGCTGGATTGGATGCGCACAATAGATTCTGTCATCTGGAAGGGGGAACTTACACCGGAGCGTATGACGGTGCAGAAGATTTATGTCAATTCACTGATTTCAGCGGCTTCCAAAAAGACCAGCATTGCCAAAATGTCGCTTCTGGCGGATGACAATGTCCAGGAAGACTGCCTGCCTGACGAGTTCCAGTCTTTCGGCCAGGCCGGTTACGGCTGGCAGTCCAAGGTCAACATAAAGCCTATCAATAATTCCAAGGAACTGTTTTCCTTGGAGTTGGAAGATTTGCAGAGACGGTTGTCAAGGCTTTCCAGGCTAGCTGGGGATGATGTCGCCAAGGCGCATTATCTCTCCCTTTTGGACGCAATCACCCGGGAATAGGTTGCGAATAATCTGCGAAATTGTTATTATTGTAGAATAAAATCAAGTAACCGCAGATGACAGGATTTCTCGAATATGATATGGGTGAGGGAGTGAGGGCCTTCACGGCCGGGAGGGATATTGAACTTCCCTGTCCGGTGGTGCAGCCTCATCAGACACACTCTGTCAATGTAGCCTATGTGGACAGACCGGACCTCACTCGTGAGGATCTTGAGGGGGTGGATGCCCTGGTGACGGACCTTCCCGGAGTGGCCATTGGCGTGAGGACGGCAGACTGCGTACCGGTACTCCTGTTCGATCCGGTGCACAAGGCCGTGGGTGCCGCCCACAGCGGATGGAGGGGTACTGTCAACATGATTGTGAAGAAAACAGTCCTGGAGATGTGCCGTCTTTTCGGTTCACATCCGGAGGACATCCGGGCTGTCATAGGTCCGGGCATCGGAATTGACAGTTTCCAGGTGGGCGATGATGTTGCCCTGGTTTTCAAGGAGTCCGGTTTCCCGATAGACAGGGTCTGGTCTTTCCGCGGAGCGAGAAAAGAGGGCACGATGGAAGGAGGCCACCACATTGACCTCAAGGAATGCGTACGCTTTTCACTGACGGAATGCGGCGTGCTGCAGGGTAATATAACTGTTTCTGATATAGATACTTATACCGACAAACGTTTCTATTCCGCCCGTCGTGAAGGAGCCTCCTGCGGGCGGAACATAAACGCTATCAGTCTTATTTGACATTGAACTGCACCCTGGTGCGGATATCGTCGGAGGCGGCGCCCACGCAGGCCGTGAACGAGCCTTTCTCCAGAGTCCAGCCACCCTTCGCAGTGTCGTAATATTTCAGCATGTCAGCATTGACAGGGAAGGATACCCTGACTGTCTTGCCCGGCTCAATCTCCACTTTCCGGAAGCCCTTGAGTTCCATTACAGGACGTTCCAACGAGGATTCATCGTCACTTATGTAGAGTTGAACGACTTCCTTGCCGGTGCGGTCCCCTGTGTTGGTCACATCTACGCTCACCGTGAGCGTTCCGTTTTCCTGAATGCTGGACTTGCTGACCTTCGCATCGGAGTAGGAGAATGTGGTGTAGCTCAATCCATGGCCGAATGCGAACAGAGGCCGGATATCGTGTTTCTGTGCCCAGCGGTAGCCTACGAAGATGCCTTCGCTGTATCTGGCTTCCCTGTCCGCCGGGTTATATGCTCCGAGAGCGATTGCTCCATTGTCCTCGAGACGTACCGGGAAGGTTATCGGAAGTTTTCCGGAAGGATTCACATCACCGAAGAGTACATCCGCAAGGGCTACTCCGGCCTGGGAGCCACCGTACCAGGCTTCCACTACTGCATTGACCCTGTCAATCCAAGGCATGGCGACAGCATTGCCCGACACGATTACCACGGTGAGGTTAGGATTGACCTTGGCCAATGCCTCTATAACCTCATCCTGGCCGTAAGGCAGTCCCAGTCCGTACCTGTCAGAGTCCTCGCAGTCCTGGTGGGCGGACTTGTTCAGGCCTCCGATGAAAATCACGGCATCGGCATTGGCGGCCTTTGCACAGGCATCGGCAATAAGCTGTTCGGCGGAACGGCTTTCTGAGAGGTCCTGGCCCGTTACTACACCATTGTAATTGCCGCTTACATCACCTACATAGCCTCTCTCATACTCCACCAGGACATTGTCCCCGGCAGCGGCCCTTATTCCGTCAAGAGGCAGCACCTCCCTCTGGACCTTCAGGGATGAGGAACCTCCGCCTACGGTCATCATCTTGATGGCATTCTCGCCGACTACAAGGATTCGGCTGCCGTCCTTCCTGGCGAGTGGCAGCTGGCCTCCATCATTCTTCAGCAGGACAATGCCCTCGTCGCCGATTTTCCTGGCCGCATCATAATGTTCAGGAGAACAGATGGACCCGAAAGGCTTGTCGGTACGCATGGCGGTGCGGAAAATAAGGCGCAGAACCCTTCCGGCCTTCTCGTCGAGGACCTCCCCTGAGGCCCTTCCGTCACGCAGCCTCTCCAGATACGGGTCGGCGAGGTAGTAGGCATCATATCCGTTAGTCGCACCCATGGCCAGGCCGTCGGTCCAGGTGCCGAATTCGAGGTCCAGCCCATTGGTGATGGCCTGGTCAGTGTCGTGACATCCGCCCCAATCCGAAATCACGGCTCCGTCAAATCCCCAGTCCTTTTTCAGGACATCATTGAGAAGGTACTGATTGTGACAGAGATGCTGGCCTTTGTACAGATTGTATGCGCCCATTATTGACCATGCTCCGCCTTCCTGGACGGCGGCCTTGAACGCAGGAAGATAAATCTCGTTCAGGGTCCTGTCGTCCACTACCGCATTGTATTCGTGCCTGATGCTCTCCTGATTGTTGAGCGCAAAATGCTTCACGCATACCGCAACTCCGTTTTTCTGCACTTCGCGGATGTACGGAACCACCATCCTGGATGCCAGGAACGGGTCTTCTCCCATATATTCGAAGTTGCGCCCGTTGAGGGGTATCCTGTAGATGTTCACTCCGGGGCCGAGGAGTACGTCCTTGTCCCTGTATCGGGCCTCCTCACCTATGCTCTTGCCGTAGAGCGCTGACAATTCCTCGCTCCAGGTCGCTGCAAGGCAGGTCAATGCAGGGAATGCCACGCAGGAGTCATTGGTCCATTCTGCCTGGTTCCACTCGTCCCACAATACTTCAGGACGGATACCGTGAGGTCCGTCGGTGGTCCAAAGCTCCGGGATGCCGAGACGTCTCACTCCGGCGGAAGAGAACTTGCTCTGCGCATGGAGAATCTTGACCTTCTCCTCGATTGTCATTCTGGACAGGGCGTCCTTGACCCTCACTTCCATCGGCTGGCTCTCGTCGAGATACAGCGGAAGGGAACTCTTCTCTCCAGTTCGTCCTCCTGAGCAGGATATGCCCGCTGCCATCACCAGGCAGGCGGAGATAATTATCAATGCTTTTTTTCTCATCTTATTCAATGTTGCGGACCGCCTCCTCGAAACTGTCGCGGGACACGCGAGCCTTGTTCTTTGTCTTGGCCCTGTAGTTATAAATTGTATTTGCGGAATAATGCAGAAGCGATGCTATGCGGCTGGAATCCGTGATGCCAAGCTTGATGAGCGCAAAGATTCTCAACTCCGGTGTCAGGATGTCGTCTCCTTTCGGGACAATGGCGGCCCCATCCACCAGAAGGCGGTTGAACTTCTCCACGAAATCCGGGTAGATGTTCACAAAGGCCTGGTCGAACATCTTGTAGAATTCCAATATGTCATTTTCAATCGGCTCCTGCTGCTCAATCTCATCTGTCACGGCCTTAGTATTGCCCTGACGGATGTATTTCAGGACGCGGCTCTTGTACTTCCGGGTCGCACTGATATTGTCAGACACCATTCCGAGGAAGAGGGCGATGTATTCCTGCTTGACCTTGTCGGATTCCTGGATTTTGCTGTTGAGCCTGACCAGGCGGGTGTTTATGTCTTCCAGTTCATGGTTCCTGCTGTTGATTTCCATGTAGGACTCCTGAAGTTTCCCCCTGACTGATTCGATTATCTGCTGGCGCCTGAACAGGAATGCGGACAGCAGTAGCAGAAGTACGAAAAGCAACGCCAGGGCCATGAGAAGCGAGAAAGTTATCCGGTTCTGCCTGGCGTGCTTGTCCTTATATGCCGATTCGATTTCAGGAAAGAACAATGAGACCTGCCACGGACGAAGTTTCCCGTTGTAAAACAGGGCGTCTGCCATACAGTGGTCAGCCGCATACCTGAACGCCCTGTCGATATCCCCGTTGTCAAACAGTATCCTTGTAATCTCATTGAGCGAGGAATAGTCCTTGGTGGCGCACATCACGTCAGCAATCGCAGAGCGGAAAAGCCATTCGCTGAATTTTTCCCTGTCTTCCTCTTTGACGGAGTGGGCGTAATAATAGGCAGCCTCGGCATACTCCCGGGAATTCTCGGTACTGGCATCCAGCATTGCCTTTGCGTGCAGCCTCGTATTCTCCATGTCGGAGACTTCGAGACACTGCTCCCGCATCAGATGATGCCAGTACCAGGTGCCTTCCTCAGTCATCTCAAGCAGAAGTTTCCTGAACGAGTCCCTCCGCCCGCGTTTGTCGTTGTAGGACTCCGGAGACGAGGTGTAGGCCATCGTCTCGCCCCAATATGTGTGCTCGGCGGTGTAATACTGTCTCAATGCGGCCTCCGGAACCGGACGATTCCTGTACATGTCCAGGATATCATTGGCCTCTACAGCATAGCCGGCCTTTACATAGGTCACAGCCATCCTGAAATCCGCCATCGCCACCAGCTCATCCCTGCCGGACTCCGCCGCTATACTCCTCGCATATCTGAGGTAGGTAAGAACGGAGTCCATGCTGTTGGCCCGGTATGCGTCAGCTATTCTGGTGTCCAGATTATAAATCTGCTCCAAATCAGTCTGCTCGTCCAGGACCTCTTTCAATACATTCGTGCGGTCTTCGAAATAACTCTCATATATACCCTTGTTGTCCAGTACATGGTCAAGTCTTTCTAGCAGAGGGGTTTCCTCAGCCTTCCCGCAAGAAAGCAGGGATAGCAATATGGCTGCGATATTCGGAAATTTCATCTTGTCCGGAAAATTTCCACAAATATATAGTATTTTTGAAGATTACATCAAATTCAGTCAATCTTCCGGAAGTCAATGGTGACATCGAACTTGTTACCGTTGAGAGCGGAACAGTCAGTGACAGTCATCCTGTATTTTGCTCCGACTTCAAGTGGCTTGAAGACCTTTGTGTCGCCATCCTTATGATCCAGGATGAGTTCCACATTGCCAGAAACTTCCAAATATTTCTTGGCCTCGTCAGTGAGTGTCACCGTTCCCCATTCGTCTCCCCAGCCGGCCTGGCCGAAGAACTTGAAGGAGATGTCTGTTGCCCTCCAGCAGTTTCCGACTGGAGTCTCATCACCGTCCTCGCAGGCAATTCCGGTGAACTGATAAACTCCGTCCTCAATCTGGGCAAGAGTGATGAGCAGTCCGCTTTCCCATGCAAGCTGCTGGGCCATGGCAGGATAACCAACTCCCCATCCCATGAAGGTGATAGCCTTCTCATTGGCGTAGGTGGCAGCCTTGCCGTCTTCCTTGACGTGCCTTACGATGACGTATTTGTTCTCGATATTGAGTTCGAAAGAGTAGAATCCTGTGATGGCCTTGAACTTCAGTCCTTCGGATGTCAGTTCGAAATGGTCATTGTCAATAATCCATTCGAGAGGATTGTCAATGCCGGAGAACGTGATGATGCTGTTCTTCTCGACTTTTACGGCAGGCACCTTGTAAACGCTTGAAGACATCTTGAGGGCCTTCTCGCCGTTGACGGTAATCTCCAGGCCTCCGCTGGCTACTTCGACTTCCTCGTAGCTGAGTTTGGCTGCATTGACACCCTCTGTAAGGTCAAGGATGAACTTGTAGCCTTTGCCCGCTTCAATCTCTGCCGGCTTGATGTTTCCGGAAGATGCGTCCATTGTGAATGCCGGTCCGATATTGACACTCTTGTAATTGGATGTGGCGAACTCTCCTCCCCATCCTTTCTGGTGGAAGAATTTGAAGTCAGAACCTGATATGGCCAGCTGTCCCGGAGTGGCGAGTGTCAGCTCGTAAACCTTGTCCTGGACCCTGGCAAATGGATAGGCCCCGTCGTCCGTGTTCCAGCTTGGCCCGATGGCAGGCTTGCCCACTCCCGAACCGATTACCCATACCGCACCTGTGCCGTCGGAAGAGAGGGAAAGAGGATTTCCGCCCTCATCCACAGGCTCGACTTTTATGAACATCTCCTTCGTGTCGTACGCCATTTTGTACAGGCCGTCAACTGCGCGGAATGTCACAGATTTCTTGTCCTCCGAGATGGAGAAGAAGTCCGGGTCGAGATTCCAGTTCTCGATGCTGACCACGTTGCCGAACTCCATTGTCTGTCCCTGGGTGTAATGTGCGACGGATACCACGTCTGCATTCCCCGTTGGGGAGACTGTCAGTTTCATCAGGTCAATCTTGATGGTGTAGTAACCCGGAATGCTGGCTCCGAATGGAATCAGTTCCTCGGACGAGGATGTCAGTCCGGAACCGTCCCAGCCGAGGACAATGGTCTCACCTTCATTGAATTCCGGGGACACGATGTTGGCATTGACATAAGCCGGGAAGTTCTCCGTGCACTCGTATATGTAGTCCCCGGTTCTGGTCATCACGTAGGTCTTGCCGTTCTCGTCCACGATGTTGATGGTTTCGAAGTCAGGCCGTCTGAGAGCTACGTCCAATGTGGTCTCCGTGATGCCGAGACCGACATTCTGGGCTTTCAGGACCAGGCTTGCGGTTCCATCCGGAACGTCTTTAAGGAGGGGAGCCTTGAGGGTAATGTCATATTGTCCTTCCGTCTTGGTCCTGACAGTAGTGGAAGCCACTTCTGTCTCACCGTAGTAGAGATAGGCCTTGATGGTTGAGAGGGCGAAGTCCTTGTCCGAGAGATTCACCGAGACATTGACCCCGGCACCCATATAGGTGGATTCGGTCTGTGAGAGGATTGCCATTTCCGGCCCTTTCCCGGCACGTACGAATGTCGGGTCGTCCTTGCAGGCTGATGCTATTGCAATGGCTGCGCAGAGATATGCTATATTCTTGAGTTTCATATTGTTCTGATTATTTGTTTTTCCATATTGCCGAAGCGATGCTCTTTGCCGGAATCTTTAGGTTTACCGTGTAGTTCATTGCGCCGTAAACCAGAGTCTGTTCGGATGCTGACTTGTTGCAAACCAATGTTCCGATGGTGTTGTCCGGGTTCTTGAAGACCAGGACCTCGACTCCGGAAGGGGCCTCGAATCCGGTAATCTTCATCTTCTTCGCTCCCGGCTTGATTACTGCCGAGGCGTGTGCCACGTTGTACCAGTGGGTGTTCTTCGTGATTGTCCTGTAATCAGAAGAACTTATGGTCACTCCGCCATAGCAGGTCTTGCAGGAACCGTCGTGAGGGCTGTAAGGGCCTTTGTTGTCATCGAGCATCAGGTTCCACAGGGTGACTCCCTTGCCTCCCCTGGACAGTGTGCCGATGAAAATGGAGGAGAAGTCGTTCAGCAGGCAGCCGTCGAAACTGTAGTTCCATTCTCCGATGGATGCCTCCGTGAAATAGATATCCTTTCCGGGGTTTGCAAGCCTGATGTTGTCGAGTTCGGACACGTCGCCTCCGTAGTTGTGCCAGGCCGAACCGGCGGCCCATTTGGATGCCTCGCTGTCAGCGTAGATGTTGAGCGGATAGTTTACCTGGTCCAACTTGTTGTCGTAGTTGTAGTTGTGGTCGAACAGGAGGATTTTCACGTCTCCCAGGCCAGCATTCGCCAGCGCCGGGCCAAGGACCTTGATGAAGTCCCTCTGGTCTTTCCACGGCATGAACATCGACATTGAGTTGCCGTGGTTCAGCGGCTCGTTCTGCATTGTCACGGCGTGGATGCGGAAGCCTTCAGCCTGCATTGCCTTGATCCATTTTACGAAGTATTCTGCATAGTCGTCGTAGCAGGACGGCTTCAGGCGACCGCTGGTCCAGTTCGGATAGCTTCTCTCAAGGGTGGCTGCGTCATATCCTTCATATCCCCAGGAACCGCCGCCTTTCATCCATCTCGGGCAGGACCACGGCGAGCCGATTATCTTCACGTCCGGATTGATGGCGTAGATTTCCTTGAGGACAGGGAAGAGGTATGTCTGGTCTTCAGCCGGGGCAGCGAAGTTCTCCAGACCCTCTGTGTCGCACCACGTGTACTCGTCCTTCAGGCAGAAATCCGAAGCCCCGATGCTGACCCTGATGAGGCTGGAGCCTAAACCGTTCTCTGCCGAGAATAACTCGGTGAGGAAGGCTGTCCGGTCCTCCTTGCTCATTTTCAGGAGGTTATATGCGGTGGCTGTGGTGATGGCAAGCCCGAATCCCTCCACTTCCGGGGAAGATGCATCCTCCGAGAAATGTATCTGGTTCGGGCTCATGCTGCCCGGTTTAGCGAAGTCACCGGTGGACTTGACGAAGAGCTGGCTCTTGTTTGCCGCCGTGATGTATGTGGTGATGTCCTTGACGACAACCTGCGGTACGTCCGGTACATCCGGTCCCGGCTCGCCCGTGTTTTTCTCGGAAGAGTTGCACGCAATTGCGAGGGTAGCCAGGAATCCTACATATAAGTACTTGATACTCATTTTCTAATATCCTTTGTTACGTACGAGGCTAGGGTTGTTGTCCAATGCTGTCTGAGGGATAGGCATCAGCACGGTCTCCTCAGTGAGAGGCAATCTTGGCTGCCAGTAGCTGTCTTTCTGGGGCATTGCGTCGTGGACAGCCTTGGCCCTTTCGAATCCGTGGCGGTAGAGGTCGAAGAAACGGAATCCCTCGAACGCAAGCTCCAGGCGGCGCTCATTGAGGACAATGTCAATGGCGGCATCCTGCGAAGATGGCACGGAGACTGCCTTGAGACCTGCCCTCTCCCTGATCTTGTTGACGTATCCGGCAGCTCCGCTGAGGTCGCCTGTCATCGCAAGAGCTTCTGCATGAAGGAGATAAATCTCACCGAGACGCATCAGGATAATACTGCTGGCATTGGTCGGAACCTTGTGCATGAACTTGTACTTGTTGCCCGGATAGTAGTTGGACCAGATGGCCTCGTCCTCGCAGATGCAGGCATTCATCCTCTCTGTGTCTCCTTCTTTCTCGTATGCCGCTATAAGATTCCTGGAAGGGGTTATCCATTTAATCCAGTTGTAACTGTCATTAGGATTGTAAGCATTGCGGTGGAACATCATCCATACCCAGTTTCCGCTGCTTCTTGTGAACGTTACCTCGAAGATAGACTCGGAGGTGTTGCGAACCGCGTCATTCTCGTCATAAGCCCACATCTGCCCATAGTCGTCCACCAGGGAGAATCCCATTCCCTCTACGGCATCGCAATGCTGTGCGACCTTGCTCCAGTCGCGGCAGGTCTCCTCGGCGTAGATTCTGGCGAGCATGCCGTGCGCGAAAGCCTTCGTGAAGATGTTCTTGTTGGACGGATTCACTGCAGGACCGTTCTCGGCAGCAAAAGTGAGTTCCTCGATGATTCTCTCGTAAACCTCCTTGCGTGCAGTCCTGGCAGGATAGTACTCGTGGTACACTTCCTCGATGTTTTCTGCCGTGATGGCCGGAGGTATGGAATTCACGAGAGGAATGTCACCCCATAGCTGTGACATCTGGAAGAGGTTCCAGGCTCTCCAGCAATAGGCCTCCGATTTCCACTCCTTCCACTCTTGCTCCGTCATTGCCGGGTCGGTTTCCTTGATCCTGTCAATGTTGAAGATGATGTTGTTGCAGTTGCTGACCTGGCCGAGATACCAGTCCCAGTCGCGCTGGACGTTCTTGTTCTCGCCGTCCTGCCTGTTGGCCTCGATAGCCATGAGTTCACCTGTACTCGGGTTTCCGCCGTATGCGTTGTCAGCGCGGCATTCGCTATATACCAGCCAGTCAAGATAGCCCTTCTCCTGGATATCTTTGGTCCAGGACTCGTAAATCGAGTTCCTGAGGCCTTCCATATCGGTTCTGGTTGTGTACTGGGACTCAGAACCGCTTCCTGTCTCGACTTGGACGTTGCCCTCATTGTAACTGGTCTCGGGATAGAGGTCCAGGTCACAAGAGACAGCGGCCATCATTGAAATCGATGCAAGCAATATGTATTTTCTGTTCATAATTTCCGGTTTCATTAGAATTCAACGTTTACACCGAAGAGGACTGTCTTGACGCAAGGGTAGGTTCCCCAGTCAATGCCCGTGTTGGTGGCGGATGTGTACTGGCTCATCTCAGGGTCATATCCCGAGTAGCCGGTAATGGTAATCATATTGTCGAGGGTGATGTAAGGCTGTATCCTGGAGATATTGGCCTTCTTCAACTTCGGGCTGGTGATGTTGTAAGAGAGGGTTATGTTCTTGACTTTCAGGTAAGAACCGTCTTCTACCCATCTTGTGGAGGCCTTCAGGTTGTCAAGTTCGCCGGCTTTCGGGATGTCGGTAACCTGTCCCGGTACTCTCCATCTCCTGACGACATCCTTGATTTGGTTTGCACCGGTGTACATTCCGACCATCTCGATTTTGGAAGCGTTGTATATGTCGTTGCCTACTGATGAAGTGAGGAGGAAACTGAGGCTCAGCCCTCTCCAGCTTATGGTGTTGGTCATGCCGGCTGTGAACCAAGGGTTTGCGTCACCGATGTAGTGCTTGTCGGAAACATTGATTTTGCCGTCACCGTTGAGGTCCTTGTAAATCATCATTCCGGTCTCAGGGTCAACTCCGAGGGCAGTGTAGCCCCAGAACTTGGAGAGTGACTCGCCAGGGGTCATCCTGACAACGTACTCGCTGAGGGCCTCCGAGGTCTGTGTGTAGTAATAGACTTGCTGGAGGGTGAGTTTCTCAAGCCTGTTCTTGTTCGTGGAAATGTTGAAGTCCGTGGTCCACTTCCAGTCGTTCTTGTCAATGTTGACCGAACTGATTGCAAGTTCGAGACCCCAGTTGGACATTTCGCCCTCGTTCCTGTAGATTGACGGGTTAGGAGCCGGGAGCGGAACGCTCATAAGGAGGTTCTTGGTATACTTGTAATATCCGTCGAGGGTGACGTTGAGCCTGCCCCTGAACATTGACCAGTCGATTCCGACATTGGTCTGGGTCGTGGTCTCCCAGGTAAGGTCCTTGTTTCCTATGTTGGTCTTCGTCCCGAGCGTCGGGGTAGAGTCAGCATTTTCGGTCTTTGTCCAGTCGGTGTAGTTGGTGCCGTACATCTGCACCCAGGCATAGTCATCGAGACCTGACTGGTTTCCCTGCTGGCCCCATCCTGCACGGAGCTTGAGGTCGTCAATCCAGGTGACATTCTTCATGAATTCCTCGCCGGAAATACGCCAGGCTGCGGAAACGGAAGGGAAGAGACCCCATCTGTGGCCCGGGGCAAGTTTGGATGAACCGTCAGCACGGAAGTTGGCGGTGATGTAGTACTTGCTGTCGAAGTTGTAGGATACACGGGCAAGATATGACATTATCGCCCATTTTGAAAGTCCCTGGGACTGGCCTCTGAGCCCGCCCTTGTTTCCTCCGTTCAATCCGAAGATTACATTGTCATAGTCAGGGGAGAAGTGGCTTCTCGAAGCGTAGAGGTTCTCCCACCTGGAAGTTGTGGCGGAGGTTCCGGCCATGGCCTCGAAGTTGTGGACGTTGTTCCAGCAGTTGTTGTAGGTGAAGATGTTGTCATACACCATCCTCATGTCGTCAGTCCTCGTGGAGGATGCCTCGCCGTGCTGTGTGCGGCCATAGGAGGTCTTGATAGGGTCGAGGAAGGAGTAGTCGTGGGTCCATCTGCGGTCCATTGTCACCGTTGTCTTGAAGTTCAGGTTCTTGTGGAAGCGGATGGTCGCATAGCCGGTGAGAAGGAGCCTGTCGGTCTGGCTGTAGTTGTTTTCAGTACGGGCGAGGTTCTCTGAAGGAGTGGTCAGGTTCGCTCCGTAGAATTCGGTCCAGTACCAGTCCGGGTTGGTCTCGCTCCAAGGTTTTGCATAGGTCGGGGTGTTGATTACCGAGAGGACTACACCTGCGCGGTTTGAACCGGTTCCGGAGATGATGCCGTTGTTCTTGTAATGTGAGAATGCCACATTGGCTCCAACATTGATCCATTTGAAAAGGTCTGAGTCGAAGCTGGCCTTCACGTTGAACCTTTTGTTGTAGGCGACAGGAAGAATACCCTCCTCGTCCGAGTATCCGCCGCTGATGTAGTATCTCATATTGTCATTGGCATTGGATACGGAAATCTGGTAGTTCTGGTTGATACCGGTCCTGTAGGTTTCCTTGAACCAGTCGGTCTCGTCTTTGAGTCCGTCCGGGACGGTGGCTGTCCCGATTTCGTCCATAAGTTCCTTGTACTCAGCCACATTGAGCACATCGTATGTCCTGGCGACATTGGCAAGACCCACAGAAGCGTTGAGGGTAATCTGTGGTCCTTTGCTCTTCTTGCCCTGCTTGGTGGTGATGAGCACTACGCCGTTTGCCGCCCTGGAACCGTAAATCGCAGCCGAGGATGCGTCCTTGAGAATCTGCATTGTCTCAATGTCCTGGGGCGAGAGGTAGGCAATAGCATAGTTTCCGGTACCCACAGGTACTCCGTCCACTACGTAGAGCGGGTCGTTGGAGGAGGCAATGGAAGAAGCTCCGCGGACACGGACGGTCATTCCGCTTCCCGGAAGTCCGCTGGTCTGCTGCACGGTGACACCTGCCACCTTGCCCTGGATGAAGCCAGAAGCCTCTGTGACAGGGCGGAGTTTCATATCCTCGTTTGAGACGGTGGATACCGCTGTGGTGAGATCCCTCTTCCTGACGGTACCGTAACCGATGGCCACGACCGCATCAAGTGCGATGGCATCATCTTCCACGGTGAGGTCAATGACGCTCCTTCCATTGACCTGTTCAATGACGGTCTTGTAGCCGAGGGCGTTGAATTCCACCGTGGCCTGTGGAGAGGAAAGGTTGATAAAATAGTTTCCGTCGGCATCAGTGATGGCTCCGTTGCCGGTGCCTTTCTCCACTACGGTCAGTCCCGGGACGGGATAACCCTGAGTGTCAATCACTGTACCTCTCAATGAATGCTGCTGTGCGAATGCGCTCACGCAGGCTGCAAGCAGCAGGACGAAGGTCAGATGTCTTTTCATACAATCGATTATTAGTTTATGTCTGGTTTGTCCGGTGCCGTCCGTAATCTTTGGCGGTCTGTATGTCCCCCGGCGATTCCTTTCGGCAATCGTGACAAAAATAGGAAAAATCCGCTTTCGCATTTCCTGGAGTGGACGCTTAAGTGGACAAGATGAGGTTATTGAAACTATTAATCCATTGTAAATCAATGAACTAAAACATTTAATCCAAATATAGAAAGTGGATGCTGCCTTCTGCGATTCGAACTTCAGAATGAAAGGACGACATCTGGAAATGGCCGGGAAATGCCGTGATTTCCGGACATTTTGCTTCCTGGCAGACAAAACGGCCGGGAAATGCGGGAAATCACGGCCATTTTGCAAACACTGCAAGGGATGTCCGGTACGATTTGCGGATAATCAGTAAAAATAACCAGCATCATCTTATACATATCTCTCCGGTCCATATTTCCTCCTTCATCAGTCACGTATCTAAGGCTACTGTCCGGTCCGACTGCCGTCGGCTGCTCGCTGCAAACGTCCACCGGACGTTTGGCTTACCGCTCACGACCATCTTCGGTAGAAAATCTGACCTCGGAAATCTGATGCAAATCAGAAGCAAGTTATTGTTTTCAGATTACTTAATCCTGCCGTTTGTGGTAAATAATCAGGCAAACGGCAGGATATACTATACTATATTTTGCCGTTTACCGTACATTTTATATATTTACAGCAAATTATAATGCTATGAGTGCGATTATTGGAAGAAAACAGGAGATTGAAGAAATTGAGAGACTCTACAATAGCGAACGCCCGGAATTTGTTGCCGTATATGGCAGAAGGCGAGTCGGGAAGACGTTCCTCGTAAAGCAGGCATTGAAAGACCGGATTACGTTTCACCATACAGGAGTTTCTCCGGTTGACCAGGAGGGGGACACGAACAAGATGAAAACTCAGCTAGAGAGTTTTTATTATTCAATGTTGAACCAAGGCCTGGAGGGTTTCACCTGCCCGAAGTCCTGGATGGAGGCATTCTTTCAGTTGACCCAGCTGCTGCAGAAATTGGACAACGGACGAAGAATGGTAATTTTCTTTGACGACCTTCCCTGGATGGATACACCGCGAAGCCGTTTCCTTTCCGCCTTCGAGAACTTCTGGAACGGATGGTGCAGCAGCCACGACAATGTGATGCTGATAGTCTGCGGCAGTGCCACCTCCTGGATGCTCAGTAATCTCTCACGCAGCAAGGGCGGACTCTATGGCCGTCTTACCTGTGAAATCAAACTCTCCCAATTCTCGCTTGGAGAATGTGAGGAATACTTTGAGAATGAGAGCATTGAATTGTCCAGATATGATATTCTCCAGACATATATGGTATTTGGCGGCATTCCATACTATCTGGGCTATTTCAGGAAAGGACTCAGTTTCGAGAAGAATGTCGATGCCATCCTTTTCGGTCCCAAACCTCGCCTGAAGGATGAGTTCAACCGCCTCTTCAATGCAATTTTCACCAATGCGGAGGATTGCAAGCGGATTGTACGTCACCTGGCGACCCGGAATTATGGCTATATGCGGGAGGAAATTGCCTCGGCAACCGGACTTCCGCTTGGAGGCGGTCTCACTGATACTCTGTCAGCCTTGGTGGAAAGTGATTTCATAACCCGGTACAATCTGTATGGAAAATCCTCAGGGGCGTACTACAAACTTATAGACCCGTTTTGCCTGTTCTGGCTCAAGTACGTTGAAAAATATCAGGAAGATGCCACATTCGTCAATGACAATTTCACTTCCGATATAATGAAAGGCTGGCGTGGTGTATCATTTGAACAGCTGTGCTGGCAGAATATAGTCCAACTCAAGAGGGCGCTTGGGATTGAGGGTGTCAAGACAAGCATATCAGCCTGGAATGTCAGGGGCGATGACAGCAAGGACGGAGTGCAGACAGCTCTGCTGATTATCCGCAATGATAATATTGTAAATCTCTGTGAGATGAAATTCAGCGGTACGGCTTATTCCTTGACCAAGGATGAGGAGTTGAAAATGATGCATAGGGTAGAGATGCTGAAGGCTACACTTTCTCCCAAGCAGGCCGTTCATCTGACTTTGGTTACAACCTATGGCCTGGCTCCAGGGAAATACGGAGGAAAGATCCAGGAAGTTATCACCGCAGATGCGCTTTTCCTATAGATGTTTAATTTACCAAGAGTATGAATATCAATCCATTGTGCAAAATACACACCGGGATGAAGGTAGAGGAAGTAGTCCCGTTGCTGAAAGTTTTTCCGTCGGTCTATATCGTGGCTGACAGGAATGTGGAAGGCTATGCCGCCAGGGTCGCTGAGGCGCTGGAGCCGTGCGGCAATCTTCGTGGACGGCTCTCCATCGATGCCAGTGAGAATGCCAAGAACATTGACACCGTTTTGGAGATATGCCAATGGCTTCTGGACCTTGAGGCCGACCGCAAGGCCCTTGTATTCGCCATCGGCGGGGGCATCACCACAGATATGGCAGGGTTTGCCGCCTCCATTTACAAGAGGGGAGTCCGCTTCGCATACCTGCCTACCACATTCCTCGCCCAGGTGGATGCCGCAATCGGCGGAAAGACCGGAGTCAACTTCCTGAATTACAAGAATATGCTCGGTGTCATCCGACAGCCGGAATTCACTTTCGAATGCCCCGAGGTGCTCTCGACATTGCCGTACAGGGACTTCATTTCCGGGGTGGCCGAACTCGTCAAGACCTTCATCATTGACAATGCGGGCGACAACTACAGCAAGGCCGTGGGCATCCTCTCCGCCATTGCCGGGGCCAGTGACCACAGGGCTGCAATATTGGAGCACCTGCCTGGACTCCAGGAACTTATATCTGCTGCTGCCAATGTCAAGGCCGGCGTGGTGGAGCGCGACCAGTTCGAGTCGGGGGAGAGGCGCAAGCTTAATCTAGGCCACACTTTCGCGCACGCCATCGAGTGGATGGCCAGGGAGAAAGGCGACGATATCAGCCACGGCGAGGCTGTGTCAATGGGAATGATTATGGCGGCAGGGCTCTCGGAAAGGTATTATGCCGGTGAGCGTTGCGCAGTGGAGACTCCGGCCTGCACCAAGCCCGCCACTTCCGTCACGGCCTCTGCCACCGAGCCCGCCGGGGCATCCCTGCAAGCCTCCCTCTGCCGGGATTTCACCGCCTGCGGCCTCCCCGTGGACTGCCCGTACAGCATATCAGGGCTGGTTCCTGCAATGAAATACGACAAGAAAGCCGAAGGTGAAGGCGTCAATTTCGTCCTGATTCACTCCATAGGTGACGTGAGGATAGAAAACCTGTCCGTCAATGAGGTTCTTGCCGCATTATCATAGCAATTTTTCGTATCTTTGCAGACTTACGCAACTTGAATGAGTAATTTTAACAGATAATGATCTGCACATCAATACAGAACAGGACCCTGGACGAAATCTTCGCCATCCTCGAATCCGGGAAGGTGGAGATGGCCGAAATCAGGCTTGACAGATGCGACCTTGCGCAGAATGAGGTGGAGGAACTCTTTTCCTCCTCCGACGTACCGCTCATAGCCACCTGCAGGGTGTCCGAAATCAGGGCCGCCCTCGATGACGGGCTGACGGACGAACGCAAGCTCGACTCCAGGGCATCCCAGAAGGCCGAGTCCCTGCTCATAACCGCAATCCACGCCGGGGCAGCATACGCTGACCTCGAAATCGAGGCTCCCGCAATGATGTCAAAGCGAATCCGTCGGGAGACCAGGGAATGCGGCACCGTCCTCATACGGTCTTACCACGATTTCTCCGGCACTGACTCTCTGGAGGCACTTAAAGCATTGACAGAGAAGTGCTTCGCCCTCGGAGCCGACATTGCCAAAATAGTGGTCACCGCCAATGATGACAATGACTTCGCACGTGTCTTGAGACTTTATGAAAGTTTCGACCCGGGCCGTCTTGTGGCTTTCGCAATGGGGGAGAAAGGGCGGTCCAGCCGGATTGACTGCCTCGCCAAGGGTGCTCCGCATACATACGCCGCCCTCAATGAGGAAGAGGCTGCCGCTCCGGGCCAGATGTCCACTGCCTCAATGCGGGCCAATGTTTACGGCGACCGGAAATTCCCGGGCTACCCGGCCGTGGAGCCTGTCCAGATGCCTTCATCCAAGAGTTTTGCCCAGAGGGCCATCATTGCCGCAGCATTGTCAGACGGTGTCTCAGTCCTCAGGGGCTATTCACCTTGCGGGGACAATGAATCCGCAGTCGCAGTCGCGCGTGCCCTCGGGGCAGAGGTCACAGTAGGCCTCTCATACGCCTCAGGCAACGTGGCCAAGGACGGGTCCGCATTGACCATCAAGGGCATTGGAGCCAAGGCAAAATCATTGAAACTCAATACTTTGCATACTGGCGAATCGGGGCTTCTCACGAGAATGATGATACCGCTTCTCTCAGTCCTTGACGATGGCGAAGTCAGGGTGACAGGCGAAAAGACATTGACCGGGAGGCCGCTCAAGGGTGCACCGGAAATAATGTCGGCCTTCGGGGTCAGGCTGGTCCAAGCCGGTGAAAGGGCTGCCAGGCAGGCCGGAAGCGCCGTTTCTGTAGCCGATGCTGACACCAGGCCAGCCGGAAGTGCCGCTGAAGCCAGCCTGTCCGCCAGCCCGGCCGGAAATTCCAGCCCGTCCGCCGCAGCGGAGGTCTTCGTCCCTCTGGACGTAAAAGGCTCCCTTACCCCCGGAAAAGCCTCAATATCAGGTACAAGCGGCTCCCAGATCATCTCCGGGCTGCTGATGGCATTGCCGCTTCTCGAAGAGGACACTGTCATTGAATTGAACAATCCGAAAAGCATCCCTTACCTCTTCATTACAATGGACGTGATGAAGGCATTTGGCGTGAAAGTCTGGTGCGATATGGAAGGCGGGGCGGAATTCGCCGAGTCCAAGGACTGGAGCGACTGTACCTCAATCACTTTCCACATCAAGGGAGGCCAGTCCTACAAGGCTGCGGACATGGACATTGAAGGAGACTGGAGTTCCGCCGCAAACTTCCTCGTGGCAGGTGCCGTATTCGGAAGAGCGGAACTTACCGGCCTGGATACCAAGTCATTGCAGGCAGACCTCTCCATAATGGACATATTGATGGAAGCCGGGGCCAGCCTTTCCCAGATGGGGGACGACGACCCGAAAGGCCTCATTCACGTGCAGAGGGCACCGCTCAGCGCATTCGACGTGGACGCCGCCAACTGCCCCGACCTATTCCCGATAGTCTCCGTCCTTGCGGCATTCTGCGAGGGTACCAGCAAGATAGCGGGCGTGGGCAGGCTCGCCAACAAGGAAAGCGACCGGGGCAAGGCCATATTGGAAATGCTCACGCAGATGGGGGTCAATGCGAAAATTACCGGGGACAGGCTCATTGTCGAGGGCCATTCCCTCGCCCGGCGCATCCTCACCGGCACCCTGCTCAAGGGCGGCAGTTTCACCTCCCATCACGACCACCGTATGGTAATGGCCCTGCGGGTTGCGGAACTTGGAGCGGACAGCCCAATTGAAATAGATGATACACAATGCGTTGCCAAATCTTTCCCTACGTTCGGGGAACTGTTTGGCAAACTATTCTGAATATTGATATGGATTCATTCGGCAGTAAATTCAGAGTCTCCATCTTCGGAGAATCCCACGGGGATGCCATAGGCGTCGTACTGGACGGTGTCCAGCCGGGCCTCCCTCTCACCATTGAAGATTTCACTGAGGACATTCTCCGCAGGAAAAGCGGGCCGAAAGGCACTACTCCGAGAATCGAGGCCGACATACCCGAGATTCTCAGCGGAGTCTATGAGGGCTTCACTACAGGTGCCCCTCTCGCCATCATTTTCAGGAACAGGAACACCCGTTCGGGCGATTACAAACTGTTCAATGACATGCCTCGTCCGGGCCACGCCGACTACACCGCCAGCGTGAAATGGATGGATTTCAATGACCCTCGGGGCGGCGGACATTTTTCCGGCAGGCTGACATTGCCGATAGTGGCGGCCGGAGTCGTTGCCAAGAAAATGTGCGTCTGCGATATCAGGGCCAGTCTCATTGAGGTGGGCGGAATGTCCCGGACCGAGGCTCTGGCCACATTGACCGATGAGGACAGAAACGGCCTGGCAGATGCTGAAATCCCGGCTTCTGTAATATGGAAAGACGTGATAGCCAATGCAATGCGGGAGCGCGACTCCATCGGAGGCATAGTGGAATGTGTGGCAACCCGGGTCCCTGCCGGACTCGGTGAGCCGTTCTTCGACTCAGTGGAATCCCTGATTTCCCACGCCGTCTTCTCCATCCCTGGAGTACGCGGAATAGAGTTCGGTGACGGATTCCGTTCCTCAAGAATGAAGGGTTCCGAACATAATGACCCGTTCGACAATGTTGCCGGGGGCAATGTCAACCTGCATCTGAGCGTACACCCGTCCAGGAACGGGGCCGGCGGAGTGAACGGAGGCATCACCAATGGAAACCCAATCGTATTCAGGGTGGCCTTCAAGCCTACTTCCAGCATCGGGAAGCCGCAGAAGACATTCAATTTCGCAAAGGGGGAGATGGATGAGCTTTCCATCCCGGGCCGGCACGATGCATGCTTCGCATTGAGAACCCCTCCTGTTGTCGAGGCAATGACAGCCATTGTCCTCGCTGACTTAATGAAGAGAATATAGGTATGGATATAAACGAAGAAAAGGAATTGCTCCGGGACATAACCGCCAAGGAATACAAGGAGGGTTTTGTCACCGATGTCGAGCAGGAATTCATCCCGAAAGGCCTGAACGAGGACATTGTAAGGATGATATCCGGGAGGAAGGAAGAGCCGCAGTGGCTTCTGGACTTCCGCCTCGACGCATTCCGCAAATGGCAGGCGATGGAGGCCCCGGAATGGGGTCACCTGGATATGCCTCATATTGATTATCAGGACATTATATATTACGCTGCCCCTAAGAAGGACGCTGACAGGCCGAAGGAGATTGACCCGAAACTCGCAGAGACATTCGACAAGCTCGGCATTCCCCTGAAGGAGAGGGAAGTCCTGGCCGGAGTGGCCGCCGTGGATGCGGTCTTCGACTCAGTGTCCGTGGCTACGACATTCCGTAAGGAACTGGCTGACAAGGGAATAATCTTCTGCTCGTTCAGCGAGGCCGTGAAGGAACATCCTGACCTGGTCCGGAAATATCTCGCCACCGTGGTTCCCGCCGGGGACAATTATTTCGCCGCCCTGAATTCCGCTGTTTTCAGCGACGGTTCGTTCTGCTACATTCCGAAGGGAGTCCGCTGCCCGATGGAACTCTCCTCCTATTTCCGTATCAATGCCAAGGGCACGGGCCAGTTCGAGAGGACATTGATAGTCGCCGACGAGGGCTCGTATGTAAGTTATATGGAAGGCTGCACGGCCCCGATGCGTGACGAGAACCAGCTTCACGCCGCCGTGGTGGAAATCGTGGTTCTCAAGGATGCGGATGTCAAGTACAGCACCGTCCAGAACTGGTATCCGGGCGATGCGGAAGGCCGCGGAGGCATTCTCAACCTCGTGACCAAGAGGGGAATATGCTATGAGGGGGCCCATCTTTCCTGGACCCAGGTAGAGACCGGCTCAGCCATCACTTGGAAATATCCGGGCACCATCCTCAAGGGCGACAATTCTTCGTCGGAGTTCTATTCCGTGGCAGTGACCAACAATTACCAGCAGGCCGACACCGGGACGAAGATGATTCACGCTGGAAGGAACACCCGCAGCCGCATTGTCAGCAAGGGAATCTCTGCAGGACATAGCCAGAATAGTTACAGAGGCCTTGTGAGAATGCTGCCCGGAGCCGCCGGCGCAAGGAATTTCTCCCAATGCGACAGCCTCCTGATAGGTTCACAATGCGGGGCCCACACCTTCCCGGACATCCGGACTGACAATTCCACCGCTGTCGTGGAACACGAGGCGACCACGTCCAAGATTAGCGAGGACCAGCTTTTCTTCTGCAACCAGAGGGGAATCGGGCCGGAGGAAGCTATCGGGCTGATTGTCAACGGCTATGCGCGCGAGGTGCTCAGCAAACTGCCGATGGAGTTCGCTGTCGAGGCCCAGAAACTGCTCCAGGTATCGCTGGAGGGGTCTGTTGGTTAGTAATTAATAGAAAATATGAACTGGATAAATTTTACATTGTTTACAATAGGCGGGGATACCCCGGTACTTCTTATTGACTTGCTCACATCATTGGCAGGCCTGACCTGCGTATTCCTTGCGGGCCGCAACAGCAAGTACAATTTCTGGGTGGGCTACCTCTACTCCATCCTCCTCTTCCTGATGTTCTGGAACAAGAACCTCTACGCCAATCTCATACTCCAGCCTATATCATTGGGAATCAATATATTGGGACATTACCGCTGGACGCATCCGAAGGCCGGGGAGCAGAGTTCGGATGACAGCTCCGCATTGAAAGTGACAATGCTGGACTGGCGGCAGAGAATCATTGCCATAGCCTCCATCTTACTGCTTGCGGGCATCTGGGGCTGGGTAATAAGCCTCATCGGCAATGCCGTATTCCCTGGCAAGTTCCCGTCAGACCCGGTACCTTATCTCGATGCCTGCGTGACGATTCTGATTCTTGTGGCGCAGTTGCTCTCCGCCCTGAAGAAATGGGATTGCTGGATAGCCTGGCTGATGGTCAACATCGCCCAACTCATCCTCCACATATCCGTAGGCCACGTTTTCATGCCGGTAGTCTGCTCGCTCTACCTTATCAACGGCATCTGGTCGCTGATTACCTGGGCCCGGCTCTACCGCAAGAACGCTTAGCCTGGCCGATATTTTTGACAACATTGATAAACACAGTTTATGGCAAATGATATATTGCTGCAGATTAGCGGATTGCACGCTGCTGTAGGTGACAAGGAAATTCTCAAGGGCATTGACCTGACTATCCGCAAGGGCGAAATCCATGCGGTGATGGGGCCGAACGGGGCAGGCAAGAGCACATTGTCCTCCGTCCTGACCGGCAAGCCGCTTTACACCGTGACCGGCGGCAGCATTGAGTTCATGGGACAGGAACTTCTGGCAATGTCGCCGGAGGAGAGGGCCTGGGCCGGCATCTTCATGTCGTTCCAGTACCCGGTTGAAATCCCGGGCGTGACAATCACCAATTTTATGAAGACTGCCATCAATGCCAAGCGCAAGGCTGCGGGCGAGGAACCGATGAAAGCCGGTGATTTCCTGAAACTTATGAAGGAGAAGATGGCCTTCGTCCGGATGCGTCCTGAGTTCGCCAAGAGGGAGGTCAATGTCGGCTTCTCGGGCGGCGAGAAGAAGCGCAATGAGATTTTCCAGATGGCAATGCTGGACCCGACCCTGGCCATTCTCGACGAGACCGACAGCGGACTGGACGTGGATGCTCTCCGCATTGTGGCAGAGGGTGTCAGATCGCTCCACACCCCTGAGAAATCGGCCATTGTCATTACCCATTACAAGAGACTTCTGGACTATATTGTGCCGGATATCGTGCACGTTCTCAAAGACGGCCATATCGTGGAGACCGGCGGCCGTGAGCTGGTGGATGTCATTGAGGAAAAGGGCTACGATATATTCTGATTATGATAAAGTACGACAATACCATACCATCCCGCCTCGACCCTTCACCAAAGACCGATGCGGGGCATTATCAGGACCTTCCGGTTTACATTGGTCCTGATACATTGGAAGTGCCTGATGGCCAGGAGGTAAGCAGGGTCTATACCATTGGCCCCGATGCTGCTTCCGGCCAGGTCCAGGAACTGCCTTTCAGCAATATCGTGGTGGGAGGGGACGCCCGGCTTGACATTGTGATAGTTGTACTTCCGGGCATTTCAGCCGATGTCAGGATTGCTGTTGACCTTGTCGGGCCGCATTCCGAGGTGAAGATTTCCGGACTTTATCTCTGCAATGCGGATGAGCGTCTCACTATCCGTACCGACCTGCGTCACCGTGTCCCTGGATGCGTTTCGACCCAGCTTTTCAACGGCGTGGCCGGCGGCTCTTCCCGTGCCGGTTTCTTCGGCAAGATTGTCGTGGCTCCGGATGCCCAGAAGACAGAGGCCTACCAGACTAACCGCAATCTCGTGGTATCCCCGACTGCGCACGCCGCGGCCAAGCCCCAGCTGGAAATCTATGCTGATGATGTGAAATGCTCCCACGGCGCCACTGTGGGCCAGCTCAATGAGGATGAACAGTTCTACATGCGCTCAAGGGGTATCCCGGAGAACGAGACACGTGTCCTTCAGATAATCTCCTTCCTTGCCCCGGTCCTGGCCGCAATTCCTGACGAACAGGCCAGGGAACACCTCTCCGCCGAGGTCGAGGCCGCCGTCAGGGGCTGAACAGGTCATCGAGGCTGAGCCTGATATTGACTGCCCGGTTGTGAACAGATTCCACCAGCCCCAGTGACGTAATCATTACGAATAGCAGGGAATGAGACGCCTTGTGGCGGCTTGAACTTCTGAAAGCATTGATTTTGCGGAAGATATCTTCCTCATAACTGCTGGAGATGAGATATTTGCTCTCGGAAAATTTCATTTCGCAGATATAGTCTGTCCTTTCGTTCGGGGAAGGGATTATCATATCTATCTGTACACCTTGCCCCTCAGGTGTTGCTCCTGACCAGCAGTATTCCTTGTCGGCGAACTTGACCATAAGGGCTTTCTTTATCTGACGTATATGTTGCGAACACAGAAGTTCGAAAGTCCTTCCGCTCCAGTTCTCGTACTCGTGTGAGCGCTGGAATGACCCCCAGTCCCTGCTCGAATGTGAGTTCTTTACGAAGTTCAAATAGAACAATGTGAAGTAGTCGCATAGTTGATAGACTGTTTCTTTTCTGCCCTTTCCGTAGCGTGGATATAACCGGATGATTCCGCATTCTTTCAGATTGTCAATTATTTTGGTAAATGTCCCTCCTCCGCTGATCTTGGTTGCTGCAAGGATTTCATTCCGTGTCATCCCGTAGAATTTCCTGCCCAATGCGCTTACTACATCAATGTATCTTGTGGCGGACTGAAATAGACCTGCATAGACATCAGTGAATTCCTGGTCAATGCTTTTGTTATCGAAATAGAAATTGTTGATGTTTTGTGTCAATGTGCGGTCTGGCGACATCCTGTCCATGTAATATGGAATTCCGCCTATGGCCATCTGGCACAGGGCGATTTCATAGTCTGACATCAGGAATCCACGCCTTTTGTAGTATTCGCGGCTTTCCCCGAGAGTAAAAGGCGAAAGGAACATCTTCTCCGTCAGGCGGCTATGCAATCCGCCATCATCCCGGATAATATTGTCGAGCATCCAACTTGTAGCGGAGCCGCAGACGATAAGGAGAATGTTTCTCTGCTTCACTGCCCAGTTGTTCCAGAAGAATCCCAGTTCCTCTACAAGTTCGGAGGACTGGGGGCCTGCCATCCACGGCAATTCGTCCAGGAAAATGACAATGCGTCTGCTGTTGTTCCGGGAAAGGAGGTTTCTTAATAGAGAGAATGCTTCCATCCAGTTGTCAGGCTCTTTGTAAGCTGGGTTAAGGCCGTACTCAAGCAGATTGCTATAGAAATGTCTGAGTTGGATTTTTCTCCGGCTTGCCTCAGGAGATGTTGAGAATATTCCTACTGCCGAGAATGCTATTTCGCCTCTGAAAGCCTCATCGACAAGATAGGATTTGCCGACTCTTCGCCTTCCGTATATCGCAAGAAATTCCGACTTGTCGGAGTTATAGAGTCTTCCCAATGTTGCAAGCTCTTCTTGCCTGCCAATGATATTTTCAGTGTTCATCGTATTTCTCTTTTCTGCGAATATAGTGATTATTTACAGAAAATCAGCCAAAATGCAGATATTTTTGCGTTTTTGGCTGATTTTCGATATTGTAAGGTTGAACTAGATTTCTCTAGATATCAATGGCT
The DNA here is from genome assembly GCA_051870395.1 of Candidatus Cryptobacteroides sp. GTDB lineage: Bacteria > Bacteroidota > Bacteroidia > Bacteroidales > UBA932 > Cryptobacteroides. The sequence goes on along the minus strand of JBJEBV010000095.1, from coordinate 542 downwards.
TATGATTTTTATTTTATAAAAGTCAGCCAAAATAGTGCGATTTTGATGATTTTGGCTGATTTTCCGGAGAGTCAGGGCTTGATGCCGGAATACATCCTGCAGATGCCGAGAGTGAAGGCCTTGTGGGAGACTGCCGCATATCCGCATTCCCGGAGGGTGCTTGTGAACTCTTTCTTGCCGGGGAAGTTCAGGACTGAAGCCGGGAGATATTTGTAGGCGGCCTTGTCGCCTGAGATTTTTCCGCCGATAAGCGGGAGAATGTGGACGAAATAGAGATTGAACAGCCAGCGCATAAAGGCATTGGAAGGGACCGAAAGTTCCAGAATCACCAGTTTTCCGCCCGGCTTGAGGACACGGAGCATTTCCCTGAGACCCTTCTTCCTGTTTTCGAAGTTCCTTACCCCGAACGCTACAGTGACCCGGTCGAAACTACCATCAGCGAATCTTAAATTTTCACAATCGCCTGTTTCACAAGAGATTATGCTTTCCAATCCGGCCTTGGCAACCTTCTTTTCCATCACCTCCAGCATTCCCTCGGAGAG
>JBJEBV010000094.1:0-1561 GCA_051870395.1 Candidatus Cryptobacteroides sp. | reverse complement strand
GCGCCGGGGACGCCTGCGCAGAAGATTGAGGATACCATTGTAAAGGCATTGGAGTTTTACCGGAAGCGCCAGCGGGAACAAGAACGGTAACCACTTACAAGGGGGCAGTCTGCCCATTTCACAGGACTGCGACAGGTGATTCTGCGGTTCCCCCTCTCCACACCTCACCCCCTCCAGACTACCTGTACACTCCGAAAAGGAGAACCAGGTTTGTACCGGTTTTAACAACAAACCAACAATCGCAGTCCTTGCTGTACTTCGGCAAGGGCTATTTTTTGAAAGGAAAAATTATGCCAACTGTAATCAAACGATGTATTTCACTTCTTTTGATTCTGATGCTGGTGGTTAGTCTGATTCCCAGCGTATATGCTGCGGAAACAGCCGACGAAGCTGATCCTGCTGCTTCCACGGAGACAACGGAAGAAACCACGAACACAGAACCGGAAGAAAATATGATCCCACCGCCTAATGAAACGGAAGCGGCCATTGCCGAGGAACCCGGAAATAATATATCGGAAGCTGATATCATTGATGATTCTGAGCCGCCTGTCATGCTTCTGATTGACGGGGAGGTTGCTCTGGCTTCCATTTCCAACTGTCAGGCAACCACATGGGCTACCATCTGGGTCAATACAGATGAATACAGTCCCATTGCCGGAAAGACCAACCGATTTATCTACTATGAATTTGCGGGCAAGTCAAGAAATCGAAATAATGTCGGTCTGAAAGCCATTAAGGTCAATGGCACATGGCAGGCGGCTTACTGCCTGGAACCTGGCATTGCGGAAGGCTCCACCTATACAGAAGAAGATCTGACCATGGATGAATTTGTCAGCAGTTCAGCAGCCCCGTCCACGCTGACTGTACAGCAAATGAAAGCTATGTGCGTTGCGGTTATGTACGGACAGCGGACGCTTCCGCAATCCGCCAGCTATGAGCTGCTGTCCAATATGGTGGCAACGCAGATCATTGTCTGGGAAATCGCCATTGGCTGGCGAAATGCCACACCGCCATATGCACAGACCAATGATGCGTTCATTCGCCGTTTCGAGAATGCCTACGGAAAAGGGCCTGAAGCCACCTCCATGTATATTTCCATCGGAGGTCGGTTGAAGAATGTCATTTCAGCATACAACCAGATTTCTGCAAACATGGCGGCGCACAGCGATGCCATCCCCAGCTTTACCAGCGCGGCTCAAAATACTGCTCCGACCATAGATTTGAAACCGAATGGCAACGGTCAGTATAGTGCAGCCGCAACGGACAGTAATCGGGTAATATCTGGGTATTCCTTTCCGAGGGTGGATGGACTGACCTTTACCACGAACGGGAATGTGCTGACGATTACCTCTGACCGTCCACTGGACAATGTGCTGGTGGCACCCACACGAAACCGGGTGAATACCCAGGGGCACCCCTTCTTCGTGTGGTATAACGGCAGTTATCAGGTGATGCTGGGCAGTCAGGCAGACCCATCCTATGAGGATTTACCGGTATACTTTCGGGTAAGGGCCGTCAATCCCACAGGCTCCATGAAATTGGTCAAGACCACAGAGGACGG
>JBJEBV010000093.1:1356-8915 GCA_051870395.1 Candidatus Cryptobacteroides sp. | reverse complement strand
GGACCGGAAAGATATGCATAAGATGATGCTGGTTATTTTTTGAAGATTACTTAAAACCCAGTGGTTATGAATACATTAGCAGAATGTAATGGACAATGCCACAGCTGCCCACTGATGGCATCAAAGGGTGTCAGGCAATGCATCAGGGCGGCTGTAACCGGAGCCGGAAGCGGTGTTTCCGGCAAGACAGTATCAGGCAACGGTTTTTCGGTAAGGTTCAATATCCTTCCTGAAATCTCGTCCATACTTGACACGCCATCCGATATCGTCATCCATATCGTGGATGCGTTGCACCTTGAGGACACATTGTATCCTGTCACGAAGCTCAATGACATGGACATCAAGGTTATCCTCGTTATCAAGAACTACAGGAAGTTTCTCGAAACCGGCCATTCCATTGACACGAAGCAGCTTTCCAGAATGCTAGGAATGCCGGTCATCACCTTCGAGCCTGAGGACGGACTGGCCGAGATGACCCTGATCGGCAAGATTGCCGAATGCTCCAGGGAACCTTATGAGAGAAAAGTCAGCGTACCTTACGGCCAGGACGTGGAAGAGGCAATCGCCAAGATTTCCGCTGCCATACACAAAGGCCACGATGAATGGCTGCATTTCTCTGAACGCTATGTGGCCGTGCGCCTTCTCGAACACCAGGACTACATAATGCCGTACGTGAATTCACTTCCCAATGCGGATGAGGTCCTGAAAGTGGCCGGCAAGGCTCACGACGGCCTGGAAAAAGAATTCGGCGAACAGTCGGAAGTCCTGGTAGCCAAAGCCAGACGCGGTTTTGTGGCCGGAGCCCTCCAGGAAACAGTCTCACACGGCGGTGACAGTTCGGACCATACCTTCACCATGAAGGTCGATGCGCTCCTGACCAGCAAATGGCTGGGCTTCCCGCTGTTGATACTGATACTCCTGGCTGTATTCCAATGTACATTTACCATAGGGGCCTACCCCCAGGGATGGATTGAATCCGGAATCAATGCCCTGTGCGCATGGCTCGGAAGCATAATGAGTCCGGGATGGTTCACAAGCATGCTCATTGACGGAATAGTACAGGGCGTGGGGGCCGTGCTGGCATTCCTGCCGAACATTGTCATACTTTTCTTCTTCCTGTCCATTCTCGAAGATACCGGATATATGTCCAGGGCGGCATTCCTGATGGACAAGATAATGCACCTTGTAGGACTGCACGGCCGCTCATTCATCCCCATGCTGATAGGTTTCGGCTGCAATGTTCCCGCAATAATGGCTGCGAAACAGATTGAGAACAAGAGGGACAGGACATTGACAATGCTGATGATTCCTTTCATGAGCTGCAGCGCCCGGCTTCCGGTCTATCTCCTGTTCGTTTCGGCATTTTTCGCCAACTACAAGGCCCTGGTAATGGTAAGCCTATATGCCATCGGCATATTCCTGTCAATCCTCTTCGCATACGTGATGAAACATACCAAATGGTTCCGGATGCAGGATGAGGACTATGTCTCAGTGCTTCCTTCTTTCCGCAAACCGACGTGGAGAAACACGGGCATGCATATCTGGGAGAGGGTTTCCGACTATCTCCAGAAGATTTCGACAGTGATTCTGGCCGCCTCCGTGATTATCTGGGCGCTGGAATACTTCCCTGCCGACAAGACAGGCAACGGGGAGAACCCGGAGGAATCCTATCTCGCAATGGTGGGCAAGGCTGTCTCGCCGGTTATGGAGCCATTGGGTTTCGACTGGAAGATGAACGTCAGCCTCCTGACCGGACTTCCTGCCAAGGAGGCCATTGTCAGCACAATGGGAATACTCTACCATTCCGATGACGGTGAGGGCAATCTGGCCACCGTCCTGAGGGAGGAAAAAATCTTCACCCCGGCCAACAGCTGGGCATTCATGCTGTTCGTACTGCTCTACTTCCCTTGCGTGGCGACAGTATCGACATTGAGAAAGGAAATAGGGGCCAAATGGGCTGGCTTCGTAGTGGTCCACTCGCTCATCCTGGCCTGGATAGTCGCCTTTCTCGCATATAGAATCATCGGACTTATAATGTAATTATCACGCATAAAGATTATCATGCTTAAAGTAGGAGACAAGATTCCGGCATTCTCGGTCATTGACCAGGACGGAAAAACATTCACATCTGAAGACCTGAAAGGTCAGGGGACAGTGCTTTATTTCTATCCGAAGGACAGCACACCGGGCTGTACAGCGGAGGCCTGCAACCTCAGGGACAACATTGAGGCTCTCAGGGAGGCAGGCTACAGGGTAATCGGTGTCAGCAAGGACAGCGATGCCTCGCACAGGAAATTCATTGAGAAATACCAGCTTCCTTTCACATTGCTCTCGGACAAAAGCACGGAAATGCTTCAGGCTTTCGGTGCCTGGGGAGAGAAGAGAATGTGCGGGAAAGTCTGCGTAGGCACGCTCAGGAAGACCTTCATCATCAATGCGGAAGGCATTGTGGAAAGGATTATCGAGAAGGTGGACACCAAGAACCACACCGCCCAGATACTGTAACGGTATTATTTTACCAAGCCGGTGGCAACGTTCCACGAAAGCCCGCGGTAGAAATCCCTCAAAGCCGAATTCGAATCAGCGCACGGCAGATACATGCTCAGCCCCGAGAAAGTGTCTATGTCAATGGACAGGAACCTCGGGGTGGCGGCTTTGTATAGCACGCAGGAAGAAAGCGCATCACGGAATTCAGCTAGGTCGTCATCCTGGACGCCGGCCTTCACCAGGATATCCTCAATGTCGAAATACCATTGTTTGGAATACCGGTAGTATTTCTGGACATTATACATTGATACAGAGCCTATCTCTTCCCGGTACTTGTCGAAAATCTGCGCACAGACCTCCGACAGCCTCCCAAGCCCATCCGTTCCCACCAATGAAATCGTGACGGACTGTTCCAAGCCGGACAAGGCAGAATAATGAGAATAGGAATCAGTGCACAGTCCGCTGAGGTCAGCCCCTCCCGCCTTGAACAGCCTCGCAGCAATGGTGGAATAGTCGCAAAGACCGTCCGCCAGGACCTCGGTCTGGGAAAAAACCAGATAACGGGTCTTGTCCCGGAGAGCATAAGCTACCTCAACACCGCCCATCAGGCAGGCATCCATTATGATATAATTCAACTTCATCGGAATGGCGGATGCGAAATCCTCAATATTCATCTCGTATGCCGTCCTCGAATTAATCATATCCATCCCGATACTTCTTACACGCAGGCCGTCCAGGGCGTCCTCAAAACTCTGCACAGGACGTTCAGGTGCCGGCAGCATACCGGAAACCATCTGGGTGCCGGAAGCATATTGTGTAATCGTACCTGTGGAATAATAACCCTTTGGCACCCATCCGGAAGCATGGGAAGAAAAAATCATTCCCAAATCAGAAGACGGGAACGTGGTCCCGACATACGACAGGACTTCATTGAGGGTGGAAGCGGAAGCCGCCACAGTCCCCTCCGGCCAGGTCCTGAGGGTATCGGATACTATCTTCCCTGCCGAATTCTTGTAAATGCGGAGCAGGTGGGCCGGCGTCTTTACGGAATAATCAGAACGATTGTCAAACGTACGCTTCGAGAAAACCAGAATCACAGATCCGGAATTCCTGGCAGGTATCTCCCCTTCCATCAGTTCAGATATGTCATCCTCAAGGTCTGCGCTCAGGCTGTTGAAGCCAGCGGAATATACCAGCAGGACCCGCCTTGACTTGGGTGCAGGAGCCGCAGTCTCGTCAGGACCAGTCCTGTAACTGTACCCACCGTCAATGCCGAAATCACCGTCCTTCGAGCAGGCTGCGAGAGCCGCCAGGGCCAATGCAAAAACAATGTTACGCAAAATCGCTTTCATAGGCCGCAAATATAACAATTTGTCGGCGATATTTCTTATTTTTGCAACAGGACTTTCAACCGGGCACGCATCCGGACACGTCCGGGAAAACAACAAATTCAATATATGAACACATTATCGAAAATGCTATTGACATTAGCCTCTGCCGCAGCATTGGTATCTTGCGGGCAGGATAGCGGAAAGAAAAACGATGAGAACTTCAAATATCTCATTGACCAGTTCGCCGACATCAAGATCATGAGGTACAGAATCCCGGGATGGGAAGACCTGTCACTCAGGCAGAAAGAGTACATTTACCATCTCAGCGAGGCCACCAAGTACGGATGGGACATCCACTGGGACCAGAACTGCAAGTACAACCTTGATGTACGCAACGTCCTTCAGGACATCATTGAGAAATATGATGGCGACAAGAAATGCGGGGACTACGCAAATTTCCTGGTTTATGCCAAGAGAGTGTTCTTCAGCAATGGAATACACCATCATTATGCGGAGGACAAATTCACCCCTGAATGCAGCGAGGAGTACTTCAGGTCACTGATGGAGGCCGTCGGGCACGGGGAGGAATGCGATGAGCTCATACCTGTAATCTACGATCCGTCCATCCTCTCACAGAGACGTTCCTCTGACCCGGAAGGTGACATTGTCGCCCTCTCGGCAGTAAATTTCTATGAAGGCGTCACAAGGGATGAAGTGGAGGCATATTACGACAGCATCATTGACAAGAATGACCCGCACCCTATTTCTTACGGCCTCAACACCAAGGTTGTAAAAGACGAGAACGGCAAGGTTGTGGAACTTCCTTGGAAGGTCGGCGGCATCTACGGCCCGGCCCTCGAGAAGATTTGCGAGGAACTGGAGAAGGCGAAGGCGGTTGCCGAAAACGATACCCAGAGACAGGAAATCAGCGAACTCCAGGAATATTACAGGACCGGGGACCTCAGGCTTTGGGACAAGTACAACATCACCTGGCTCAGCGACACCCTCGGTACAGTTGACTTCACCAACGGATTCGTGGAGGATTACAATGACCCTCTCGGCCGCAAGGCATACTGGGAGGCACTTGTCAATGTCAAGGATTCAGCCGCTTCCGCCAGGACAGAGGTTCTCAGCACCAATGCCCAGTGGTTCGAGGACAATGCTCCCATCGATGACAGATTCAAGAAAAAGAGCGTGAAGGGAGTTTCCGCCAAGGTCATCAATGCGGCCTGCCTCGGCGGAGGATGCTACCCTGCCACCCCTATCGGAATCAATCTTCCCAACGCCGACTGGATAAGGAAGGAATACGGCTCCAAGTCCGTGACAATTGCCAATATCACCCACGCATACGATGCCGCTGCCAACGAGTCACCGGCCTCAACGCTTGAGGAATTCGCATACTCACAGGAGGAGAAAGACCTGCAGAAGAAGTACGGCGGATATGCCGACGAAATCCACACTGACCTCCACGAATGCCTTGGACATGGCTCCGGACAGCTTCTGCCGGGTGTATCAGGCACGGCTATGGGCGAGTTCGCCTCCGCATTGGAAGAGGCCAGGGCAGATCTTTTCGGACTCTACTACATTGCCGACCCGAAACTTGTCGAACTGGGAATCCTCCCTGTCGCAGAGGCCTACAAGCCGCACTATGCAAATTATATCCGCAACGGACTGATGGTCCAGCTCACCCGCATTGAACTTGGCCGCAAGGTCACGGAGGCCCATATGCAGAACCGCCAGCTCATCGCTGCATGGTGCTATGAGAAGGGCAAGGCTGACAACGTCATAGAGAAGAAGGTCAGGGACGGCAAGACATACTTCGTCGTCAATGACTACGAGGCATTGAGAACCCTGTTCGGAAAACTCCTTGCGGAAATCCAGAGAATCAAGTCAGAGGGTGACTACGAGGCCGGCAAGGCTCTCGTGCTCGGCTACGGTGTCAATGTTGACCCTGCGCTCCACAAGGAGGTCAAGGAAAGATACGATGCCCTCGGCCTGAAACCTTACGGCGGATTTGTGAACCCTGACATAGTGCCTGTCGAGAAAAACGGTGAGATTGTGGACTACGAAATCCGCTATCCGGAGGACTTCCTCGCCCAGCAGCTCGACTATTGCCACAGATACAGAATCTTGAAATAGGATGGATTCCGGTAAGTCAGGACGCCTGGTTGAAGATTTCAGGACATATCTTCTCGCAGAGAGGAACCTGTCCCGGAACACTTGGAAGGCCTATTGCTCGGACATCAGGGAATTGTACACCTGGCTGTCCGGGCAGGCCGGAGACGGCGAAGCGGACCTTCAGATGCTTACCAAGGAGGATATAACGGCCTATCTGGTCCACCTTGGCGAAAAGAAGGTCTCCAAACTTAGCCAGGGCAGGTTCATGAGTTCAATCAGGGCTTTCTGCGGCTGGATGGTGGAAAAGAATTACATCTCCACTGACCCGTCCGACGGGATTGAGGCTCCGAAACCCGGAAAATATCTTCCTTCAGTTCTATCGATCGAGGAAGTTAATGACATATTGGACTCCGTGGACCTGTCCACAGCCGGAGGAATCAGGGACAGGGCCATCCTGGAAGTACTGTACAGCTGCGGACTCAGGGTAAGCGAGGCCTCGGAACTGAAGATTTCCAACATATTCCTTAACGAGGGCTATGTCAGGATACTCGGGAAAGGCCGGAAAGAGAGACTGGTACCTATGGGTGACCCGGCGGCTGATGCTATCCGCAACTACCTGTCTGCCAGGCAAGAACCGGCAGACAGGAAGTCGGAAGACATCCTTTTCCTGAACAGGTTCGGGAAACAGCTCAGCCGCATTTCCATATTCAATATTGTGAAGAAGCAGGCCCTGGCAGCCGGGATTACCAAAGAGATTTCCCCGCATACCTTCAGGCATTCCTTCGCCACACATCTCATCGAGGGCGGAGCGGACTTGAGACAGGTGCAGCAGATGCTGGGACACGCCGACATTCTCACGACCGAAATCTACACCCACATTGACAGTTCCACCTGGCAGAAAGATGTCCTGGAGCACCATCCCATTGAGAAAATGAACATAACCGACATTCAATAACATCTTATGACACGATCCATCAGAATCATCGCCGGCGCATTGGCGCTGCTTGCCGCTACAGGATGCGGCAGGACTGTTGAGGGACTGCGCATGACCCCGAAGGAGGCCGATGCTATGGAGTTCCTGAACACTTACATGAGTTCCGCCGACAAGGGAGACTACTCCCAGCAGTACTTCCTGGACAATGTCAAGGTCAGCCTCAAGGCCAGGAAAGAAATGTCCTGGGGAAAGACGGTTCCTGACCAGCTGTTCAGGCATTTCGTCCTCCCGCTCCGGGTCAACAACGAAAGGCTTGACGACTTCAGGACAGTTTACTACGACACCCTCAAGGCCAGGGTGGAAGGCCTGTCAATGCACGATGCCGCCCTGGAGGTGAACCACTGGTGCCACGAGAAGGTGACCTACACCCCTTCAGATGCCAGGACTTCATCACCCCAGGCATCCATTCTAACGGCATTGGGCCGATGCGGTGAGGAATCCACATTCACTGTAGCCGCAATGCGTGCAGTGGGCATCCCTGCCAGGCAGGTATATACCCCACGCTGGGCCCACACCGACGACAACCACGCATGGGTGGAGGTCTGGACAGACGGCAAATGGTCATTCCTCGGAGCCTGCGAACCAGAAGCTGAACTGAACATGGCCTGGTTCAATGAGCCTGCCGCAAG
>JBJEBV010000093.1:0-1256 GCA_051870395.1 Candidatus Cryptobacteroides sp. | reverse complement strand
GACGCAGAGGGCAAGGCAACCCTCCACACCGGATACGGCGACATGCTGGCCTGGGCTTCGAAGGACGGGCTGAGCGGATTCTCCCTCCTGTCAGGAGATGGCGAGGAATGCAATGCGGAAGTAACGCTCGAAAGGGCTGATACAGACCTGATTGAATGTGAATTCGACATCAATCCGCCTGCCCCGGGACGCATACCTGCGGAGGCAAGCGAAGAGGCAATCGCCTACAACAAGATAAGGCTCGCACAGGAGGATTCGATTCGCAATGCATACACTTCCACATTCTGCGACAGGGCCAGGGCTGGGGAGAAACTCGCCGCCACCGGGCTTTCACGCCTCTGCGACGGAGGGAAACTCACCGAGGCGGGAGAATCAGCAGCAGAACAGATCGTGGCTTCCAGAGGCAACTGGAGAGACATTCTCGCATTCGTATCATACGCTGCCGGGAAGGATGACGCCGCATTGAAGAATGCTCTCAGCATCCTCGGGACTATCAGCAGAAAGGACGTCAGGGATACAAAGGAGGCAGTTCTCCGCGATTTCCTCGACACGGCTCCGGCATTGGCCGAAGGCTATCCTGAAAACCTCTATGACGAGTGGGTACTCTGCCCGAGAGCCGGAGGAGAATTCCTCCAGCCATATCACAATGCCATCAGGGCCGGCCTGGGCGAGGCTTTGGGAGAGAATCCTAAGGCCGAGGACGTAATCGGATGGGCGAAGGAGAACATTGAAATCAATGAAGACATCAATCCGAGAAGGCTCCAGGCCACACCGGAGGGCACGCTCAGAATGGGCAGGACAGACTCCAGGTCCTGGGACATCTTCACTGTCGCCGCTCTCAGGTCATTCGGAATCCCTGCCAGAGTGAATACAATGACCAACAAGTCCCAGTACGTCTCCAGGGAGACCGGAGAATGGATTAATATCCGTTCGGAGGAGGCTGAGCAGGGCAAGGCCACTCCTAAAGGCACATTCACGATGCTCTACACCCCTGGCAGCGGAACGATGGACAATCCTGAGTACTACCGCCACTTCTCCATCAGCCGGATTGAGAACGGAGTCAGATATCTCCTCGAATTCGAGGAAGGTGATGCCACGGAACTCGGCGCAGATGCATCAGCAAGGCATTTCAGCAAGCCTTTCACATTGGACGCAGGCTCATATCTCCTGGTTTGCGGAAGCAGGATGGCCAGCGGAAAAGTTCTATGCAGAATGGTTTCATTCAATGTCGAGGAGGGCAAGAACACCAATGTCGA
>JBJEBV010000092.1:0-36735 GCA_051870395.1 Candidatus Cryptobacteroides sp. | reverse complement strand
GCCGCATTGCTGGTCCGCCTCTATCTCAATGCAGAAGTTTACATAGGCGAGGCGAAATACGACGAGTGCGCCGGATACGCCAAGGACATCATTGACGGCAAATACGGCAGCTATGACGTGGAAAGCACCTGGGACAAGGTATTCGACTGGGACAATGAGAATTCAAAAGAAATCATATTCGGCTTCCCTTCTTCCAAAGGCTATGTTCACTATGTCTATAGCGGCGATACCTTCTGGTGGACCGTTCCTGCCCGTCAGGTAAGCTATTATTTCAATGATGTAGAGGCTATGTCCCTCAATGGAGACCACAACTGCAAATATCGTCTGGCTCCAAGCCTTGCACCGGACGGAACCCCGTACACGACTACCCTCGGCCGTCCTGTCGCAAAAATGAAAAAGTACCCTGAGGACTACCGCCTCAAGATGTACAGGAATCTCGGCAACAGCACCCGCGAAGGCATGATGCTCTTCGGGTATCTGGAGTACACCGAGAATGGTGAAACCAAGAGAGTACAAAGCCCTGAAGGCGGATATGACCTCTACCTGAGGGATGCCGTGGGACAGTTCAAGAAAACTCCTCCGGACGAAAACCCTTCCGGTCTCATTTCAGACATGACCCACGGGGACCACAGCAGCGGTTGGGGCTATATCAAATATCCTTTCTACACCGACGAGGATGAAGGACAGCTCGAGGCTGACTGGGTGGAAATCAGGCTTCCTGAGATCTACTACTCCCTGGCCGAATGCGAACTCAGGAAGGGCAATGTCTCCGAAGCCGGAAGGCTCCTCAACTATGTCCGCAAGCGCAACTATCCGGCAGAAGTGGTCAACAACTATCTCTATGCCCCGGAGGGCCCGGCCGCCCTGGATGAGATGGAACTGCTGGACGAATGGGGAAGAGAATTCCTTGCCGAAGGCAGAAGAAGAACTGACCTCATACGTTTCGGAGTGTTCGGTGGCGGTGACTGGTGGGACAAGTCCGCTGATGCTGACAAGCACACGGAAATCTTCCCTCTCCACAGAGATGTCCTGAACGCCAATCCGAAACTCAATCAGAACGAAGGCTATCCTAGACCTGAATAAAATATTTACTAATCACCAACAACATTCAAAAATCTTTCATTATGAAAAAAATTACATTATTGGCAATCCTTTGCAGTGCTATTGCAATGGTTTCCTGCAATGACTCGAAGAATGATGGACCGGACAATGGCCCTATCGAAATTGAGAAAGAGTATACCGAACTCTATGCACTTGGCGGTGCTGTGAATGCGTGGGATTCTAATAATCCTGTGATGATGACAAACGTCGGGAAGAACCTCTTCCAGATCGAGCTTGACCTCGTGAGGAACAGCGAGAACAAGCTCATCAAGTTCGTCACCAAGCCGGGTCCTTGGAATGAGGTCGATTTCCTTGTCCCTGCCAAGCTTGAGGAAGGCTCTGACTACTGCTGCTACCTGAAGGAAGGAGCTGACAATTATCTCCAGATCTCCAACGAGAAGGCAGGCGGTCTCAAGGACTGGTTCTTCGGACTCGATGCAGGTGCAAGCGGACACTACATCCTCACTGTCAACCCTAAAGACCTTACCGTCAATGCCGAGAAAGTATCCTCAATCGAGGACAAGCCTCAGACCGTATGGCAGGAAGGCTGGGTATATATGGTAGGTGACGCAACTCCTGTAGGCTGGGAAATCGGTTCTCCATACGAGATGAAGAAGGAATCTGACGGTATCTTCACCTATGAGGGGGTCCTCGCTGCCGGTGAGGTGAAATTCCCGGTTGAATTCAGGTGGGATGGTCCTACCTACCTCTCAGACACAGAGGGCACGGACATCACTGCAGGTGGAGAATTCACTGTCGTACTTCAGCCGGAAGGACAGCCGGACTACAAGTTCCAGGTTAAAACAGCCGGCTCATACAAACTCACCCTCGACACAGTAAATCTCAAGCTCAAGGTAGAGGTCAAATAATTGAAACGCTATGAGATTTAAAGTATTGGGAATTATGATGATTCTGTCTTTGGCTGGCACATCGCTGTCAGCCAGGGACAGTAAATTCACCCGTCAGGGTACCGGTCCGAAGTACTGGATTGCATACGAATGGTGCATTGTCAACAACCAGGCAATTCCGGAGTGGCAGTGGAAGAAGAATATCGACTGGGTCGCCGAAAACCTTAAGGATTACGGCTACGATATGATTTGCAATGACGGCTGGATTGAAGGTGCCCAGACGATAAACGCAAACGGATACATCACCAAGTACAACAGCGCCTGGCAGAACGGCTTCGAATATTGGAACAAATACATTTCCGACAAGGGAATGAAGGTCGGCGTTTACTACAATCCGCTGTGGATGACGAAAACGGCGTTTTTCCAAAACTGTCCGATAGAAGGGGCAAATGGCATCACCACCACGGCCATCAAGGGCAATGCCAATTTCAATAATGAACTCTACTGGGTGGATGTAAACAAAGAGGGAGCCGAGCAGTGGATCAAGGGTTATGTCCGTTATTTCAAAAAATTGGGCGTAAGCTATCTCAGAGTCGACTTCCTGGAAAATTACGAGCGCAACTACGGAAAGGATGCCTACGACAAGGCTCTCAGGTGGATGGCTGAAGAATGCGGCGACGAGATGTTCCTCAGTCTGGTAATGCCTAACTGCTACAACCACGGCACCACCGAGCTCAAGCACGGCGACATGATCAGGGTTTCCGACGACTGCTGGGACGGAGACTGGGGTTTCGTAAGCTCCAAGCAGCGCGGGGCGCACAAGGACTCATGGCCTCAGTATGGCAATGTCTTCGATGGTATGATTTCCTTCTCCGACCTGTCCGCCAAAGGGCAGATGATTCTTGACGGTGACTTTATGCGCCTTAACAAACTGGCCTCCAAGGAAGAGCGGAGATTCCTGTACTCCCTCATGATAATGGGCGGTTCCGCACTTGCCGTTGCAGACCAGTACGACACCATCGGCGATGCACTTGAGATATATCAGAACAAGGAATTGATAGAACTCAACAATGCGGGATTCGTTGGAAAACCGCTGAGCCGCAACGTCAGCTCCAAGAACAGTTCCCGCTGGGTAGGACAGCTTCCTGACGGAGACTATATTGTAGGTCTTTTCAACAGGGAAGACAGGGCAGATGTCTATGGCATCGATTTCGTCAGCGACCTGGGCATGGAGACCGGAACCGCTGCCAATGTGAGAGATTTGTGGGAACATAAGGACCTGGGCGGAATGAGCGGCAGTTATTCAGTCCAGCTCGAACCTCATTCTTGTGTCGTCTTACGTATCAGGCCAAAGGGAAAACAGCGTTTGCAGGCAGAATTCGCATCGGTTAGAAGCGGTGCTTCAACAAGTATATTTTAAGGAAATGAATAAAGAGTTGATAAAGTTTTTTGTATTGGTTGTTTTGGGTGGCGGGCCCGTATTATTCACTAGCTCTTGTGAAAAAGGGCCCGGTTCACCTGCCGCAATTGTTCTTGACGATGACCAGTATAGCGGGGCCGGATACGCCAGGAACTTTTCAGTGGGGGACGGAGACCTGACCTTTACTGTCAACCGCAAGTCGGGCGGTACGGAAACTCTCGCAGTCCGCGGCTGCGGAAAATGCCAGGCTGATATCAATGTCAACGGACAGCACTATGAGGTTTCCTTCAGTGCAGGAGGAAGCACCTGGGAGGTTGCGACAGTGGATGTTGCCATGAATTCCGGGCTGAATACCATCGTAATCAAAAGGAAGGATTCCGGCCAGGGCGGCATGAGAATCGACTATATTGAAATACAGTAGAAACTATTGAGAATATGAGAACTCGCACATTGGCATTGCTGCTGCTCCTGGCGGCGGGATGCCAGAGCCATCAGGAGGAAGTGACGGTCGTGAACAACCTGGCCTCTCCGGACGGGAGGATAAAGATGGATATCCGTTTCCGCCTCTTCGATGACGGTCTGGGATTCAGGTACGAGTTCCCCGGCAACCAGCCGCTCAATTACTTCGTGATAAAGGAAGAATTGACCCATTTTGCAATGGCTGACGACTGCACGGCGTGGTGGATTCCGGGAGACTTCGACACTCAGGAATACGAATACACCGAATCGCGTCTTTCAGAAATAAGCAAACATTTCGAGGCGGCGGTATGCGGCAACTCGTCCCAGACCCTGTTCTCAATGAGCGGAGTGCAGACATCCCTGCTGATGAGGACTGATTCCGGACTGTATGTGAGCATCCACGAGGCGGCCAAGCACCACATCATGGTCAATGCCCACGAGGCCGTGAGACCTACCGGTCTGTGCCGGACATATCCTAACCTGATTGGCAACGAGTCGGCGAGGGGAACAGAGTACCAGGCATTCGGCGGCACACAGCCGGCTCACGTGACTATTCTTCCATTCACGAGGCTCAATGGAGGTCCGATGGATTTCACGCCAGGCATCTTCGAAATGGAACTCAGCACGTTCGCCGACAACAACTCACATGTCAATGCGACTATTGCCAACCAGCTGGGCCTATATGTGACGATGAAAATGCTGTACGATTTGCGGATAGCCAGAAATAAGAAATCAATTTTGGGAACATTCCGGTGCGAGAAAATCAGGAATATTCCGTGAATTGCACGAAGGACAGGCGGGGATTCCCGGTCAGGCCGGGAATGACGACTTTGCGGACAGCCGGGGAGAGCGGAGCAAAGCAAGAGCGAGTTCCGCCTGATTCTTGGGCAGCCAGGATTGAAACTGTCGAGACAGGCGGAACTCTTGCACGTTATTATTCTGCGAACTTGTCGCTCAATAGCTTGATGAAATAGCCGCCAACTACCGGACGGGCACGGAAACCTCTGTGGTTCTTGCTGTCGGTAAAAATCCAGTCGGACATCGGAATCCTGTCCACGGTCTCGCTCTGGAATCTGTAAATCGGCTCCACGATAGCCCTGAAATCTGCCTTGTTGGAGGCCATTGTGGCGGTCCAGAGAACCCAGTCGGTCTTCGTATAGGTCTTCCTGCTGTCGAGAGGGAGGCCATACTCGTTTTGAACCTTGAGGTACCACTTGATTTCGGTTTCGGCGATTGACGCATCGAAAATATTGAGATCAAGCATCTTGTCCCATACGAGATTGTACTTCTGGCTCCAGCTTCCCGGCTTGTCAAAGGTGAGTTTGTAGTGGTCTCCGTCGATGGCCATCTCCTTCCACTGTGCGGCCATCTCGCGGGCCTTTGCCATGTACTTGACCTCCTTGTCGGAATATCCGAGAACCCCTGCCATCTTGGCGTATGATGCAATGCCGAGGATTGCCTTGATCGAGAGGTTGGCATTGTGGGCAAAGTGTCCGGCGAAGTCGTCGGTGCAGAGCTGGTTGACAGGGTCCAGACCGTTTGCGACAAGATAGTCTGCCCAAGTAGTGAGGACATCCCAATGCTTTGCAGCATATTCTGCATTGCCCTGTGCCTTGGCTACGGCTGCGGTGACAATCAACATATTGCCGGACTCCTCCACAGGCATGTCTCCCCCGTATGTCTGCCCGTTGGCCCAAGGATAGGAACCTACGTCGTGGGCTGCGAAAGGCTTGGTCCATCTGCCACTCTCACTGTAGTAGAAGATATGGTTCATCAGGGCCTGGGCGAGTATCGGATTGTAATATAGGAAGATAGGGGCTGTAGGATAGGTAATGTCCACCGTGCCTATGGACCCGTTGGAGAAGTTCTCCTTGGAGAAGTAGAGAAGGTCGCCGTTCGGAGCCTCGACTAGTTTGTGGGCCGCCATTGTCTGCCTGTATGCCAGGGCGCAGAGTTCAGCGTATTCCTTGCCTCCGGACTTGGTGGCATCCTCCATCAAAGTCCTGTCAAATTCCTCGCATCTCTCTGTCAATGAGGCATATCCCGCAGCTGCTGCATTGAACTGGCTGAAGATAGTCTTGTCTCCTTTCCTGTTCCAGTAAGGGCGAAGGTCATCACCGAAATACCTGATGGAGTATATATCGTCGTAGCCTAACATGACATAGTCACATACAGGCCGTGAGCCTACTTTTCCAAGATTTCGTGAATAAGCAAGGGCAAGGATGTCATTGGCAGCATTGTCCCTGTCTGCAGACTCAATACTGCGGCTGAGTTTCCCGGACTTTGCAAATGCGGTAGTGGACTTATAGTAATCGTCAAGGGATACGGCTCCCTTTCCTTCCTCAGTGGCGACATAGACATAACCCCAGTCAATGCGGACATTGTCACCCTTGCGCCCTAGGATATTCTGCTCCCTGGTACCGGCACGCACATAACTGATGCCTTCACTTACACCGGCATTGGCCTTGATAGCCTGGGAGGTGGAGTGTACTGCCTGCTTCGGGGAAGCAGTGAAGTAAACCTGGACATTATGGCTACGTCCGTCATTTGAACGAACCTGCCAGGTGAGATAGTTCACCGGCCTGGACACCAACTCAAGATCCTCCAAAAGGAGCGGAGCGGTAAAAATGAGGTCGAGGTCTACAGGACCGCATTTGAATGTGCCAATGGTCCTGGTCGGGAGAACGGACAGGGATGTCTGCTCAGCCTCCTTTACGGAAACCCTCGCCGGAATCCTGACCTTGATGCCGAAATCAACGTAGGCTCCACCTGTGGTATTATGGCAATGCGCAGCAATGATATTCCTGCCCGGCTTGAGAGCGGCCTTGACCTCTGCGGAGAGATTGACCACCTGGTCATCCCTCCATTTGAGTCCTGTATCTACGACTTTAATCCCATTGATATATAGTTCGAAAATATCATCGTGAGAATACTCGAGGAACACTTCGGCAGTCGGGTCATAGGTTTTGTCGAGAATCATTTCGCGGCGAACCCATACATCACGGTTGTTGCCGCCCCAGTATGTTTTGGCATCCCTGTCCCTCGAACCGATAGCGCCTTGGACGACCCGCCAGGAAGAATCATCATACGTCAATGATGTCCAGTCACCAGCGGGATTCTCGTCCATAATGCAACGTGCATTCCAAGGTCCGTCCTTAATTGTATTAAGCAAGGTCAAGCAGCGGGGTTCTTCTGACCCGAGTACTCTGTAAGTGACTCCGTCCACGCGCACATAGCTCAGAAGAGGACTATCTATTCCTGTCCAATGCACGGTAGAAGACTCATTGAGCCTGTCTGTGAAAGACCAGAGTGAAAAGTACGGATCGACTGTCACAAGAGGAGTTGCGGAAGGTCTGACATCAGTCCTCATTGAGACGTCCATCGGCCTCACATCTGCGCAAAATGCGTGATGGGCTGCCAGAAGAGCGGTGATCACCGCGAAAGCAAAGTGTTTCATAGAAAAAGGACGTTGATACAATAGTAATAGTTTAGTGATATTTGCGGCAAAGTTATCGGAATGGAGAGACCTCACGCTACGATTCGGGGACAAAAAAGTACGATTGAACGCAGTGGCGGTTTTTATATCAATTTGTGCTGCATTATATAAACATTTTTCATATATTTGTGCAAACCGAATATTAAACTATGAAACATTTTCTCTCTACACTTATCGCAATACTGACCCTTCCGGCATTGACAATATCCGCTGCGGACAATTTCCAGATTATCTCAAGCAGGGACGGCATCTCCAACAATGCCATCCTGACCCTATGCCAAGATGACAAGGGATATATCTGGATGGGAACTTGCGACGGTCTCAACCGGTGGGACGGAAATGAGATGCGCATTTATCCATACGACTGGGAGGGAGCGGAAGACCTCTCCGGGAGGTTCATAGGGAAAATTGTGAAAACTGCGGACGGACTATTCGTAATCAACAACAATCACGGAGTCGATATCTTCGACCCTGTCAGGCTCAAGGTCAGGAAGCATCCGGAGATTACATTCAAGCGGAAAATCGCAGCCGGAGACAGCCGACATATATTTCTCGCAGCCAAGGACAGTATCTTCATATACGCTCCGGACCAGGACAGGTTTCTCGCTGCTCCGGCCCCTTCCGGATATGATTTTGCCACTGCTTTCGACATCAATGTGGCTGCAGACGGTTCACTCTGTCTCTTCGACATTGAGAAGGGTATTATGACATTTACTGTGGAAATGAAGGACGACAGGCCTCAATTCAAGCTGAAAAGTCTCCGTAAACACGACGGCATCATGCTGGCCAAGGCGTTCAACGATGGCGGAAAAACATTCCTCTTCTATAGGGAAGGCCCTCTATATGAGTATACTACAGACACTGAAGAGCTTGCCTACATATTCAATCTCGGGGACGAAACATATTACAGGGGCTGGCCTTCCGGCATTGTCCGGGCAGGGGACGACATCATTGTCACCTATCCGACCACCGGGGCACTGCGGCTGAAGAACGAGAAATCAGTCCCGGGGCATTATATAAAAGAAAATCTGGACATAAACTGCGGAGTATTCACGGCAGTCAAGGACAGCAGGCAGAACATAGTCTGGTTCGGGACCGACGGAAAGGGCCTTATCAAGATGTCCGATTCCCCGTATAAACTCAAGGCTTACAGAATCGACCGTCTCAAAGAAAACATCAGGATGCCCGTCCGTTCATTGTATTATCTTGACGGGCATCTGTGGTTCGGTACCAAGGGAGACGGCCTGCTAGACATCTACGACAGCGGGAAAGACGCAGCCGGGGATAACCTGGCCATAAGAAGATTCACTGTCTCCAACAGCGACTTGGCCGAAAACTCCGTTTATGCCATATCCAGCAGTTCCAGACCGCTCCTGTGGATAGGCAACAACAGTTCCACAATCAATTATTACTCATTCCGGGACAACCGCCTCCACTCCATCTATACCAAGGGCGTGCTTGACTGCGTGCACGGCATATATGAGAGTTCCCCGGATTCTCTTTGGATATCCACTACAAGCAAGGGAGTATTTCTTGCGACAGTCGAAGGCGGAGACTACCCGCATTTCAGGGATATCCAGGAAATAGAACTCGGAGAACAATTCAAGAGCGACCCTATGTTCTTTGCGATGTATCCACAGGGCAAAGACAGGCTCTGGTTCGGGCACAAGGGACAGGGTGCCGCATCCTACGATATCAGGACCGGGCAAACATGCACCTACGACCTGTCAATCCTCGGAAAACTCACGTACAATGATGTCTATGCCATCACCTCCGACGAGAATGGGAACATCTGGTTCGGAACCGGAGAGGGGGTAATCCGGATGTGGGATTCCGGAATGGAACTGATCGAAGGGACACGCGGCGCTATCCACGCCATTGCCAATGACGGCAAGGGCTGCATCTGGGCATCGGGCAACAGTGGCCTGTCCTGTATCAGCGCACAGGAGGGGACCGTAAAGAACTATGGTTACTCCAGCGGCCTGGAGACTGTAGAATTCAGTGACGGGGCGATGTACGTGGATAATGAAGAGACTATCTGGTTCGGCGGCATTGACGGCATTGTCAGAATATCCTGTGAGGCTGACACCCCACATAGCGAGTATCATCCCACATTGGAGTTCAGGGAAATGGACATTGACGGAGCACTCATACCTATCTGCAATCTTGAAAAGGACGGCACCGTGATATTGGGACACGACCAGATGCTGACAAGACTTGTTTTCGGCGCAATTGACTACATCAACGGACAGGACTACGTTTTCCGTTGGAGGATAAGGGAACTGCAGGATTACTGGCGCGAATCCGGCAACTCCATAGAGTTTACAAGACTGCGTCCCGGCAACTATACCGTGGATGTCTGCTACAATGACAAGGCCACCGGCTACACCAGCGGCATCAGCACCATTACAATCAGGGTCAGGGCGCCATGGTACAGTTCCGTCCTCGCAAAGATATGCTATATCCTCATAACCCTGCTAGGAGCCATTCTCCTGACCAGGCATTTCATTCTCCGCAACAGGAAGCGGAAGGCAATGAGGCAGGAGGCAATGAAGGAGGATTTCCGGAAACGGCAGCAGGATTCGGTCATCAATGTTCTTTCCGACATTGCGGAAGAATTTTCGGTGCCGATTACCCTCATTTACGGAAACTGCCGCCTGATAATGGAAAAGGACAGGATGCAGAAGCATTTCCCTGCGGAAATTAACAGCATCCTCCAGAATACCATCAGGCTCAAGAACTTGTCCAGCCTGATTGACGGCATTGGCAGCAAAAACGAGTCCGTGATGGAACTCCTCAATGTATCGGAACTGACAGACGCCATAGTGAGCCCGTTCCGGCAGGAGGCAGAGAGAAACGGCTGCTCACTTACGGTCGATATCCCGCAATCGATAATATGGGGCATAGAAAAGAAGAACTGGTCCATTGCCACTAATCTCATAGCAGGCTTCCTGGTACAGAATACGGCTCCTCACGGGAATCTGTCAATGTCGTTAAACACCGACGAGGATAATCTCAAACTGATACTCAGCAGCGACAATTTCGCCATCGGCAAGAATGTGATTGACAGCGCCCTGGCCAAGGACGGGATTTCCCGTTGGGAAGAAAAATCATTCGAGGGGCTGCACACCAACCGGTTCAGCATTCCTATTTTGAACGAACTGTTAGGGCGTTTCAATGCCAGTGTGACGGCGGAAAGCCCGAAAGAACACTCCATAGTATTTATCATCAATGTAGCCAGGAATGCTGTCAGCAATGCCGCCAAGGTCTCCAGGTCGTCAGAGTTCGTGGAGGAGGAAGTCCGATTCCCGGTGTCTGGATATGCCGGGGAACAGAAGATTTTCGACACCTCCAAGAGCACATTAATGGTCATCAATGAGGGTGATTCGGTCTCCACCTTCATTGTCAATGCCCTTGCCGACACTTACAACATCTCCTTCCCGGAGTCGTCGGAAAAAGCGTTGGAAATGCTGGAGAAGCACCATCCGGACCTGATTATATGCGGCAGCGGCAACCCGTTGCTGAAGAAGGTCAAGGAGAACAAAGTTACAAATCATATTCCGGTGATTCTCATTGTCTTCGGGCAGCGGCAGAATGTCCGGAAAGAAGACATGACTCTGGCCGACGCCTGTCTCCCGATACCGTTCGAAATCGACACCCTGCGCACGACTATCTCACAGCTGATATCCCGCAACAAGGTGCTCAAAGCCTATTATCTGTCCCCTATGGGCAATTACAAGATGTCGGAGGGGAAGATGCTGCACAATGAGGACAAGGAGTTCGTGGACAAGATTTACAAAATCATCTACCAGAATGTTTCCAATCCTGACCTGTCTCCGAAATTCATAGCTGAGGAGATGGGCCTGAGCCTCCGCAATCTCTACCGGCGTACAGAGTCATTGATGGACACGAAGATATCCGCCTTGATAAAGGACTACCGCCTGTCAGTGGCTGCCAATCTGCTGACCACGGACAAGATGGCGGTGGATGAAGTCATCTACAAGACCGGGTTCGTCAACAGGGGCACTTTCTTCCGCCTCTTCAGCGAGAAATACGGGATGACCCCCAAGAAATACATGAACCGCCCACGGAAGGACGAGGAGGATGGAGAAACACTACATTAATGGCTGGAGACATCATATAATAAAACACAACTGATTCATGCAAAGGTACGTTGACCGGATTCCCAGTATGCCGGAAATTGGCATCTACCCGGCCGGAACTTCCTTTACGAATCCGAAGTTCATTTCATTGTACTCGCAGATTGAATATCCGGAAGTACCCGGAGTAATCGGCTGCATCTTGTACCTTATCCTCGTGGTGGTATAAGTCTCATCGAAATAGTAGGCCTCATACAAGTGAGTATATAGAAGAAGATGCTCGCTAGGGCTGGTAGGCTTCCAGACCTCCTCTTCCATATCCCAATACTCAATATCGTAGAAATAACTCGTCATATAGTACTGGTTGGAGTTCACCAGCATCAGGGTATTGAAGGTCAATGGTTCATTGCTGTAAGAATCCAGATCCGTATCTTCAGGAATATATATCCTGAAAACATTGGGGCTGACATTGTTGGCAGGCTTCTTGCTGGCAGGATAGGTAAAAATACCCTCCCCCAGGTCGGACAACGCCCCAGGGCCCACGAAGCTCAAATAGCAATAAGGGATGTTGGCATACGTATCATTGGTCTTGTTCTGGCAATGTCCAAGAATCTGGATACCCTTGGTGATATCCCCGTCGAAGGCTTTATTCCAGTCAGTGTTATAGAGACTGTTCACCTGCCGCGACCATACCGTTTTTTCCGGAGTAGACTTGTCTACGTTATAAAGGGCGGCGAACAGGAACCAGTTGCGGAGGTCATCAGGAGTCGGCATAGAGAACTCCAGCCTGCCGGAAGGCCTCTTGTCCGCATAACTGAGGTCCGGAGTCCGGGCCACAAATTCCGGATTTTTACCGGCATTGTACGCCTTCCAGAACATCTCATCTTCATCGAAATCATCGAAATTGGACATATACTTGATAGCCATCTCGGAACAAGGGAACTTCCACTGTTTGAAGAACGGATAGAGGTTCTTGCCGGCGTACTCGCTCATTGTCATCACGAAGAAATCATTGGCGGCCTGGTCAAGGATGACAGGGTCTTTCTCATAAGAGAATCCCAGTTCCCTGCTTCTCTTGTTCAGATAAGGGAACATCTCCCAGCCATACTCCTGCGCAAGTTGCATATACATTACTGTACGCCCCATCTCGTTGCAGTTCGGATAAGTGAACCGGGCATCGCTCGTACGGGGGTATTCCTTGTTGAGATTCGCAATCGTCCCGGGGTAATCCACCTCATCGCTTTGTATGATATTGCCTTCTCTTGCTATGAGGTAGCGCTGACTCATCTTGCCTACCGGCCATTTCATCAAATCACTGTTGTACCATGCCGGAGACACCGCATCGCAGAATCCGAGAAGTGGTTTGAGGAATGATGTCCCGTCCGTCGGGTCTCCGATACCAAGGACATAATAATGATTCAAAAGTTTCTCTTCCCACTCGACAGCCGTGTCGGTCAGGCCCCGCCTGAATGCAATAGGATATTTCCCGTATCTTTCGACTTTCGGTGCGGACATTGACACAGTCTGCTCCGCATCAGGAAGCTGGATGTCAGTAATGACCCTCATGGGCATCTGGTTCACATTATCAAATCCTGCAAAGGCATAGTACGCATCCACTACCTTGCCATAATTCTCCAGCAGCTTTTCAGGATCCTTTATAGCCGACATCTCCTTCACCCCGGCAGTCAGGATAAACTTGTCAGATCTGAGTTCGACCCAGCGGAGGAATGCCATCTCCTCATCATCTTCAGAAGGATTCTTTATAAGTGCGGCACGAGCCTGCATCCTCTCCATCCATTCGACCCTATTGGTCTCCCCAAGGACGAAATCGTCAGATTCCACGGCGCCGCTGACAGTCACCTCAATGTCTGAAGGGGCAACTTTCCCGGCGGGATAATAGAAATACAGGAAGCCCCCGAAATGACTCATCACCTCGTTCTTTCCACTATGCAATTCGTATCTGCGCACAACATCGTAATACCGCCTGCGGAGCTGACCGTCAACGAGAGGATAGCCTATTCCAATCTGGCAATGAAGGTCAGTCACGCCATCCGGTACCTCAACGGTGATGTAATCACCTCCTGCAGCATAGAGTCCGGTACTCTGCAGGACGGCGGAGTCTGGAGCGAATTCGAAAGGCTCATAACCTCCCCTGACTTTGACATTGACCCCTTCAACCCTGTCAATCATAGATGAGACGACGCCCGGATATCTGTCCGCCCAGTCCCAGTACGGGTTGCCCCCTCCGGCTTCTCCCTCCTCTCCTCCGGTCTCTATGAAAGACTCCTCCTCAATGCTTTTCTCGGCACAGGAATACACCGACAAGGAGAATGCGGCAATCATTGCAATGCTCAGGAAACACCTGACACTCAAATATTTTGATATATTGAACATAGTACCTTAGTTTTCCGTATGATTGTACTTGATGAACCAGTTTTGACGGTCAAGGAACTCATCATAGCGTTCATCCTTTCCCGACTGATATTTGTTGCTTATCAACTTCGCAAGAAGTTCGTCATAGCCATGGTTTCTCGCCATCCTGAGCAATGTAAACCAGCGTTTTCCCTCTCCTGCAAGTTCCCTTCCCGTCTCCTCAATAATCAGGCTGTCCAGAACAGCGGCCCTTCTCTGTGAAAACTCCTCTGATGAAGAGTCAATTTCTTCCGAAATGAATCTGTCGGAATTGGAGAGAACTGAAGGAATGCCAAGACGTCCGCGGATTCCGTGTCCAAGTTTCAGTTTCTCGTATGCATATACCGGAGCATCGAAAGGAGGATTGTAGCGGTTTCCGGCTTCCCAATAAGGCTGGAATCCTACATTCACGACAGCATCCGCAGCCTCAAAGTTCCCAAGGGCGGAAAGTGCTTCCGCTATCATCAGATGAATTTCAGCGGCCCTGTAGATATATATCGGTGAATCTGATGTCTGCAAAGTTCTGCCTATACCATATTTGTAAAAAACACGGCTGCCATTCACAGTCTCATACGTCACACCGCTTCCACGCGGGTCGGTTACGGATACCGCACCTGATTTATAATCCGCACCACTGTAGCGGTTTACAAGCGCATTGGTTGGTCTCAGCCAATAGTCACATCCATTCTCATTGGAAAACTTGGAGTAAAGCGGATTGACCTGCCTCTGGGCATAGTCAAACAGCACTATTGTAGCCCCTTCCTTGCCGTGGACTGCTACAGGTGTCTCCGAGAAGAGTGTTGACCATTTTTTGAGAGCATTGGTACCGGCACCGAACTGATAGGAGCAGGTATAATTGTGGTTGTCTCCCGCTGCAGTGACTGCCTGGCCGGTAATCATATTGATACCCCTCTTGGCCGCATTTTCATAATCCCTGTTCCAGAGATAGAGTTCGAGCATCAGGGCATCCGGATTGATTGGAACATTACTCCAGATACCGGATGTGCCGAACATATTGTTCAGGTTGACATTGCGCAACCCGCTGATACCGTCCACACCCCTCTGCATAAAACTGATAAGTTCAGGAATGAGTTCATCAAGAGTCATCGGTACAATGCCGGAAAGGTCCGTATCTCCGGACAGGCTGTAGTCATAGTAAACTGCCTCGCCATAGAGTTTGCCGATATTGAGATAGGTCCAGGCCCTGAGGGCCACAGTGCCGGCTATCATCTGCCTGTAAATCGCCTCCGGAATCACGCCTGGATAATCCTTGTTGTAGGCTATGGTATTTCTCAGGAAATCATTGCAGTTGACCACGATTTTGTAGAGGAAAGCCGGATTGGCGGTCTCATTGCGTTCATCAATGGTGTTCCTGAAAATGTCCCAGTACTCGTCCGGAGCGTATGAGGTTGGCTGTATAAGGTCTCCCCTGAGTTCACTGACTACCACCAGTTCAGCAGCCGCATCCTGCAGAAGGGCATAAAGGCCGATAAATGACGAATATATGGTGGACCTATCGGTGTAGTTCTCGCCTTCCTCCAGACGGTTACCGAGAGAAGGCTCAAAGAATCTGTCACAGGCGCAGTCCACAAGCACTGCGACACCAAGAAGAATGGAAATTAATGCTTTATTGAGTCTCATTTCTTTCGGATATTAGAGTTTGACAACGATTCCTGCCTTGATGATGCGCGGAACAGGGACCTTGCAGAGATCCATTCCGACAGTGGCCATATTGTATGAAAATGCAAATTCCGGATCTATTCCTGTATATCTGGTGACAGTGAAAAGATTCTCACCTGTCACGAAGACTTTGAATCCGTTCATGAACAACAACTTCTTATTGGTCTCCCAGGAGAAGGTCAATTCCTTCAACTTCAGATATGAACCGTCCTCAATCCATCTGTCGGAAAAGCGGGAGTTTCCTGCCGGGTCACCGTATGCTGCCCGTGGAATATCTGTCTGCTGACCTTCTGCCACCCAGCGTCTGTCAATCGAGGCTGCTTGGTTGCGGAACGAGGAAGCAGACTCATTGTATCGCCTCGTGGCATTGTATATCTGGTTGCCGTAGGAATAGGTGAAATTGGCATAAAGCCTGAATCCCCTGATTCTCATCTCTGAATAGAATCCGCCGAAGAAATCCGGGTCAGCGCTGCCGAGAATAACCTTGTCCTTGTCACTGATAACATTGTCCCCATTGTCGATGAACCTTAGGTCACCGCCTTGGAACTGATATCCTCCATAGGTGGCAAGACCGGATGTCTTGGCTTCAGCAGTCGTGGCATAGACTCCGTCAGTCTTGAAACCGTAGAATGAGAACGGAGCCTCACCCTTCCTGTTGATGAGTGTAACACCGTCACCGTAGTCCATAATCTTGTCCCCTGATGTCCCGAGGTCTGTCAGGACTGTCTTGAACCAGGAAATGTTTCCTCCGACTCTCCAGTGGAAGCCCCTGTCCACTAGAACAGCGGAAATGCCGGCCTCCAGGCCGCGGGTCCTCATTGAGCCGCTATTCCTGAATGTAGTCATAAATCCGTATGTTCCAGGGATATCCGAGGACATTATCATATCGTTGGTCCTCTGCTCATAGACATCTGCAGTGAACCTTAGTTTATCACCTGCGAGGGCGAAATCCAGGCCGAAGTCTATGTTGCTGACCTTCTCCGGACCCAGTTTCTCATTCGGGATACCTGCACGCACAAGTCCGCTGACATCCTTGATTGGCTTCAGCACATAGTAGAAACTGCTGAGAGAGTTGCGGTAGCGGCTATTGGTATTGATGCTGTACTCGGCCCTGAGTTTGAAATCTGAGATCGCATCAACATTCCTGAGAAGCGGCATATTGTTTATCTTCCAGGTGAGCCTGGCCGCAGGAGTCGGATACCAGAGATGGCTGTGCGCTCCGTAGGATGATGACCTGTCAATCTGCCCTGCAAGAGAAGCATAGAGTATGCGGTTGTAGTTGTACTCCGCTCCCGCATAGACGTTTATCCATCTCTGGGCATCGTCATAACCACCTGTCCGGCGTCCTGTCGAAGAAACGTCACCCAGGGTCTTGTACCTGTCAGTGGCAGTGTTGATACCCATGCCGCAGCTGGCGCTGTAACCCGAGGAAAGAAGCTGGTATCCCGCATTGAAGGAGGCTGAATGCCGGCCTTTGTTCAAGCCGTACGAGAGTCCGGCCTTCACGAAATAGTCCTTGGACTCGGATGCTCCGCTGCGTACTGTATTCAATGCAATTCCGTCTTGGAGAGCGGCGATGGAGGATGTACTCTTTCCCCCAATGAAGATATCGTCCTTGATGTATTTGTAGAAGATACCGAAACGAACATCAGCCTTGAGATTGGGAATGATGGTATAGTCCACTCCCAGATTGACACTGAAATCATAAATCTTGTTCTTCGCCTCAATGTTGCTGAGGATGGAAACCGGATTGGATATGCCCATTATCGGATCCACAGGATTATATTCCTTGAGGATACCTCCATTGGCATCCACCTCATTCACCCCGGTAATAGGGGAATAGGAATATGCAGCAAGAATCGGATTTGTCTCCGGACTCATGCCCTGCTCCTGCTCCTTGATGTCAATGAAGTCGAAGGAAATTGCCGCGAAGGCCTTGAGTTTATCGCTGAAGTTGATACTTGTGTTTCCGGTAGTATTGAACTTGCCCTTGGAGGTACCATCCAGAGTACCGTCAATATACTGATAACCAGCGGTCACAAGATACTGCACGATAGCATCACCTCCACTGACCTTGAGGACATTGTTGCTGTGAATGGCCGGCTTGTAGATGAGGTCCTGCCAATCGGTATTGAAACCGTACCTGACCTTCTGGTCATAAGTCATATTTCCACTCAGGAAAGGAAAGTCCTTTCCAATGCTCTCAGTGCTGGAATACTTTCCGGATGCCAGATCGGCAATGTAGCGGTTGAATCCCATTCCGGAGAGGAGAGGAATCTGCTTGCTGTTCAATGCCACTCCTTCTGTAGATGTAAATTCCACGGAGGTCTGGCTCACGCGACCGCGTCTGGTCTGGATCATCAGTACTCCGTTGCTTCCGATGGAGCCGTACTGGATGGCATCCGCACCCTTGATGAAGGTTACATTCTCGATATTTGACGGGCTGACCACCTCCAAAATGTCATAGGAATAGCCATTGACAATGCTGGAGATGTTCTCGTCGATGATGTATGGTATCCCGTCAATGACAACGAGCGGAGTATTGTCTGCATAAATCGTCCTGATACCACGGAAATTGACGAACGAACCCTCCCCCGGCATGCCGCTCTTGCCCAGCACCCTGAGACCGGCAATCCGTCCTGCCAGGGCATCGCTGACGGCCATCTGACCCTCGCTGATTCTGGAGATATGGATATTCTCCGCCCCGCCTGACGGAGCTGCAGTTTCACCCGACGGAAGAACCACTGTGGAGGATGCCATTGTTCTGGATGCGGATTGAAGCATTATCCTGAGACTATCCCTTCCATAGGTTTTGACCTCCATACTATAATAGCCATCCCTGGCAAACATCAATATGATGTCCTTGGAATCGGCAGTAACCGAGAAACGGCCTTCAGCATCGCTGACTGCGGCCCTCCTGATGGAACTTGAACTGACTGACACGGAAGAAAGAGGCTTCCGGGTATTCGCATCCAGGACCTGTCCTTTTATGACGGACTTTTCGGATGCGTTCTGTGCAGAAGCCGCAATGCCGGCCACCGACAGGAGAATCACTGAAAGATATCTGAATATGTTACGCATATTGCTTCTTTTTCCGTTAATAGTTGTCATTAGGTATGAGTGTGCAGGTTCCGGCACAGATACGCCTCTTCTCGCCCTGGTTGTAAGAACCAGGAATCACAGCCCGGAATACACGTTTGCCGTAGCCGCCGGTAAACTCCCAGTCCTCGCTTACCACGCCGTTCACTCCATTGGAAGTCTCCGTGTAGTAGTACTTCTTGGTTATTCCCCTGATGGAGTTGATCAGGAGAAGTTGCTCATTGCCGGCATCATCCTTGACTACTTCGTATATGTCCAGGACATCCGTATTGAAGTTATCGCCCTGGTTCACGAACTGCATTCTCAATGTGTAATGACCCGGCATTATCGGCATATCGACTGTACACTCCTCTATCTCGTCCCAGCCGCGGGCCTCGAACTGATAGTAGTTGTCCTTCGTGGTCGTGTTGAACTGCCAGTATATCACCGAAAGATTGTCAAAGATCTTGCTGGCGGTGTTGTTGACTCCCGCATAGAACCTGTCGTACGGCCTGTTGTTGGTGGTAATTACGCCACCGGTCGCAAGTATTTCCCTGCGGATATAGTAAGGATTGAACTCCAGTTTAGAGTAATGGATATCTCTCGGAACATAGAGAGTATCGTAGGTATATACCCTTCCGTTGCTCATCAGGATTGTATCCCGGAGAGCCTGATAGGACATTCTCAGTTCCTTCCCGGAAACGGACTTGATAATGTCGTTCTTCGTGACATCCAGGGCGCCTCTGTGAATGGAGGCCTTCATCATCCAATCCAGAATATCCAGCGAATCCTGTCTTACGAACTCACGGCCGATGCTCTCAAAATACTCACGGCGTTTGTCTATCGACCTCCCGACAGCATCATTGTCCGGAACGAACAGGGTGTAACGGCCAGTCTCGCTATATAGGTCAATGTTGTTCAGATAGTCATTGGTAACCACCCATACAGAGTCATAGACAATGGTTCCGAGAGAATCTATACCCTTGATCGGGCTGTTCTCCTTGTCGAAAACCCGAACGTTATGGGAGAAAAGAGAATCCCTGAATATCGAATATTCATCCGGCAGGGCCTCCAGCCATTGGCCAATATTCTTCTTCGGCTCAATCCACCCGTCAACTTCCTGGACGAGGCCATTCTGATATAGCCTGTCAGGATTGACGACCTTCCTGTCCCCGACTACGAAACCGCCGGAGACTGTGTTGGAAGCATTGAGGTTCTTTCCTGCAATCGTTGCAATCACAGCTGATGACGACACGTTCCTACTATATATCGTAGATATGGATATATGATTCTGTATCAGGAACTTTCTGTCTTCCTGACTCATCTCTTCCAGATTTTCAGGTGCCGTCTCGTCTGTAGGGGCCCATACGGTCACCAGGTCATTCCCGGACAGAAAATCCTTCAGGCCCGCCTCTTCCACAATCGAGAGGAAACGGGTAAATCTTCCGTCCTCAAGAAGACAGTCAAATACAGTACCCTCGTGAGCCACCGCATCCTTGCCGCTGTAGTGGTCATTGAACTCCCGGGTGCAGCCCGCAGCCATCAGGCCCAGGACTGCCAAGATATTGAATATATTGTACTTCACAGTCATATCATTAATCAATAGGGGTGAAAACAAATCTGTCTATGCCGCAAGTTCCTGCCTGGTCGGCAACGGAGAAACGGATGGTATGCTTTTCTTCCGTTGTCAGGGTAAACGTCTTCCAGGTTCCGTGATTGGTCCCAGTCGCAAAGTTCACGACATTGTCCGCAATGGTCGCATTGTCAAAATAGCCATTGTATTTGCCACCATTGCTGGATGTATTGTACTTTTCTGCGGAGATTCTGTATTTTCCGAGAGGAATGACAGGAATATCGAACTCAATCCAGCCTATAGTTCCCAAATCCCAATGAATAGCATCGTAATCGAGGTATCTCGATACATTCTCGCTATGATACCATACCTTGGCTTTGGACTCAGGAATAGACTCCCATCTGACTCCGGGGAAGATTATCTCGCTCTCGTTCAGATAATAACGGTTCACACTGGAACTGGAGGACATATCCTGACGATAGAAGGATATCCCGTTGTACTCGAACTTGTCGGTAGGCTCGTAAACCACGATGTAGTGGGACATTGTCTGTGGAAGGGTACCGAGATTGTCAATCTCGTGGATGTATCCGTTCTTGGCCGGGATGTCCCTTCTCGTATCGGATATATGGAAACTCTCCTCACCGGAATCCGGATTTATGGTTATCTCTCCACCTGCATCGAGTATGGAGAATCCCTTCTTCGCAGAGCATCCGTAATAAATCATTGACTTGTACCCATCCGGGAATGTGGTCAGTTCAGAATAACCCACAAGCTTGTCAAACAGGTGATACTCAATGAATTGGTATAATGCCGAATTTTCATCGGAAGGATCAGGAGAGGAAAACCGGCTCTTCAGGGCCTCGAATGAGTCAATATCCCTCGCTGCGAAAACCTCATCCGGAACCACAAAAACGGTCTTGTTTTCCCTGACTTTCTGCCCCTCGAGTTCCACATACGTATTGTCCAGCCACCCTGACAGGCCGGAAGCCTCAAGAGCCTCGGCAAATATGGAATATCTCCCGTTTCTGTCAATGAGGGACCATACTGACTCGGTAATCGGCTGCAGCGGATAATCCAATCCGTGAATTACTCCATTGGTGGCAGCAATGTCTTTGTCAATGATGTAGGAACGTCTCACTCCGTCGCCATTGTCAATATATCTCAATTCTGTCTCCAGGTCCAGTCCGGCTGTAAGCCAATCTCCCGACACGGTTTTTGTGGATAGTTTGAGGAGAAGGTCGGAGTTGCTGTATTTCTTCCCTGCAATAATGTGATACCTGACGAAATAGTCAAGTTCATCAAAAGGGATATCTGATACGCTCCCCCAGCCTTTTCTGCCCATATAGGCCGCCAGCGAATCATTCTTCACGGCAAAGCAGGTGTATTCCGTATTCCCGAGATTGAGGGCATTGAATACATTGGCCTCCTTCAGCATTTCCACATAAAGGGAATAGTCCTCATTTCCGGCCAATGTCGTGGCAATGGACGACTCATCATAGGCCTTGAACATCGTGTCCTTGAACGGGTCCTCGCATCCGGACGCCATAATGCAGGCGGACACCAACACTGTGTATATTATCTTTCTATTCATCTTCAATTGCTTATAGATAGTATGGATTCTGTTCGAGGATTCCTCCGCTGGCCTCTATATCAAGTTCATTGATAGGAAGATAGTATCCGTAAACGTTCTGGAGCTTGCTCTCATACAGAGGTCTATCCTTGGCAGCAATATTCAGGAGCAGGAGTGAAATCAACTTCTCCTTGTATTCTCCACCGTTGCGAACTGCCACCCTTACGAGATCAAACCAGCGTTTTCCTTCGAAACAGAGTTCCCTGAGCCTTTCATCCAGAATAAGGTCAATGGCTTCTGTGTATGATACAGGAATCTCCGGCATTGACTCATAACCGGCCCGTTCCCTAATACTTACTACATATCCGAACGCCTCATCGATACCTGAGGCGAAATCTGCCGCTACAAGTGCCTCGGCGTGCATGAGAAGTATGTCGGCATATCGGTAGATTATCCAGTTGGCATCCCTTGCCGTGGATTCCCTCAGGTTGTTCACCCCACGTGCCGTACCGGCATATTTCCATATCTTGGAACTTGCTGCAATATAACTTCCGCCCTCTCCGCGCACATCTGTCTCCAGAGGATATTCATTGAACTTCTCCGCCGCAGCATCACTGATGCTGTAATTGTTGCTTCCTCCGTCATTGTAGAACCATCCGAAGAGATTATTGGACTGTTCCAATGCGGAACTCCACTGGAGTTCGAAGATGCTCTCTTCCGAGTTTCCCGGATAGTAAATCCTGTACCAGTCCCCAGTAGGAAGCAGTGAAAAGAGTTTGGACCTCTCAATCCTGGAACACATCTCCATGCAGTTTTCATAGTCTTCCTGCCATAGGTACATATCGGCAAGGAGGGCGTACACTGCCCAAACAGTAGCCCTTCCCTTATTCTGCCAACTGCCGGTGCCATATGTTACAGGAAGGTCGGTGCAATGTGAGGTCAATGCCTCAATCTCATTGTCAAGAACCTCCTTGCCGTCAGTCTTCGGCACCTCGAACTTGTTATGGTCATCGAGGTAAGGCTCAGTGACATAAGGCACATCCTTGAATGTCCGGACAAGGTAGAAATAACACAACGCCCTGACCCAATATGCCTCAGCCACAAGACTTGCGCAATGCTCCTCAGTAAATGTCTTGTCCACCGCCAAAACACCCGGAGCATACTTGATAACTGAATTGCAGCGATTGATTGCATTGTAAAGAGGCTGCCAGTTGCAGATGCTGTTGTCAGGCTTGATTTCAATGTTCTTCACCGCCAGCATCTCCTCATTGGAAGCTAATCCCGGACCGAGTTCGGTAACATCACCCCTGACCTCGCCCCATTTTACAAACTGGTCAAGACAGGCTCTCAGTTGCTGGTAAGAACCCATTACTATGGATTGAACCTCTTCCTTGGTCTGCCAAAATGTACTTGCAGGCTGCTCGTTCTCCGGGGCCACGTCAAGCCATTTGTTGCAGGACGACAGGCTCAGGAGCAAGGAGAGCGACAATATTGTTCTGAATAATGATTTCATCTTCCAATACATTAAAAGTCAAACGAAAGTCCTATTGCAATCCTTCTTGCTGGCGGAGTCTTGCTGTTGTCTATCGCAAGTCCGTATGCTCCGGCGCCTACGCTGATTTCAGGGTCCTGTCCGGAGTAACCAGTGAATGTCACGAGGTTGTATGAGGTGATATAGACACTGGCCTTGTTGATGCCGAGCTTGCGGTTGAACTTGTTGCCGAATGTGTATCGGAGGGTGATATCCTTGATTTTGAAGAAGGAGCCGTCCTCAACGAACTTGCTGCTGCCCATTGAGTTGTAGTTGGTTCCCCAAAGGGCTCTCGGGATATCGGTGTCGTCACCCTCGTATCTCCAGCGGTTCAGCACGCTGCGGGACTGGTTGTTGGCATTGCTCATCTTCTCGAGGTCGTGGCGGGTCATATTGATAATGCTTTGACCGAGGCGGAAATGGAGAGAGGTTCTCAGCTGCCAACCCTTGTAGTTGAGCACGATTGCACCACCTCCGGTGAGGGTCGGGTAAGAGGAGCCGAGATATACTATATCCTGTTCGTTGATGACACCGTCGTAGTTGATGTCACGATATTTGGAGTCGCCAGGATGCATCCTGGTGGTCCCTCCTACCGTCATCGGGACGGTATTGCCGTTTATATCATAGATGAGCGCGCCAGAAGCATCACGCGCAAGTGTTTCATCCTCATTCTGGTAAATGCCGTCGAAGATGTATCCGTAGATGGCTCCTATCGGGCATCCCTCCATTATCTTTCGAGGATAGTTTCCGTTCCCCAAGGTGTATTTCTCAGCCACCATAGTTTCAGGAAGGGTGATGATTTCATTGATGTTCCTCGAAATGTTGATGTTGCTGAAACTCATCCTGAAATCTCCGGCGCGGACAATGTTGTTCAGGCTGAATGAAAACTCCCATCCCCTGTTGCGCATATCGCCGGCATTGTACCATCTGATAGTCCTGTAACCAGTGGAGGACTGGATGTTCATATTCTGCATCAGAAGGTCGCGTGTGACCTTGTTGTAATAATCGAATGAGAATGTGAGCCTGTTCCTGAGCAGAGAGCCGTCTGTACCAAAGTTCATCTGCGTCACAATCTCAGGCCTCAGGCCATCAATCTGCATCTTGCTCGGCTTTAGCGTGGATTCGTCCATATAATCATTGTCGTGGGCGAATGTTCCGGTCACGTAGTTTGAGTTTGGAACCCTGTCACTCTTGCCCCAGCTGGCCCTGAGCCTAAGTTCATTGACCCAGTCCACATCCTTCATGAATTTCTCATTGTTGATACGCCATACACCGGAGAATGAAGGTCTTACATTGCTCCAGCGGTTGGTTCTGCCGGTATTGGAGTTGGCATTCATTCGGGCTGCGATATTGATGGAGTAGCGCTCGTCATAGACATAGTTCACACTTCCCATCAAACCGACAGTCCTTCGCTTGGAAGAGCCGGAGCGCATTGACACGATACGACCCTCTGACGAAGGTGAACTGACCTGCTCGGCACCTCCTCCTGATGTGGTTATGCTATAGTTGCTGTTGTTGGAAGCCTCTATCTGGTCAGCCGCTGTGAACACAAATGCATGCTTCTTGGCGAATGTCTTGTTGTAATTGATTCTTACGTCACCGAAGACTGTGGTTTTGTTGGACTGCGCTTCAACGCCTTGGTTGTAGTTCGTGTTATTCCACTTCACATTCAGGACAGAGGCCGGCAGGAAACTGTTGTTCTTGGCCGCCTGCATATTGTAGGAGATGTTGGCCGTGATATTGAGTCCCTTGACCGGATTGTAGAAAAATCCGAACGTCGCACCTACCTGACGGAGTTTGGTCTTGTTGGTAGACTCATTGACATGGGCGAGAGGGTTCGGAAACACGCCCTGAAGCGAGTTCTCAGGCGCAGAGAAATACTCGTCCGTAGGAATACCGTACTCATCCAGAAGATAAGGACTCATATTCGGCATCTTTATCATCGCAGTATTTCTAACAGGCTTTTTAATCTGCTCAATGGTGGAAAAGTCCACTGTAGTAAGATCGGATGAGGTGGTTCCGTACGGCTGATTCCTGTTGGACTCCACGTAATTGAACTTGGAGTCAACCCTGAACTTCTTGGAGAACTTGATTGTAAGATTGAGCCTGGAGGTAATACGGTTGTAGTCAGTTCCGATAGTTGTACCACCCTGGTCCTCATATCCGAGGGAAAAACGATAGTTAGCCATCTCACCACCTCCGTTCATCGAAAAGTCAGTGGTGGAGTTGAATGTGCCCCTTGATACGAGGTCTAGCCAGTCGGTATTGCAGTTGAACTCATCGAAATACTCGTATGACTGGTCGAAGAGAATGTCCTTCTGCCCAGTGAGTTTGTTTACCCTCGACGCCAGGAAGTCCCCATCCTTAATCCAGTTCCACATCGCATCCTGGATGAGAGTGGCATATTCCTGACCATTGAGGAGAGGAATGGCCTTCGGCTCGAAAGAATAATTGCATTTCTGGGTGAATGAGAACATAGGCTTGTGCTGACCTCCCTGCCTGGTAGTGATGATAATCACGCCGTTTGCTGCCCTGGAACCCCACAATGCTGTCGCCGCCGCATCCTTGAGCACCTCGATTGACTGGATATCATTAGGGGATATGTTCAGCAATGAGCTGAAGTTCTCAAGGTTGGAATCCCCGAAATCGAAATCACTGTCTATCTCATTGTCCTGAGGAATACCGTCAATGACGATGAGCGGTTCGTTGCTGGCATTGAGAGACGCAGCACCCCTGATTCGGATAGTGGAGGCCGTACCCGGGTCTCCGGACACGTTCACGATGTCAAGGTTGCTGACCTTACCCTGAAGAAGGTCCTCGATGGAGGTAACGCTCATATCGTCAAAGTCGGAAATGTCAATCATTTCCCTGGCCGTACCATTGTTCTCCTTGGCTACTCCCATATAGTCCTTGCTGGTAGCCTTGGCATCCACTATGGCTGAACGGAGAGATGTGGTCTCCTCCCGCAATGTAACATTGATCTCTTTCTGTCCCGTATATGGGATTTTCTGCGTGACATAGCCCACGAAGGCACAGACGAAGGTAAGATTGGCCCTGTTCCTCGGAACGTCAAGCACATATTCTCCGGAAACGCCGGTAGTCATACCGTTTAGGATACGGTCATCGGCATTGACAAGATAAACAGTAGCTCCGGGGAGCGGTCCGAATTCATCCTTGACAATACCATGGATAGTCGTCGTTTCCTGAGCCTGTAACCTGTTCGTCGAGATGAAGAGCGAGACGGCAAGCAATACTGCTGTAGATATCTTTCTAATCATAGTCTTCCGGTTTAATTGTTGGCACTCTCACTCTTTCTGAATATCTCCCTGTAGTCGAAACAGGTCTCTATGGCATATACTGCCGAATTGGTCCTGAGTTCAATCCTGTCATCCACAGTGTCAATGAAATTGCCGTGACCGTCGCCGATTGTAAGATGCCTTACGGCCTCGGCTTCAGGGCTCCAGGATATGGTCATCCTCTTCATTTCATCCTCCACGACATAGTCGGACATAGTGATGAATTCTCCCGTAAATGCCGCATCGGTCATCCCTTCAGGGCCAAGACCAGGAAGAAGGAAATTGTCGAGTTTATTCTTCTTGAGCTGCACGAAATAATACTTCATATACATCCTGAGGGTATCCACATCTGAAGGGATATAGCCCTTGGCTGTAGCATCAATAATCGCCTCATTGACAGGAATGAATACAATGGCATCGGACATTCCGGCCATTGAATTGATAAGACCTCCGCTCGCATTTCCGATCTCGGCCTTCTGCATCAGTTTCCTGAACTGGGTGAATTCAGTCTTGGAAGCGGAGGCGGAGAATGCACCGTTCCTGGCAGGTATCACGCGACCAGTCTGGACTATGAGACCGTTGGTTGCCTCTATCTTCCGGCGGACAGGTATTTCCATGTCCAGAGC
Source organism: Candidatus Cryptobacteroides sp. (assembly GCA_051870395.1). GTDB lineage: Bacteria > Bacteroidota > Bacteroidia > Bacteroidales > UBA932 > Cryptobacteroides. The sequence continues at coordinate 9,545 of JBJEBV010000092.1, read as the reverse complement.
ATCGTAGAGGACCTTGTCCTTGACATAGAAATATGTCTTGTTGTCCTTGGATACGAAATATCTCTGGTCAGCGATGTTCTCCATATCCGGGAGCATGCCGTACATGAACTCAGACATAAGCAAATCGGAGATGTTGGTCTCGTTGAGATTCTTGCCCGCTCTCTTGAATGTGTATGACCCTTTCGCCATAGTACTTACACCGGATATATATCCTTCTGCATTCAAATCGACATCATCCTGGATAAACAGGGTAAACTTGTTGTTGTCATCCACGGTCTGCTGATACATATTCTTGATATTGAAGGCCCTGGAATAAAAGTCGAAGTCCGGTTCGCGGAAAATGGTTTCCGTCAGATGCGTAAATACTGCTGGCACAAGCACATTGTCTGTCCCGAAAATAATTCCGTTGGCGCAGAAATGCGGATCCACGGAATCGGAGGAAAGTTGGTATTTTTCTCCGTTCGGTCCGATAACAGGAGAACCGTCCAGTTCTGAAGGATAAATTATCTCCTGTGACCCGTAAATGTGGGATTTCAGGAAATGGTAAATGGCATTGTCCGGAATCACGTCAAGGAAATTTTTGGCTTCGTATGTTCCCAGTTCCTTGAAATACTCCTTGAGATACGGCTCCAGCACCTCGTTCTTCGGGAAGAAACAAAGGTTGGTGAACTTGGTATCATTGACGAAAATGGCTCCATTCTCATTGTGATACGTCCATTCCGAGGCAATCTCCGGAATCTCCGAATTCTTGGATGGCGCTGTCCAATGATAGAAGAGGAAAAGAGAATCCCCATTTGGAGAATAGTTCTTAGTCAGGGAAGCATCGTAAGTGTAAGTGTTAATTCTGTCGAACATATCCTTTATGATGCTGTACTCGGACATATCCTCACGGGAGAGAGTCTCATAAATCGTAGGAAGCGGTTCAAGCACCCTGTCAACCGTGTATAGGAAACCATTTACCGCCTGGAGTCCCATTTCAAGTACAGAGGCATTGCCGGAATACAGTGTATTGTCAATGCCCCGCCATTCAACATCAGGGAAGAATCTCCTGTAATCCGCCTCCGGGTCTGCTATCCCTCTGGTCTTGAAGAGTTTCGAAGACAGGACTGGCAGGAATTTCTCCCTCGAATAGAGGTTGACTTTCCTTCCTGTTCTCGGATCAGTGAAGAGTTTTACAGGGGATTTGCCGTAAGTCTTGTACTTGTAACTGCTGCCATCTCCGCCATTTGACGACCTATCATCAGAGGACTGCGAGAATGCGAGGAAATCCTTCGGCTCATAGGCAAACTGAATCAAATGGTAGCCGATAAGCACCTTGAGTTCCTCCTCCGGAACATCCGAAACGTCTGTTGCAGAATATTTCCCTGAAAGGAACTTGGCGAAAGCGGCATCATCCGGAGCGAAGACAGTCACAAGACCGCCGCCGTCCACAAGTTTGTCATAGCCACTGAGCCGCAGGGCATTGATAAATTGTCCATAGTGACCCCTTTCCTCGAGTACCTGCATTATTGACTGTCCGGAACTACCTTTAGCGGCATCCCTGTCCTTTTCGCAGGAAAATGAAAGAGCGGTTACCAGGATCAATGCAAATAAAGCCTGGAACTTATTCATTTAGGTTATTGATTAGTGTTGGTAGATAATACTATTGGTTATCAATTTAGCACAAATATACCCCTAAATGGAATTCTTCCCTATATCAATCCAGGACAAAATAGTATGATTACGTGAAATATCCAGGCAGAAAACCCGCATAGACATCCTGCAACTCTACCTCAACGGGCGCGCCGCCACCCCGCTAAAAGTCATCTTGACCGGGAGGATGGTTCAGTCGGGGGCGAATTCGAGCTTGTCAATTTCCGCCAATCTCGCCCTCGTGGACGTCATTGGCTCCGAAGAAAAGATAATAGCGGCCATCTTTCTTCACTACTGAAGGGGCCCAAAGGGACTGATGGAGCCAAGTTATCTCATTGTTCGTGATAATGTTCTCGTGCTTGGTCCAGTTCACCAGGTCCTTGGACGAAAACGCATCGAAATGGAGCTGGTCCTTGTACTGCTGCGAGTAGGTCGGATAAATCCAGTATTCCCCCATCGAGAACTACGGCCTCCGGGTCGGCATACCAACCTTCGAAAATCGGATTCCCGCTGGTGACATTGTTCCTGCCCGTGCAGGATGAGGCCACACGAGAATTAGGATTTTCTTGAAGTTTTCCATTTATGCAAGATTAATAAAGGCCTGGTGCAACTCCGGACGGCTTGCTGGAATCAGCTCTTGGAAACCAGTTCATCGTAGTCCTTCATTGACCTGAGAATGACATCGTGGGCAACATCAGCGCCGTAGATGCTTATAAACTTCATCCTCTGCGTATTCTCTCCGGGGATGTCCTTGTAGGTCGTGAAATAATGGATCAGGCGGCGGACAATCTGTACCGGAAGTTCATCAATGTCCTTGATGTCACCATAAACGGCATCATTTTTCAGGACGGCAATGATTTTGTCGTCGGCCTGGTTGTGATCCAGAAGCCGGAGTCCGCCAATCGGCCTTGCCCTCACGATGACATCGCCGTGAGTCACATCTTTCTCTGTCAGGACACAGATATCGAGCGGGTCACCGTCACCCTCAATATCCATGCGAGCCAATGCCTTGTTGGTGAGTTCGGCCATATTGGCTGCGCAATAAGTCTTCGGGAGGAAGCCGTAGAGGGAAGGGACAATGTTGGAGAATTTCTGCGGCCTGTCTAATGAAAGATATCCGGAAGCCTTGTCCACTTCGTATTTTACGGTATCAGTAGGCACGATTTCAATGAATGCCCTGACTTCTTCAGGAGCATTGTCTCCAAGGTCGATTCCGTGCCAGGGATGGGCCTTATGCAAATTATTGACGTCCATTTCAATGTTGGTTTGAACTGCGGTTTTTAAGCCGCTCTGGTTAGTAAACCCGGGGGTTCCGAAAAAGTTTGTCCGGGCAGGAGACAAAAATAGTGATTTTATCCGGAATATGATACAAGGGCATCTGTTTTGTAAAATGTTTTAGTAATCTAAAATAAACAACTTGCTTCAGATTACTTATACGGGGCAGACTGAAATTCCCGCTTTCGAAAACAGGAATTCAGATAACCTGCCCAATGCCCGGGCGATTGGCCCAACATTTCATCAATTCCAAAAAAGGAGGCAACTATGTCAGTAAAGTTCTTCAGATGCCGTCATTGCGGCAATGTAATCGTAAAATTCGTGGACTCCAATGTCCCTGTGGTCTGCTGCGGGGAGAAAATGGAAGAATTGGTTCCAGGCACGACGGATGCCAGCCTGGAGAAGCACGTTCCAGTAGTAACGAAGATGGATGACGGAGGACTGCTGGTCGAGGTCGGAAGCGCACCTCATCCAATGCTCCCGGAACATCACATTGCATTCATCTACCTGGAGACAGCCGATGGAGGTATCCGCATTGACCTGAAAGACAAGCCATTGGCCGTGCTCAAATGCGACCGCCCGGTCCTTGCCGTCTATGAGTACTGCAATCTGCACGGTCTCTGGAAAACCGAATTGTAATATCCTGAGGACACAAAAGCCCGCGGAAAACCGCGGCAAACGACGCTTCTGCGCCGCAGACGAAGTCCGGGGGTGTTAGGGGCTAGTTATTCCGCTTTTAAGGAGCGTAGCGACAGAAGGGGTTCCGGGGAAACCTTTCCCCGTGCCCCATAGGGGCTGTCCGGAGGACTGGGGGTTCGACATAGCGATGCTACAGCATCGCAAAGCCCTGTTGAGGACACAAAAGCCCGCGGTTTTCCGCGGGCTTTTGTGGTCCCAACAGGGCTTGAACCTGTGACCCTCTGATTATGAGTCAGATGCTACTAACCAACTGAGCTATGGGACCAAATTTGCAAAACCGGAAAATTCCGGTTATGCAAATATAGATATTTATCCCGAGTAATGCAAATCAGCACCACCGGGATGCGCTGATCTTATCAGACCTTGATTTCGACCTCAACGCCGGAAGGAAGTTCGAGCTTCATAAGAGAATCCACTGTCTTGGCATTGGACTCATCTATATCAAGAAGCCTGCAGTAAGAACTGAGCTGGAACTGCTCGCGGGACTTCTTGTTTACGAAGGTAGAACGGTTCACAGTGAAGATCTTGGTGCTTGTAGGAAGAGGAATCGGACCGCAAACCTTGGCACCGGTAGCTGACACTGTGTCGGCGATTTTCTTTGCTGACTTGTCAAGCAGCATATGATCGAATGATTTGAGTTTTATTCTGATTTTCTGACTCATATCAATAATCTTTTTACCGTTGTTAATAATTATTCGTCATCGCTGGCCTTGTAGCCGCTCTTCTCGATAACCTCCTTGGCCAGGTTAGCCGGAACCTCTGAATAGTGGTCGAAGCTCATTGTGCTGGTAGCACGGCCTGAAGAAAGGGTTCTGAGAACAGTGACATAACCGAACTGCTCAGAGAGCGGAACGAACGCCTTGACGATTCTTGCGCCATTGGCAGTGGAATCCATAGCGTTAATCTGGCCCCTGCGACGGTTAAGGTCGCCTACGATGTCTCCCATATAGTCCTCCGGAGTTACAACCTCAAGACTCATGATAGGCTCGAGGAGAACCGGGTGAGCCTTAGGGCAGGCGTGACGGAATGCCATGCGGGCGCAGATCTCGAATGAGAGCTGGTCAGAGTCCACAGGGTGGAATGAACCGTCAAGCACGGTGACTTTGAGTGAAGGAACCTCGTATCCTGCGAGGACACCATTGGCCATTGCAGTCTCGAAACCTTTCTGGATGCAAGGGATGTACTCCTTAGGAATGTTACCACCCTTGACCTGGTTATCGAACTGAAGTCCGGTGTGACCCTCGTCTGCAGGTCCAATCTCAACGATGATGTCGGCGAACTTACCACGACCACCAGTCTGCTTCTTGAATACTTCACGATGCTGGACGGTAGTAGTAATTGCCTCCTTGTAGTTAACCTGAGGAGCACCCTGGTTGATCTCTACACCGAACTCGCGGCGGAGACGGTCAACGATGATGTCGAGGTGAAGCTCACCCATACCGCTGATGACGGTCTGGCCGGTCTCGTGGTCTGACTTGACTGTGAAGGTAGGGTCCTCCTCAGCAAGTTTTCCAAGAGCAACACCGAGCTTCTCGAGATCCTTCTGGGTCTTAGGCTCCACGGCGATTCCGATAACCGGATCCGGGAACTCCATTGCCTCGAGGGTCACAGGATGATCCTCGGCGCAGATAGTATCACCGGTACGGAGATCCTTGAAACCAACGGCTGCGCAGATGTCGCCGGCCTCAACGAACTCGATAGGGTTCTGGTGGTTGGAGTGCATCTGGTACAGGCGTGCTACCCTCTCCTTCTTGCCGGTACGTGTATTGAGCACGTATGTACCAGCATCAAGATGTCCGGAGTAAGCTCTCACGTATGCGAGACGGCCTACGAACGGATCGGTAGCAATCTTGAACACAAGACCTGCGAAAGGCTCGGAAGCAGAAGGCTTCACTGAAGTCTCCTCACCAGTCTTCACGTCAGTTGCCTTTACGGCACCGATGTCAAGCGGTGAAGGCAGATAACGCACAACGGCGTCAATGAGGAACTGAACACCCTTGTCCTTGTATGAAGAACCGCAGGTGGCAGGAACAATCTTCATTGCGATGGTACCCTTGCGGATAGCTGCAATGATTTCATCCCTGGTCAGGGACTCAGGATCCTCGAAATATTTCTCCATCAAGGTCTCATCGCACTCTGCGGCAGCCTCGACGAGCCTGTCTCTCCAGAGTTCAACCTCGCCTGCAAGATTCTCAGGAATAGGAATCTCACGGAAATTGTTGACCTTGGTGTCATCTGCGATGTACTCGATGGCCTTCCTGTCGATAAGGTCAATGATACCTATGAATTTGTCCTCAGCACCAATCGGAATGCTGATAGGAACGGCAGTTGCACCGAGTTTGTCCTTGATATCCTGGACGCATGCGAAGAAGTCGGCTCCGACACGGTCCATCTTGTTGACGTAAGCAATTTTCGGCACGCCGAATTTGTCAGCCTGACGCCAAACGGTCTCAGACTGCGGCTGTACACGGCCTACAGCATCGAATGTAGCAATCGTACCGTCAAGCACACGGAGTGAACGCTCCACCTCGACGGTGAAGTCCACGTGGCCTGGAGTATCGATGAGATTCAGCTGATATACATCGTTGCCGTAATGCCAGAATGCGGTGGTGGCAGCAGAAGTGATGGTGATACCTCTCTCCTGCTCCTGAACCATCCAGTCCATAGTGGCGCCGCCGTCGTGTACCTCTCCGATCTTGTGGATCTTACCAGTGTAATAGAGGATACGCTCGGAGGTAGTAGTCTTACCGGCATCAATGTGTGCCATAATGCCGATGTTCCTTGTGAATTTAAGATCTCTCTTTGCCATTCGTCAACCGGATTAGAAACGGAAATGTGCAAATGCCTTGTTGGCCTCAGCCATCTTGTGCATATCCTCCTTCCTCTTGAAGGCGCCACCCTCATTGTTGTAGGCGGCGATGATCTCTGCACAAAGTTTTTCTGCCATTGAGTGGCCGGAACGCTTGCGGGCGTAAAGAATAAGGTTCTTCATGGAAACGGAAATCTTCCTTTCCGGTCTCAACTCAGTAGGCACCTGGAAGTTAGCTCCGCCGACCCTGCGGCTCTTCACCTCGACCTGCGGGGTGACATTCTCGAGAGCTTTCCTCCAAATATCTAGAGGAGCCTTGTCAGAATCTTTCATCTTCTCGCCTACCATGTCAATGGCATCGTAAAAAATAGAATACGCGATACTCTTCTTCCCCTGCAACATAAGGTTATTCACGAAACGGGTAACATTCGCATCGTGAAACTTAGGATCAGGAAGTAGAATCCTCTTTCTAGGCTTCGATTTTCTCATTGTTGTGAAAAATTAAAGTGAAAAATGGTAAAAAATTACTTCTTAGATTTCTTTGGCCTCTTGGCACCGTAGAGAGAACGGGACTGTGTCCTTCCTTCTACGCCAGCGGTATCCAAAGCTCCTCTAAGGATGTGGTAACGTACACCAGGGAGGTCCTTCACACGACCACCTCTAACGAGCACGATTGAGTGCTCCTGGAGGTTGTGACCCTCGCCCGGGATGTATGCGTTGACCTCTTTGGCATTTGTGAGACGTACACGGGCAACCTTACGCATCGCTGAGTTAGGTTTCTTAGGTGTAGTCGTGTAAACACGAACACAAACGCCTCTTTTCTGAGGGCAAGCATCCAGCGCACGAGACTTGCTCTTCACAGCAATAACCTCGCGTCCTTTGCGAACTAATTGTTGAATTGTTGGCATAAATGATTGTAAATCTTTAATTTATGTTCTTTCCCCCACTTTTGGGGGACTGCAAATTTAATCATTATTTTCGAAATGACAATAAAAAACTGAAAATCAATGCGAATGCACGGCTGGAAGACAATGCAAAACGCAAAGAAGGGAAGCCGAGAACCGGCCTCCCTCCCGTAGATTCGCATCATCACCTTTTTGCGGGATTCACATCCGACATGGAGGCGTGACACAGTTAAACACTACTAACTAACCATTATAATAACCAACCAATAATATTATTCACTTTCGCATCATCTGCATAACTTGTGCCAAACTGAAAACGAGTGGGCAAAATATGCAAGAAAAATGTTAGGCGCTTCCTATCATTGGTCAACGACAAAGATACATACTTTATGCAACAATCGGAAATAAAATATAATATTTTCTGCAATTTTATACACATCACGCTGATAGCCAGTGCATCTCCGGACATAACCGAATCACCCGAACAATTCCCTCAGCACTGCCAGGGAGCGGATATTGATGGTGGACTCGGTATGGAACTCCAGATAGCGGATGAGGGAGGAGGCCAGGTCGTTGCGAACCTGGCCGGACAGGGGAATAAGCATTGATTCGGCCAGGGAAGAGGTCATGAACGACTCGATTACAGACTGATACTCCCCGGTGAACGGGAGAATGTCATTGACCTGGGGACGGAAGCCCAATGCTACTGCCAGCTCAAGCAGGAAGCGGATATGGAAATTGCTGAAATCCGTTTCCAATGCATCCAGGGTCAGAATCTGCCGCCGGCACCAGTCATACAGGCCATCCTCGGCATTGCCCTGCTTGACAATGCGGAACAGCACCTCCGCCATGAAGAGGGAGATGGTATTCTTATATATATTGTCACGTATAGAGTTCAAAGGGGCCTCGGCGGAAACTACCCTGGCGTACCAGAGATCGGATTTCGGATTCTCGGTAACCGAGACTTCAAGAAGATTCAGCGGCAAGAAATAGGACATCCCGGCATTCTTGCCTACACGCACAAGAAAAGACCGCCGCCCATAAGTCCTGGAAATCGTGTGCAGCACGATTGAGTTTTCCTTCACCCTGGTCGTGTTCAGGACTATGATGCGGTCATCGTATGTCATTGTATTACAGCTAGATCAGGCAGAATGGGAATTCAGGAACCCAGCCATTGCCCTGAGAGCCTTGCCGCGGTGAGAGATGGCATTCTTGGCATCATCGTCCAGCTCGGCGACTGTCCTGTCCGGATACTCGTCCGCAATGAATACCGGGTCGTAGCCGAAACCACCGTTGCCGGCCCTGACCCTGGTGATACGCCCCTCCATCACGCCTTCGAAGAAATGTTTCTCGCCGCCAAGAATCAATGTCACCACTGTCCTGAACCTTGCCCTGCGGGTAGCGTGGGGTGTGTCAATGCCGAACTCCCTGGCGAAAGAGGCCTCTGCCTCCTGAAGTTCCATCTCGCGGAGAAGTTTGTCAATATTGGCATCAGGACTCTTGGAAGAACCGGCGTAACGTGCCGAATATACGCCCGGAGCACCTCCGAGGATTTCAACCTCCAGGCCGGTGTCGTCGGCGAAACAGTCCGCCCCTCCGGTATGGTCATAGATGTACTGTGCTTTCTGCAATGAATTGGCACGAAGAGAGGTGCCGTTCTCCGGGATATCCTCAATGATTCCGGACTGTGCGGGGGTAACGAGCTCAAATGCCCCGCCAAGAATTTCAGATGCTTCACGCAGTTTTCCGCTATTGCCCGTTGCAAAGACGATTTTCTTCATACTGCTTTGTTTTCCTTATTATAACGGGCGCAAAGTTACCAATTATGCAGGGATTATGCAAGATTTTCATTTTTATAGCCGAAACGTCAGGAAATAAAACTATATTTGTATAATAACGCCGAAATCAACTAAAACGAAAATCAATATGAGACATTTTTCCTCAATCTTCGCCGCAGCTGCAGTCATCCTCGTCGCAGCATGCAGTGAAAAGCCGCAGGGAGTGAAACCTCCGCTCATGGGATGGAGTTCCTGGAATGCATACATGGTGGATATCTCCGACTCCATAATTACCCATCAGGCTGACCTGCTGGTGGAGAAAGGGCTGAAGGACGCCGGCTATCAGTACGTCAACATTGACGACGGCTTTTTCGGGTATAGGGATGAGAAGGGATATATGGTGCCGCACCAGGAAAGATTCCCGAAGGGTCCTGAAGGAATGCGGGC